>JAJFLH010000034.1 GCA_021772775.1 Mariprofundus sp. | reverse complement strand
ACGGCATGAAACGGCCTATGTTATTGTGGGCAAGCAAGCTTGGAACGAACTCGCCTATACGAATAACCCTTCAGCACATTACAAACCGTCGCGGCATGGCTGTGTGTTACACATTGCGAATGACTAAAATGGCCGAAGTCGGTCTGTCATTCCCCTAAATGCGCGATGAACCTTTTTTTTGTGCTCGAACTCTATTGCTGACAGATAGCGCTTTGGCACTGCTGATGCGATAGGGCTATATAACACTCGCAGTTGAATATGGAGGTTTCTTATAATAATTCATTAGAAACAGGTGGTTGTAGTGCTTTGATGGATATTTTTCTATTCCGTTTTTTTGTGGGATCGGCAGTTTTTGCCGTTGCCGGAGGGAAAGTATTGTCTGCACTGACCGGGGGGAGTCTATGAAGCTGACCCTTGCGATGGGCTTGCAATACGATAACAGTAAACAGGCAAGTATGGTCGCTTTGAGTCTTGGTCAGGGTAATGATCCATCAAAGCTGAGGGAGCATGAGTCAGTAACTGCGCACCCAATAGAGTCTGATAGAAAACAATCTGGTCGAGCAATACCCTGGCAACAGCAGCTGGCTCGTCTTGAGTCAGATCATCCAGAATTACCTGTTGTAGAGTCCATGCAAGCTCCGATAGCAGAAACTAAGAAGGGTACTGCACCATTCTATCTGACTTATAATTTGAAAGGCTTGAGTGATACATTGGTATTTGATCATGCGTTAGTGGACGTTTTTGTTTAGTTGGGAGGCTTGTTTATCAAGGTGGATGATAGGAAGTTAATCTGCGACTATGAGTGAAGAAGAGTGTAAGCCGTTGTGGAAGAAATTATGAGCGGGTCTATACTTGCTAGCGACCAAATAATATGGGGATTTGAGAAGGGGAGATCACATGACAGATATTCAGGCTAATGAGTTGTTATCAATCGCAGCACTAATGGAGAGCAGCGGTGTTAAGTTTGGCACCAGTGGGGCGCGTGGATTGGCTGTCGATATGACTGATCGGGTCTGTTATGCCTATACGCTGGCTTTTTTGCAGGCGCTTGAGGTCAATGGTGATCTGACTAAAGGTGCACAAGTAGCGATTGCTGGAGATTTTCGCCCCAGTTCACCGCGTATTATGGCAGCGGTTGCATTGGCAGCACATGATGCTGGCTGTGAGCCTATCAATTGCGGTTTTATCCCCACACCGGCGGTCGCCAGTTATGCTATGGGTTTGGGTATGCCATCAGTGATGGTAACCGGTAGTCATATTCCAGATGATCGTAACGGCATTAAATTTTACAAACCGGCTGGCGAAATTCTCAAATCGGATGAGCAGGCGATGACGGCACGGACCGTATCTATCGCTGCAGATCTGTTTGATGCTGACGGTAATGCTCTGGTTGAATCACGTTTGCCATCTGTTCTGGAGGCTGCCGAGCGTGATTATGTGAAGCGCTATCTGGATTTCTTTCCCAAGGATTGTTTGTCGGGGCGCAAGGTTGGTGTTTATCAACACTCTACCGTTGCGCGTGATGTATTGGTGGAAATTTTGCAAGGTTTAGGTGCCGAAGTGGCATGCTTGGGCCGTTCAATAAAATTTATTCCAGTTGATACTGAAGCGATACGTCCAGAGGATGTGAAGCTTGCTGCTGATTGGGGTAAGGAATACGATTTTGATTGTATTGTATCTGCTGATGGTGATGGTGATCGCCCACTGGTTAGTGATGAAAATGGTGTTTGGTTGCGTGGTGATGTGGCAGGTGTGTTGTGTGCCAGATATTTACAAGCCAATTGTGTGGCAACACCAGTGAGCTGTAATAGTGCTGTTGAAAAATCGAACTGGTTTGATCGTGTTGATCGTACACGTATTGGTTCTCCTTTTGTGATTGCTGCGATGGATGCGGCTATTGCGGATGGTGCGAACAGTGTTGTGGGATATGAAGCCAATGGTGGTTTTCTTACAGCTACTGATATTGAGCTGGGTGGCCGTACTTTGCGCGCTTTGCCAACGCGAGATGCGGTGATTGTACCGTTGGCGATTCTAATGTTGGCACAAGAAGCTAATCTGACAGTTTCAGCTTTGCAGGCGACTCTGCCACAACGTTTTACCTACAGTGATCGTTTGAAAGAGTTTCCGACAGAACTAAGTCAGTCTCGATTGGCTGCGTTAAATACAGGTAATGTAAGCAATGATATAGCTGCTGCTGAAGCTTTGCTGGGTGAAGCATTTGGTTCGGTTGCATCTATTGATACGACTGATGGCATTCGTATCACGTTTGAAAGTGAGGAGGTGGCTCATCTGCGTCCTTCTGGAAATGCACCTGAGCTACGTTGTTATAATGAAGCAGGCAATGATGCGCGGGCAGTTGAAATGAATCAGACCTGTATGGCGATTCTGCAAAGCTGGCGGTAAATATTACAATAAGGTGATTCATGCCTGAGAGCGCATATCCCGCTGTGTAAAAGGGGAGCGGGCATGCGCTCAATATGATTTGTTGAATTCAACTTTAATTGAGAACTATCTTCCGAATAGCCTACACCAAAACCTGTTGATTAAGCCCAATTATACCATAATATGGTAAAGAAAAAGTATCTATGATACACTGCTTTTCACGTCTATTTCTCTACATGCGAGGGATGTATGCCGAAACTGAAGCAGGAAAACCAACATCACGGCCATCAGTGGGGCCTCCGGGTTGGCACAGAAATCGTTGCTTCGACAATGATAGGCTTAGGTATTGGTTTTTTTCTGGACCGCTGGCTAGAAACGCGGCCGATTTTTTTGATTGTTTTTGCTATATTTGGGCTTGCGGCGGGTTTTATGAGCCTCTATCAGTTGATGGTCATTGATATGCATAAGAGTGATAAGCTATGAATCTTGATATGAGTGGCCCGATCGAGCATTTCAAAATTGTTATTTATCACGACCTTCATCTGGGCCCCATCGATATCTCTATTTCCAACAGCGCTGTGAATATGTGGATTGCAGTTGTGATTGTTATACTACTTCTGTATCTGATGCTTAAGCAGCCCAAACTGATACCCGGTCCAGCTCAATTGCTTGCGGAAATGCTCTATGGGTTTATTGCCAAACAGGCACGGCTGAATATCCAGGCGGAAGGAGAAAAATATATCCCGCTGATGTTTACGCTCTTTAGCTTTATTCTGGGCTGTAATTTAGTTGGACTTGTTCCTGGCGCATTTACGCCAACCTCACAATTGGCGGTAACCGGCACATTGGCGATGGGGGTTTTTCTTTATGCCACTGGCCTACGTTTCTTTAGGCATGGCTGGGGTTTTTTTCATGCTTTTGCACCACGAGGGGTTCCTGTAGTGATGTTGCCACTAATGATTCCAATAGAATTGATATCGTTTCTGGCTCGCCCTGTGACATTAGCGCTGCGTCTGTTTGCCAATATGACTGCCGGACACATGGCACTGGGCGTGCTAGCAGTATTGGGATTGGCTGCGCCGTGGTTTATTCAGTGGTTACCGCTGGGTTTTACTATCGTACAAATTGCGCTGGAAATCATTATTGCCTTTATACAGGCATATATTTTTGTGGTTCTATCTTGCGTTTATATTGATGACGCACTGGCGGATCATTAAGCAGACCATCCGTGGTCTGCGCGGAAATGCTGAATAAATCAGCGCTTCCTTAAGGAGAATATTATGGATGCAGCAGCAATGGTTCCTATTGGTATGGGGTTGGCAGCAGCCGGTATGGGTGGTGCCGCTGTTGGTATAGGGATGATCTTTAGTAAAATGATTGAATCAGTGGCAAGGCAGCCAGAAGCTGAGCCGATGCTATCAAAATATGCCTGGATTGGTTTTGCGTTAGTTGAAACTATTGCGTTATATGCATTGGTTATCGCATTTATTATTATGGGGCAGAGTTAGAGGTATTTTGAAGCATTCAGGAGTGTTTCATGCCGCAATTTGATACTACATATTTCTCATCACAGATATTCTGGACGATTGTCTCCTTTCTTGTGCTGTTTGTGGTGCTTAGCCGTTGGATATTGCCCCGTATCGCTTCGATTCTACAAGAGCGTACCCAGTTGATTGAAGAAGAGATTGAAGCTGCACGAAAACGGCATGAGGATGCCGATAACCTGAAAAACGAATATATTATAAAGCTGTCCGACATTGAAAAAGAAGCACAGCAGATATTTGATGCATCCGAGAGGCGTATTATCGAACGGCGAAGGCAGCTTATGGATGAGTGGAAAGCTGAGATGGAAGTCAAGAAACGCAGCTTTAGAGAGGATGCTGAGGTGATGCGCCAACAGGCGATTCGTGATGTCAGAGCTCAATCTGCCGATCTTATTGTTGCAGCGACCGAACAGTTGATTCACCAGAAGGTTCAAGGGGCGGATGCTCAGAAAATTCTGGATGAGGCGATTGATGAGGTGGAAAAGAAGCGCATTCAATAAGCTTGGTGTTGAGTATTCCCAAGAGCTCGCCAGGTTAGTGTTATCATGAAAAGAGTCTGCTTGATTTAGTGCATGGGAAGACCTTTATACGGTTAGCGAAATATAGTACATTTAATCATCAGAATAGGAGGTGCATTATGATTGCTGGCAATGTAATGAGTGCAGAGATAGTGAGTTTGAGTATTGATGCAACAGTTAAAGATGCTATTGATCTGTTTCAAAATTCTACTTTACACGACTTTCCCGTTGTTGATAAAGAGGGGCGGCCTGTTGGTATTGTAACGGCGCGTTCAATTCTGCATTTTTCGGTTCCTAATTATGTTTCGAGTGATCTGCTTGCTGTGATGAAATCAGGCCCGGATATTGAATCTCTGTATTTGAACTTGAAAGCGGCATGGGCTCATCCGATCAGGGATGTGATTGATCAGAATTTTGACACAGTTAAAGCCAGTATGCCGACCAGTGCCGTTGCCGGTATGCTTATCAATTTAAAGGGTGACACGCATAATATTCTTGTTGTGGATGAAGCGGGCAAGTTGATCGGAATTATTTCCGCGCGTGATATCATCAGTCGCGATCTTGAGATAAGTAAAAAGAGTTCTCCAATATGCTAGCAACAGGAGAAAACGTTATACAGAGATAGTAGTTTGCCGTTTTGTTGTGGTCATATGAATGAGATTGTTGCTTAAGATGAGCCGTTATAGTGTGTGCAAGCTTGCAACCGTCACCTATTTTTATATTGAAGGAGTCACTGGCTTGTTTTCCTCTTCATCGTCAGCTCTCTTTTCTTCGCTACGGGGTTTATCAATGACTTTTCTATGAATAATAATACCCGTGATGAGGGATATAACTCCAAGTGTTAATACGACCGTTGCAGAAGGGGGGAGGTCGAGAAAGTGAGCTGCAAGGGTGCCAATAATACTGGCTACTGCAGTTATTGCGGTGGCTTGCCAGACGGGGCCATTGTGTCCATGTCGCCATACTGAGAGGGCTGGCATGACCAGATAAGCAAATACCAGCAAGACACCGATGGCGTGAATGGCCGGAACAATAATCAGACATAGCCCGGAGTAGAAACGCAGGCGGCCATGATAGGTATTGCTGTGTGGTGGTAGCGCCAGAGCCAGCCCGATGGCTGAGAAAGCGACGAGTATAC
Organism: Mariprofundus sp.; assembly: GCA_021772775.1. Taxonomy (GTDB): domain Bacteria; phylum Pseudomonadota; class Zetaproteobacteria; order Mariprofundales; family Mariprofundaceae; genus Mariprofundus. Next base: position 168,983 of record JAJFLH010000034.1, on the reverse strand, counting down.
CGATGCCTTCCCAGTTGATGCCCAATATGCTACCAAACATGAGCCCCATTAATTGGCCTTCACCATAGGGTAATAGCGATAACAATATCATGCCGAGAGAGGCTGCGAAGGCATAAACGGCACCCATCACTGCTTCTTTAGGCAGTTTGGTCTCTTCATCCATCAAAGCCATTAACACTACTGCGACAGCTGTTGTGATGATGGCAATCAGTATGCCCGGCATTTGCAATGCCATGCCTAAGGCATATCCGGTGGCTGCGACCTGAGCCAAAGCCAAATCAACAAATACAATGCGTCTTTTTAATACACGCTGTCCAAGCACGGGAAGGCTGATGGCAATGACCAGCGTGGCTATTAATACGGTTAATAAAATCATTGGCTCCACCTCGCGATACGTTCCACCATTTTTTCGAACATGCCGATATACCCCTCGGAACCATATCCTTCGACCGAATCGGGTAGCACCATCAAACGAATGCCTGCCTCATCGGCTAAACGTCGTGCAATAATTCTACTATTATATGGTTCCACCCAAATCAGTTTCACCTTCTTTTGATGAATAATATCAATCAGTTTACTCAAATGTCGGGTCGAGGGCTCGATACCGGATTTAGGTTCAACAAAACCAGCCAGCTCAATGTGCATCGCTTTCATGAAATATACATAGGTGTTGTGGTAGGTGATGATCGCACCGGTATGGATATTCATATAATCACGCCAACGAGGCAGTTCATTGGCAATGGCGGTTGTGAACTCCAGTGCGCGTAGTCGATAGTTTTCGGCATTGACCGGGTCGATTTCCCCCAGCCGGATGGCCAAGGCTAAGGCAACTTTGATGCCTAGCTCGGGATCGAGCCACCAATATGGATTTTTATCGGGTGACCATTGCGCCATGGAGTCGCTGGTCATACCACGCGGTACACCGATGGCTTCAATGATATCATCACCGCTGAAATAACCTGTTTGACCCGGTGCGATACTTACATTGGCAGATAATGTAATCAATGTAGGTAACCAGGTGGACTCGAGTCCAAAACCAGCCGAAAAAAGCAGGCTGGCCGTTGAAATTTTTTCCACATGACTGGGTCTGGGGAAGAAGGTATTGGGATCCTGGCCTACCTGGGTTAATGAGTGTACCTGTACATCAATGCCTCCGACTGCTTCAGCTATCTGTCCAAGGGTGGGGGTAGTGGTGATGACAAGGGGTTTGCTTTGTAGTTGGTTGGGTATCAACGTCATTAGTACCCATAGGCAGGTAATGAATAGCATACGTGATTGCAATACTGTCTGTTTAGATGCCATAAGATATAACCACCAAAAGCTGTTAAGTTTGTAATAGAGTTTGTAAGCAGAATCAATGCCAACTCGTGTAACTATTTGAATAAATGAATATTTATTGTTCCCTAAGTAGTTTCTCTCTATTTTAAGCTTTTGCAGTAGATAATTCAGGGAGAAGTCTTTGTTAAGAAAAGTGATCTATTTTCCAAAATGGATCAGTAATTCTGATGGCAACCATAACTATTATAATCATGATTTTTTTCTCGTGGAGGTTAGTATGAGTCCCAACAATTTCAGGAGGCGAGACGATGACCACCGATACCGAGCAGTATAATATTCATGAGGAGCCATTTTATCAGGCCCAAGACGAAGAGATCGAGCTATATGAGGCTGCTTATGCTGCCCGCTTACCAGTCATGGTTAAGGGCCCAACAGGCTGTGGTAAATCTCGTTTTGTAGAGTACATGGCGTGGAAACTGGGAAAACCATTAATCACTGTAGCTTGTAATGAAGATATGACCGCCTCAGATCTGGTTGGGCGTTATCTGCTTGATGCTAATGGTACACGCTGGCTTGATGGGCCCTTGACCACAGCCGCCCGCATTGGAGCGATCTGCTATCTGGATGAAATCGTGGAAGCGCGCCAGGATACAACAGTAGTTATTCATCCACTGACCGATCACCGCCGCACCCTGCCTTTGGATAAAAAAGGTGAGTTAGTAGCTGCACATCCCGATTTTCAGTTGGTGATTTCATATAACCCAGGTTACCAGACTTTGATGAAAGATCTTAAACAATCAACCAAACAGCGTTTTGCAGCTTTTGAGTTTGATTATCCATCGGCTGCTGTTGAAACTGATATTGTCTCCAAAGAGACTGGTATTGATACCGAATTGGCGGCTAAATTGGTTCAAATTGGTGCAACAGCCCGTAACCTCAAAGGTCATGGCCTAGATGAGGGCATTTCTACCCGCCTTCTGACTTATGCAGCAACCCTGATTAAGGGTGGTATTGATGCAAGATCAGCTTGCCGCATGGCTCTTGTTCGTCCAATTACTGATGACGTAGATATTCGCGATACGTTGGATCATGCTATTGATGCCACATTTGGCTAATTAGTCTTATCAAATGTGTTGAAGTGATACGTTGAGCTGACTTTTGAGCGAATGTATTTGAACTGATTGTGTTGGAAAGAGGATTGCAAACATGTGGGATAACAACTCCAAGGTGATTAATCATGGATGAATTGCTAAGAGCCATGGATGTAAAAGTCTATTGGCAGCGCTTGAACTGTAATTTTGCTCAAGCTGATAAAATTTTTGATAACTGCATGGTCGAGGCCAAGGCACTACTATCTCAGCAGGGGGTGGTCAGTTACATTGAAAATGCCAGTTTTCTGGGAAAGATGGGGCGCGGGCCTGAACCACTGCTTGTCTATCTGGAAGAAGCACCGTTGGTGGCTAGTCTGGTTGATGAAGAAGCGGTATTGGATGATTTGCGTGAGTTTGCGCACTACATGTCAACGCACACTAACTTCAAAGCGATGGTTCCTTTTTTGCAATCCAGTGCTGCAGTGGCCAGGCGCCTGAGAAGTTATGAGTTATTTAAACGGTACATAGAGATTGTTCGTGAAATGATGGATCAGACATCCGTATCTGTGCTTGGTCATCACACGACCTTTCCCAGCCCCGGTTTGCAGGATCTATTAAAACAGTCGCCAATACTATTGCGTGAGCTGTCGTTGGAAGGTTATAAAAACTGGGTCGATTATGGTGTGAAGTATTATAGCACGCATCCAGGTCGTCAGGTGGACTACTTTAGTCTGCAATCGCCCGATTCACATGCGGTGATGCAGCGTGAGCGTCATGGTACACTGTTGATAGATAATGAGCGTAAGCTCGATGCCTATTTGCGTGGCCTGTGGCAGGACGGGGATTATCTGGTGCCGTACTCGTTGATTTTTGATGAGTTACGTAAACCCATGCCATATTACGATGATTATGGCATACGTTTGCCTGATGTGTATGACGATGATCGCGGTGTGTCTGGTATTAATCGTTATCGTGCTACGCTGGCGCATATGGCTGCGCACCGTCGTTGGAGCCAGAAAATGGTTGTTGATAACTGGAGTCCATTTCAGCGCCTATCTGTTGAAACGTTTGAGGATTCTCGTGTTGAGTATCTGGCCATACAACGTTTTCCTGGTTTGAAAAAAATCTTCCTTGCCCTGCATCCAATTCCTGATGAAAAGGCTTTGGAGTTGGAAAATACTTCCCTGATTAATTTGCGTCTGGCGATGGTTTCAAGAGCGATTCTTGATCCCGATTATCAGTATGAGAATGAAGATGTTCGTGAGTTTGTCGGTCGTTTCTTTGCTGAGATGGAGAGAGATGGGTCCAAGAGTGAAGATATGGCTATGATTGCACTCTCCTTTATTGGGCGAACCCGCAGGCAGACAGACGCCTTGCCGGATACCTACTTCGACAATACAGAAGTGGATTATCGTGATGATAACCGTCATTTGTGGATTTATATTGAACAGGGTGATGATGAAGAGACTACGTTTGAGCACCTTGATAAACGTCAGAATGAGGATGAGGTGGATGGATTGCCACCGCGTCATTATCACGAATGGGATTATAATGCGCAGCACTATCGGCCGGACTGGGTGAGTGTATATGAAGCACTGCAGCCACGCGGCAATGCAGCCGTTATTGATAACCTATTGGCCAAGAATAGTGCGACAGCCAAGCGTCTGAAAGCTATTTTGGACATGCTTAAACCACAGGATCGGGTTCGGGTGCGTTATCAGGAAGAAGGCTCGGAACTTGATCTGGATGTTGCCATTCGTTCATTGATTGATTTCAAGGGTGGAGCTGCACCTGATCCTCGCGTGAATATGTCGCATAAAACTGATGGTAGAAATGTGGCAGTTTCGCTGGTGTTGGATCTATCGCAATCATTGAGTGAAAAAGCAGCTGGTTGTAATCAGACTATTCTGGAACTGTCTCAAGAAGCTGTTTCACTGCTGGCTTGGACGATTGATCAAGTCGGCGATAAATTTGCTATTTCAGGCTTTAATTCGAATACCCGTCATGATGTACGATTTTACCATATCAAAGGTTATGCCGAAGAGTGGGGCGAGGATGTGAAATCACGTCTGGCTTCCATAGAGCCGAGTTATTCGACCCGTATGGGTGGTGCGATGCGTCATGCGGCCCATTATCTGAAGGGGCAAAAGGCTGATAAAAAGCTGATGTTGATTCTTACGGATGGTGAACCTGCTGATATTGATGTCGATGATGAGCAGTTGCTGATTCAAGATGCCAGACAGGCTGTCAAAGAGCTGGATCAGGATGGTGTTTATAGCTACTGCATCAATCTTGATCCAAAGGCGGATGAGTATGTGGCTGATATCTTTGGTAGCCAATATACCATCATCGATCATGTTGATCGTTTGCCTGAAAAGCTACCTGAAGTGTTTATTTCGCTCACCAAGTAAGTTCTGTTGAGCTAACTGTTGATACCGCTCCTATGAAGGGGCGGTATTTTTTTGTCTTGATGATGTTATTTTATTTCTTTTGTCGTATTGATAGGGCGGAAATAATGTCCTGATGAAAGCGGAAAAATATTCCTTCGGAAAAATATTCCCACTCTGTGTGTGTCTGTAAAGTTCTGATATATAACAACTAAATATTATATTCTATCTGGCAAGTATCTTGCAATAGTAAGAGCAGGCAAACACAAGTTCAGGAGAATATTATGCAACTAGGTTTCTTAATGGCCGGTGTGGCAGGTGAAATGGCGCAGAATAAGCTGGATACAATCAGCAATAATCTCGCCAATGCCAATACCGTAGGTTACATGGAAGATCGCTCGTCTTTTGCGTCGAAATTCTCTAATGAGATGGGACGCGAAGGTGCACCGAGTCAAACTTCAGCCGCATTCCTGTCTATGAATAAACAATATGTCAGCACTCAGGCCGGCTCGATTCATCAGAGCGGTGGCGATTTTGATTTTGCGATCAATGGTAAAGGTTTCTTTCGTGTTCAGATGGAGGATGGTTCTGTTGCTTTGACACGGGCTGGGAATTTCAAAATAGATGCCCAAGGTAATCTCCTCACACAGAGTAATCTGCCAGTGCTAGCCAAAACAGGTGCTCCCATAATATTGCCAATTGGTGAAGTGAGTGCAACAAGCAATGGTACAATTTATATTAATGGCAAGCCTGTTTCCGAGCTTGGTATATCCATGCTTAAAGATGAACGCCGCATTACAAAAGCTGAGGGTGTGATCATTAAAACAGCCCCGGATAATATCGTTGAAGCAGATAGAAGTGTGTCGGTACATCAGGGTTCGTTGGAAAACTCTAACGTCAATTCGATCTTAGCGATGACCAGTTTAATCGACACCATGCGTAATTATCAATCAACCATGAAAATTGTAGAACAATATAATCAACAGGCCGGCTTGCTTAATGATCGAGTCGGTGTGGTTCAGTAGGAGTTAGTTATGATGCGATCCTTATGGACGGCTGCAACAGGTATGGCCGCACAAAGTCTCAATGTGGATGTGATATCCAATAATATTTCAAATGTGAATACGACAGGTTTTAAGCGTGGTCGCGCTAACTTTCAGGATCTGATGTACCAACAGGTTAAATCACCAGGTTCAGAGGCAAGCTCAGCAGGTACGCAGTTGCCAACGGGCATTCAGATTGGCCTGGGCGTGAAAACAGCTGGAGTGGATAGTATTTTTACCGAAGGAAGTTTTCAGCAGACAACAAATCAGTTTGACCTAACTATTCAGGGTCGAGGTTTTTTTCAGATTCAACTGCCTAATGGAGACACCGGTTATACCCGTGATGGTAAATTCAGTCTTGATTCAACCGGGCAATTGGTGACTCAAAATGGTGATCTGGTTCAGCCAGGTATCACTATTCCTGCTGATGCTCAAACCGTACAGGTATCTCCTGACGGTACTGTCTCTGTGATACAGCCGGGTGCTATTCAGTCTATATTGGGACAGATTCAAATTGCTGACTTTATCAATCCTTCCGGCCTCATGCATATGGGCTCTAATATGTTTCAAACCAGTAATTCATCCGGTGAAGCGATTATTGGTAATCCTGCTGCAAATGGCTTGGGCTCGATTGGTCAGGGTATGTTGGAGATGTCCAATGTGAACATGGTTGAAGAGATGGTGAATCTGATTGCGGCACAGCGCTCTTATGAAATGAATTCGAAGGCGATTCAGGCATCCGATGAGATGCTGCAGACCGCCAACAACGTTAGGAGGTAATAATCGTGTCTCGCTACCACCCATTGTTTAAGGAGATGTTTGAGAAAACATCAAGGCGTTTGCTGATGCTGATCATCGCTGTGCTGCTTCCTGTCCTGAGTTTGCCTACTTTTGCATTGGCAGCATCGGATTCAGATATGCAGCAATCGCTTCAAACCTTTTTTAACAATGGCGTGGTTCTGCGTGGCGCATCGGCTGAATTGATTCGGGTGGATCGCTGGCCTAATGCCAGTGGCTCCGTTCGTTGGTCGTTACCTATATCCTTGCATGGTCACCCAAAACGCTTTTCTATGATTGCCGAACAGGGCGGCAAGCGCTGGTATGTACCTGTGCGTGTACACTGGTGGGCAACTGCGGTTGTGATGAGCAAAGATGTTTCGGCACGTAGCTTGCTGACAAATGATATGATGATAAGAACACGTACTGATATTGCCGGTCATAGTGGTTATCTGGTTAGTCAGAAAACTGACGCATTAGGTATGCGTTTGACCCGTCGCATGCATAAAGGTGATCTGCTTTTGAGTAATCACATGAAACGCCCTCCATTGATTAAACGCGGCGACTTGGTGGTGATGATGCTTGATTTCGGAGGTTTGCATGTGCGCACACAGGGTAAGGCGATGCGTTCAGCCAGTAAGGGAGAGCGTCTATTGGTCAAAAACTTACGCAGTAAAGAAGTGGTACAGACAGTAGTAGAAGGGGCTGGTGCTGTGCGTGTGATCCTTCAAGGAGCTACAGGATGAAAATAATGAATAGGACAGCACTACTTTGTCTGTTGAGCGCTGTGCTTCTATTTGCATCGGGCTGTATGCCACGTGTCGATACAACAGCCAATGAGCAGCAGAAGCAGGAAGTGAATCAGGCATTGAATACGCCTACTCCCGATACAACTCAAACAGGTTCATTATGGGGTAATGGCGGGGCCGGATTTTTGTCGGATTCTAAAGCCGCACAGGTCGGTGACCTGGTCACTGTGATTGTCTCGGAAAATGCCAAGGCGACGCGCTCGCTGGCCAGTAAACAGAGTAAGTCATCGGCACGAAATACCGGTATGAGTGCAAATATTGCCTATGGTGCAGCATTGGCCAATAAAGATGTTAGCCCTACAGGTGATATCGGCATGAGCAATAGTAAATCGTTTGATGGTGCCGGTTCGACCAATAATTCTGATACTCTGACCGCCAGTGTTACCTCAGTTGTGATGTATGTGTATCCCAACGGAAATATGCGGGTGACAGGTAAACGCCTGTTAAACGTCAATCATGAGCCGCAGGAAATTACTTTTTCTGGTGTGATTCGGCCTACTGATATCGCCGCAGATAATACCATTCCATCCTCTAAAGTCGCACAGGCGAATATCAGTTATGGCAGTACTGGAGCCTTGGCGGCGGTGACGCATGAAGGTTGGGTTTCGAAAACATTGGATCAAGTATGGCCATTTTAACAAACCTCCCACGTATCACGCTTATTGTGGCTGTGATTGCATTGATATTACCAATGCAGCTGCAGGCAGAGCGCATCAAAGATTTGGCTGATATTGAGGGAGTACGCGGTAATGCGCTGATTGGCTACGGTTTGATCGTTGGTCTTAATGGTACCGGTGACTCAGGCACTTCATCGCCATTTACGATCAACAGTATTACAGCCCTGTTGGAGCGTCTTGGTGTTAATGTACGTGCGGATATTGCTAAAATGAAACCAAAAAATATCGCTGCTGTGATGGTCACTTCAGAGCTGCCTGCTTTTGCCCGTCCGGGTCAACAGCTTGATGTGACTGTATCGAGTATTGGTGATGCCAAGAGCTTAAGAGGTGGTACCCTGCTGGTTGCTCCATTGCTCGGTGGTGATGGACGACCTTATGCTGTTGCTCAGGGTGGCGTTTCGATTGGTGGTTTTACCGCTGAAGGTAAGGGAGGCAGCACAACCAAGGGGCACCCAACTGCTGGTACAATCCCTAATGGGGCGCGGGTTGAAAAGGCCGCACCTCGTGGTCTAACAGCAGAGCAGGATCATATTACCTTAAGTTTGCGTCGACCTGATTTTACGACGGCTAGAAATATGCAGCGTGCTATTAATGCTAAGTTAGGTAAGGGCATGGCGCGGGCGACAGATTCAGGCACCATTAAAGTATGGAACCCCAGTAGTAATACCATTGAGCTGATTGCTGATCTCGAACAGATTGATGTGAGTATTGATCATGCGGCTATTGTGATTGTTGATGAACGTACGGGCACCATCGTGATGGGGCAGGATGTACGTATTGATACTGTCGCAGTGGCACATGGTAACATCACCGTAAGTGTGTCAGAAAATCCTGAAGTATCACAGCCCAATGCTTTTGGCGGAGGTGAAACGGCAACGGTTGACCGTACCAATGTTGAAGTGACTGAAGAGGAAGCCAAGCTGGTTGTATTGCCGAAACAGGTTTCACTGTCTGAGCTGGTTAGTGCATTGAATGCTGTAGGTGCAACGCCGAGTGATTTGATTGCGGTACTGCAAGCGATTAAGGCGGCAGGTGCACTACATGCCGACTTGAGAACGATGTGATGAGGAATGCGTAATGGCTGATCTGGTTGAATACGTGATTGATGGCATCCTGCAGCGGGAGAAGATGCAGCAGCGTGCGAAGCAGCAACCATCTGCTAAAGGTGGGGAGATCTTCAGCGCGAAACTTTCACAGTCGCTCCAGGTCAACAATAGCGCAGCTTCACAAGCTCCATCAGCGTTAAAGGAAAGAGATGAAGCATTATGGAAAGTTAGCCGCCAGTTTGAGGCTGTTTTTGTGCAACAGATGATGACTGAAATGCGCAAAACTGTGGGTAAGTCTGACTTTATGCCCAGTGGTTATGCGGAAGATGTGCATGCATCAATGATGGATGAGGCCATTGCTCAGGCCAGCACTAAACGTGGTAGCTTCGGTATTGCGGATAGTATTTATCGCCAGCTTGAATCCGCTCAAAAAGGAACTTCAAATGGGGTGGAGCAGCAGCAAGAGGCTTTATCGATTCAAGAAATTTCTAATGCTGCCGATAACTTAGAGATGAGCAGTGCTTTGGCCATGGAGGTGAAGAAACATGCGCATTAATAGCTCAACAGGTGCGGCTGGTGTTCAAAATTCCGGCGGTGCATCAAAAGGAAAAAGTAAGGGTAAAGCATCCGCTTCGGGCGGTGATTCTGTCAAAGTTAGTGATGCTTCCAGTCTGCGTGAGAAGGCATTGACGATGCTTAGTGACATGTCGGCAGTACGCATGGAGCGGATTGAAGAAATTCGCGGCGCACTGGAAGAGGGGAGTTTCAAGTCCGACAGTCGGAAAGTCGCGTCGCAAATTGTTACGAATGCTTTAGCGGAGCGGTCATGGTAATTCATACTCAAAATTCTGCTATTGAACTGCCACTGACAGCGTTAGAGCAATTGCACAGTCTGTTGGAGAAGATGAATGTCTGTGCTCGTGAATTGGAAAGTGTTTCGCAATCTGAATATGAAGCAATCCGCCAGCTGGATGCTGATCGGATTATGCAGCTGACGGATCATCGAATCAAAGCGCATCAGTGTCTTGCTCAGTTGGAAAAGGAGTGCCGTCAACTGTTGAGCCGTTATAATGTTTCCAGCGATTTATCACTATCTGTTGTTATTGATATGTATGCCGGATCGCAAGCTGCGAAATTCCAGGCGCTACGCAGGAATTTGTATGACCGTATGTTAAAAGTAGATCAGCATAGTCAGGAGAACCGTTTGCGTTTACATGCTGCTTACTCTGTTTCTACAACCATTTTGCAGGGATTGGGCCTGACTCAACCAGAGCAGACCTATAAGCGCAGGACAACCGGATAAGCCATGATTTCCGATAGCCTTAATATCGCCGCCAGTGGTTTGAAAAGCCAGCAAAAGGCCATGGATGTGATATCGCATAATATAGCCAACGTGAATACGCCAGGTTATTCCAGACAGGCCGCTAATTTGGTTACGGCGGGTTCTGAGGTCATTGGTGGTCTTTCGTTAGGGCGTGGTGCAGATGTGGGGTCAATTACACGTATGGTTGATCCTATTATTAGTCAGGCTCAGCTTAATAACGGCTCGCAACTGTCGCATTGGACCGAGTTGAATAACGGTCTGACGGCCGTTGAAAACGTATTCGGAAGCTTACAAAGTACAGGTCTAGCATCGGCTTTAGATGATTTCTACCTGTCATGGAAACAGCTGGCAAACAATTCGCAAGATAATGGATTGCGTGCCAATGTTAGCGCTAAAAGCAGTTCATTGGTCACCACTTTGTCCAATATGAATCAGCAGTTGCAAGCGGTGCAGAATAATGCCGATGGTAGTATCGACCAGTCAATCGCCAGCGCCAACCTGCTTTTGGATAATATTGCATCATTGACGATACAAATTAACAAGCAGGAGGCTGGCAATGCAGGTGCGAACGGTTTGGCTAATGATGCGCGTGATCAACGTGATCAGGCAGTTCGTGATTTGGCTCAGATTTTGCCGGTGCAGAAGATTGCTACAGGCGATGGTTCATTTATGGTGCAAACCACTAATGGGGATCTGCTGGCTCAGGATGGTGCGGTTCGGTATTTGCAACGTGGTGCTGCAGTTACCGGTGGTTTTTCTAATGTTGTGGTGGCAGGTACTGGCTCCCCTGTGTTCAGTGGAGCCCCAGGTGGTGCGATCGGTGGTTTGATTGATTTGCGCGATAATAAGATGGGCGGCTATATTCAACAGATTGATAGTATCTCTGCCAATCTTATCTTTTCAGTCAATCAGATCTATGCCAGTAGCAGCAATGCTGTTGCACATACCAGCTTAACAGGTGGGCAAGGCAGTAGTGCAGTGCTTACTCTGGATGATGTGGGGCAGAGCGCTCCTTTTGCAGCTCAGGTTCAGACCGGTAGTTTTAATATTCATGTCTATGATGCGGCAGGTGCACCTGTGGTGGCAGGAGGTACGGCCATTGGCATTACAGCAGGTGCAACGACTATGGGGCAGGTGGTAAGTAGTCTTAATGCTGTAGCAGGAATCACCGCCTCAGTAGGTACTTCGGGTCAATTAACTATTAATGCAGCGGCGGGTCAGAGCTTTGCATTCTCTGGAGATAGCAGTAATTTTTTAGCCGCGTATGAAGTGAATAACTTTTTCACTGGTGGAACAGGTGCGACGATTGGTTTGTCAGATGCGGTTCAGGCCAGTCCAAGTAATATCGTTACAGGGCAAGTTGATCCACTCACATCAGTTGTTTTTAATGGTGATAACAGTAGCGCACTGGCTATTATTGCATTGCAGGATACGGCGATGAGTGTGGATGGGACGGCATCATTGAGTCTGCATAATCGTACTACAACGTTATCAACCCAATATGGCTCAGATGTTTCACATGCACAGCAGCAGCAGTCATATCGTAGTGTGGAAGCTGCGTCTCTGGAGAGTCAGCGTCTGTCTATGTCAGGGGTTAATCTGGATGAAGAATTGATCAATATGATTAAATTTCAGCGTGCTTATGAAGCATCAGCAAAAATAATAACGACAACAAATCAGATGCTTAGTTCGCTGCTTGGATTGATTCGGTGAGGAGGCTTAGATGAGAATTTCTACCAGCATGTTATATAATAATTTACTCAACGGGATCAATAACCAGCAAAATATTCAGAATAAAGGTAATGCGAATATCGCGTCAGGCACGAGGTTTCAGACCCCCGCTCAAGCTGGTGTGGATTATAAAACGTCATTGGATTTGCGTCACAGTCAGTTGAATGTTCAGAGTAGTATTGATGCAGTTGCTGAGGTCGAATCACGTTTAGGTATGAGTCAGACTATGCTTAATGATATGAAAAATGTAATGCAACGGGCTGAAACATTAGCCGTGCAACAAGCCTCAGCTCAGCTTAGCAATGCTGAGCGTCAGGCTGCACTGCAGGAGATGATACATTTAAGTGATCAGTTGTTGGCTGATAGCAATCAACAATGGCAGGGGCAGTCTTTGTTTGCGGGTACTGCTGTGGATAGGGATGCATTTATATCCAACCCACTTAATGTGGGTGCAGGCATCTATGCCGCAGGAGCAAATACATCTATCACCGCTGTGGCACAAACGGCAAATCCGGCTGCTGTGAATGATGCTTATACCGTTACTTTGGATGCCGCAGGAACCAGTATTGCCAGTATCACCAATGGCGTGGGAGCGAACCTCCTTCCCTCCCCTGTTGCTCTGACAGCTGGTTCAAACCTTGTTTCCCTGAGTAATAGCGTTGAATTAACTATCTCCTACAACGGTACGCCCGATACAGTCAATCAAGCTGGAGGAAGTCTGGCCGTAAGCGGTGCGACTGCAGCCAGCATAACGTATGATGGAAGCAACCAAGATCGTATTGTTTCTGTTAGTGCTACACAGCAAGTGGTGAGTAATATTCGTGGAGATAACGCTGCTTTTGGTGCTGCTTTTAGTGCCATGCTGGGTTTTCAGACGGCACTTCAGATTAATGATCTGGCAGCTATTCAAACATCTCTCGGGGCATTAAATGCGGCGGGTAGTGGCATGATTGATCTCACTGCGGAAGCCGGCGCTAAGTTTAAAGCAGTGCAGATTTCTAAAGTGTCTTATCAAGATATGAAGTTGAATCTGGATCAGCGGCTAAATACGCATGAAGCGGTAGATATTCCAGCTACGGTGGCTGAGTTACAACAGTCGAGCATCGCCTTGCAAGCAGCCTATAGTCAGGTGGCGCAAATCAAATCACTCAGTTTGATTAATTTTCTCAGGTAGGGGTTAAAACAACAGATGTTGGTTTTACGAAGAAAAATAGGTCAGGCCATTCAGATTAACGATAATATTCGAATCGTGATTCAGGATGTGCAAAATGAACATATTGTACGCATAGGTATTGATGCTCCGTCTGAAATACCAGTTCACCGTATGGAGATATACAATCTTATTCAGGAAGAAAATAAAGCTGCAGGAGGTGCAGCAGCATTAAAATGGTTACAAGGAGCGGCCCAAGATGTCAGCCCAAGCGATGAGAAAAAAAATGACTAATACAGAGGATGATTATTCAGAAGCCTTTCATTTCCCTCAGGGATTGGCCGGTTTTAGTGATGCCCGAGAGTATGGTTTTATCTACGAGGGATATGGTAAGATCATCTGTATCCAGTCCATCGATCAACCTGAAGCCGCTTTTTTGATCACCCCCTGGGATAAAGAGCGCCTTGGCGCTGAACCAACTCTGTCAACAGATTCGCGTAGTTGTATTCATGCGGATAGCCAGAGCGATATTATGTGGATGCTGGTGCTGAACCCTTTTGCGGATAAACAATGGGTTACAGCCAATCTAAAAGCTCCTATTGCCCTGAATGTAGAATCTCGACTTGGTCTACAATGTATTCGACCAGAAGCAGAACTGGAGGTACGTTATCCATGGATGCCGCAACCATCCTGACCATGCTTTGAAGCTGTTTCGATAGTAATGAAATTACTGAAGCATGTGAGCTTTCCAGGCTTCTTTTGATTGTCGAAGAGGAAGTTTGAAAGTAAGATAGGAGATCATGGTCGAAGCAATAAATACCTTAGAACGATTCTCTGAGTTGATATCCAGGCACACAGGGCTTTATCTACCTGATAAGGAGAAGGTACTTCGCACGTTGCAATCGCGCATTGAGTGTGGCGGTTTTTCGGGAGAGGACGATTACTACTACCATTTGTTAAGTAAAGGCCACGAAAGAGAGTGGGAGAAGCTGATGGTTCAGCTTACCTGTGGCGAGAGTCATTTTTTTCGTGATAAAGGGCAACTGCGCTTGCTGACAAAGCGCATTGTGCCTGAATTGATTGAGAGACATAAGCATAAGAGGAGCCTGAAAATATGGTGTGCAGGCTGCTCAACTGGAGAGGAGCCTTATACGCTGGCTATCCTTATCAGTGAGTTGATACAGCGCAAACAGGATTGGCGTATTTTATTGCTTGGTAGTGATATCAATGCTGAATCAATTGCCTATGCGCAGGAGGCCGTCTATCGCGACTGGTCGTTTCGTGGAACCGGCGATGAACATATACGTTCCCATTTTATTAAACATCGGGATGGTTGGAAGCTCGATGAAGGGATTCAGAAGATGGTTCGGTTTTGCAAAGTGGATTTGATGGGGGATCCCTTTCCCTCTGCCTCTTCAGGGCTTTTCGAAATAGATCTGATTATCTGCAGAAATGTTTTTATCTATTATGGTCAGGATGCCATTAATACTATGATGGGCAAATTCGCCTTAACACTAGCTGATGGCGGTTATCTTCTCACTGGACATGCGGAAGTGGCAAATCCTGAAAAATCAGGGCTTAAGCTGCGTAGTTTTCCTGAATCTACAATCTTTCAGCGCTCAACGGTAGCAAGCGCGACTGTTTCGCATCAGCCTATCAATCACCTCTCTTCTATCGCCAGAGCGCCTGTACGGGAGAGGGTTGTTCCAATTGGCAAGCAGCCTGCACTAAAGCAGCAGAGTAATTTCTCCAGAACAGTACCGGCTGTGCGGCCTGTTCCACTTTCTGTAACGCCTCAGGTTTCGCTAGCGGAGGTTGAAAAATATCTGTTGAGCGGAGATTATAGTAAGGCATCCAAACTGCTTGTAGGATATTTGGAGGCTCATCCAACACATATTGAGGCGAACATCCTGCAGGCACGCTGCTACGCGAATATGGGAGATTTAATCCGGGCACAGGGGGTGTGCAAGAGTATGATCAATAAGAACTCTCTCTCTGCCGATGCTTATTACATTCTGGCTCAGCTTGCTCAGGAACAGAACCGTATCAGTGAAGCTCGAGAGCTATTGCAAAAGGTTATCTATCTGTCGTCCGAATTTCTTCCTGCTCACGTCGATCTTGCCACCATCTATCAACATGGTGGGGAGGTGGATAGAGCAGCAAAACTATGGGCTGTTGCACTCCGTTTGGTCAGAGCATTGCCTGTAGCTACGAAAATAAGATATATGGAAGATGTCTCTGTGACGGAGCTGCAGGGGCATCTAGAAACAATGATTAATTGATAATCAGATAGGCACTGTCCTGGGAGTGGCATGCGATATGCTAATCCATTAAATGATTACCATAGGCGATAGAATGTAATGATGAATCTAAACAGTGACAGAGAGTCGATAGAGATGGCTGCGTGCCTGATCTTTAGTTTGAATCAGCTCGACTTTGCTGTCGAGGTATCATCGGTGCGTGAAATTGTGTGGTTGCCAAAACTCACGCCGGTAGAGGAAGTTCCCCATTATGTGGCGGGGGTATTGAACCTGCGTGGTTTTGTTGTACCTATTATAGATCTGAACCGTCGTTTTGGACACGCCTCGCAACCTTATTTGTTGGCTAATAAAGTAGTTGTACTTGAACATGAGAAGCGTCTGGTCGGAATGATTGTTGATGATGTCACAGATGTGGTTGAAGTGAATCGTCTCGATATCGCAGAGACTCCTCTTGCAGACCAAAAAAAGAGACACCGTTCCAGCTATATATGTGGCGAAGTGAAGTTGGGTGAGTCCATTATCATGTTGCTCAGTGCAAAGGCTATTTGTGAACTGGAGCTGGATGATGATGTAGAGCATGAATCTGGTGAAGAGCAGATGGATCAGCTGTTTTCCCAATACCGTACATTTTGCCCTGACGCTTCAGATGAAGAGCAGCAAGTTTTTCAGCAACGTGCAAGAGAATTAATGGTTTCGCTGGAAGATGAGAATGAATTAAGTCACAAAATGGTGGCGGTGATCGGCATCAGTAAGGAGCTGTTCGGTGTTGAACTTGATCTGATCAGAGAATTTACTGAAATTGGCCATGTGGTACCGATTCCCTGCGTGCCCCGTCATATCGTCGGTGATATGAATTTAAGAGGCGAAATTTTGACGATTGTTGATATTAAAGGATTGATTGGCGTGCCTGAGCGCAGTGGCATCAGAGCAGCTAAACTTATTGTAACTGCGATGGATGGCCAGATTATCGGTATCCCTATTGATGAGGTGCATGATCTGATTCGTATTGATAGTGCGATGGGTAGCAGTGCAGGCAATGAAAATTATCTGAAACGTACGGTTGAGTATAATAACCAGATGCTCGGTATTCTTGATCTCGAGCAGATCATGGTGGCAGAAGAGCTGGTGGTGGATGAGGTGGTCTGATTTCAGACTTGTTTATTATTGGTGAAGCGTAATGGGAAAGATTGAGTGATAGGAGAGGACAGATGGTGGATGCATTAGGCAAAGGATTAATGAGAAAGTTGATTACCCTGCTGCTCGGGGTGTCGGTAATTCCAGTGCTGATTATCGGTGTGTTGGGGTTTCAGTTTGGTAAACAGGCGCTACATGATCAGATTATTGAGAGTTATACGGCGATTTCTGAGGGTAGGGAAGCTACTATTATCCAGTTTCTTCATGAGAAGCGGGTGCTGGTCGAATCAATGGCTGCCGATGGAATTATCGAAGATGGTGTTCAGCAGTTTGCTGTAAAACGAGAAAATAGTGCGCTTTCTGTAAAACTTGGGGAATATATTTCTAACGAGAAAATGTCGATTGATAAATCGGTAATCGGAATTCTTATTCTTAGTCTTGATGGTAAGGTCATAGCAGCAACTGACAGATTGGAATTGGGGCGTGATTATGGACGTGATCCGAGTTTTCTGCATGGTATGAAGGGGGCTTATATAGCAGATATTTCGCGTGCCTCTGGTAGCGAGCAAACCTTCTTTACTGTTTCATCACCGATTGCCGATTTACATGATGATAGAAAACTGCTTGGTGTGATCATGAGTCGTATTTCGACTAAAGATCTGAATGCTATTGCAACCAACCGTGAAGGTATGGGTGAAACAGGTGAGGTCTATATCGTAAACAGTGATAGCTATATGGTGACCGATTCGCGTTTTATCTCCGATGCAGTTTTGAAACAGAAGGTTGATAGCGAACCGGTTCGCCTTTCTCAGGGACAAAATAAAATGATGGCGGGCATCTACACCGATTATCGGGGTGAACAGGTAGTAGGGGCTTCGATGGGAGATGATCTGAACGAACGTTACGGTCTTGGTTGGACGATCCTGGTAGAGATTAGTGAAGATGAGGCGTTCCAAAAAATCAGTGATCTGGCAAAGCTGATCTGGATGGTTAGTGGCATTATTGTGATTGCTGTATTAATTCTAGCCGTCTATTTCGGCCGTTCATTGAGCCGCCCGATCAGTCGCGTGGCAGAGGATTTGGCTGCCACCTCAACCCAGATGGCGACCACTGTAGAGGAGCATGATCGCACCGCCTCTTCCCAGGCTTCGGCGGTCAATGAAACATCAACGACGATGGTTGAGCTGGGTACTTCGGCCCAACGGGTAGAAGAGCAGGCTGATGCTGCCATGACCGGGGCAAGTGATGCGACAGCATTGGCTGAAGAGGGTGGCAAGAATGTGCATGAGATGCTTGATGCGATGATCGGCATGAAGGAGAAAGTGGCTGCAACTGCCCAGCAGATTCTCAGTCTGAGTGAAAAGACGGCGCAGATTGGAAGTATTACTTCGCTTGTACGTGAACTGGCCAATCAGACCAATCTATTGGCGCTCAATGCTGCTGTTGAGGCGGCCAGGGCCGGCGAGCACGGTAAAGGCTTTGCTGTGGTGGCAGCGGAGATTCGTAAGTTGGCTGACCAGAGTAAAAAATCGGCAGAACGGATTAATTCACTTGTTGAGGATATCCAGACGGCCAGTAATTCGACGGTGATGGTGGTGGATGAGAGTACCAAGATGGTGGATCAGAGTCTGGTGCTGGCCAACAATACAGCCGGTGGGTTTGAAGGGGTGGTGCATGCAACTGGTGGCGCTTTTGAGAGCCTGCAACAGATAGCCCTGAATGTGAAACAACAGGCGGCTGCGATTAATCAGGTGGTACATGCCATGCAAGGTATTAATTCTGGCGCCAAGGAGACGGCTGCGGGTATTACCCAGAGTAAGGTGGGGATTGTTAACCTGAAAGATGCGGCTCAAAAGCTTAGAGATCTGGTTGGGCATGCAGATGCCAGTTAATCTCCAGATGAACAAGGTTTGATTCCGTTCGCATGACAATGATCGAAGAACAGGAGTTTCGTGATCTCTTCAAGGAGGAGAGTGAAGAGCATCTTCTTTGTATGGATGAGGGATTGTTGGGGCTGGAGAAAGATCCATCTGACCTGACTCGGCTCGATCATGTTTTTAGGGCAGCCCATAG
Organism: Mariprofundus sp.; assembly: GCA_021772775.1. Classification (GTDB taxonomy): domain Bacteria; phylum Pseudomonadota; class Zetaproteobacteria; order Mariprofundales; family Mariprofundaceae; genus Mariprofundus. The sequence continues at coordinate 150,202 of JAJFLH010000034.1, read as the reverse complement.
CTTGAAAGGGGCTGCCAGAATGCTCTATCTGCCAGAGATAGAGATGTTGGCACATCGCTGTGAAGATGTATTACGTCTGGGCAAGAGTGATGGAAAAACACTGACTACGGAGCTGGTTGCCCAGCTGTTTCCGCTGCTTTCAGCCATGCATAAGCTGGTCGATGAGGCGCTTGGTGGAGTCAAAGCCAATGTTGATGTGAAGCATCTGTTGGCTGCTTTGGAGCAACATCTTGCTGGAGAAGATGAAGTCGTGATGATTGAAGGCGCAGAGACGGATAGCTTGGATGATGAAGCAGTGGAGTCATCGTCCGAGGTCCGCTCCGATGCATCTATAGTAGATAGGGCAGAGAGTAATAATAGGGTTCAGCAACAGGATTATCGCATTAAGACGATCAGGGTGCCGACCAGGAAACTCGATGGTCTGCTCAATCAGATGGGGGAATTGATTGTGGCTCGGGGGCGCGTATCCCAGCGTTTGCTTGATATTGAGAATATTGCCGAGACATGGGATGAGTGGCAGCGCAGTGAGGCAATAACAACTGGAGTGCAGAGGGCATCACAGACCGGAAGAAAGGGCGATGAGAAAACCAGGTTTGAGCAAATGGGGACGATGATTCAGGCACTATATCACGCCTCATCCGAAGATATGACCCGACTTGAAACAGTTACCGACAAGATTGCTGACGAAGTCAGAAATATTCGTCTGTTGCCGCTCGCCACCATATTTAATCTCTTTCCGCGATTGGTGCGTGATCAGGCCAATGAGCAGGGTAAGAAGATAGAGTTCAATATTCAGGGTGGCGATACCCTGGCCGACAAGCAGATTGTTGAGGAGATGAAAGATCCGCTCATGCATATGCTGCGCAATGCAGTGGATCATGGCATAGAGACGGAAGCTCAACGGATGGGGGGCGGGAAACCAGCAGTTGGGAAACTCACCGTTTCAGCTTATCAGAGCTCAACCAATATAACCATTGAAGTCAGCGATGACGGGCGTGGTATAGATCCAGAGGTTATCGGGCGCACGGCTTTGAAGCGCAAACTGTTGGGCCAAAAAGAGCTGGAGTCGATGAGTGATAAACAGATTCAGGCACTGATTTTTTCTCCCGGCTTTTCAACTAGTCAATTTGTTACTGACATCTCAGGTCGTGGTGTTGGCATGGATGTCGTACGCAATAATGTCGAACGCTTGAAGGGGCAAATTGAGATTGAGTCAGAGGTTGGTCGTGGCTCTATGCTGCGTATCTTGCTTCCGATCACTCTCTCATCTACTCGTGTACTCATCGCTTCGGTCAATGGACGCCCTTATGCGATTCCAGCTGATGCGGTGAATTCGAGCATGCATCTGGATAAGAGCATTATTTTTTCCATCGAGGGTAGAAAAAACATTACCTTTCAAGGCTCTGCATTGCATGTTGTTGCACTCAGTGAGCTGCTTGAGGTGGATGAGCAGCAGCTTGAATCCCGTCTGGGTAAAGAAAAAGGAAGGCTAGAGACTGCTTCGAATGATGAAGATGGTTATCTGCTCTGCGTGGTGATTGAGTCAGGTAATGATCGTTTTGGTCTGCTTGTTGATGAGCTTCTCGATGAACGAGAGGTTGTGGTAAAACCACATGGCAGCATGTTAAAGCGGGTACGTAATGTCTCCAATGTCACCATCCTGGATAGTGGTGATGTCTGTATGATTCTTAATCCACAGGATTTGGCTCGTACAATGCGTAAGCATGTGGCTGTGTTTACTGAAGAGCTAGAAGCATCTGTTAAGCAGGGTAAGCAGGTGGTATTACTGGTTGAAGACTCGATGACCATACGCATCCAGGAGAAACGGATACTTGAGGGTGGTGGTTACGAAGTTGTGACTGCGGTTGATGGACTCGATGCGATGAATAAGCTGGTGACAATCCAGGCCGATGCCGTTGTATCAGACATCGTTATGCCGAATATCGACGGACTTGAATTGACGGCAATGATACGACGGGAGAGTAAATATAATGATATTCCCATTATTTTGGTAACCGCGCTGGCCTCAGATGAGGATAAGAAAGCAGGCTTGGAAGCTGGAGCCAATGCCTATATCTCCAAACCAAGATTTGATCAGAAGATTCTACTGGAAACCTTGGGAAGGCTGATTTGATGGGGTCTGCAGAGTTGACGTATAGCAAGGGAGTGGGCTGATGATCAAAGTGTTGCTGGTTGATGATTCACCGATTGCACTGCTAACAATTAGCCGAATCCTTGAGACAGCATCGGATATCGAGGTGGTTGGTAGGGCAGCCAATGGTCAAGAGGGCTTGTCGCTGATTCCGCAGCTTAATCCTGATGTGATTTGTACCGACCTGCATATGCCGGTGATGGATGGTCTACGTTTTACTGAGTCAGTGATGCAGAAATTTCCGTGTCCGATTCTGGTGATCAGTATCTCTGTTTTTGATAGTAAATCAGATAATGTATTCAAGTTGCTGCAGGCTGGTGCAGTTGATGTGTTTGCCAAGCCGCGTGCAGGCTTGCGGGCTGGTGATGAAGCGGTTGCAAAAGCTCTGATACAAAAGGTTAGAGCGATCAATGGTGTGGTCAGCTTTACGCGACGTAGGCCGCATGCTCAGTCGATTTCTGTTTCAGCAAAAGCTGTTCCTGTTCAAGTAAAATCAAGCATAACACCGCCCCATGGTAGTTTTGAAATTGTGGCGATAGGTGCATCGACCGGTGGGCCGCTGGCTTTCGAGGAGATTCTTAGCGCTCTTCCTGCCAATTTTCCACTGCCGATTGTCTGTGTACAGCATATCAGTGATGGTTTTCTTGCTGGCATGGTGAGCTGGCTGGATTCACTTTGTAAGCTGAAAGTGAAACAGGCAGCACACCTGGAAAAAATAGAGGCTGGCACTGTCTATTTTGCACCGGAAGGAAAACATCTGATCGTTAATAAGAGTAAACAGCTACAATACACGCCTTCTGATGGCACGAACCTCTACTGCCCGGCTGTTGATGTGTTGTTTGATTCTGTTGCCGAGCAATATGAGCATAAAGGGCTTGCCCTGTTACTCACTGGTATGGGCGATGATGGTGCGAGAGGTTTAAAACGGATTGCTGATCATCATGGCATGACAATTGCACAGGATGAGGCAAGTTCTATAGTTTTTGGCATGCCTCATAAAGCCATTGAGATGAAAGCAGCTTGCCTGGTTTTGCCATTGGCACTGATGGCAGATAAGCTGGTTGGAATGGTGAAGCAGAGCAAAACTTGATAGCATGTATGGTGCTAGAAAAATAGAAAGGAGTGTCTGATGGCGACAGCACTGATTGTAGATGATTCAAAACTGGCTCGAATCATGGCATCCAAACTGCTGCATGAAGCTGGTTTTGAGACGATAGAGGCTGAAAATGGTCGGCTGGGTGTTGAACGCGCTAGTGAACTGCGGCCAGATGTGATTCTTTTGGATATGCTGATGCCCGAGATGAATGGTGTTCAGGCGCTGGAAGCGATGAAAGACCTGGGCATGGACATTCCAGTCATCATGCTGACAGCTGATATTCAGGCATCTGTCAAAGAGACCTGCCTCAATATGGGGGTTGCAGCTTTCTTAAATAAACCGGTGAACAAGTCAAAACTGATGGCTGCACTTGCCCCAATTCAATCTTTGACAGACTGTATGATAAAAGAGCAATCAGAAAGGAGTTTTTGATGGCGACAGCACTTATTGTGGATGATTCAAAACTGGCGCGTGTACTTGCATCTAAGCTGATGCGGGAAGCTGGTTATGAAACGATAGAGGCACAGAATGGTCGACAGGGGATTGAACGGGCTACAGAACTGCATCCCGATGTCATCCTTTTGGATATGTTGATGCCGGAGATGGATGGTGTTCAGGCGCTGGCAGAGATGAAGGAGATGGGAATGGATATTCCTGTCATCATGTTAACAGCCGATATTCAGGTTTCCGTCAAAGAGACTTGCCTGAATCTGGGAGCTGCAGCCTTTTTAAATAAACCAGTTAACAAAAAAAAGCTGATGGCTGCTCTGGTGCCGATTCAGCAGCGCAGGCAATCTACTCAGATGGTCGTCACTGAAGATCAGAAAGACGCTTTTAAGGAGATACTCAATATTGGTGTTGGCAAGGCGGCAAGCTCCCTTAGTGAGATGCTGGATTGCCCAATCAAGCTAGAGGTGCCTGTTGTTTCTGTCTATGCCGCCGATGCAATCATTCATGGTGTCAAAGAGCTAAGTGCAGAGCGTCTGGCCAGTGTACGACTGGACTTTAAAGGTCAGGTCAATGGTTCGGCAGCGCTGATTTTTCCACCAGTCAGTGCTGTTAAGCTAGTCGGCAGCCTGACAGGGGAGATCGCCGGATCGCCGGATATGGACTCGATGATGGCTGGTACGCTGAATGAAGTGGGCAATGTGGTGCTTAACTGTGTGATGGGGACAGTGGGTAATCTGCTCTATACCCATCTTGACTACTCCCTGCCTGCCTATTTTGAAGGCAGTCTGTTTGAATTGATGGGCTCCAAGGCTCCGAACGAGCACGGGATTCTAATCGTGGTGCAGACGGTGTTTACAGTCGAAGAGCTGAAGGCTGAAGGTAGTGTTTTTCTGGTCTTTGATGTTGAATCATTTGAAACGATGATGACCGGGCTTGCCCAGCATTATGCGGTAAGTTGAGCTTTTAACCGGCCTCTATATGAGTCAAGATTATAAGATCCTTGATCATACCCCGATCGGACATTTTGTGCTGCGGGATGATTATGTGGTGATATTCTGGAATCGCTGTCTTGAAGAGTGGACCGGCATCAAGCGTGAGAAGATTGTCGGTAATTCGATTTTTGATTTCTTTCCTCATTTGAAAAACAGTAAATTTCTTGGCCGAATCAATCAGGTGCTGGCTGGAACAATGCAGTCCACCGTTTTTTCATCGCAGCTGCATAACTATGTTATACCTGCACCACTTCCCAATGGAGAGATGCGGACCCAGTATGTTGTCGTTACGCAACTGAATGCTGATGATAGGCCATACAACCATGTGCTGTTCTCTGTACAGGATGTGACGGATCTGACCGCTGCAATTCATACAAATAGAAACGCAATCCAACGTATTAGTACAGCCATGGCTGAACTGGAGAAGGTCAAAACCAAGCTGGCGGAGAAAAGTACCTATCTGGATAATATTCTACGCAGTGCAACAGAATATGGCATTGTGACAACAGATCTGGAATTTTCACTTACCTATTTTAACCCCAAAGCAGAGTTGCTGTTTAATTGTTCTGCCGATGAAAAAATTGGCACAAGCCTGCAGTTACTGTTGCAAGATGTATGTGATATTGGTTTAGGTTTTGAAGAGATCATCAGCAAGGTGCTTCATGATGGTGAGTACTCCTTTGTAATCACTAGGGTAGAGCCGGCTACACATCAATATATAGATGTGCGGGTGTCCGGTATTCTTGATGGTGATGAGCATATTGTGGGGGTGGCACTGTTTTGTAGTGATGTCACTGAAACCAGAGCACGAAACGAGAATTTGAGAAAGTTGTCTCAGGCGGTGGAACAGGCTGGTGAATCGATCATTATTACGAATAAAGAAGGGGTGATTGAGTATGCCAACCCGGCTTTTAGTATATTAACGGGTTACGATGTTGATGAGGTGATTGGAAGTACACCAAGAGTTTTAAAAAGTGGTAAACAGGGCAAGAGTTTTTATGAAAATCTATGGGCTACGATTTCGGCTGGAAATATCTGGCAGAAACCCCTTGTTGATCGTAAGAAAGATGGATCATTTTATCCTGCGATTATGTCAGTTGCACCTATTGTAGATGATCAGGGCAATATCACCCATTATGTTGGTATTCAGCAGGATATGACTGAACATCAAGCACTGGAAGAGCGCTTCAGGCAAGCCCAGAAAATGGAGGCGATTGGCACTTTGGTAGGTGGCATTGCTCACGACTTCAATAATATGCTGGCAGGCATTACCGGTAATCTCTATCTGGCAACTCAAAAGTCACTGGATCGCCCTGATGTGATTAAAAAACTTGATATGATTAATGACCTGAGTTTCAAAGCCGGCGCAATGATTCAGCAGCTGCTGACCTTTGCCAGAAAGGGGATTGTTGATAAAAAACCATTCGGATTGACTTCATTCCTGAGAGAAGCTGCTAAATTAAATCAGGCCGGTGTGCGTGAAAACATTAAACTGAATAAACGACTCTCTTCTGAAGAGCTGGTTGTTTTTGGGGATATTACCCAGTTGCAACAGGTGTTGATGAATTTGTTGAACAATGCTGTTGATGCTGTTGAGGGTTGCGAACAACCTGAAATTACGTTGGGGCTTAATTCGGTGAGAGCTCAAAAAATTAAACATCTATGTGATGATACGGCTTTATCCGGAGCTTATGCTCATCTCTATGTCGCGGATAATGGTTGTGGAATTTCACAGTCAACGTTGAAAAATATTTTTGAACCTTTTTTTACGACCAAAGAGGTGGGTAAAGGAACCGGTCTGGGGCTGGCGATGACGTATGGCGTGATTGAATCTCACGATGGTGTCATTGATGTGGAGTCTGAGCAGGGTAAGGGGGCTGTTTTTCATATTTATCTACCGTTGATGACTGAAGAGAAATTGATTTTACACTCCTCTGATGAGGATGATGTGATTCAGGGCTGTGGTGAGACAATCCTTATTGTGGATGATAATGCTCAGGTACGTGAAACCAGTCAGGAAGTACTGGAAGATCTTGGTTATAAAGTTCTACTGGCCATTGACGGGCTGGATGCAATTTCAATGTTTAAACAGCATGCAAATGAAATTGATCTCATTATCTTTGATCTTGTGATGCCAAGAATGGGGGGGGTAAAGGCTGCAGCACGTATTTTGGCAATAAGTCCAAAAATGAAGGTTATTTATGCTACTGGATATGATAAAGATGAATCACTCCGGGATGAGATGCCCTCTGCGGGTAGCCTAGTGATTACCAAGCCTTATGCCATCGGCAAGCTAAGCCATATATTGCATGATCAGCTGAGAAGTTGATGTGAATGGCTCCAGAATAGCTTGTGGTTTGGATAGATTCCCAGTTCGCAATAATGTTAGAAGCATTCCTTTTAATCACTGAAAAAGGGGAGTAAGATATCATCGTATTCGGCGAAGTCACTGTGACTAGCTCTAATACATAAAACTGGTAAGCGTTATGACTTGCCGGCTCTTAAATAAGCTCGGGGACTAAACATCATGAACGACCAAACAATTAAATATGTCTACTCTTTCAATGAAGGAGATGGCAAAAACAGACAGCTTTTAGGTGGTAAGGGTGCCAATCTATGTGAAATGACACAGATTGGCTTGAATGTGCCGCCGGGATTCACGATCACGACAGAAGCGTGCCTGACCTATTTGGAGCAAGATAACGTTTTGCCCGATGGCGTCATGCAGGAAGTCAGAGAGCAGATGTCAGCACTTGAGAAAATGACAGGTAAAGGTTTTGGCGATGCCCATAATCCATTGCTGGTGTCAGTACGATCAGGATCGGCGATGTCGATGCCTGGTATGATGGACACGATTCTTAATCTGGGCATGAATAGTGATACATTGAATGGCGAGATTGAGCAGACAGGTGATGAACGTTTTGCTTACGATGCCTATCGTCGTTTTATTCAGCTGTTCGGAAAAGTTGCTCTGGGCATAGATGATGAACATTTTGACGAGCCCTTTGAAGCGATTAAGTTGCGAGAAGGGGTAAAAGAAGATGTTGGTCTCTCGGCGGAAAATCTGAAGGAAATTTCGGCTGTGTTCCTGGAGGTTGTGCATGCTCAGACAGGCAGTCCTTTCCCGGAAGATCCATATGAGCAACTGGATTTGGCTATTAAATCAGTTCTAGGTTCATGGTCAGGTAAACGAGCTGTAGATTACCGTCGTGAGTTCAACATTACGCCTGATCTGGCCAACGGTACTGCTGTAAATATTTGCACAATGGTATTTGGTAATCGCGGTGATGACTGCGCTACAGGTGTGGCTTTCACACGTAACCCGGGAACAGGCGAAAATGTGTTTTACGGAGAGTATCTGGTTAATGCACAGGGTGAAGATGTCGTTGCTGGTATTCGTACCCCCAAACCGATTGCCCAGATGGCCGATGAGATGCCTGACCTTTATTGTCAGCTTGAAGAGTTACGCAGTAAACTCGAGACGCACTATTCTGAGATTCAGGATTTCGAGTTCACTATCGAGAAAGGTATCCTTTATTGTTTGCAGACCCGTAATGGTAAGATGAATACCCAGGCGATGGTTCGTACCTCGGTCGAACTGGTTGAGGAAGGGCTAATCAATAAGTCTCAGGCACTGCTGCGCATTGCGCCGGAATCACTGGAACAGATGCTTTTCCCTCGCCTTGATCCAAATGCCAAAGTCACAGCTTTAGCCGCTGGTTTGCCTGCCAGCCCGGGGGCTGCATGTGGTCATGTTGTTTTTGATGCTGACCGTGCAGTAGCGCAAAAGAAAACCAATGAGAGGCCACTGATTCTGCTACGCGAAGAGACTAAGCCTGAAGATATCCATGGTTTCTTTGTATCTGAAGCTATTTTGACCAGCCGTGGCGGTAAAACCAGTCATGCGGCTGTTGTTGCACGTGGCATGGGTAAACCCTGTGTTGCCGGTGCTGATGGCATTGAAGTCGATGTGATGGCGCGTCGTGCACATATCGGTGATGTTGTCATTAAAGAGGGCGATATCATCACCCTTGATGGCACGACAGGCAATGTTTATCTGGGTGCTGTTGACACTGTTGAAGCAGAGTTTTCTGATGAACTTAAAACACTGCTTTCTTGGGCCGATGACCGTGCGCGTTTGAAAGTGATGGCCAACGCCGATGTGCCTGAAGATGCTGAACGGGCACTGAAATATGGTGCGATGGGGATTGGTTTGTGCCGTACAGAGCGTATGTTTAATGCCGCAGAGCGTCTGCCCATCGTGCTGGAAATGATTGTTTCCGACACCCTTGAACAGCGTCAGGCAGCCCTTGATAGGCTACTCCCTATTCAACGTCAGGATTTCATTGAACTGTTCACAACCATGTCACCAAATGCTGTGACTGTTCGCCTGCTTGATCCTCCTATTCACGAGTTTCTGCCTTCAGAAAATCAGTTGATTGATGATCTGGTACAACTGAAGCATTTACGGGACTCTATGCGCGGCTCAGAAGTGCTTTCTGCTACATTAAGTCTGCTTTCTTCTGAAGGTGGGGTATTAGCTCCTATTCAGCAGCTGGCTGACTCATCACTGGTTGATGAAGCGATTGAGAAGAAGGAAGCGATCCTCAAAAAGGTTCGTGCCCTGTTCGAAGTGAATCCAATGCTGGGTCATCGTGGTGTACGTTTGGGAATCACTTTCCCTGAAATCTACGCCATGCAGATTCGTGCGGTGCTTGAAGCCGCCTGTGAATGTCAGAAAAAGGGTATAGAAGTTCATCCTGAAATCATGATTCCACAGGTTTGTACCTCCGAAGAGCTAAGAAATATCAAAGAAATTGTTGAAAACGTCAAAAAAGAGGTTGAAGAAGCAGAGGACATTGCCCCGGTCTTTAAGTTTGGCACTATGATGGAAGTCGTACGTGCCTGCTTACGTGCAGAGCAACTGGCTACTGAAGCAGAGTTTTTCAGTTTTGGAACCAATGATCTTACTCAGGCGACATTCTCATTCTCACGCGAGGATGCAGAAAATAAATTCCTGCCGCTGTATAGTGATGCAGGCATCCTTCAAAACAATCCATTCGAAGTGCTTGATGCCCACGGCGTCGGAAAGCTGATGGAGCTGGCTGTGAACTGGGGTCGTAGTGTGAAACCTGATATGAAAATCGGTATCTGTGGTGAGCATGGAGGCCATCCAGCCTCAATCAGTTTCTGCCATAAGATTGGTCTGAGCTATGTATCATGCTCAGGTCCGCGTGTACCAATCGCACGTCTTGCTGCTGCGCATGCGGCACTACTGGAGCCGCAATAACTAGTATAAAGTAAAACACATTGAGGCCCTGTTCATCAAAAGATGAACAGGGCCTTTTTTATTGAGGGAGTTGATTTGATCATTAAACCTGAAAGCTGTGTAATATTCACTGTGGATCTCCGACTAGTTGGCAGAAACCCAATATCTATCGCTCTCGGCTGATTCGTGGCGAGGGTGATACTGAAATCAACTCATAGTAAAAAATGGAGAAACCATGATTAAAAAAATTCTACTTGTTCTGATTGTACTATCTGCTGTGGTCAGTTTTTTTACATTCGGTCTGGATCAATATCTCACACTCGAAACACTTAAACAGAGCCAGGGTGACTTTGAAACACTCAGGGCAGAATCGCCTTGGCTGGTCGCTTCATCATTCTTTATGATCTATATTGTAGTTACCGCACTCTCGTTACCCGGAGCTGTGATCATGACACTGGCAGCCGGTGCACTGTTTGGGCTGGTAACAGGTACGCTGCTGGTATCATTTGCTTCCACTATTGGTGCAACGCTGGCCTTTCTGGTCTCGCGCTTCCTTTTGCACGATAGTATTCAGAATCGATTTGGTGATAAATTGAAAGCCATCAACGATGGCATTGCCAAAGATGGGCCTTTTTATCTCTTTACCTTGCGTCTGGTGCCGCTGTTTCCATTCTTTCTCATTAATCTGTTGATGGGACTTACGCCTCTGCGCACCACTACTTTTTACTGGGTCAGCCAGGTTGGTATGCTGGCGGGTACGCTGGTCTATGTGAATGCAGGCACACAGCTGGCCAATATAGATAGTCTGGCAGGCATTCTTTCACCGGGCTTGCTGCTCTCCTTCGCTCTGTTGGGCATCTTTCCAATCCTGGCAAAAAAAACTACAGACTATTTCCAGAAGCGCCGTGTCTATGCACGTTGGTCTCGCCCAGCAAGCTATGATCGTAACCTGATTGTCATTGGTGCAGGCGCAGCAGGTCTGGTCAGCTCCTATATAGCTGCGGCAGTGAAAGCCAAAGTGACGCTGGTAGAAGCGCATAAAATGGGTGGCGATTGTCTGAACTATGGCTGTGTGCCGAGTAAGGCGATTATCAAGAGTGCCAAGCTCGCCCGGCAGTTGAGACATGCTGATCGTTATGGGCTTGAGAAGAGTAATCCCCGTTTCAGTTTTAAATCCGTGATGGATCGTGTGCATGAGGTGATTCGTGCGGTTGAACCGCATGACAGCGTTGAACGTTATACAAAGCTGGGTGTCGAAGTGTTGCAGGGGTATGCCAAGGTGGTTGATCCCTGGACTGTGCAGATCACCCTGCATGATGGCACGACTCAGCGGCTGACCACACGTAATATCATTATCGCTTCAGGTGCGAAGCCTTTTGTTCCACCGCTGCCGGGTATTGATGAGGTCGGTTATTTGACCAGTGATACTTTGTGGGAAGAGTTTGCCAGACTTGATGAAGCCCCCAAACGACTGGTTGTGCTTGGTGGTGGCCCGATTGGCTGTGAGCTAGCGCAAAGCTTTGCCCGCCTGGGCTCACAGACCACTCAGGTAGAGATGGCTCCGCGTATCATGATCCGTGAGGATGAAGAGGTTTCAGCTTTAGCTCAAGCTGCGCTGGAGGAGGATGGCATCACTGTATTGACCGGACACAGGGCATTGCGTTGTGAACGTGATGGCGATTCCAAAATTCTGGTTGTGGAGTTTGATGGTGAGGAGAAGCGTATTGCGTTTGATGCACTGCTATGTGCCGTTGGCCGGGTTGCCAGATTAAGTGGTTATGGCTTGGAAGAGTTGGGTATTCCGACCGAGCGAACAGTTGTAACCAATGAATATCTTGAAACACTCTACCCCAATATTTTTGCTGCTGGTGATGTGGCCGGGCCTTATCAGTTCACCCATACGGCAGCACATATGGCCTGGTATGCATCTGTAAATGCTCTATTTGGCAGTGTCAAAAAGTTCAAAGTGGATTATTCCGTCGTGCCATGGGCAACCTTTATTGATCCGGAAGTTGCACGTGTTGGGCTGAATGAACAGGAGGCCAAACAGCAGGGCATTGCCTATGAACTCACACGTTACGATTTGGATGATCTGGATCGGGCCATTGCTGATAGTGAAACAAAGGGTTTTATCAAGGTACTGACAGTGCCGGGGAAAGATAAAATCCTTGGTGTTACGATTGTCGGTGCACATGCAGCCGAGATGCTTTCTGAATATGTGTTGGCTATGAAACATGGACTTGGACTGAATAAAATCCTTGGCACCATTCATACCTATCCAACTCTGTCTGAAGCCAATAAATATGCGGCCGGTGAGTGGAAGAGGGCGCATGCGCCTAAGGTTTTATTAGCATGGGCTGAAAGATATCACAGATGGAAACGTGGATAAGGTATGAAAAAACTGCTGTTATTATGCCTGCTACTTTTTAGCTCAATCAATACCTATGCGGCGGAGTTTAATCACAGTGATTGGGATGGTTTGCTTAAAAAGCATGTCATAACTATTGGCATGGGAGAGGTGACGCAGCTTGATTATGCTGCTATGGCAACAGACAGACCAGTACTTAAAGCCTATCTGGCTTCACTCTCTGCCATCAATATGGAAAGCTTTGAATCTTGGTCAAAAGCCGAGCAATTGGCCTTCTTAATCAATGCCTATAATGCATGGACTGTTGAGCTGGTTTTAACTGCTTATCCCGATATTGAGTCAATCAAGGAGCTCGGTTCGCTGTTTCAATCGCCATGGAAAAAGAGCTTTATTCTATTGCTGGGGAAAACACGTTCGCTTGATGATATCGAACACGGTTTTATCCGTGCTGAAGGGCGTTATGAGAATCCGTATATCCATTTTGCCGTCAACTGCGCCAGCATTGGTTGTCCACCTTTACTCGCTGAGGCATACAGTGCTGATCTGTTGACTTCCCAACTGAAAAAGTCGACAGCTCATTTTCTCAGTGATCGAAATCGCAACAGATTGGAAGGTGATCGTTTGAAAGTCTCTAGTATTTTCAAATGGTATAGTGAAGATTTTGAACATGGCTGGAAAGGTATTCATTCATTATCTGATTTATTCATCTTATTCAGTGACGCGCTGGAACTTTCTAATACAGATGTAGAACGTCTGCAGGCCGGTCAAATAGAGATCGAATATCTCGATTATGATTGGCGATTGAACGATAAAAAAAAACTCTAGCCCGTGCCGCTTTCACATGGCCCTGAATAAGGAGTGCTGAAATTAGATTGTTTAACCCCTGGATTCAAGAGCAGTTGTTTAAACATTAGTCTATAATGATATTAGAAAAATAATATATTCTGGCATGTCTTTTGCTCGTCGCAGGATGAACGATGGGGAGTGTAAATGATAAATAATGTAGCTCCCCCTTATATGAAGCTCCTCTATAAATTTATTTACGCTACAGTTTTTAGCACTTTTATTGTGGGGTTACTGGTGCTTATTGGCTGGTATACGCAAAATGAGCTGTTGATTCAGATTCGTCCTACATTTGTCCCTATGCAATATAATACCGCCCTGGGTTTCTTGCTGTCTGCTTTAGGGTTTTATGCTATTTTACGTTCGTCTTACAAAGCCGCAATAGTGCTGGGCTCTCTTCTTCTTGCCATTGGTTTAGGCACATTATCTGAATATATATTTTTATATGATCTCCATATCGATCAATTATTCATGGATCATTATATCACTACTCACTCATCCCATCCTGGCCGTATGGCACCAAATACAGCACTCTGTTTTACCCTTGTTAGCCTCTGTTTATCTCTTGCCAGTTTGAGAGAATCGCATTTGCGTTTGACTATGCTTGGCAGCTTGAGTTCTTTGGTTATTGGTTTGGGGATTACAGCCCTTGTGGGCTATCTGTTTTCTATTGAATCAGCTTATGGTTGGGGCCAGATGACACAAATGGCTGTTCATACATCCCTCGGTTTTATCACAATTGCTTCTGGTTTGCTTGCTTACACATCGTGTAAAAACAGAGTTTTATCCGGGCATTCCCCTGAATGGTTACCTATATCTATGGGCATTCTGTTTTTATCCATGACTCTGAGTATTTGGCAGGCTCTGCATGCTCAACAAACAGGTGAACACGGTGCAAGTGATGAGATAGTACTCATTTTTGGACTTTTACTTTCAGCATCATTGGTTCTCTCAGTTCGTTTGGCTCAGCTTGCCCATAAACAACTGGATATAACAAAAGAGCTAAACGAAGAGTTGCATGATTATAAAAACTCTCTCGAACAGTTAGTGGAAGAAAAAACAACAAAACTTAATATCTTCTCATCGGCTGTTTCTCAGTCTGGTGAGGGGATTGTTATCACCAATAGGCAGGGAGTTGTTGAGTATGCAAATCCTGCTTTTATGGAGCTAACAGGTTATTCAAAAGAAGAAGTGATAGGTAATACGCCTGGAGTTCTTAAAAGTGGTTTTCAGGATGAACAGTTTTATAAAAACATGTGGGATACCATTAGTCGCGGCGAGATATTTCAAAGTCGAATGGTTAATAGACGCAAGGATAATAGTTTTTATCCAGCCCTACTTAGTATCTCTTCAATTAAAGATAGTAGGGGTAAAATAGATTATTTTGTTGGTATGCAACAAGACCTAACTGCTTATGAAGGACTGGAAGCCGAGTTTCATCAGGCCCAGAAGATGGAGGCCATAGGCACACTGGTCGGTGGTATTGCTCACGACTTTAATAACTCTTTGGCCGGTATTACTGGTAATTTATTTCTATTGAGAAAATTTGTGATGCATGAGCCTGAAGCGCTAAAAAGGCTGGAGCAAATTGAAACTTTATCATTCCGGGCAGCGGGCATGATCCACCAGATGTTAACATTTGCCCGCAAAGACCTTAAAAGTATGAACCCAATGACCATCTCTTCTTTTCTCAAAGAGACAGTCAAACTCCACATGATCTCACTGCCTGAAAGTATTCATTTAACATATAAGATAGACGATAGTGAGATGCAGATCAGAGGCGATATCAATCTGTTGCAACAAGTGATTATGAATCTGTTGAACAATGCCAGGGATGCAGTTTTTGAAGTAAAGAGACCCGAAGTGAGTCTAGAACTTGCTCGGTTTGAGGCCGATCAGGATTTTGTGTCAAAACAGAAAGAAATTGAATTCAGATCATTTGCCTGCATTTGTGTAACGGATAATGGTGAGGGGATTAAAGAGAGTGATCTTGAACATATCTTTGAGCCATTCTTTACAACCAAGGAGGTTGGAAAGGGCACAGGTTTAGGGCTTTCAATGGCATACGGCGCAATTAAGTCTCACGGTGGTGTGCTTGAAGTGGAAAGTGAACGCGGTAGCGGTACAACGTTTAAAATTTATTTGCCACTTCTGGAAGAGGATCAGATAAGTGCGATCATAAACGAGCAAGAGGAAATTTATGAAGGAGATGGTGAAACCCTTCTGTTGGTTGATGATGAACCATCGGTGGTTTCATCGGGCAGAGATGTGTTAGAGAGTCTGGGTTATCGGGTGTTAACTGCAGCCGATGGTGTGGAAGCAGTTGAGAGATATGAGTCAGAAAAAAATAATATCGACTTAACGATTCTGGATGTTGTGATGCCAAAAATGGGGGGTATTGATGCTGCAAAAGAGATTCGGAAACGTAATGCGCGTGCGAAAATCATTTTTGCAACAGGGTATGACCGGACACACACGTTACGAAGGGATGATAATATTGATTCAGAACTACTCATTCGAAAGCCTTTTACAACGGCTAGAATTAGCAAAATGATTCGCAATAGTCTGGATAATTGAGTTTTAATGCTATGCACTCGCAGCCCATGAAGTTTTTTACATAGCTCGCACAATCAGAGGCTTAAGTTTGATGCCTACAGATTAGATACAGTACTGTTGCAGTAATAATATAGCACTGGGTATGATGCCAGACTAAGTCTGGCCAGATTGTTGTTAACACGGCCTAATAAAACTTCTATACATCCTTTGATTCCAGCCTATCCAACTCTTTAAGCGCCCGTTCAAAATCATACTCTTCAATGGCGTCTGAAAGTCTCTTTAATTCAGGGTAATGTGAGGCTATGCCAGGTAACGACTCCAGTTCATCAAGTACGTGAGTTGCCGTGGCATCATCATCTTCCAGTAATGCCCTTAAGTGATTTAAAAGCGAATTGAGTTTTTGCATGTCGATCTCTTCAGTCAGAGCAATAGAGGAGAGGATATTCGATTGATCAGATCCTGACTCTTCGGCAATCATGCTATTTCTGTTATTTTCATGTTTTCCAATCCACTTGGCCATTATACTTAACACTTCAGTGATATTAATCGGCTTGGAGATGTGGTCATTCATACCTGCAGCCAGAACTTTTTCACGGTCACTGGCCATGGCATTGGCTGTCAAAGCTAGAATGGGCAGCGTTTCAAAGCGTTTTTGTTGCCGTATCATCCGTGTAGCTGTGAAACCATCCATGACCGGCATCTGACAATCCATCAGGATACCATCAAAGCTATTTTTCTCCACTAGCTCTACAGCCTCCTGCCCATTGCAGGCAATCTCTACTGATATGCCAAAGGTGCTTAATAACTCAAGCATCAACTCCTGATTAATAATATCATCTTCAACCAGTAATACTTTTGTCCTGCGTAGTTTTGCAATATGTTGTGTATGTAGTGATTCGATATCCTCGCCAGGCTCATGACGCTGGATGAAGTCTCCCTGCTTCCGTTTAAACTGAGCGGTAAAGTGGAAGATGCTGCCAACGCCATATTCACTCTCTACCCAAATTTTTCCTCCCATCATTTCAGTGAGGCTTTTGGAAATTGCCAAGCCGAGGCCAGTACCACCATATTTCCGAGTGAACGACATATCCGCCTGACTGAAAGGTCTAAATAGTTTACCTTGCTGTTCTAGAGACATGCCAAGACCAGTGTCACGAACCTTAAAATGTAATTTTACAAATTTGTCACTCTTCTCGATTACTTCAACCTTAATTTCAACCTCACCTTTTTCTGTGAATTTGATGGCATTGTTAGCAATGTTGATCAGTACTTGCCCCAGTCGAAGCTGATCTCCCATCAGTCCGGTAGGCAGATCTGATGGTATATTGAAGAGCAGGTTGAGGCATTTCTCTTTGGCTTTGAGCTCAATCAAATTGTTCAGGTTGTCGAAAACCTCTTCGAGGAAAAAATCATCCACTTCCATTTCAAGCTTGTTCGCTTCAATTTTTGAGAAATCAAGAATGTCATTGATAATACCAAGCAGAGATTCAGCGGAACGGTGAACCTTCTCAATATAGCTGAGCTGTTTAGTGTTGAGGCCGGTCTGCATGGCAAGGTGTGACATACCGATAATCGCATTCATCGGGGTGCGAATCTCATGCGACATATTGGCAAGAAAACTGGACTTTATGCGAGTAGCTTCTTCAGCAATCATTCTTGATTGCTGAAGCTCTGTTACATCATAAAACCATGATAAGAGAGCCGCTTTACCCTCAAACTCAATATTGGCAAATGATGCTAAGGTATTGAGCTTGTCTCCATCTCTTGATTTGATGGAAATCTCTTCATTTGAAACACTCTCTATATCGCTCAGCTGCTCTATAATCGCTTTGTAGACATCCGGATTGGCGTATCCACTTTCAACAGCTTTTCCAATTGCAAAATAACTCATGCTCTGTAAGCGATGGTTCATCATCACCGTGATACCATCAATTTCGACACCTACACCTACAGGGCTGTTATCCAGAATCTTTTGCAATGTAAGTTGCTGCTGAAGCAGTTGCTTCTGGGTCTTACTCTGTTCTGAAACATCACGCAGAGCACTGGCAATCATCAGTCCGTCATCAGTTTCAATGGGGCTAAGGGAGACTTCAACCGGAAACTCCCGCCCTGACTTCGTTACGGCAGTAAGCTCAATACCGGATCGCATGGACATGGGGCGCAAAGTGGGGTTATGAGCAAAACCATCTCTGTGTGCAACATGAGCTGTACGAAAGCGATCCGGCATCAGTAGCTCAATATTTTCCCCCAGCATCTCATAATGACTGTATTCAAAAACCTCCTTTGCCCGCTGGTTGACCATGATGATCTTGCCCCTGTTATTGACGATGATGATTGGGTCGGGAGTGGATTCCAGCAGCGTTCGAAATTGTTTCTCTCGAAATGCAATGGCGGCATTAGCCTCTTCCGCCCTGCTTTTGGCCAGAGCCAGCTCCTCTTGAATCTCTTTCAATCCGATAATGTCTACAATCAACCAGACAACGAAGCCCAATAGCAGGATTGCCAACAGATAAATAATATTTTGATATTGGTTTGCCTCCAGCTGCTTTTTACTCTGCAGCGCAGAATATAGTTGGTCGATTTTTGCGATAGTCTGTTTTGTGGGCAGTGCATTAAGCCTCTGAATCAGGACCTCTACGTGTTCTTTGTGGGTAATGATCAAACTTGCGTGTCTGAGCAGGGGATCCATTTTTTGTTCTTTGGCTCCCTGTTGTTGTTTTAATTGCGCAATCATCGCTTGAACTTGATGTTTTAATGAGCTGTCAGGGTTGTTTTCATAGCGTAAGACATCAATTAAGAGTTGCTGAAGCAGTTGTTTTACAGCGGGTGTCTGGGATGTAGAAACTTCGGTAACGATGATGGGAAAATAGGCCGCAGAGTTCCTCAGAATGGAACGGTGCGATTTGAAACTGTCCACAATGTTCAATTTTTCAGTTATATATCTATCTAACTGATTGATCTGTTCATCCAGAGTAGGAGAAATGGTTTGATACAGACCAAACTCTGCTGATTTAAGTTTTTTTGCAAAACCGACCAGATCCTTATCAATTAAGCGTAAGGGGTCATAGTGGGAGAGTAGGTTTGAATTTAATCTGAGTACCTCTTCATTAAGCATTGAGTCGTGTTCAGTGAGCAGGTGAAATGTTTCGATGATGCGGGGATGCTCCATTGAAAGCGTACTGAAGGACTTCATATAGAGCAGGGAAAGCAGCGTGAGCGCGAGAACAATTGAGGGAATGAGCAGGAACTTATTAATCTTCATGGAATTCTCTCAGTGGTTTCCCCTGATATTCTCCGGCCAGGGTTTCCAGAAACTTGATAATCAATGTCACATCATGATCAGGTATTTCTCTACCAAGCTGATATTTTCCCATAATTTTTACAGCCTGCTCGAGTGTTTTAGCTCTCCCATTATGAAAGTAGGGTGCTGTCAGTGTTACCAGCCTTAGGGAGGGGACCTTAAATTTCCATCTGTCTTCCTCAGAGCCGGTTATATTATATCGACCGAAGTCGGCTCTATTCTCAATCGGATGATCGGTGAAATAGTCACGGAATACGCCAAATTGCTGGAACATATTGCCGCCAACAGCAGCACCCTGATGGCATGAGGTGCAGCCATAATCTTTGAATAGTCTGTAGCCCTCTTTTTCTTCGCTAGAAATGGCATTTTTATCACCAAGTAAAAAACGGTCAAAGGGGGAATTGACTGTTAGCAATGAGCGCTCGAAAGTTGCAATGGCATCCTGAATGTTTTTTGCTGTGATAGCATCATTATAAAGCTGGGAAAAGGTGGCTAAATAAGCCGGGTCCTTGCCTATTTTACCCACGACCTGAGACCAGGATGATCCCATCTCCTTCGGATTGTGGATAGGAATGGTCGCCTGCTCTTCAAGCGTCTCTGCTCTACCATCCCAAAATTGGGCAATCTGCAAGCCGGAATTGAATACTGTTGGTGTATTGACCGAACCCTCCACACCATTTATACCAACGGCAATTCTGAGACCATCATCTCCAGCAGATGCAAGATCATGACAAGTCGCACAGCTGATTGTATTGTCGACTGAGAGCCTTACATCGTGAAACAGATGATCCCCCAGTTTAACCTTTTTTCTGTCAATATGATCCGGCATACGAATGGGCTGAATAGGTTCATGAATCATTTTAGAAGTGACTCTTTCGCGTTCATGAAGGGGGGGGATACTGCTCTCTTTATCACCGCTATTATTGAGTAAGAGCGCGATTGCCGCAGCCAAAACCACCGCGATAATTGTGAAGTTTATGCCCCAGTTCTTTTTAGTGTTCAGTTTTTTGTTATCTCTCCCTTGATTCATTTTATCTCCAACTCAAGCAGCTTATCCAACGCTTGAAGTGCGAGCCCAAAATTATATTCATTAACAGCTTTTGAGAGTTTATTTAATACTGGATGGTAAACCTCAACGCCGGGCAGCGACTCTAGTTTTTCAAATAGCTGGATTGATCTCGTGTCATCTTCCTCAAGTAACATGCGCAGCTGATCGATATAAGCCCTGAACTGCTCAGGATCAAGTTCTCCGGCCTCTTTTACATCAATGCTACCCATCTTATCGAGTCTATCCAGCCCGGAAAGGAGGCTTGAAAGATGTTTGTCTAATTCATCCAGTCGTTGATTGATCTCAATATTTGATTTCTGCTCCTGACAGCTCAACTCCAATGCATCTGCAGCTTTACTTACATCGTTGGCTGCTATGTTCCCGGATAGACCTTTTAATGTGTGAGCATAACGTGTTGAGAGTTCATGATCAGAATTGCCCAGTGCATTGCGAAAGCGTTCAATAAAATCAATTTCACTATGATGAAACTTGATCAATAGCTTGCGATAAAGCCTTTGATTTCCCTGGCAGACAGCCAAACCAGCAGCCAGATCAATACCTGACAGATCAGATAGTCCCGTATCAGCAGTGAGTTTATCAATATTCGCTAGCACAACGTTCTGATTTGGCTGAGCTGGGCCGATCCATTTCGCCATCGTGTGAAACATATCGTTCACATTGATCGGTTTGGTAATATGATCATTCATGCCTGCATTCAGTACTTTTTCTCGGTCATCAGCCATCGCATTGGCTGTCATAGCTAATATAGGCAACTGTTTGAAGCACTGTTGTTTACGAATTTCTTGGCTCGCAATATAGCCATCCATGACTGGCATTTGGCAATCCATCAGAACACCATCAAAAGTCTCTTTATTCAGTATATCCAGTGCTTCCCGGCCATTGTTGGCCACTGTTCCTGTGATTCCATTGCTGACCAATAGGTCCAGTACCAGCTCCTGATTGATCTCATTGTCCTCTACCAGAAGCACTCTGCTACCCCGAAGTTTAGCAATATCGTCAACGCGTTGTTTGTCTCTGCTGGTTGGGCGTTCTACATCAAGGGTTTTATGCTCCAACGCTCGTATTAAAGCATTAAGTAGATTGACTGGGCTAACTGGTTTGATCAGAACAGTGTTTACATTGGCATCTATCGTAGTTTGAGCATGAGTCGCTATCATAATAGTGGCCGGTTTCTCTCTCAGCTGGTCATTCTGGCTGAGTGCAAGGGCTGTCTCATGCCCGCTCATGCCCGCCATCTCCCAATCGATGAGTATCAGATTATATGGGGCTGAACTGTCAGCTTTTTTTATTAACGCAAACGCCGTTTCCCCAGAATCAGTTTGATCAACAGATAATCCGAAAGATCTGATCATGGAAGTAATAGTTTGTCGTGCCGAGGCGTTATCATCGACAACCAGAATACGTGAATTTTTTAGCTCATATGGCAAACTATGAGGGTTTGATCTCTTCTCCTGCTGTAATTCGAATTGAGCCGTGAAATGAAATGTGCTGCCTATTGATTGTTCGCTTTCTAACCAAATCTTCCCATGCATCATTTCGGTAAGTTGTTTCGAAATGACTAGCCCAAGGCCTGTTCCTCCGAACTGTCGGGTTGTGGATGTATCTGCTTGTGAAAAGGGGTGGAACAGTGTCTGTTGCTGTTCGAGGGATATGCCAATGCCGGTATCTTTTACTGTAAAATGGAGCGTGATTTGCTGTTTATTCTGCTCGATCACTTCGACACTGACGATCACTTCGCCTTCATCGGTAAATTTTACAGCATTATTACCCAGATTGATTAGCACTTGTCCAAGACGCAGCGGGTCTCCAATAAGTGCGGTGGGGAGATCAGCTGGGAGATCGAAGGTGAGCTTCAGTGATTTATCATCACATTTAAGCCCGAGCATATTTGCAATATTGTCGAAGATATCTTCAAGTTGGAATTTTGTCTTTTCCATTTTGAGCTTGCCAGCTTCAATCTTGGAGAAGTCCAGAATATCGTTAATAATACCCAATAGAGATTCGGCCGAAATACTTACTTTCTTGATATAGTTACGTTGATTGCTGTCGAGTTCTGTTTGCAATGCCAAATATGACATGCCGATAATGGCATTCATCGGTGTGCGAATCTCATGACTCATATTGGCCAGGAAAAATGATTTTGCCCGATTGGCCATTTCTGCCTGATCACGTGCTTTAATGAGCTCACGTTGGAACCTTGCCAGTTCACTCATGTCGCGCGTAACGATGATCACATGACTTACATCTCCAGATGCCTGCCTGAAAGGATAGCAGGTAATAATACATTCACGCTTCCCAGTTCTGGGGAAAACAATATTTTTTTCCATGTATATAGGTACACCTTCGGAAAAACATCGTTTTAGTTCAGATGAAATTTCCAGTACTGAGCCCCAAATTTCTTCTGCTTCTCGACCAATGACATTCTCACGCTTTTGTCCAAGCAATCTGCACCAGCTATCATTGACGGCTTCATATTGATGCGATTTGTTGACCACGCTCATCATGTCGGAAACGCTGTTAACGATAAATTCGTATCGTTTGAGTGAAGTTTCATGCCAAAGCATCTCATGCTGCATATGTATGTTTTTTAGTGATGATGCAGAGAAACGGCGTGTGCTCATAGACATGAATGCTGCAAAAACCAGAATAATTAGCCACATTTCTGTGGAGGATTCACTGCCCTCAGATAGAATGCGAAAAAATAGGGGGATGATCAAAGGAGCTGTAAAGGCATAGAGTGCGATTACATCTACAGCAAGTGATGCCATGGCTCCGCCCATCAAACCTGCAATAGCAAAAGCCAGAATAAATTGAAGCTCAATATTGTGTATAGGAAATAATAGAATAGTTAGCAGCCCCCAAGCGATGCCGGTGATGAACACAGTGATACGGAAGCGGTTTAACCAAAGTTTACTGTTATGCAGTGAGATCGGTTTTTTATGCTGGGCTAGTGCAAGAAAAGCACGCATGCTTAGTGTTATTCCCATAAAAAGTAACCAGCCGATAACCATTTCCGTGTTTTCATTAGGCCATAAAAGGAAGGTAAGGGCGATAGCAATCACTGCATTTGAGATAATAGCCATCGGTAATCCCGCGTATAATAAAGCCACGCGATCAGCCTCTATTGAAGCAGCCATTTCGTCAGAGCTATGCTCTTTATTTAGATCACTCAAAATAGCTGTTCAGCTGTTTCGGATCAGCAGGCTCGGTGATTTCAGTATGATCACTGCTCTTCTGCATATTGTTCTCTGATGATGAGTGCTTTATCCAAATTTTTCAAAAAAGCATCTACCAGTGCAGGGTCAAAATGCTTGCCTGCTTCATCTCTCAGCAGCTCAATAGCTTTTTCTACGGGCCAGGCATCTTTGTACGGGCGTTTGGTGGTTAATGCATCGAACACATCAGCTACAGCTGCAATACGTCCGACGAGAGGGATCTGCTCACCAGCCAAACCGCATGGATAGCCTGATCCATCCCACTTTTCATGATGTGTCAGTGCCACATCCCGCGCCATCTGCAATAAGAGGTTATCATGTTCTCCTATGATTCCAGCCCCGAACTCCGGGTGTTGCTTCATAATATTCCACTCATCATGATCCAGCTTTCCAGGCTTTAACATGATATGGTCAGGAATACCTATTTTGCCTACATCATGCATTGGCATGGCGTTCAGCAGCAGGTCAAGCTCTACATCATCCATGCCAGTCTCTTTACCTATGATGCAGGCATAGTGGCTCATGCGCATGACATGCATACCGGTTTCATTATCCTTGAATTCGGCTGCGCGGCCCAATCGTTTGATAATCTCAAATTGAGACTTATTCAGTTCAGCGGTGCGATGTCGGACCTTCTCTTCCAAGGCCCGGTTCTGATCGTAGAGTGACAGATGTGTTCTTACCCGGGCAAGAACGATAGGGGGACTTATCGGCTTGGGGATATAATCAACGCCACCTAATGCAAAGCCATGCGTTTCATCCTCCACATCACCTTTGGCCGTGACAAAGATGACTGGAATCTTTCTCGTCCTGGGATCCTGCTTTAAGGCACGACACACTTCATAACCGTCCATTTTTGGCATCATGATATCCAGAAGGATAAGATCAGGGGGCGATTTCTCCGCGATTTTCAGCGCCTTTTCGCCATTGATTGCGGCTTTTACTCTGTAATTATCAGATAATATGCCAGTCAGAACATCAATGTTCTCTGGGGCATCATCGACAACAAGGATCGTCTGACGAGGTGTTGCTTGATTCATTTTATGCTCCTTCCATAGCTATGTTATGATAAACCGTTGTTTTCAGCTCTCGGTTAGACTCCATGCATAAACACTATGTATGCGAAGCCGACTTTTGATTCACTAATGCGTCCAACAACTCAATTGCCCTTTCATAATCATATCCGTTGATGGCATTGGATAGCTGGTCAATCAGGTCGGGATAACTCTTCATCTCTGGAATACGCGCCAATGCTTCAAACAGCTTGATTGCTTCAGTGTCATCTTCTTCAAGCAATAGTCTCAATTGACTGGCTAAGCTTTTAAACTGCTGCGGGGCAATGCCGGTCGACTGACATGCATCCAGGAGGCTGTTTTGATCAAGCTCTTTTAAACCAAGCAGCACAGTTGAAAGCTGTTTCGCCATCACCTGCAAAAGTCGATTGACTTCAGCAGTGGCGATCTCCGGTTTACAGGCCTGCTCAAGTGCTTCTGCCGCCTTAAAGAGGCCTTTTGCACCGATATTTCCTGATACGCTTTTTAGCGTATGGACGATACGCAGGGCTGTTTTCTGATCCTTTTCAAGCCGTGCCTGTTGGAATTGTTCGATAACATCAGCTTGCTTGTTGTAAAATTTAAGCAGCAGCTTGTGATAAAGTTTACTGTTTCCCTGACAGATCGCCAGACCAGTAGCGACATCAATGCCTGCTAGCTCAGGGGACTTGAGCTTTGACATGAAATTATTTTTGTCCGCTAGTGTGGTCTCTGTAACAGGATGTGATGGTGTGATCCATTTGGCCATTGTATGAAACATATCATTGATATTAATCGGTTTGGCAATGTGATCGTTCATGCCGGCATTGAGAACCTCTTCGCGATCACTGGCCATAGCATTGGCGGTCAACGCGAGTATAGGAAGGCCTTTGCAATGCTGCTGTTTACGTAGGTTTCGCGTAGCAGTAAAACCATCCATCACTGGCATTTGGCAATCCATCAGTACACCGTCGAAACGCTTCTCCTCCAGCATATCCATAGCTTGCTGACCATTGTTGGCGGTTTCAACACGAATGCCGTTACTGGTCAACAGCTCCAGAGCCAGCTCCTGATTTATTTCATTATCATCGACCAGAAGCACTCGGGCACCACGTAGTTTGGATATATGCTCAGAAATATCGTTGCTGTTGAAGCCGACCTGTTCATCCGCAAGGTGCTGTCCAAAGGCCCGCATGATGGCATGATATAGATTGGGAGCGGTGAACGGTTTGCTTAGCAAGGCCTTGATAACTGTTTGATCAGTCGTAGAGGGAATACTTTCCTGTCCATGGGCGGTAATCATGATGATTGCCGGAATTCCATTCAGTTGATTATCATGTTTGATTGCATGTGATGTTTCGAGACCATCCATCTTGGGCATTTTCCGGTCTAGCAATACCAGCTTGTAAGGGGTGGAGTTATCAGCAGCTCTAAGTAGCGCCAATGCGCCCTCCCCAGAGTCGACCTGTTCTACACTCAAGCCGAATGCACTCAGCATTGAGGCAAGAATTTGCCGGGCTGACTCGTTGTCATCCACCACCAGAACACGCATGCCAGCAAAGTTATTAGGCATCAAATGAGTCTGGATATCCTGATTCTGCTGTATTCCCAGTTGAGTCGTAAAATGGAAGATACTCCCTTCGCCTTCGCTGCTATCTAACCAGATATCACCGTTCATCATTCTGGTGAGTTGTTTGCATATCGCCAGGCCAAGGCCGGATCCACCAAATTTACGGGTGGTTGATGAATCGGCCTGACTGAAAGAGTGGAACAGCTTCGCCTGTTGCTTGGGGTTCATCCCAATGCCTGTATCCCGCACTGAAAAATGGAGTGTTACCTGAGTGTTGGTTTGCTCAATCACTTTGACATCAATGATCACTTCACCCTGTTCAGTAAACTTGACGGCGTTGTTGCCAAGGTTGATCAGAACCTGGCCGAGGCGCATCGGGTCACCGATTAGAGCTTTGGGGAGGTCAGCCGGTATTTTATACATTAATTCCAACGATTTCTCTTCAGCTCTCAGACCGATCAAGTTGCTGAGATTGTCGAAAACATCATCCAGAAAGAAGTCAATATGCTCTATGTCGAGTTTGCCAGCCTCAATTTTCGAGAAATCCAGAATATCATTGATAACACCGAGTAGGGACTCGGCTGAACGGTGTACTTTCGCTAGATAGTTACGCTGTTGACTGTTTAAATTGGTTTCTAAAGCCAGCTGTGACATGCCAATGATGGTATTCATCGGTGTGCGAATTTCATGAGACATGTTGGCAAGGAAGTCGGATTTGGCTCGATTGGCCATCTCTGCTTTGCCCCTGTTTTTTTCTACTTCAGCAGCAATATAAGCGAGATTTTTAGTCTGCTCTTCCAGCATGATCTTGGAATGCCTCAGTTCAATCAGACTCCTTCGCTGCTCAGAAATATCCTGGATCGTTCCCAGCATATTGACCGCATTACCTCTGTTATCTCGATTGACATTACCGGACTCGCGCACCCAGTGGACAGTATTATCCTGCCATACTACGCGGTGCTCAATGGTGTAGGCATGACCCTTTTCTACGCACTGCTTGATGGCTTCCTGAACCCGTTCACGATCAGCTGGATGAACGGCTTCCATAAAGCTCTCATATGATGTGTTGGTACTACCTTCCTTATAACCAAACAGGGGAGCCACCTTGTCTGACCAGTAGATCTCGCCAGTAAGAATATTCCAGTCCCAGACGCCGATATTGGCATAAGATATGGCTGACTGCAGTCGCCCAAGATCATATATGGCTTCGTTTTCGTCCCTATTCAAAGAAGAGTTCTCCTTATGAACCATTCAGCAACTTTGGCTGTGAAGAGCAGCAGTTTTGGTCTGTAAAGAAGCGAGGCAATTCTAGGCTTCTTTTTTACTGATATATTTTGACAGTTGTAAATCTTCATTTGTAGTGTGTCTGATGAACCAGCTGATCAGAAAATCAACCAGACTTAATACACAATTTTTACCCATTTCAAATGAGATTACAAAACGACGAAACTCTCTTAGCAGTGTTGCATGGTGTTCGTGATGATCTTCATATTCTGGATATTCAACATCAATCATCATATTTTCTTCACTGATGAAGTGAAATTCAGCGTACTTTTCGAGTTCGGCGATGAGACGCCTTATTTGATCACGTGATTTTCCTTGTTCTTCAGCCTCAGCAAGCCCTTTGACCAGTTCTATGAAGACTTGATGTTCAAGGTCAATTTTGTGATTCCCAACTTCGAACTTCGTTTGCCACTCCATATTAACCTGCCTGTTGATTGCTTTTGTATTGAGCATTGCCAGTGATGGCTGAGTGCTTGCGGTTAGCAAAAGCACTACATTGATTATTAAGAGCAAATTAAGTGCCAGCTTTATAAGGGGGCTTTGAAAACTCAGCGTCTCCTTAGAGTTGACAATTGAACGTATTGATGAGGCTATAGAGGGAGTGAGGTGAAAACCTTAGAGCAATGGCACGGTTATTCTGTTCTTCCCCCACTGAAGATGAGAGTAAAAATAAAGGGGCTGACACCTAATAAAATTCTTTGAGCAGCTTTTTTAGGTCAACAAGCTGTTCTTTTGATGAAGCCAGATTAAACCTCCACTCACACTCCTTCAAGAATAATTCAAGGTGAGGGCGATTTAATACTTTTAGCTGTTTTATTATGAAGCGCTTTTGCAACATGAAGGTTTTATTTTTACCACTTCGTGTAGGTGCTTTGTTTTACTTTGCATCACTTTTTTGACTGTGCTTTACAGACCAACGGTGCCCGTTAAGCTGTAGTCATGGATAAGTCCCCCAAATCCTCAGCGACATTTAAGTTTAGCCAGATATTGGCTATGGATGTAGCCGATATTGCCAGCCTTCCTGCACTCTATCGACATACCGTACACCTGCTTCGTTTCTTTGTTCGGGTCATCTTTCGTTTTATTGCGGATCAATGTATTCAACGTGCATCGGCCTTGGCTTATGCTTCGTTGTTGGCGATTGTACCGATGGTAGTGCTTGGTTTTTCAGTATTCACCAGTTTTCAGGCGTTTGAAGATATGGCAGGTAGCGTCAGCAATGCTTTGTTAGAATATATGTTACCCACAAGCCAGCAAGTTGTGCAGGATTATTTGGGTACTGTGGCTGAGGAGACCACCACACTTTCCGTGTTTGGTATTATAGGTCTGTTGTTTGTTGCCACTGCGCTATTGAATACCGTTGAAGAGGCATTTAATGATATTTGGCGCATCACGCGAGCACGTGCCTGGTTGTCGAAATTTATTGTTTTTTGGGCGACGTTAACGCTAACCCCTATATTGATTGGTGCGTCGATTAGTATCACATCTTATTTCACAGCACTTCCCGTGCTCAAAGAGGTGGCGGAAGGTGCATCTTATATCTCCGAAGCTCCTTTTTTGGTGCCATGGCTGATGTCATCAATGGCAATGGCTTGTCTCTATTATGTTTTACCCAATACAACGGTACCGTTTCGTTATGCTGCAGTTGGAGGTTTGATTGCCGGCGCTCTGTTTGAATGGACGAAAATTGGCTTCGCCTTTTATGTGACCGAGATTGCCGATTATGAACGCCTTTATGGTGCACTTTCTACATTGCCTATCTTCTTGCTGTGGATCTATCTGGCTTGGGTGATTGTGTTACTGGGCTCTGAAATTGCATTCTGTTTGCAGCATCCGGAGCAGTCCCACAGGCAGAATAGCAGTTTTCAAAAGCCTGGAGTTCGACAGTTTTTTTCACATTTGGTGTTATTGAGAGCTGTGCAAGCACAGCATGCCGGCAATACGCTGAAACTGAATGAACTGATTGAAGAGACAGATGTTCCTAATAATATTTTGCAGGAGTGGCTGGATCGTTTGTGTGAGGATGGTTTGTTGCGTTCTACCGTCTCACATCGAGAAGAGGCTGGCTGGTTACCCGGTTTTGATGTCGATAAGATGAATTTGGATGATATTTTCCAGAATCTGAATGATATAGCTATGGATGTGCCGGATAGTTGGCAGGAGAGCTCTTTGGGCAGGCAGTTGGCAGGTATCTACTTCCGTATTGAGCGGGAGCGGACTGATGTGTTGAGCCGCATGAATATGCGTGAGTTTATGCAGCGTCAGGAAGAAAAAGATGATGCACTCGATGAAGTGTTAAAAGGATACGACTCATAATGAAACAAGTAGCACGACTTATTATTGCCGATTCAGAACACAATGCCGATATGCTCTATGCCAGTGGGATGTTTGTACCCGATGCTTTTATAGCCATAGAGATTGAAGGGCGCTGGCATGGCCTGTTTTCACCGCTTGAGGTGGGGCGAGCTGAAAAAGGTTCGAAATTCGATGAATCGCATCTGGATACATCATGGCGTGTGTTAGCTGAATCGCACTCTTATCGTGGTTTGGCTGGTATTGCGGCGAGTTTTTTGAAAGATCGTAATATTGATCAACTCATGGTGCCGGGTGATTTTCCTCTGTCTTATGCCGAACAACTGCGAAGCTGGGGTTTTGAAGTAAATGCGACCGAAGGCGCTTTTTTCCCAGACAGGGCAGTGAAATCAGAGTATGAACTTCGCTGTTTGGCTCAATCTGAGCGTTTAACGCGCCAATCGATGCAGCAGGGAGAAGCATATCTGGCTGCATGTGGCATTGGTGATGATGGTATTTTACGCGATCCTGAGTCGGGTAAAAAAGTAAAGTCAGCCGATGTACGGCGGGTTATTGAAACTTTTTTGATTGGCCGTGGGGCGATGCCAGCTCACACGATTGTGGCGTGTGGCAAAGAGGGTGCTGATCCACACAATATTGGAGAGGGTTTTATTCGTGCCCATCAACCCATCATCATCGATATATTCCCTAGGGTATTGTCTACCGGTTATTGGGGCGATATGACACGAACCTATGTGAAAGGTAAAGCCACTCCTGAGGTGAAGCGCCTCTATCAGACGGTGCGAGAAGGTCAGGATATCGGTCTCTCGATGGTGGCAGCAGGTGTCGATGGTATTGTGATTCATCAGAGTATTACCGATCATTTTGACAAGCAGGGGTACCCGACAAAAATGATACGTGGCAAGCAGACCGGTTTTTTTCACGGCACTGGTCACGGTGTCGGCCTGCAGATACATGAAGCGCCAAGCATCTCCGTACGCAGCAATATTCTCAAAGCCAATCAGGTCGTGACGGTTGAGCCGGGTCTCTATTACCCCGGTTTAGGTGGTGTACGTCTGGAAGATATGGTCATTGTCCGTGATGGCGGCTGCGATAATCTCACCAAATACAAACGCAAGTTAGAAATCGCGTAAAGGTGATGCTTGAGCAACACCAAATGAGCTGGCGTATCGAATCACTTTGTATTTATGCCGATGTGATTATGGAGCAGACGAAAATTTTCTTGAAAGAACTGGATCGGCTTAAGGGAGTTCGTGGCGAACTGATCCAGCAAGATCCAACCGATGAGCCAGTCTCGGCTTTATTTGAAAGCATTGAAGTCGAGCATGCAGCCAAAGTACCCAAGCGTAGCCGGAAATCTAAGTATCAGGAGTATAACAATGCCTGAATCTAACCAAAAACTTGTTCAACAACTATGTGGCATGGATGAATCAATAGGATTTGAGACAAAGCGAGTTTCATCAAGTGTTGTACGGAAAGCACTGATTGCCATATCGGCTTTTGCTAATACCGATGGCGGAATACTTGTCCTGGGTATGGAAGATTATGATAAAGCAGAGGGAGGGGATCGCCTTTTTGGTATCGAGGAAAATAAAGAAGCTATCGATGAACTAAAACGCAAAATGGATGTACAAGTTATGCCTCCAATAACAGGAATTCAGTGGTCAGAGTTGCCGTATCAAAAATCGAATGGTGAGGAAGGGACTCTGCTTGCAGTACAAGTCACAAAAAGCACAAAGGTCCATTCAGTGTTTGAAAGTGGAACATGGAAGCGTATGGAGCGTAGTAATCGATAGATGACTGCTACAGAGATCAATGACCTATCTTATCTGCGCGGAATGATTAGCGCAGAAACTGAACTGGTTGATGTTGACTTTGATTTATTGGAGACAGATAGCTGGAAGCAATATTGCAGATCACGTGCTATTTCATCAGGAGATATCGAAGACCGTATGCGCAGGATCGGACTGGCTAAATTAGATAATGGTGTCGTGCGTCCATTGCGTGCTGCGGTTCTTCTTTTTGCCGATGATCCAGCTGGTCTTTTGGCAAGAAAAGCAACCATTCGAATCTTCCATTATTCGGGGATGACGATTGAATATGGAGATACACCAAACCTCCTTAAAACTCCGAAAACGATAAGCGGGCCTTTGATACAACAGATCGCAGATGCATATGAATATGTGGTGAATGAGATTGCAACAGGATTAACCATGGCTCGTTCCGGATTTGAAACAGTTCACCGTTATCCTGTACGAGTAATCCGTGAAGTTATCACCAATGCCGTCATCCATCGTGATTACCACATTAATCAGGATATTCATGTCTATATTTTTGACAATCGAATAGAGGTTAGAAGCCCTGGATTGTTTATTGGTGGGATCACTACGAAAAACATTCAGACTTTAGGGTCAAAATCGCGCAACCAATTGATTGCGACAAATATAAGGGAGTTTCCAGATCCCCCTAACATTGATGCTGGTGAGGGGGTTCGCATGATGTTCGCTGCGATGAAGGCAACAGGACTGTATCCTCCTATCTATTTCTCATCACCGCCATTAGCGCCTGCTGATTCAATCAATGTATGGTTACTTAATGAAGAGCAGCCACCTGTATGGGATCAGGTTTATGATTGGATTGAGAAGAATGGATCGATAGCTAACAGAGAACTCCGGGCAATCGCGAGTGTTGATACATTAAAAGCATCAAAACTATTAAAGCGCTGGGTAGGACAAGGGTTGCTGGTAGCTGATGACACTCATGGTAAACGTAATACTGTCTACCGGCTGTCAGGGGGTGAAGATGATAGCTATGAGCAAGGTTTATTATCTAAGGTGGTAGATAATAAACAGAGGAAGAAATAAAAGTTCTTAATAAACAATATGTTGGTAAGAAGTTTGTTATCTTCCTTGTTCTTTGCTGTGTGTAGTCAACTCCTAAGTTAGGCATAAATCATTAGTAGAGATGTAACTAATAAACAGTAGTTAGGATAAAGTTTATTATCTAACGCAATAGATAATAAACAAAGAATTAAGAAAAAGTCTTTAATAAACAGTGTATTGAAAGGTTTCTTATTATCCTTACCATTGTCTACAGTAGCAATTGGCTAAAGCGTTGTTAAGTAATAGGGATAAGCTATTAACTTTTGCCCAGTTTGAGAATGGCATGTCGGATTGTATGGGTGTCATCACGCAGGCCCTGTTTTCCCTTCATTCCTTCGTCCAGATAGATGGGCTCTCCAACGATGATTTTGGCTCTGCTGCGACGGTAAAAGGAACGCCATAAATTCACATGATCAAAGGGCCATACACCCGATACACGGAATGGAATAATAGGTGCACCACTTTCGCGCGCGATCAGGGCAGCACCGGGCATGATACGATGTAGTGGAATAGGCGGGTTGGCTGCACCTTCCGGGAACAGACAGAGGGCATTGCCAGAACGCACCACATCAATGGCTTGGCGTAGGGCTTGCCGATTGGCACCACCTGGATTAACAGCTATTGCACCGACCATGTCAAAGCCTCGACGTGCGTACCACATTTTTTGATAATATTCCCGCGCCATCAGGAAAGAGAGAGGGCGATTGACGGTTGCCTGAATTAGCAATGGATCTAATCCACACAGGTGATTACCAACCAGAATGACCGGCCCATCAGGCAGCTGATGTTCGTGGTGTGATAGACGATGCCAGCCACGACAAAATATGCGGTTTATCGCCCGTAAGACAATATTGGGGCCAACACTCTGGTTTGGGGTTGTCATGCTGATATCATTGCTATTACGCTTCATTTTACAATTACTACATATTCTTCGTAGTTATAACAGCATGAGATATTCGGATTGATGTTTGCTGACGGAGTGAATTCAGACGTGAAAAATGGAGCATCATTGATGCACCTGTATGAAGTTTATATTGAATGATTGAATGGAATGGTTGCTTTCGATACCGACTTAGCCAGTGATTGAACCTTTGTTACAAGGCTCAATCACCGGATGTCAGTGATGTGTCTCTATTTAGCGTCAGGACGCAAAATCACACAGGAGAGTGGCGGTAGGCTGATGCTTATCGAGTGAGGTTGATCCATCCAGGCTTGGCTATCAGCAGTAACGCCACCGCTATTGCCGATGTTGGAGCCGCCATAGAGTTCTGAATCAGTATTTAATACTTCCTGATAACGACCTGGCACTGGAGCACCAAGGCGATAATTGTGACGTGGAACAGGAGTCAGATTCAATGCAACTACAATAGGACTACCATTTTTATCGCGGCGGATGAAGCTGAGAATAGACTGTTCAGCATCGTTGCAGTCGATCCATTGGAAACCAGCTGGATCAAAATCGACTTCATGTAGAGCAGGTTCATCTTTATAGAGATGGTTCATATCACGCATCATCAGTTGCAGGCCACGATGCGGCATGAAGTTGGACTGATCCCAACTTAATGATGCATCAAAATTCCATTCCGGCCACTGACCAAACTCCAAACCATTAAATTGCAGTTTTTTACCCGGATGAGCATACATGAAGGCATAGAGTAGGCGTTGATTGGCAAATTTCTGCCAGTCATCGCCAGGCATTTTTTCAGGCATGGAGCCTTTACCATGTACCACTTCATCATGCGAAAATGGAAGGATGAAGTTCTCAGTGAATGCATAGACCAGAGAGAAGGTGAGTGCATGGTGATGATAAGCACGATGAATGGGATCTTCTTCGAAATAGGAGAGAGTGTCGTTCATCCAACCCATATTCCATTTCATGGTGAAGCCTAAGCCTCCGAGATAAGTGGGGCGTGAGACCATTGGCCATGAGGTTGATTCCTCAGCCATGGTGACTGCACCCGGAAAGCGTTCATGCACCAGACAGTTGAACTGTTTGAGGAATTCAACCGCTTCCAGGTTTTCACGACCACCATATTTGTTCGGTACCCACTCATCGGCTTCTCGCGAATAATCCAGATATAACATCGATGCCACTGCATCAACACGCAGGCCATCAATATGATATTCATCCAACCAGAACAGAGCTGAAGCAATCAGGAAGTTACGCACCTCATTGCGGCCAAAGTTGAAAATATAGGTGCCCCAATCTTTATGTTCACCTAGACGCGGGTCAGCATGTTCATACAGAGGTGTGCCATCGAAGCGCGCCAGGCCGTGGGCATCTTTAGGGAAATGAGCAGGTACCCAATCAAGGAATACACCGATATCATTCTGATGGCAGTAATCCATGAAATAACGGAAATCATCGGGTGTGCCGAAGCGACTGGTCGGGGCAAAATAACCGACTGTCTGATAACCCCATGAGCCATCAAATGGATGCTCTGTGATCGGCATCAGTTCGATATGGGTATACCCCATCCATTGACAGTATTCGACCAGCTGATGAGCCAGTTCCTGGTAGCTGAGGTAGTCACCATCTTCATCGCTGTTGCGACGCCATGAGCCGGGATGTACTTCATAAATGCTCATCGGTTTGTCTGCGGCCTGTTTGACGGCGCGGTTCGCTACCCAATCAGCATCACCCCATTCGTAGGCTTTGCTGTTGTGAACCACACTGGCTGTAGCAGGGCGCAGTTCCATCTGCTGAGCGTAGGGATCAGTTTTTTCAAATACTTCGCCATGCTCGGAGCGAATCTCAAACTTATAGACTTCACCTTCACACAGTTCAGGAATGAAAATTTCCCAGATGCCGGATGAACCGCGCACACGCATCTGATGTTCACAGCCATTCCAGTGGTTGAAGTTACCAATAACCGATACACGCGATGCAGCTGGAGCCCAGACGGAAAAACCAATGCCTGAAACGCCTTCATGCTGGCGCAGATGCGCGCCCATGATGCGGTATTTCTCAAAGTGATTACCCTCACCAATCAGGTGGAGATCCATTTCGCCGAGGATTGGGCCAAAACGATAGGCATCATCCTTTTCCCAGCGATGCCCTTCGGCATTTTCGATGCGGAAGCGATAGCTTTTATCAAAGTTACCACCTTTCCAGTGCTTCTCAAAAATATCCGTGCCTTCTATGCGTGTCATAGCCTGAGCTCTGCCACCCTTAGGTATCAACCACATTTTCTCAGCTTGCGGTTGAAGGGTACGTACAATAACACCGCCATTGGCATGTTCATGCACACCCAGCCAGGCAAATGGATCATGGCTGCGGGCTTCAATAATAGCCCAGGCTTCAGGTGATAAAATAGGTTTGTCCATGTGTTGCCTCGCTTCTAAATCAATCTATTGTGAGATTATTTGACAGGTTATCAGGTGATGACAGTCGGTTTATCACGTCCACTGAGTTGGCGCAGTTGTGAAACACTGTTTGCAGCTGTGATCATATCAGCTAATGCATCTTGGGCATCCAGACCATGTTTGTCGCTGTCGGCCTCATATGACTCCAGATACAAACGGATAGTAGCGCCGCTGGTACCCGTGCCAGAGAGACGGAAAATAATACGTGAACCATCTACAAATAGTATGCGCAGCCCCTGATTTTTACTGACACTACCATCAATTGGATCCGTATATGAAAAATCATCGCAGCTTGCGATGATACGTCCGGCCATTGTAGTGCCGGGTAAAGTATCAAACTGATCACGTACGTTTTGTAAGACTTGCTCTGCAGCAGCTGAATCCACACCTTCATAGTCGTGGCGTGAATAGTAGTTGCGGCCAAATTTTTTCCAGTGATCTGCGAGGATAGATGCGACAGGTGCTTTGCGTACGGCAAGAATATTGAGCCAGAAAAGTACTGCCCACAGGCCATCTTTTTCACGCACATGATCAGAACCAGTACCGAATGACTCTTCGCCGCACAGCGTGACACGGCCGGCATCCATCAAGTTGCCGAAGAATTTCCAGCCAGTCGGGGTTTCATAACAATCCAGTCCTAAAGCTTCTGCTACTCTGTCTGCGGCAGCCGATGTTGGCATCGAGCGCGCTATACCTGAGATGCCATCTTTATAACCGGGTACCAGCGTGGCATTGGCAGCCATCACAGCTAAGGAATCGCTCGGGGTGACAAAGAAATGATTACCGAGAATCATGTTGCGATCGCCATCACCATCTGAAGCAGCACCAAATTCAGGTGCGTTATCGCCGTAGAGAATATCTACCAGCTCATGGGCATAGGTCAGGTTAGGGTCGGGGTGACCTCCACCGAAATCCTCTTTTGGTTCGCCGTTGATGACGGTTCCCGCCGGAGCATTCAACATGCCTTCAATAATGGCCGTACCATAAGGGCCTGTGACTGCATGCATGGCATCAAAGACCATGCGGAAATCATCTGCCAACAGATTACGGATAGCATCAAAATCAAACAGTGACTGCATCAGTTCGGCATAATCTGAAACGGCATCAATGACTTCGACTTGTATGCCTGCCAGTTCGAAACAGCCTTGTTCATCCAGATTGATATCTTCACATTCAGCGATCAGATACTGATTGATGTCTAGAGTGCGTTGAAAAATTGCTTCGGTTACGCCTTCCGGAGCAGGGCCACCGCTACCTATATTATATTTGATGCCGAAATCTTCATCAGGTCCGGCAGGGTTGTGACTGGCTGAAAGAATAAGCCCGCCATAAGCACTATATTTACGGATAATACATGATGCTGCAGGTGTCGAAAGAATGCCGCCCTGACCAACCAGTACTTTGCTAAAACCATTTGCCGCAGCCATTTTTATAATAATCTGAATCGCTTCACGATTGTAGAAACGACCATCACCACCTACAACCAGTGTTTGACCGGAGAAATCACCAATAGAATCAAACACAGCCTGCACGAAGTTGGCCAAATAGTGGGGGCTTTGAAAGACTTTCACTTTTTTACGCAAGCCTGATGTGCCCGGTCGCTGTCCATCAAATGGTTGAGTTGAAATGGTTTTATTAGACATAATCGAAATCTCCCCTTGGTAGCGGCATACTAACGGAACAGGTAAATTTAAACCACATAGCGAACTGAGACATATGCTGATAGTATGCGCTTCGAATTTTGATTGCTTATACAACCATGGGAGGTTTGTTATGCCACATATGGAGCGTAACATCAGTACACTCACAGCTAATACGGTAGCATTGGTACTGGCTGGAGGAAGAGGGTCTCGTCTCAAACAGTTGACAGACTGGCGTGCTAAGCCCGCAGTCCCATTCGGTGGTAAGTTTAGAATTATCGATTTCCCGATGTCCAACTGTATCAATTCCGGTATTCGCCGTGTTTCAGTGATTACTCAATATAAGTCACATTCTCTGCAGCGCCATTTGCAACGTGGCTGGGCATTTATGTCAGGTCAATTTGGTGAGTTTGTTGAAGTGTTACCTGCGCAGCAGCGTATGGGTGAAGGTTGGTATGTGGGTACTGCCGATGCTGTTTATCAGAACTTGGATATTATTCGTCATTATGATCCTCAATATGTAATTATATTGGCTGGCGATCACATTTATAAAATGGACTATGGTAAAATGATTGCGGCTCATGTGGCCAAGGGTGCAGATATCACAGTTGGTTGTATTCCGGTTCCGTTGGAAGAAGCGAAAGCTTTTGGTGTGATGGCGATTGATGATGAATCGCGTATTGTTGAATTTGCTGAAAAACCGGATAGCCCTGAACATATGCCGGGTGATGAGACACAGTCCCTCGCTTCTATGGGGATTTATGTGTTCAGTGCCCAGTATCTACGCGAGCGTCTGGTTGAAGATGCAGCCAATGAAACATCAACACATGACTTCGGACACGATTTGATTCCACATGCGATTGAAAATGCCAATGCATTTGCATTTCCATTCCTCGATGCCAATACCAGTGCCTCAGGTTATTGGAAAGATGTTGGAACCATTGACTCCTATTGGGATGCCAATATCAATCTGGCAGAGATTAACCCTGACTTGAATCTGTATGATGAAAACTGGCCGATCTGGACCAATCAGGATCAACTGCCGCCAGCTAAATTTGCCTTTGATACAGATGATAGACGCGGCATGGCTGTCGACTCTTTAGTCTCTGGTGGTTGCCTGATTACAGGTGCTGTTGTGCGGCACTCTGTACTGTTCTCCAATGTTCGGGTGCACTCTTATTCAACGGTCGAAGATTCGGTTATATTACCGGATGTTACGATTAATCAGAATTGCAGAATCAAACGTTGCGTTATTGATAAAGGTACGATCATTCCAGAGGGCACGGTGATTGGTGAGAATCCGGAAGAAGATGCCAAACGTTTTTATCTCTCTGAAGGTGGCATTGTACTGGTGACACCTGAAATGCTTGGGCAACAGCTGCACGAACTATAAATTACTTCACATGATCAATCATTTAGGGCTGTTTTTACAGCCCTAAATAGTTTTATCCCCTTTACTGTTTTTACATATATTGAGGTATCACAATGACTAAACCATTATCCGTTATCTTTTATTGGCATATGCATCAGCCGTTTTATTGCGAAGCTGATACAGGTCGATATCACCTGCCCTGGGTCTATCTACATGCGATGAAAGATTATACAGATATGGCTGAAATATTAGATCAGATGCCTGCGGCTAAAGCGGTGATTAACTATGTGCCGTCGTTGGTAGCCCAAATTGAAGATTATGCAGAACACCTGCGCGATTATCTCAATGGTACTCAAAATGATCTGAATGACCCTCTGCTGGCTGCGCTGGCACATAAATCAGGATATTTACAGCAGCAAGACCATGCTTATCTGTTGGAATCATGTTTTCGACTGAATCACGAGCGTAATCTGCATCGTTATCCTGCTTTCTCGCGTTTATGGAATATGGCTGAACATGCCAAGAATAACGAAGCGGTCGAATATTTGGGTGACAGCTTCTACTCTGATCTGGTCACCTGGTATCACTTGGCATGGCTGGGCGAAACAGTGCGCCAAAGTAATTTTGTTGCCCGTCGTCTGATTGAGAAAGAGACAGGTTTTACCTATCAGGATCGCCGCGATCTGCTGACCTTGATTGCTTCGCTATTGTCGGAAATTCCATCCATGCACAGGCGTTTGGTTGAGTCAGGCAAAGTGGAACTGACCACCACCCCTTACGCGCATCCAATTATTCCATTGATG
This sequence comes from Mariprofundus sp., assembly GCA_021772775.1. Taxonomy (GTDB): domain Bacteria; phylum Pseudomonadota; class Zetaproteobacteria; order Mariprofundales; family Mariprofundaceae; genus Mariprofundus. The sequence continues at coordinate 110,630 of JAJFLH010000034.1, read as the reverse complement.
CTGGATTTCAATACAGCACTTGAAACTGTGCCTGATGCGTTGATTCCATCTGAACCTTATCCGGGTGGTCGCGCCCGAGCACAAGATCATATTGATCTTGCCCGTTCTCATCACGCGGAACGTTTTGGTGGAGCTCCTGCAGGTTGCTGGCCGGCAGAAGGTGCTGTGTCGAAAGATACGCTGGCTCTGTTGGGAGAGTCTGGTTTTCAGTGGTGTGCTACCGGTGAATCGGTATTGCATCATTCGCTTAAATATAATGTGCGTGAACAGCAGGGTAATCGTGATCTTTACCATCCGTGGTTGGTTGGTGATGGAGATCAGGAGATCACCTGCTTCTTCCGTGATGATCGTCTTTCAGATCTGATTGGTTTTGAGTATTCGCGTTGGGGCACTCAGGATGCGGTAAATAATTTCATGCATGAGCTGGCGGGGATCCATCATCGCACTCAGGGTATGGATGCGCCCGTTGTTGCTATCATTATGGATGGCGAAAATGCGTGGGAACATTACCATGAGAATGCTCTACCTTTCTTGATCAAACTCTATCAATCGATTATTGATCATGAAGATTATCAGCTGACAACATTTAGTGATTATTTGGCGCAGAGTCCTGCAACCGATAAATTGCAAAAGTTGACATCAGGTTCATGGGTTTATGGTAATCTCTCAACATGGATTGGTGACAGAGCCAAAACACGTGCATGGGAACTCTTGATTGAAGCCAAGAAGAGCTTTGACACGCATATAGATGCGCTAAGTCCGGAACAAAAAGCTGAAGCCGAAGAGCAGTTACGTATTTGTGAAGGTTCGGATTGGTGTTGGTGGTTCGGTGATTATAATCCTGGTGCTGCAGTGCGTGATTTCGATCAGCTCTATCGCCGCCATTTGAAAAAACTGTATCAGCTGCTGGGCTGTGTTCCTCCATGTTCTTTGGATGAAGATATTTCTCGCGGTGGCGGTGACGCTGAAGGCGGTGGTACGATGCGCCGTGGCGGAGCTGACTCCTAAGTCGTTTTTTAACCGTTAATAAATTTAGATGACAAGTGGGTAAGACATGAGTGGATGGATTGATCGGCGCAGATCGGCGGTACTGTTACATATCACATCGTTACCTGGCCCTTTTCATAAAGGGGTGTTGGGTCAGGAAGCGTGTAGCTTTATTGATGATTTGGTCAGTGGTGGTTTTAGTGTTTGGCAGTTTCTGCCGCTAGGGCCGACACATGGGCACGGTTCACCGTATGAATCCCTGTCCACTTTTGCCGGTAATCCGGAGCTGCTTGATTTGCGTGATTGTGTTGATCGTGGCTGGCTGCAAGCTGCTCAATTGACCGATAACTGCTCGGCGCAGAAGCATAAAGAGCTTCGCAATCTTGCCGGAAAACAGTTCTGGTCTGCTGTTGTAAACAGCTCAGAGCTTCAACAGGAAATTAAAGCTTTTCAGGCTGCACATGCATATTGGCTGAGCGATTATGCGCTGTTTGCAGCCTTGAAAGTGGCGTTGAATGATCATGCCTGGTGGCAGTGGTCAGAAGCTTTGCGAGACAGAGATCCGGAAGCGTTATTGTCCGCTCGTGAAGAACATGCTGAATTGATTGAGCAGATTGTTTTTGAGCAGTTTCTGTTTGATCAACAATGGCATAAGTTGAAAGTATATGCTGAATCCCGTGGTATTCAGCTGTTTGGTGATCTGCCCATCTATGTGGCACATGACTCTTCAGATGTATGGGCGGGTCGTGAATATTTCACCGTGAATGAGAAGGGGCTCTGTCAGGATGTGGCGGGTGTACCTCCCGATTATTTCTCTGAAACCGGTCAACGTTGGGGTAATCCGCTATATCGCTGGGAGAAGATGCAGGCTGATGGTTTCAGTTGGTGGGTTTCTCGTGTGGCGCGCCAGTTGGAGTTAATGCATATGCTTCGCATTGATCACTTTCGGGCTTTGGAATCGTTTTGGGCGATTCCTGGTGAGAGTGAAGATGGCATTGTTGGTGAATGGCGAGCGGCCCCTGGTGGGGCTATGTTGCAAACCTTGCAGCAGGAGCTTGGTGAGCTGCCTCTGATTGCTGAAGATTTAGGCATTATTACCGATGAAGTGACTGCACTGCGGGAAGAGTTTAAATTGCCTGGGATGAAAATTCTGCATTTCGCTTTCGATGGTAATGCGGATAACCCATATCTGCCGGATAGTTTTGGTGAAGATGCTGTTGTCTATACTGGCACCCATGATAATGACACCACAATGGGTTGGTTTGCATCAAGTGATCAACAGACTCGAGGCAACGCACTGAAGGTGTTGGATGCAGAGCCCGAAGATATGCCATGGGCATTGATTGAGTCTGCGCTATCTTCAAAAGCTGAGCTTGCAGTGATTCCTATGCAAGATCTCTTGGCGCTTGGGACTGAAGCGAAATTCAATACTCCGGGTACGTTAGAGAATAACTGGTGTTGGCGTTTGTCGTCTTTGCCGGATCATGATGCCGACTGTTGGACGCGTTCAGCGGAGCTTAATAAGCAAAGTCAACGCATTTAACCGTTGCTGACCTCGACAAAGCTTTCGCACTGTCTGTGAATGTCGTTGAATATGGGTTGAGAAGCGGCCATTTTTTCAATGCGATTGATGGTGGCTCGGGATACATTCGTATACGTTTCCATGAATGTGGTTTTATCATCCTCTTTGCGGATAAAGAGTTTGCCGCGTACATCTGCTTTCTCTTCTACCTGAGCTAGCCAATCCAGTAGTTCAGGTTCTATATTTTCATTGGCGTGATACCAGATGAATGCATCAGGCATGACAGGCCTCCAGAGTTGTTATGTGTGTACCATTGTCTAATGTTAAATCTGTATTTGATTCTACTACCTCGATAGGCAGCAGTGCAATGCCAAAACATTCACCACGTTCATCAATGGCAGCTGATCTCAATTCGCCAATATTGGCAGAACTGCGAATAGGGCAGGGTAGCGCATCAGGGCGTCCATCAATCTGTACGCGATAGAGTTTTTTCTTGATGCCACCGCGCCAATGCATGCGGCTGGTCACTTCCTGCCCCACATAACATCCCTTTTTAAAATCTACCCCATCGAATTCGATCAGGTTGGCATTGAGTGGATGCAACTGTTCATCCCACTCCATGCCAAAGCGGGGAAAGCCAAGCAGGATGCGTAGTGCTTCAGCTTCGTCGTTGTCTGCAGGTTGTGAACTGTTGATCTGTTGATCCAGCTCAGAGCTGTTGCCAATAAGCCAATAGCTTTGTCCTGTGTTGTGCATGGTAAGGCAGAATGTGTCGCTATCTGTTTTTTTACTGCAAGAGAGCCAGCTTAGTTCGGGCGGAGCTAAATCAAGTCTCTGCATGGTATCGGAGAGATCGGAGCCATGCATATCGTAGAGAGCTAGTGTTTGGACAATACCCATGCGCAGCTGGTGACCAAGCGTGAATTGGCGCAAACGGGCGACAGTGGCTTCAGCATGAGAGATGGGTGTGAGTATAAGAAGCTCCTCATTGTGAGCAGCGATAATATAGAGTTCCGAGACCGCTTTGCCCTGCGGTGATAAAAGAGCCGTGTGAATGGCCTGTTGATCATTGAGCTTGTTTATGTCCTGGCTGATTTGCCCTTGCAGGTAATCCCGAATGGTAGGGCCAGAGGCCTTGAGTACAGACCAGTGTCTATTTATAGAGATGTGATTTGACTGCTTCAAGTGGTCTGCTGTTGCTCTGTTGATGGTGGGTAAAGATATGAGTGTCAAAGTGAAGTTCCGTTAATGCGTTGGGCGCGGCTGCCTACGCCAGTGAATAGAGTATAACTGATGGTGTTCAGTTGTGTGGCTACATCGTTGGCCAGAATATGATCGCCCCAAAATTCGACCTGATCACCGACAGCTGCATCGATATGGCTGACATCAATCATGGTGTAATCCATACAGACGCGTCCAATGATAGGGCAGATGCTTCCATTGATATAGACCGAACCAATACCAGATAAAGCACGCGGTACCCCATCGGCATAACCGAGGCTAACGGTGGCGATAGAGGTGCTCTGAGATGCTACAAAGCTGGCGCCGTATGAGACAGGTGTGCCGCTTGGTACCTCGCGTAGCTGCATGATGCTGCCATGCAAAGACATGACGGGTTTTAGACCCATAGGTGTTGATGGTACGGGCTCTGCGCCATATAGCGCGATGCCGGGCCGCACGATAGACATTGTATGTTCAGGCATTGTTACCATGCCAGCGCTATTGAGCAGGGAGCGGGGTAATTCGGGGGCGATTTCATCACAGATCTGTGTGAATCTTTCAAACTGGATTTGATTCATCGGATGGTCGCATTCATCAGCACAGGCCAGATGTGACATGATACCACAGATAGAGATATTGGCCTCTCTACACTGCCTGATTAATTTGGCTGGATCGGCAGCACCCATGCGGTTCATGCCAGAATCCACTTTGATCCATACATGAGCATTGAAGTCGGCATCTTGAAGCCATTGAATGTGTTGATCTTCAGTGATGATGGGGCTCAGTCTGGCACTGCTGGCCAATTCAGCATCGGCAGGGCTAAACAGTCCTGATAGTAGCGTGATTTCAACACTATTTTGAATGACTAGTGATTGGCGTAAAACAAAACCTTCGTAGGCATCTGTGACGGCAAAACTTTGGCAACCAGCATCAGATAAACTTGATGCAATACTCTCTATGCCATGTCCATACGCATTGGCTTTGACAACTGCCATGATCTCAGCTGAACCCGCTCGTTCCTGCAACAATGCATAATTGTGCTGTAAATGCTGATGGTTAATGTGAGCCATGGCTGGACGGTTTGTGCTTTGCACAGTGGGATATGTTGCAATATGGCTCATGTCAAAAGCTTAATCGTTGTTTAAAAATAATGGTACTCCACAGTTCATATCGATATTCGTTTGATATTTGTCCAGTTAAAGAGATGCATTGATTCATATGCTCGATGATTCAGGCATGCAGGCTGAACGAATCCAGACATACCTTCAATGCCACACGTTTTGGGTGTTAAACAATGATGCGTTTGAAATGCCTGTTTCCATGCGAAACGGTGTGACATAGGGTGCCACCATCTGTTTGAATAGTGGCAGATGATTTTGATTATGTTTGCATGCGCTGATGATGTGTCACAATATTATGGCATTGGATTTGCTGAATGTGCAGGAGTGCTTTGATGTGTTTGCACCAACGCAACAAAGTAGGGGAGATTGATGTGAGTATGGTAAATGATTTGATGGTTCAAGGGTGGTTGTGATGGGGTGCCTGAAAGAGCGGGTAAAGCTCACCTTTGGAATCGGCTGCCGTACTCTATTGTTGTTGATATCTGGTCTGTTGGCCATGCCAGCGCATGTAGATGCGCTAGGTTTCGGAGCGCTTTCACTTGATAGTCATTTGAATCAAAGCTTGAAAGCCGATATTCCTATGCTGCTCAATGCTGCAGATGACATGAAGACTGTTCGTATTGAATTAGCTAGTAAGCAGGAGTACAGGCTGCTTGGCCTTCAATGGCAGTCGAATTTGTCTACGATCAAAGTGCTGATTGATGGTAAATATTCAGCTAAACCTATGGTTCAATTACGCTCTAGCGGATCGATAAAGACGCCCATGCTGTCGATTGTTTTGAAAGCAAAAAAGGCAGGGCGTGGAACCTACTTTAAACATTATCAACTGATGCTTGATGCTGCGAACTTATCGAAGGAAGTAAAACAGCAAGAACCTCTTATTACATTAAGCCTTTCTGGTGAAGAAGAAACGGCACCAGCTGGCGTTGATGCAAGCTCCGAGAAGAGCAGCGGAGATGTATGGGCTCGTACCTGGCGTTATGGGCCTGTCCAGGCGGGGGATAGCTTGAGCAAAATTGCCTATCGCTTGCGCTTGGATAAACGGTTTAGCAATAAACAGGTGATGTTATCGTTGTATGAAAACAATGCGGATGCCTTTGTTGATGGTAACATCAATCATTTGATTAAAGGTATTTGGCTGACCGTACCGCGTGCTGATGTGGTGAAGAAATATGCTAACGATGCGGCTATGAATAAGTTCTCTCAGTTGTTGCGCCGCCAAAACCCTACTGTTGAAGCGAGTAAGGCTAAGGGCGTTTCAGCTCTTGCTCCAGCTGCTGCGGCAACGGCTGTGGCCCCGGTAGCTCAACCGTTGCGCTACAGTGGAAAGATTTCGCTGGGTAATGCCAACGCGATCAATAGTGCGGTCACGGAGTTGAAGCAGGGTATTGATCTTCAATTTGATGGCATTCATAAAGGAATGATGACCAGCAAACTACAAATGGCCACGCTTGATGAGTCTGTATCCAACCTTAATGTCTCCATGCAGGGCGTGAAACACGATATCCATAGTCTGCAAAAAGATATCGAAGTGATAAAAATGCGAACTGAAGCGATCGATAAACGCACTTCAGCGACATCGGCAGATCCATTTATGACATGGCAGTTTGCATTGATTGTAATCCTGCTTGTGGTGTTGATTATCGTAGTTGTCATGATGATGATGCAAAAGAGAAAAGTAGTCGATGAGTCTGAGGCCGATGCTGAACTTGATACCGAGTTTGAGCCCGAGTCAGATCATCTGCTACTGAATGATCACCATGTGAACGATGTCGGTATGATGGAAAGTCAGTTTGATGAATTACCAGACCCTTTGAGTGAAGATCCCATGAGTGTTAGTGAGGATCCGATGAGTGTCAGTGAAGACCCTCTGAGTGAAGCTCCTTCGAGTGAAGAACAAGCTGACTTTCTCCCTTTTGGTGCCGAAGAAGAGGCTACGCCAGTGGCTGATGAGGCGGATCCGCTACTTAATCAGATAGAGGAGAGTCTGAGTCTATGTGATTATGAAAAAGCAGAAAAAACGCTTGATCAGGTTGATGCAGAATTTCCTGATTCTCTCAAAGCTTCAGCATTGAGGGCACAGCTATATCATGAAACAGCTCGTCTTGATAAACGAAACGATTTGATCAATCAGATGAGTGAAACATCGGATGAACAGCGTTGGGAACGGTTTTGCTATTTTCTACCATCGCATGTGTGGAATGCATGTTTCGGTGATTCGACAGCTGCAACAGAAGAGTCTCAGAGCCCTTTTTAAGAGGTCTCTAGTATGATGGTTGCGAGGTGAGAGCCATAGTGAAAAGTACAGTGCAAGCATCAGGACAAAAAAAGCATCGTTTTCAAGGTGTCACGATTAACCTTATGAGTGGTGAAACGCTTGAAGGCCATATGCTTGGTTTCTCGCAGATTATGAATAAGCTGCATTTCTTTGAGAAAGATCAGCCTGATACTGCTGGTTCTCGAAAGTTTGATGTTGAAGATATTGTCTATGTCGGTTTACATCATACTGAAGGTTCAACTGTAGAGCACCCGACCAAACTCCAGCATATGGAGAAGTTGAAAGTCATTACTGTAAATCTTGAAAGTTTTGAAGTGTTTGCATACCCGGCGATGTCCAATACACCTGGTTTTTTTGCTACTGGGCGAGACGATACGCTGCGATATGATCGCATTTTCTTTTATCATCATGGCATCCGTTATCAGGAAAACCCGGAGCGACTTGGTGATCTATTGATCGACCAGGAAAGTATTGGCACAAACGAGTTGCAGCATGCCTTGGAAGTTCAGGCACAGAGTATGCCCTCCTTAGGTGATGTGTTGAAAGAGCAGGGTAAGCTCGAAAAGAGTGATCTTGATCATGCGCTGGTTTTACAGAACCGTAATCGCATGAAACTCGGTGATCTTCTTATTGATCAGGAGTTGGTGACCGTTGACGATGTGCAAAACGCATTGGAAGAGCAGTCAGAGTCGAAGAAGGATAGACCACTCGGCCATATTCTGGTTGAAAAAGGGAAAATTAAAACCAAGCAGATTGACTCTATGCTGGAAATTCAGAGTCGCAGAAAAATGCGTTTGGGTGAGATTTTAATCGAGGCTGGATTAATCGGTGATGACGACGTTAAATTTGCTCTGGATGAGCAAAAAGTACGTGGCCAGCGCATTGGTGAAGTTTTACTTAGTTCTCAAGTTATTACTGAAGATGAACTATTAACGGCACTGGCTAAAAAATTTCGTCTGCCGACAGTCGATCTGGATGCTTATAGGATCAATCCGCTGGCGGGAACTGAAGTTGGCAGGGATGTGGTTGAAAAGTACCAGGTCATGCCCATTGATAGTGATAAACATTCATTGACCATTGCACTGGCCGATCCGATGGGGCTGCAGGCCTACGATGAAATCTGTTTTAAGACCGGTAAAAAAGTTCATGAAGTGATGGTCAAAGCTTCACAGTTAAAAAGTGCAATTTCTGATCTGCTCGAAGAGGACTTGGCGGATGAAGAGCTCTCATGTGAATTTTTACACCATGAGGGGGATGACCCCGATGAACCTCTGAATGAATCACAAATCACCCAATCTTCTGAGGATGCTCCGATTGTTCGTTTGGTGAATCGTATTATTCGTAATGGTTTGAGAAAAAAAGCGTCCGATATTCATATTTTGCCTCAGGCTAAAAAAATTAGTTTGTCTTATCGGCTTAATGGCCAGCTGTTATCAGAGAATGCTCTGGAGAAGACGCTAAGCAAGCAGATCTCTGCCCGTATCAAAATTTTATGTGGTATGGATATCGCCGAGCAGCGTTTGCCTCAGGATGGCAAACTGCAGTTGCGTGATGGCCGACGTAAATATGAATTTCGTGTCTCCTGCATCCCTAACTCCTATGGTGAGTCGCTGGTGCTACGTGTGTTGAACAAAGAGATGGCTGTTGATCTGGATGTGCTGGGTTTGCGTCAAGAGGATATGAAACAGCTCTCTATCATGGCGAGGAAACCCTATGGCTTAGTGTTGGTGACTGGCCCCACAGGTTCCGGTAAATCAACGACCCTGTTTGCACTATTGAAATCAATATCTCATCTTCCTGCCCATGTGTTGACCATCGAAGATCCGGTCGAGTCAGAGATCAATAATGCCAATCAGATTCAGGTTAATAATAAGATCGACATGAGTTTTGCGCGTATTCTGCGTAATGTACTCAGGCATGACCCGGATATTATTATGATCGGTGAAATGCGTGATCCGGAAACGGCAGAGATCGGTATTGAAGCGGCGCTGACTGGGCATCTACTGCTCTCTACTCTGCATACCAATTCAGCTGTCGATACAATTATCCGTTTGAATGATTTGGGGATTCCTAACTACCTTATTGCGCCAGCTCTGCTGGGTGTCATTAGCCAGAATCTATTGAAAAAACTCTGCCTGAAATGTCGCTCTGAATTGGATAAAGATGATCCTGCCTTTACAATGGTAGCAGATCTTGGTTTTGATGTGCCGAAGAAGCTATATAGAGCTGTCGGTTGTGATCATTGTCATAAGACAGGTTATAGCGGACGGGTCATGTCCTATGAATTTCTTGTCGTCAATGAACGCGTCAGACAAGCTATTCACGATGGTGCGAAGGGGCAGGAGATGCAACGTATTGCTGCGGAAAATGGTATGAAACCCAAATCAGCATCAGCGCTGGAGTTGGCTGCTAATGGTGTTATTGATTACAACGATTTTGTTTACTCGGTAATATAAGCTTTTCTGTTGCTGTTAGTAGTAGAGGCATACAGAGATGAGTAGTGTTGCGTCCATGCAATACGTCACTGATAACCATGCACTCTTTCGTCTTATTAACGATGCTCATTCGAGCTTTGGTGATATCTTCTTTGGAACCATTACTGGTCTGGGTGATGGACTGATTATTTCGCTGCTCTGCTCGCTACTGATGTTGTTTAATCTACGCCTTGGTATTGCGTCTGTAGCTGCATTTATTGTCTCCGGTCTGTTTGCACAGCTATTGAAACGCATCTTTGATATGCCGCGCCCACCGGCTGTACTGGAAAATGTACATGTGCTGGGCCATAGCCTTACATCGCATAGTTTTCCATCTGGTCACTCCACTTCTGATGGCGTGATGGTGTTGTTGGCCTTTCTGATTTGGCAATGTAAAGACTGGCGCAGCTGGAGCATCGCGTCGTTATTTGTATTGGCTGCGATTGGTCGTATCTACGGTGGGGTACACTTCCCCATAGATGTTGCTGTAGGTCTGTTGATTGGTATCACCACGATGTGGCTGTTCTGGCGCTGGTCGAAAGCCTGGCCGATCGATGCCTGGCAGGATTCCCAGTGGGGCTGGAAAATTCCCGGTTTTATTGTGGCTGTACAGGCTGCGGTATTGGGGCTGGGGTATCATGTGCAGCCATCAACGGCGCAATCGTTGGCACTGATTATGCCGGTAGGCGCATTGTTTGTTTTGATGCATGTATGGAAGAGTAAACTTGGCTAAGCAGCTTGAAACAAAAGTTCATTTTGAACTACTGGATAGAGCGGATCGGGTTGAAGGCATTTGTAATTTGCTACTGCGACGTGCGCGTTTAATTCCACATGTATTGATCCTCTGTCCCGATAATAGTTTTGCCGCTCAACTGGATGAAAGGCTATGGACGATTCATCCGGAATCCTTTCTTGCGCATGGTATTGCCACAGATGATGTCGAAGCCAATAGCCAGCATCCGATTCTATTGGCGACATCCATTCAGCGTGATAACCGGGCTGAAGTGTTGATCAATGGTGGTTTGGAGATTCCTCCCGATGTGTCGGGTTTTGTTCATATTGTAGATTTTGTCGATGGCTGGGATGAATCGCTAAAACAGGCCGCTCGCGAACGCTTTCGCACCTACAGGCAGATGGGGCTGGAGCCAACCTATCTGGGTAAGAAGAGTTGATGATGGGTGATGAACGCAGAGAGTTTATCCGCCATCCAGTCGATGTGCCTATTCATGTTTTTATGCAATCGGATGAAGAGTTGGAGTATCTATCCATGTCAGATGTTGGTGAGGGTGGTGTTGCCTTTCAGACCAATGTTGCGTTTGAAGATGGCACTATTTTAAGAGTCAATGTGCCGCATGTGAATCCTCCTTTTGAGGCGGCTTGTGTGGTTTGCTGGCGACAGGCCAAGGGAGAAGGTTTTGAAATAGGCGTTAAATTTCTCGATGAAGAGAGCCGTTTTCTGGCGCGTATGGTGGAGCAGGTGTGCCATATTGAGGACTATCGACAGAAGGCAATCAAAGAAGGGCGATATTTATCAGCCGAAGAATCTGCCAATGAATGGATTAATCAATACGCCGCAGACTTCGGAGGACGCTGAATCGTGAGTGATCATTTTACCGTTGATAGTTTTGCTTTTTTAGAGGAGCTGGCGGCCAACAATAGCCGTGACTGGTTTACTGAACACAAACAGGATTATGAAGATCAGGTGAGATCACCCGCACTGGCTTTTATCGATGCCGTTGGTGAACGTTTGCCTGAGTTTGCACCGCACTTCGTGGCGGACAGTCGTAAAATGGGTGGTTCATTGATGCGCGTCTACCGCGATACCCGTTTTGGCAAAGATAAAACTCCGTACAAAACCAATATAGGCATCCAGTTCCGTCATGAGACGGGCAAAGATGTGCATGCGCCGGGTTATTATGCCCATATCAGTGCTTCGGAATGTTTTGTAGGTGTGGGGATTTGGCATCCAGCTTCGGACGCACTGCTGAAAATCCGTCGTTTGATTGCTGATGAACCGGAACTTTGGTTAGCTGCTCGAGATGATGCTCAGTTCAGCCGTTGGTTTAATCTTGCAGGTGATAGTCTCAAAACAGCACCGCGTGGTTTTGCCAAGGATCATGCCATGATCGAAGATCTGAGGCGTAAAGATTTCATTGCCATTAGTCAGATTGCTCCAGCACTGGTTGAGCAGGAAGATTTTGCAGCTATTGCCTGTGATTATTTTACCACGGCTCAGCCGATGATGCAGTTCCTCTGCAAGGCACTACGACTTCCATGCTGATCTTTATTGAGGGACGGTTACGGAATAAATAGGTTGAAAAAATAGCAGGAAGATTAAACAATCGAGCCGAAAAATATCTTGTGTGTTTAAAAAGAGTTAGGAGTTTGTATATGAAAATGATGAAATGGATGATGAGTAGCGTGGCTGGTTTGTGCCTGCTTGCGGCACCTGCTTCTGCGGCACCAATGGATGATGCTGTACTGGCGCTACAGCTTGAATGGGGTCAGGCTAATTACAAAACCGCCGATGATCAGAAGGAAGCAAGTTTTAAGGCGCTGGTAGATAAAGCTGCTGCGCTGAATGGAGAGTATGCAGATCGTGCTGAGCCGAAGATTTGGGAAGCGATCATTAGGGCTGGTTACGCCGGTGCGATGGGCGGGGTATCCTCGATGTTCAACGCGATGCCTCAGATGGAGCAGGGACGTGACCTGCTGCTGGCAGCAGAAAAAATTGATGCCAATGCTCTGCATGGTTCTGTCTACACCACTCTCGGTAGTTTCTACTATATGGTACCCGGCGGTTTTATTGGTTTCGGTGATAACGGTAAAGCTCTGGAGTATCTGAACAAAGCTATTGCAGCAGCACCGGATGATATGGATGCCAATTATTTCATGGGAGACTATTGGATGGAGCGCAAGAAATATAAAAAAGCAGTTCCATATTTGGAGAAGGTCATTGCCTTACCTGCTGTAGCCAATCGTCCAGTATATTCTGAAGGCCGTAAAGCCGAAGCCGCAGCGAAATTGAAAAAGGCCAGGAAATACGTGCATTAAAAACAGCGATGGCGATGCCATCGGGATTGATGAAGAGAGATTTATCGCTGTCTGTTTAATTTGATAAGGCGGCACCGTAGCTTGCTCTAAAGCCTGTTGGTGCTGGGTGGAGGGCAATTACGGAGGCGCTTTTTTGCCTCTATTCAGAAGCTCGCATCATCCAATTGTGAGTCTCAATAAATATAATCAAGCTCAAAGCGATGAAGCATGATGAACTATCTCGGCTTGCCCACCCAGTAGCGGGACGTAGCATACGAGCAACTAAATAAGAAACACTGAGGAAGAACCCCATGAGCCAGCAAGAGCTAGCTAAAACCTACGACCCACAAGCGGTTGAACCTGCAATTAATGATCAGTGGCTGAATTCGGATGCATTCCGTCCTAAAACGGTTGATGGCAACATAGCTGATGATTCCTATTCTATCGTAATTCCGCCACCGAATGTGACAGGTAGCCTGCATATGGGCCATGCTTTTACATTTACCATTCAGGATTCATTGATTCGCTGGCAGCGGTTGAAAGGTAAATCTACCCTCTGGCAGCCGGGCACCGACCATGCCGGTATTGCAACGCAGATGGTTGTTGAGCGTATGTTGGATAAAGAGGGGTTGCATCGCCGTGATATGGGGCGTGAGCGTTTCCTTGACCGTGTTTGGGAGTGGAAAGAGGAGTCTGGCGGCACCATCGTCAATCAACTCAAACAGCTTGGTGCATCATGTGACTGGTCGCGTGAGCGTTTTACACTCGATGAAGGTCTATCGCGTTCGGTGAAAGAGGTGTTTGTACGCCTCTACGAAGAAGGGCTGATCTATCGTGGAAAACGTCTGGTGAACTGGGATCCAATCCTTGAAACAGCTGTTTCTGATCTCGAAGTGCAACATGAAGAGGAGAAGGGTCATTTCTGGCATATGTGTTATCCACATGCTGAAGATCCTTCCAAATATGTGATTGTAGCGACAACGCGTCCTGAAACGATGTTTGGTGATGCTGCTGTGGCAGTACATCCAGATGATGAACGTTATAAGGATTTGGTTGGCCAAGAGCTGATTCTACCACTGACCGGCCGTACGATTCCGGTCATTGCTGATGATTATGTTGATCCTGAATTTGGAACGGGCTGTGTGAAAATTACTCCGGCGCATGACTTTAACGATTATGATGTTGGTAAACGCCATGATCTGCCTTTGATCAATATTCTCACCCCACAAGCCCATATGCTTGATGATGCGATGGTGCCAGAGAAATACCGTGGCATGGATCGTTTTGAAGCGCGTGAACATGTGGTGGCTGATCTGGATGCTGAAGGTCTGCTGCACAAAATCGAAGAGCACACACATCAGATTGGACGTGGTGATCGCTCACATGCGGTGCTGGAACCTTATCTGACCGATCAGTGGTATGTGGATATCAAACCGTTGGCTGCGCCTGCGATCAAAGCTGTGGAAGATGGTGAGATTCGTTTTGTGCCACAGTACTGGGAAAAAACCTATTTTGAGTGGATGCGTAATATCCAGGATTGGTGTATCTCCCGTCAGCTCTGGTGGGGCCATCGCATTCCAGCCTGGTATTGCACCGATTGTGATCATATCAGTGTAAGCCGTGAAACACCTGATTGCTGTCAGGGCTGTGGGTCAAGCAATATCAAGCAGGATGAAGATGTACTCGATACATGGTTCTCATCAGGGCTGTGGCCGTTCTCTACACTTGGCTGGCCGGATGAAACACCTGAAATGGATCAGTTTTATCCAACCAATGTACTGGTTACCGGTTTTGATATTATCTTTTTCTGGGTTGCCCGCATGATCATGATGGGCATGAAATTCACCGGAAAAGTACCGTTTAAAGACATTTATATTCATGCCCTGATTCGTGATTCAGAAGGTCAGAAAATGTCCAAATCCAAGGGCAATGTGATTGACCCTCTGGAGATGACCGGAAAATATGGTGCGGATGCACTGCGTTTTACGCTGGCCCATATGGCAACACCGGGTCGTGATGTGAAACTCGATGAAGAACGTATTGTTTCGAATCGTAATTTCATGAACAAGATCTGGAATGCGGCACGCTTTGTGTTCATGAACCGTGAAGATGCCAAGCCTGATGCTTCTATTCGCCCAACGCTTGATGTGAACCGCTGGATTCTGGCAGAGCTGGACACAGCTGCAGCTGAAATAGATAAAGCGATGGTTGAATACCGTTTCAATGAAGCGGCAAGCACCTTGTATAACTTTATCTGGGGTACCTATTGCGATTGGTATGTTGAGGCCGCCAAAGTATCGCTGTATGGCGATGATGAAGCTGCTAAAGCAGAAACGAAGACCGTAATGTTAACCGCGCTTGAAGGTTGGTTGAAACTATTGCACCCGATCTGCCCATATATCACAGAAACATTGTGGCAGGAGCTGCATGGCCCAGATGCACGCCTGGTTACAGCAGACTGGCATGATTCACGTGATGATCATGATAGCGATGCAGTTCGTCGCATACGCAAAGTGATTGAAGTGGTTTCTGCGATCCGTTCGGTTCGTGGTGAAATGAATGTGAATCCGGGTAAACGTATTGAAGCTGAAGTTGCTTGTGCTGCCAATGTACGTTCTGATCTGGACTCTCATGAAAGCTTGATGAAAAGCCTGGCTCGCCTGGGATCCATTAACTGGCTTGATGCAGCTGCTGAAGTGGAGGGGGCCGCTGTTGCACCACTCTCCGATGCAACTGTTTATCTGCCATTGGCTGGTTTGGTCAATATCGAGGAAGAGGTGGCACGTTTAGAGAAAAATATCGCTAAACTCGATAAAGAGATCGCCATGCGTGAAGGTAAATTGGGCAATGCTCGGTTCTGCGACAATGCACCTGCAGAGGTAGTTGCTAAAGTAAAAGATGAACTCGAAGAGCTGAAAGCCAAACATGCTGAAATGAACGCTGGTCTTGAAAGCCTGAACAAACTCTAAGAAACAGATGGTACTAAAGAAGAGAGAGGTGGCTGATGCCGCCTCTTTTTTTAGGTTCATCGCAGATTAGCGGGAACCATGGGTTTCGCTCATGTCTTTTGATGCCCCCGTTAGCTGGCTAGTTTAGGATTGCTTTTTTCGTTTTTCTCTGCTTCTTTTGGCCCAGAGTGTGTGAAAATGCTGATCATTAATGGTATAATTATCTCACAACGTCTTGTGGGGGACTACATGAAACGTTTGTTATTGGAGAAAGTCGCAGCCAAAGCACGCTGTTTCCTGAGTTGCTTGATGATTATGTTGCTGAAGAGAACCCAGTTCGCGTGATTGATCTCTTTGTCGACGAGTGGACATGCGTGAGTTGGGTTTCAGTCGCGTGGATAATATTGATAAAAGCATCGACGGATATATGCGTCAGCTCGATACTGCAGATCGTGGCTACTTCAAGAGTGAGGAGATCAAAGCATGCGATGATGCTGGTATCATAACGTATCTCCCAGAATCAATTACATCGAGTGGTAGAAAGGCAGGTAGATTTACCCAGCAGGAGTTCCGCAATCTACCAGATACTAATGAGTATCTATCTCCATCCAGAGAGCGGTTGCAGTGGCACTTCACAACCAATGAAAGGGGTATGGGTCTGCATTGCTATTGGAGCTTTGCTGCCTGTGTAGTGCGTGTTCAATCAAACAGCAATGCACAACATCAGTTGAGCCGCGTCGAATAAAGCGGCGGGAGCATGAGAATATTCTGGAAGTAATGAAGCTCAGGCTGAAGCTGAAAGTAGATGCTATGCGTATTCGCAGGCAAACGGTTGAACACCCCTTTGGAACCATCAAAGCATGGATGGGGGCTACTCACTTCCTGACCAGAACGATGGATCGGGTCAGCACGGAAATGAGCATGCATGTGCTCGTATATAATTTGAAACGGGTCATCAATATGATGGGCGTCAGGGGGCTGGTACAGGCGATCCGTGCCTGAGCCTTTTCTCAGATCGAGTATCTGCAAAATCTGGCTTCATCGCGCATGGAGAGCCCCACATCTTTCTTTAGATTAACATGAATCAGTGAATACAAAAACCGATTCTATCTGGGGCTCTTTGCTCGGTTGAGATGAACCTTAACCCCAGGCCTGTGTTTTCACACACTCTGGGCCAAAAGCGTTTGTTCCGATTAAGGAAAAAAGTTAATGTTGACAGCTATCCCTTATGATCTTTAACCTCGGTCTTTGATGATTTGATTTGTACACATACTAGCGGATAGTGCTTTTTTCTTTGTTTCATTCCCAGTGGATGAGATTCCTATTTGCACGTTTTCGCAACCATCCTTTTATTTTTCCATTTTTAGATATTTGAAGCCTTGATGCTTCGAAAAGGATTTATTATGTACAAATTATTTAATGACATTTTCATGAAGTCAGAACCACTTTCCCGCTATACAACTAAGGAGGCATACTCCTATGGACATGGCTGATTTAGGCTTAGATAAATGGCTTAAGAATCATACTAGAGAGCTATGTGGTTCGAAATATAGTGTTGCTAGGGTGATTGCGGTAGACAGAGGACGTTTTACCGTTAAATATGAAGATGGTGAAAGCCACGCTATTCTAACGGGTAAGTTTTTTCATGCCACAGAGTCAGCTATAGATTTCCCATGTGTTGGAGATTGGGTTTGTATTGATTATCATGAAGATGGAAGCCCTGCGAATATTCAGGATATTTTTCCAAGAAAATCATTTTTGCGTCGTAAAGTTGCGGGCAATGATATTGAGTATCAAATGATTGCTACAAATATTGATGTAGCATTAATTGTTCAATCATGTCACTTCGATTTTAATATTCGCAGATTGGAACGTTACTTAGTGATGGTGAATGATGGCTATATTGAGCCAATAATATTACTCACGAAAACAGACTTGGTCTCTTCTGATGAACTGGAACAATTGATTGCTACAATTAGAAGTACAGGAATTAATACTGAGATCATCGCACTTAGTAATGTAACAGGCAGTGGAATTGAGAAAGTTCAGGAGATGATGCTCCCTAGAAAGACATATTGTCTTTTAGGTTCTTCTGGCGTGGGGAAAACCACATTAATTAATCGTCTGATAGGCAACTCTGAATTAGCAACCAAAGCTGTTAGTGGCACTGGAGAGGGGCAACATACGACTACGCGCCGTCACTTGATAGTTCTTGAGAAGGGGGCGATGTTAATCGATATGCCGGGTATGCGGGAATTAGGAATCCTAAGTGCTAGAAAAGGCTTGGGCGATAGTTTTTCTGACATATTAGAATTTTCAGAACAATGTCATTTTGCTGATTGCGGTCATACCAATGAGCCTCGCTGTGCCATTATAGCTGCAATAAAAAATGGAGAGCTGGATTCAGAGCATTACCAGAGCTATTTAAAACTAAAAAAAGAGTCTGATTTTAATGAATTGTCATCTGCCAAAAAAAGAAAGAAAGACAAGGATTTGAGCAGGCTTATTAAAACAGCGAAAAAGAATAAGAGCAAACATTGAATGTTAAATAGGAATTTGAAAAAGGTGTTCTGTGTGAGTGTAGTAATCTTAGGTCTCGGCAGTGCTACTTCAGCCTTTGCTGATATCAAGGTGGAAGAAAGAGCACGAGGTGGTTCAGATCTTCAAAATGTGCATGACCGAGTGCTTTGTGTGGATGGATTCAAAGTATTCCAAACAATCGTATTTGGTTTCGTAAAGAATGGTGGAGCAGCTGTCTCCAATATGTAATTGATGGAAGACAAGAGTGGTCATTTAGCACCTGTTCGCTGCTCTAGCTAATACGCGGATTCAACTTCCAAGTGCAACTCCAGTTAGTGTCTGCATTTGGCGGCGGTCTGTCATTCCCGAAAATGCGCGATGAATCTTTTTTATGCTGTGACAGGCAGGGTAATGGTAACGAGCAGTCCACCTTCGGGATGATTGCCGGCGTTGATATCTCCACCATGTAAAACAATGGCGCGTTTGGCGATGGCGAGGCCTAGACCGTAACCGCTATTGTCTGTTGGGCTATGGCGTTCTCTGGCTTCAGAGGCTCTGAAAAATGGCTCAAATAGTTGGGGCAGGTCGGAGTCCGATACGCCTTCACCATGATCGCAAATGGTGATGATAGCGTTGCTGTGATGCATTTGCAGTGAGATCTCAACCGCTGTGTCACTGTTGGTGTGGCGCACCGCATTGCGAATGACATTGTCCAGAGCACTGCCTATCCATAAGCGGTCAGCTTTGATGTCGCAGTGGGTAAGTTCAGTGCACTCGACACGTTTACCCATCGCTTCCGCCTCAAAAGCAGCATCGGTGGCAATCTCTTGCAGTAGTTCATCCAGTTGTAGTGGGGTGATGCTGGTTTCAACGGCACCCTGCTCAAAACGCGCCAGTGTAAGTACTTCGCCGATTAAAGCATTGAGTCTTTCAGCTTCCAGAGCAATACGATCAAATTCTGCATCGGCTTTACCATCGCTTTCATTACGGGCCAGTTCGAGCGCAACCTGAAGGCGTGCCAGTGGCGAGCGCAGTTCATGTGAAATATCGCGTAGCAGCTGTTTATGGCTGTGAACGAGATTGTTTAATTGCCCTGCCATGGTATCAAAACTGCGGGCCAGATCGCCTAATTCATCTCTGCGTGTGGATAGTTGCTCAGGGGTCGTTGTATTAAGGCTACCTTCTCCCAGTTGCTCCGCTGTCTTCTGTAGTTGGCGAATAGGGCCGGTGAATATGCGGGTCAAAAACCAGCTGACCAGAGCAAGAGCCAGTAAGAATATGGCGATGCGAATCACCAACATCTGTCTGCTTCCCTCGCGCATCTGCTCAGGGCGAAGGTGTGTGGATGCTATCCAGATGAATTGGCCGGACTCACTTTGAATCGGTGTTGCAGTCGCCAACCGAGGAAGATGAATGATATTGACCTGCTCTTTTGTTTTAGCGGCGCGTTGCGCTAATTGCTGTAATTCAGGCGATAAAGGGCGTGATGAAAGCTGTATGCCCTGAGCATCAATCAATGTACCACGAATACGCTGTTTACGTATGCTTTGACGCAGCCATTGATGAAGACGGGATGCTCCCTCCTGTTCATACAGCGTGATCGCGGTTTCACCGAGGTCGGAGAGTGTATTCAGGCGCATTTCTACCTGCTTGTTTTGTTGCATCCATGTCTGACTTAACCAGGTTGAAACGGCGGCTGTAAACAGCAGCGTCAATATAAGAATGAGAAAAACTTTCCAGAATAGGCGCATGACTACTCGGCGATAAACAGCCAGCCCACACTGCGCACTGTTTTGATGCGGGGCTGGCTATTCTGAGTCTCAGGCAGTTTTTTACGCAGATGTCCGATATGGACATCAAGGGTGCGATCAAATGGGCCGTAACGTTTGCCCAGAGCGATTTGGCTCAGATCATGTTTGCTTACCACTTTGCCAACATGCTGCATCAGTTCGGCCAGAATGTTGTATTCGGTGGCCGTCAGTTCAATGGGGCTTGATTGATCCAACACGGTGCGCGATTGCGGTAGCCATTCAAGTGTGCCGAATTTATTGAGCTGTTCAGGTGAAACAGATTGCTGCTGTTCTGTCCGGCGCAGCACTGATCTTATTCTGGCTGCTAACTCTCTGGGATTGCATGGTTTGGGAATGTAATCATCAGCTCCCAGTTCCAGGCCGATGATACGATCCATCTCTTCACCACGGGCCGTTAACATGATCACAGGCAGGTTTGAGCTTTGGCGCAACTCTCTGAGCAGATCCATGCCATTCTTGCCGGGCATCATGATATCTACCACAGCCAGATCAACATCGTTGTTCAGAGCCATGTTCAAACCCCGAATGCCATCATAGGCCATCGAAATATCAAAACCTTCGGATTTCAGAAAGCGCCCCATCAGCTCACACAGTTCGATATCATCATCAATCAGTAATACATGCATGTGCTTATATTGCCACAGAATAGTTAGGGGGGAAGGGGGGGGGGGCTGCTTTTACATATTCTTTACATTCATTTGCATGATATTTGCACAGTGGAGAAACAACATTGCAGCTTCATCTTTAGCATTTGCCATGCGCCAAAGAAGCGTAGTGATTATCTAAGGAGACAATGATGAGAGATCAATATAGACAGAAGAGATTATCCAACAAAGAGCAGAAGCCGTTAACACTACTGCTTTGTGCCGCAGTTCTAATGCTGTTTTCAGCGCAAGCCAGCACAGCCTATGCCTTTTCTGGGCCACAGGATGGAGGGTCGCGTATGGCGGCATTGGCGGATCGCTTGAATTTGACCGATCAGCAGCGGCAGCAATTTGAAGCCATTCACAGTGATGGTCGTGAGTCGGGTAAGAGCATCCATGAGGCGATGCGAATGAATCGTGATGCGATGCATAAACTTGATCCAGGCCAGGCTGATTATGCCAAACAGGTAGCAACGCTGGCCGATGAAAAAGCAGAACTGGTCAAACAGATGGTGATACAGCGCAGTGATATTAGGAGTCAGGTGCATGCCATACTCAGTCCGGAGCAGCGTAAAGCCGCCAGTGAGATGAAATCGAAGTTTCGTAAAGGTGGTAAAAGAGGTCAGGGCGGCCCCGATGGTAAAAGAAGATGTGATCGCGATTAAGCTATTGATCTGATTTCACTCTGTTTAAGCCATGCCATAAAAGCGCTCTACACAAGTAGGGCGTTTTTTTGTTCAGTAGGAGTCTGTCAGACTATGCCGAAATCTACTGCGCGGCAGGGATAGCGGCCAGAAACATCCTGCTTCATCGTCACATAGTCCTACTATGCTCCTCAAAATCATACTATTTTTGACTCACTTCCCAACCTGCTCGCTACGAGTTGCCATAGTCCGACAGGTTCCTAGAGGTTAGGCTACGCGCATGCCAGTAATGACCTTAAACCACATTGATAAAGCCTTCGGACCACAGGTGCTGTTAGATGGCGTCTGCCTGAGTATCGGGCGCGGAGTACGCATCGGCCTGATTGGTCGTAATGGTGAGGGTAAATCCACCCTGTTGAAAATTATGTCGGGTGAAGTGGAGTGTGATGCAGGGCAAGTCACTTTGCGCTCGGGCATTACAGTTGCTTACTTGCCGCAAGCGCCGCACTTTGATGCGGGTCAGTCGGTGTTTCATGTCGTGGCAGAAGGTCTTGGTACAGTAGCTCAGACTTTGGAAGATTATCACAATGCTCTGCACGCTCTGGAGACAGATAGCTCTGAGAGGGCACTGAAAAAGATTGACGAATTACAGTCCGAACTGGATCGATTAGGTGCATGGCAGTTCCATAATCGTATTGAAACGGCGATTACAAAATTGGATCTGGACCCAGATCGTGATGTGGGTGAACTCTCCGGTGGTTGGTTGCGGCGCGTAGCTGTGGCGCGTGCCGTGGTGGCAGAACCGGATGTGTTACTGCTTGATGAGCCAACCAACCATCTTGATATTGAATCGATTGAGTGGTTAGAGGATTTTGTTGCGGCATTTCCAGGGTCGGTCATATTTATCACGCATGACAGGTATTTTCTCGATGCAGTAGCTGAAGAGATTATTGAGCTGGATCGCGGGCATCTGACCCATTTTCGATACTCCTATGCTGAATATCTGGATAAGAAGGCGGAGATGCTGGCCGTGGAAGAGTCACAAAATCGCAAGTTTGATCAAATGCTGGCTGGTGAAGAGCGTTGGATCAGGCAGGGCATACCAGCACGTCGTACGCGCAATGAAGGGCGTGTGCGTGGTTTAGAAGAGCTTCGCAAGCAACGTGCTGGCCGGCGTTTACGCAGTGATGATGTGGAGCTGCGTGTCTCATCTGGTGTCAAAGTAGGTAAAATGCTGATCGAAACGGTTGAGCTCTCACACCGCTTTGGTGATACAGTGATTTGCAAATCGTTCAGTCACAAAATCATGTCGGGTGACCGGGTTGGTTTTGTCGGTGCCAATGGTATTGGTAAAACCACGCTATTGAAGATGATGCTGGATGAGATGACGGCTGATGGTGGGCGGGTGCGTCACGGTGCGCGATTGGTGCCGGCGTTCCTTACTCAGATGCGAGAGCTGGATGAGAAATTAAAATTGAAAGAAGTTCTATTACCACAGGGTGGTAATTTTGTACATATTGGTGGTAAAGAACCACGTCATATTGTTTCCTATATGCAAGATTTCTTGTTTGATAAAGAGCGGTTGAATACACCGGTGAAAGCGCTCTCGGGTGGTGAACGTGGTCGCCTCATGCTGGCTAAGCTACTGCTGGAACCTGCTAACCTGCTGGTGCTGGATGAACCGACCAATGATTTGGATATCGGTACACTGACTGTGCTTGAACAGGCACTGGCCAAGTATGACGGCACTGTGATTGTAGTTTCCCATGACCGTGCTTTTATGGATCGAGTGGCATCTCGTGTATTGGCCTTTGAAGGTGATGGTCAAATCACCCCAATCGAAGGTGGTTATTCCGATTATCTGGCTTGGAAAACGCGGCGTTTGGAAGAGCAGGAGATAGAACGTAAAGCGGCGAAACCACAAAAGGTAGTCGCTGCAGCGCCCAAAGCGGAAAAGAAAAAGACCAAGCTGAGTTACAAAGAGCAGTCAGAACTCGACTCTTTACCACTAGAAATTGAATCGATGGAAGAAGAGAAGGCTGCGATTGAAGCCCGCTTCTGTGAATCTGATTATTTCACCGCTAACCCCGAAGCCTTTCAGGCTGATCAGTCACGCTTAAGCGAGATAGAATTCAAACTTGAAAGCTCATATGAGCGCTGGGAAGAGATCGAAGCCAAGCAGGAATCGCTGGATACATAAGCTTAATTTTTGCCATAGATCTCCTCTCTCTCGCAAGCGCGGTGCATCTTGTGGATGCAGATTTACACAGATAAAACCTATATAGATTTTATCTTTTGAACTGTTTTCCATCTGCATTTATCTGTGGCTAATGATTATGTCTGTGTATGTTCACATTAAGGTAAATGTATTAATCACTGTAACTTCTGATTTAAGTAATTAGGTTGCGTGGTTATGGCTAAGATATTATTTCATTTTGGTGAGTTGTCCTTAAAAGGCAAAAACCGATCCACGTTCGAGCGCAAGATGGCGCAAAATATTAAGCGGGTGATCAAGCCGGTGTTAAAGCCGAATGGCTTTTACCGTGAACATGGGCGCATGACAGCTGATGTTGAAGAGGTTACCGACGAATTGCTGGATCTCTTAGCGCTGCTGCCGGGGATTCGTAACTTCTCAGTGGTGCATGAGTGTGAACCGGATCTCTCGGCAATACAGAAGGCTGCTAAAGCTGCTGTGTTGGAAGATTTTGGCGATAATGTGGCGGGTAGACCGTTTCGTGTGACCAGCCGGCGCAGTAATAAAGGTTTTCCTATCACTTCACCTGAGTTGAACTTTGAAGTGGGTGGTTATCTTAAAACCAAACTTGAACTGGCTGTAAACCTTGATGCACCTGAGATTGATGTACGTGTCGAAGTCGGCGCCAAGTCTGTTTATATTTATACCCGTAAAATCCAGGGTATCGGTGGCCTGCCGGTTGGTACGTCAGGCAAAGGTGTTGTGCTCTTCTCCGGTGGTATTGATTCACCGGTAGCTGCTTATACGATGATGAAACGCGGTATGGAGGTAGTGTTGGTGCATCTCTATAACAGCACCATCAATCGCGACTTTGCTAAGATTAAAGATCTGGCTGCTCAGCTTTCCCGTTATCAGGGCCGTGTCAAACTCTATATGATTGATCTGGAAGAGTTTCAGCGTCACGCCATTGCACATGTGCCATCTGAATATCGTATGATTATTTATAAACGTCAGATGATTCGCTCGGCAGCACTTATTGCGCGCGAAGAGCATGGACAGGCACTGGTGACTGGAGACTCCTTAGGTCAGGTTGCCAGTCAGACGTTGGCCAATATTCATGCGATTTATGATGCTTCTGATCTGCCTCTGTTACCGCCGCTGATTGGTGCGGATAAAGAGGAGATCATCGCTTTGGGTCGGCGTATTGGTACTTATGATATTTCCATCGAAGAGTATTGTGATATCTGCTCCTTCCTGATTGCCAAACATCCTGAGACTTCGGCGAAGAGAGAGAAGGTAGCTGCCTATGAAACACTACTGCCGCTGGAGGGGTTGGACTGTCGGACCAATACGGTGCTTTTCCATTCAGGGCATGAAGTCATTTAAGGCATCGCTGATTCATTAGGCACTTTCGCGCAGGTCACTGATGGTCTCTCAAACTGAGAATGTAAGGAGCGGTTTGTAAGTAAAAGTAAAACGATGTTTTTGCTTCTTTATACTGATTTAGTGCTGGATGTATTTAATCCACATCTCTTTAAATGAATCTTGTCGATGCTTTCGCATGTAATGAATTTTGGTGGCTTGATTAGCTGTTTTTAGGTATCATACGATAGTTTTTGACTGGTAGAAATTAGTCTGAAATCCATTGGCGGGAGGGCTACTGGAATATGGTTTCCGAAATTTTCCCATGGAATGTGAATTTTGAGACGGGATTAGCCGTTGTTGATGAGCAGCATCAAAAACTGGTGGAGATCATTAATCGGCTTGCCTATCAGTTGGCGAACAACCTGGATGATGTGGCAATTAATCAGCTGCTTGATGAACTGAGTGATTATACGATCTACCATTTTACAACAGAAGAGGCGCTTTGGAATAAGTATTTGCCTGCTGATGAGATGACTGCTGAGCATGCACAGACGCATCAGAGTTTTGTCGATGAAGTCGAAATAGTGAAGCAGGAGCGCCATACCTTGCGCGATGAAGAGGTCAGTGAAAAAGTGTTGTCATTTCTGACACATTGGCTTGCATTCCATATTCTCGATACGGATCGTCGAATGGCTCAGATTGTGCTAGGTATAGAGCAGGGTATGGATTTGAAACATGCAAAAGATCATGCCAGCCACGCCATGAGTGGTGCCATGACAGCGCTTATTGAAACAGTCCTTAAAATGTATGATTCGCTGTCATCACAAACGCTTGAGCTAATGCGGGAAACTGCCCGACGTCAGCGTATTGAACATAAACTCATCTTATCTAAAAATGTGATCGACAGTACCTTTGAAGCAATTTTTGTAACCGATCCTGCTGGTCTGCTTATTGATGCCAATCCAGCTTTTTGCACCTATGTTGATAGCCAGTATGATCAGATTATCGGCCAGCATTTCCAGAGCCTGAAACCGCAACTCTTTGCTCAAGATGTTGTCAGTGATATTTGGCAACTGGCTGGTGAACAGGGGCATTGGTCAGGAGAGATTTTTGGGCAGGGGATAAGTGCTGAAAGAGAAGTAGCTTGGCTAACATTATCGGCAATCCGGGGTGAAGAGGGGAAAGTCGATAATTACGCAGGTGTGTTGTCATCGGTATCTCAACTGGTTGAGCGCCAACATGGTTTAGAGCTGGAAGCCAATCATGATACTTTAACAGGTCTGCCAAACCGCCGTCTGTTGAATGACAGGCTGGAACAATCAATATTGCACAGCAAACGTACTGATAAGTTGTTAGCGGTATGTTTTCTCGATCTGGATGGCTTTAAAGCGGTGAATGATACATTAGGCCATGATGCCGGTGATGAGGTGTTGTGCGTGATATCCCATCGTTTGGGAACTCTGGTGCGTGGTGAAGATACTGTTGCTCGCATTGGCGGCGATGAATTTGTGCTGCTATTTGGGGATCTGGCTAATGAATCCTGTTTGCCTCCGCTGCTTGATAAAGTGCTGGAGTGCATTCAGCGGGCTGTTCCGATTGATAATGAACAGGCGGGTGTATCTGCAAGCATTGGTGTTAGCCTCTATCCTGCTCATGCCGAAGATGCAGATTCTTTGCTGAAGCTTGCGGACAAATCGATGTATCAAGCCAAACAAGCAGGAAAATCGAGATATTCTATTTGGTGTCCTGACACTGAACTATGCGATTAACAGGTCGCCGTTGAACAAAGCAGAGTGCACTAAAAAATGAAGCGTAGATTAGGTTTGTTACTGTTTTGGCTCTCCTGGACATTGTGGCTGTTGGTTTTTGTTGTCCCTTTCGTTTTGGATGGCGACCTTGAAACAATTGCTGTGGTAACAACATCTCTGTTGGTTGCCGCAGAGATATGTTTTGCACTTAGTTTATTACTACTTGGACGACCATTTTATGAGGCGATCAAAGCAAGGGTGCGGTCTCTATGGCATCAAATGAGAAGCAACAGATCATGAGATGTAAATGTTGGGTGCTGTGAGGTGATGTTAGCTGCTTATCCAGTGCATCCTTCAATATCGGGATATCAAACTGTAGAAGTTGATCTTTTACTCTATAGGTCAAAATGCATCCGATGCACAGCCAGCTCAGATGAATCGCAGTAGTGAGTTGCAATGGTGGTGGTCGGTGGCTTTATATATCGAGCAACAGAAAGGGCGCACATATGTACAAGGGAGAGCAAATATTATGAATGATTTTATGATTCGCCGTAGCCTCCAAGCAGGGATTGCAGAGTCGACTCCAAAAACTCCGGCTTCCACGGCTTTTTAATCAGGCTAATCCCAGGTTGAGCCAGTAGTTCTTTGGAAACCGCATGATGATCGTAACCGGTGGCAAATAGTATGGGTAGGTTAGCTCTGATTTTGCGAAGGGCTAACGCCGTCTCGGGGCCATTTTGGCGTGGCATCATAACATCCAGCACAACTGCGGAAAAATGATCCGGCTGCTCCCGAAACAGATTTACGGCATCTTCACCATTATCACATGCAATAGTTTGATAGCCAAGCGATTCTAGAACCTCAGTCCCGATCACTAACATCATGGGTTCATCATCAACCAGCAAAAGAGTGGGGGCACTCTCATTCAGGGATGATAACAGTTGTGCCTCAGGTTTTCTTGCAATCGGGAGGTATACTTTAAATTCTGTTCCGGTCCCCGTGTTAGGGGAGGAATCAATCCACCCCAGGTGACTTTGTACAGCACCATAGACCATTGCTAGCCCCATGCCTGTGCCTTCTCCTACATCTTTGGTTGTAAAAAAAGGATCGAAAATAACTTCTCGGATTCCCTCATCAATGCCACGTCCGTTATCTGTTACGCTCAACAATGCATAGCGCTCACCCTCTTTCACTCCGTTTCGATGAGCCAATTCAGAGTCGATTTCAATGGTGGATAGGTTCACTGTCACCTGAGGGTTATTTGAATCTTTACTCGCATCGCAGGCATTACTCATCAGATTTAATAGTACCTGTTGAAGTTGTCCTGCATTGCCATCGACATAGACGTGTTTGCCAATCTGATTATGTACAACTACATTTTTAGGCACCAGCAATTGGCTTAACTCAATTGTCTCTTCGATCACGCCTGAGAAGGAAATCACCTCTTTGATCGGTTTGTCTTTCCGCGAAAAAGTCAAAAGCTGGGAAACTAGTGAAGCTGCGCGGTCGGTAAGCGCTTCGAGTTTATTCAATCGTTCTACTGTATGTGGCATGTCTGCAGCTTCGCGTTTGATTAAATATAGAGAACCGCTAACCGCTCCTAGATAATTATTGAAATCATGTGCAATACCGCCGGCTAGTGTTCCAATCGTTTCCAGTTTTTGTGCTTGCAGGGCATTCTGCTCAGCGTCTCGGCGTAATGTCATATCTTCATAGATATTTACAAAGTAGTCGATGCGCTCTGCTCCTGGCACATGTACCGGAGCGCAAGAGAGACGTAAATCAAGCGTATCTCCGGACTTGGTCTGGTGCATAAATTCACCTTTATACGGTACACCTTCTGCAATGGACGGCCAGACCAGCTCCTTATACTTGCTGAGCCCATCACACTTTTGTTCCAGCATGCTCAGTTTCATATTTACAAGCGCGCCACTCTCGTAATTGAAGAGATGATGCATTTTCTTGTTAGCAAATTCGATAATGCCATGGGAATCACTGATGGCTATTGGCTCTCCAGCCTGCTGTAGAGCCTGTGATAACTTGTGCAGACGTACTTCAGCCAAAACGCGCTCTGTGATGTCGAAAGCAACTGAATAAACGCCTGAGATAGAACCTTCCACAGTGATAGGAACAAAGCTCATAAACACATGAATGATGCTGTGACCACTGCCATGCATGCGTATATGAACGCTCTGTGCTTCACCTTGAATCGCAGATGTAAATGCTTTGTTTCCCTCATCTTTGCAGTCATTCTCGTACAATTCGCTAATGTGTTTGCCAAGTAGAGAGTCGGTACCATAACCTGTCAATAAGATGCCAGCTGGATTGACATGCGAGATCTCACCTGCAATGTCGAGAGAAAAGACGGCATTAGGATTGCGTTCGAACAGGGCACGGTTTTGGCCACCCACGGCAAGCAGGTCATGCTCCATATCTCGCATGACTGTGCGCATGAACTCGACATAGCGCCCCTCCATGCTTTGGGCAACATCACTGATGGTAACAAGCCCCATGAATTCATCATGATCACCGATTGCAATCAGGTGTCGTGTGTTTTGTTGCTTCATCAAACCCGATGCTTCGGGAACAAATGCCTTTCGATTGATACAAGCTGGTGATCTCATGACATCTGCTACAGTCAGGGAAGCCAATTGCTCTTGCGATTGCATGCAGAGCCGAACGATGCCGCGCGAAGTTAGAATACCGGCAGGCTTTCCTCGATCAAGCGCAACCATGGCGTGCCCACATGTTTTCATCAGTTGTATAGCTTCAATCAAAGGGGTGCAGGGTGAAACGGTTGTTTCTATGGGATTCAGGATATCGGCAATGGTTTGCAGTTCAGAAAAATGTTCTACACCCAGATTGGCAATGAAACTGGACATTGTAACGACACCAGCCAGATCTCCTGCTTCATCTTCCACGACAAGATGGCGCATTTTTTGCAGTACCAATTCATCATAGGCGTGAAAGATGTTGGCATCAGCTTGAACACTGAATACTGGCGAATGCATATGTTTAGCCGCAACACTGTTTTTCATATCCGTTTGTAACGCAGCCAATGCGACAAGGTCACCTTCGGTCAATACACCGACTGCTTTGCCTTGATTTGCAACCACCATGAAGCCGATCCTTTTGCTTGCCATGGTTTCCACAACTTCACTCAGCAAAGTGTCTGGTGAGACATGTATGGGTTGGGCAATCATAATGTCGCGAATTAGCATCTATAGGTACCTCTCATTCTAATCACGTATAGAGTATATATTGCTTTGGTAATGAAAAACAATGTCGCCTTTCGATATCAATACATTGTCCCAAATTTAGGGGGCACAATTGCACGCTCAACAACGCAGGAACGTTGATGAAGAGAAGGCTATCAGCAATATCTTTGTTGATGGTCTACAATAAATACATGTTAGCCAGACTATCCAGTGCTTCGATTCGCGGACTTGATGCCGAGGGGGTTGATGTTGAGGTCGACCTTTCAAAGGGGCTTCCAGTTTGGTCGCTTATTGGTTTACCTGAGGGCGCTGTGCGTGAGGCACGAGATAGGGTGAGGGCGGCGGTTACGAATTCCGGTTTTGAATTTCCACTGCGTAGGATTACGGTCAATCTTTCACCAGCTGATAAGCGCAAAGATGGCTCACATTTCGATCTGGCTATCGCGATTGGTTTGTTGATTGCATCCGGTCAGCTCAACCATGGTGTGCAAGCATCTTCACCTGCAGAGAGTCTGTTCTTGATTGGAGAGCTGGCTTTGGATGGGCGGATCAATACGGTGCGCGGCGTGTTGCCGCTGGTGCTGTTTGCACGTGCTCAAGGCTTTAAAAAGGTGGTTGTGCCCGAGGGTAATGTAAATGAAGCGGTGGCCGTTCAGGATATGATCATTTATTCGGCTAAGCATTTGTTGGCAGTCGCTCAGCATTTGGATGGCAGTAAACTTCTCAGTGAGGCTGAAACAATGGCTGATCAACATGTTGAGCCTGTCAGTACAGAAGATATGGCTGATATTCGGGGCCAACAACAGGCACGGCGCGTATTGGAGATAGCTGCCGCTGGTGCGCATCATCTGCTTTTAAGCGGTTCGCCGGGCGTTGGGAAAAGCATGTTGGCGCATCGCTTGCCCGGCATTATGCCACCATTAACGACGGAGCAAGCACTTGAAGTCACGCGTATCTACAGTGTCTCCGGTGATACTTCGAGGCCTGCCATGAGTTTGCAGCCGCCTTTACGGCAGCCGCACCACTCTGCTTCTGATGTGGCGATTATCGGTGGTGGCAGCAATCCGAAGCCGGGTGAAATTTCTAAGGCTGATCATGGTATTCTATTTCTGGATGAATTGCCTGAACATAAACGCGTGGTATTGGAAACATTGCGCCAACCCTTGGAAGATGGACGTGTTTGCATTGCCCGCGCGGCTGATTCTGCAGAATATCCGGCTCGATTTCAGTTGATCGCAGCGATGAATCCATGCCCATGCGGTTATCTTGGTCACCCAAGCAAAGCGTGCCAATGTTCGCCTTCTCAGGTTCGGCGTTATACGGGGCGTATTTCAGGCCCATTGTTGGACCGTTTTGATTTGAGAGTGCATGTGCCACCGGTGGAACGTGAAGAGTTGGCCAATATGCAGCAGGGTGAATCATCACGCGTGATTGCTGAACGTGTGCAGAAGGCCCGTCAGCGCCAATATGAGCGCTTGGGTGAAGGCCGAGTCAATGCACGCATGACGAATACTGAAATTGAGCTCTATGCCAGACCGGACAAGGAATCGGCTCAGCTGCTGGATCATGCCATGCAGCACTTCTCTTTATCGGCGCGCAGTTATCACCGTATTCTCAAAGTTGCACGCACGATTGCCGATCTGGATGGTTCAGAAACGATAAATGCAGCCCACATTGCCGAAGCACTGCAATATCGGGGTGAAGAATCATAATCTGCATTCAAAGGCATTTACCGCAGAGGATGCAGAGGATGCAGAGGATGCAGAGTTTCGCAGGGTAAAAACAGATTCACATTAGTTGTCCATTTAAGGAGAGACCAACTCTTACCTCAGGCTATAAAGTGCGCTCTTTCTATTCCTTTGCACCCTCTGTGGTGAAAAGGTGGTGATTCAATATCAAGTTAGCAGCATCGATTGCGCCGTCTCCATCACGTTCTGGGTAGTGAGCTGAATGATTATGAGCTGTATCTAAGGCATGTTGCCATCGGCCCTGTTGAAAATCAGAGCGTGTCATACCACAGGCTGGAAATGATTCATTCAACCATGTTTTAAGCATGGGGAATTCCGGAAAATCAGGCCGTTCAACCCATGCGATGGGGGTTGTTGTAGACCAACACTCTGACAGTACGCCGTAGCCGGGTTTGCAGAGTACAACATCAATAAACGGCATCATGTCGATTGGGCGATGGTTGGCATCAAATTGGACGCTTTGAACGTTATTTGGAGCATCTTCCGGAGCATCAGGAATCAAAAATAGCCAGTCCGGCATATTGGCGAGAGCATGTAAATCATAGGGTGGACTGCCGCAGCCGCCGAACAGTATCAGGGCTCTCTTGGAGGGGGTATTTGAAGCTATAGCTGATTGTATCTCAACAGCCTGAGAGCTTATCAGAGCGATCTCATGCTGTTTTGGGAATACCTGCATATCCATTGCCATCGGAGGAGTAAGCAATAGATCACATTGGCAATAGGCTTCAGCCAGTTTTTTGAGCATGGCATCGTCGGGATCCAACCAATGCGCATAAATCGTATGCCAGTCCAGTGTAGCCAGTCCAATGCCTGCAATACCTAATGCCTTGGCAACCGGGAATGCCAATGGAGAGATATTGGAGATGATCAGCGAAGGATTAAAAGGTCGTAGTAACTCAATCTCCTGCTCTACTTGCCAATCCATTTGATCAATCCAGATCTGCATCTGCTCGATTGAGCTTTGCCTATCCTCTTCAACTGCGTTTTTTTGTACCACGCCCACATCGACAGGGGTGAAGTCCAGTTCAAAATGGAACTTTAAACGCGACTGGATCTCCTGTTTTGGCAATGCACAGCGAATGAAAAACTGACAATCAGGTCTGATATGATGAATGAGATTCAATACGGGAGCCATCTGAGCCAGATGACCAAAACCATGACCAGAGATATAACAGACAATTTTCATGATTCGCAGCCTATGGGGGAGCATGGATGATCGCAAATCAGGTG
The DNA here is from genome assembly GCA_021772775.1 of Mariprofundus sp. Classification (GTDB taxonomy): domain Bacteria; phylum Pseudomonadota; class Zetaproteobacteria; order Mariprofundales; family Mariprofundaceae; genus Mariprofundus. Next base: position 77,924 of record JAJFLH010000034.1, on the reverse strand, counting down.
AGTGTTGCGTTGTCATTATGTCTTGGCCTCATTTGTGCTTATCTGACATAAGGTTTTAATGGCTGCTGTATTGCCTATCGGCGTAAGCAGTCATATCTATTGAGTTTACTATGAAGGCGGGTGCATATGAATATCAGTAAAGTTATTTTTGGATTTTTTGTCATGTTGGCATTAACACTGAACTTTGGTTTTTATGTTGGTGATATTCATAACCCGGCCGATCACAATATTTATGAACTCTATGCGGCGATCATCGTGAACCTTATTGCGACGGTATTGAAATTTGGGGAACGTTCTCACCTTGGAGCCATGATGTTGTCATCCAGCTTGGTTGCTGTGCTTGGCCTGATAGCAGCGGCCATTGTGTGGGCTTATGGCGCGCATGTCGAAGAGGGGACTATCGCAGCCGCATCAATGGCCAGTGTTGTCTCGCTGTCAGCCGGAGCGTTGCTGGCGAATATTATTTCTGTAACGCTATTGGTTATCGAATCTTCGGCCATTCGTCGCTAAATTAAGCATGAGCGTTTTCACTAAAACTCGCTCCACAGATACCGTCGTTATTTATGTGCTGCGCAAAATGCGCATGCCGCTGATTGCGTTGATTTCAGTCTTTGCAGTTGCTGTTCTGGGCCTGGTACTTATTCCCGGCATAGATCCGGATGGTAACCGTTGGTACATGAGTTTTCTCGATGCCTTCTATTTTGTCAGTTATATGGCCACAACCATTGGTTTTGGAGAAATACCCTATCCTTTTTCTCCTGCACAACGGCTTTGGGTATCGCTGATGATCTACCCGACAGTGATCATTTGGCTCTATGCTTTTGGTACTATTTTGACACTGATGCAAGACCCCACCTTTAAGATGGCACTGACTGAAAGTGCTTATGGGCGTCATGTTCGCCGTATCAAAAGCCCTTTCTTACTGGTCTGTGGTTATGGTGATACAGGCCATCTATTGGTGCGCCATAGAACCCAAAATAGGCAGCAGGTAGTCGTGATTGATATTGCGCAGGAGGTGATCAATGAATTGAGTATAGAAGATCACGCGATGTTTGTACCGGGTCTGGGTGCTGATGCATCGCAATCGGAGCATCTGATAAAGGCTGGTCTTGGTCATGCTAAATGTGTTGGTGTGGCAGCTATTACGGATGATGATCGGGTAAACCTGAAGATTGCGATCAATTGTAAACTACTCAATCCGAATATTGAGGTAGCCTGTCGTGTAGAGCGTAAAGAGGTAGAGGCCAATATGGCTTCATTCGGCACGGATCATCTGATTAATCCCTTTGATATATTCACTGAGCAGATGATGTTGTCTCTCTTTTCACCGACTCATTTTATGCTTTATCAACTTATTACTGAAGGGGTGATCCATGAAGAGAGGCATTTAAGTCAGGTGCCGAAGGGGCTGTGGATTATTTGCGGTTATGGACGTTTGGGCCGCACTATTCATCAACAGTTATTGAAACATGGCGTTGAGACAATCACTGTCGATGTTGAACCGGAAAGAAGAGGAGCTCCATCAGATTGCATTCTCGGTAGGGGTACCGAAGCCAATACGTTAGAAGAGGCGCAAATAGGTCGAGCGGTTGGCATTATTGCAGCCACAGCGGATGATGCCGATAACCTTTCGATCTTAATGACCGCCAAGGAACTTAATCCCGGTCTGTTTATTGTTGCGCGACAAAATATTAAGGCGAATGAAGCACTGTTTAAAGCGATTGATGCGCACAAAATCATGCAAAATAATCATATTGTTGCACGTGAAGTAACCGCACGTTTATCGACGCCTCTTTTGCATCAATTCATCTCTCATATAAGCGAACTCGAAGATCATCAGGTGGAAACATCGACGCAGCAGCTACTTCATATTGGCGATGTTGGTGATATTCGCACATGGCAGGTCTGTTTGGATGATGATGGCGCTGCAGCGGTGAGCGCGATATTGCAGAAAGGTGAGGTAGTTCATCTTAATGATCTGTTGCAGCATCCATGGGAAAAAAGCAAACAGCTGCCCATAATTAGCCTCTGCATTGAACGCGAGCATAAGGTCATGGTATTGCCGCAACTGAACACGCCACTACAGCTTGGCGACACGATTCTTTTCTGTGGTAACGATGTCTCTATTGGGCATTCACTTTTACATCATCATGAGACGTTGATGGAGAATTTAACTTAACTGCGTTACTCGCCATTCAATGTGACAATGAGCTGCCTTGAGCCGCCACAATCACGATGTTCACCAAGATAAATACCTTGCCATGTACCGAGCGCTAAACGTCCATGATGAATCGGGATAGTAATGCTGCTGCCTATTGTGCTGGATTTGATGTGTGCGGGCATATCATCTGAGCCTTCCAGCGTATGGTCATAATAAGCCTGATTTTGTGGAACAAAATGATTGAAATGTGCTTCCATATCACTGCGCACATCAGGGTCGGCGTTCTCATTGATGGTCAGGCTGGCGCTGGTGTGTTGGATGAATATATGAGCTAGGCCAATAGAAAATTCGGCCAGTTCAGGCAGTTGATGCAGTATTTCTCGTGTAACCAGATGGAAACCTCGGGCTTTAGCTTGTAATCGAATTGTTGTCTGTTTCCACATGGCTGACTCCTCATAAATTATCTGTGCTCATACTGCCAAAGCGTAATCAAAATGCATGGATGAAGTTTTTCCTTATCTGCATAAGATACCGCATGCTCTATTTTGATCGTATATCCCTGCGGCGCGGTAATAAATTACTCTTCAGTGACGCCTCCATGACTATTCATGCCGGCCATCGTGTTGGTATTACAGGCGCGAATGGTTGTGGTAAGTCCTCTCTCTTTGCGCTGGTACAGGGCAATATTGAAGAAGACTCTGGTAGCTTTCATCATGAAAAAGGCATCTCTATCGCGCATGTTGCGCAGGAGACGCCAGCGCTCGATACCGCGGCGATTACCTACATCATGCAGGGTGATACTGAGCTCACTATGTTGCAGGGCCAGATGGATCAGGCTGAAGCTAACGGTGAAGGCATGCGTGTAGCAGAGTTACATGAACGATTTGCTGCTATTGATGGTTATGCCGCCCGTGCTCGCGCGGCGCGTCTGATGCATGGCTTGGGTTTTGCAATTGGTTCGGAAGATAGCTCTGTAGCCAGTTTTTCCGGTGGTTGGCGTATGCGCCTTAATCTGGCGCATGCTTTGATGTGTCGTTCTGATCTGTTGCTGCTTGATGAGCCAACCAACCATCTTGATTTAGAGGCGGTGGTTTGGCTGGAGAAATGGTTGCTGCAATATCGCGGTGCACTGTTACTGATTTCACATGATCGTGACTTTCTTGATAAATGCATGAATCGCATTGCCCATATCGAGCAGGAAGAACTCACCGTATACAGTGGAAACTACAGTGATTTTGAACGTGTTCGGGCTGAAAAGTTGGCGCTACAGCAGGCATCGCATGAGAAACAGCAGAAACAGATTGATCATATGATGAGCTTCGTGACGCGTTTTAAAGCCAAAGCGACCAAAGCCACGCAGGCACAGAGTCGAATCAAGGCTTTGGAGCGCATGCAGTTGATTGCGCCTGCGCATGTTGATTCGCCATTCTCATTCAGCTTCAAACATCCGGGGGAGATCCCCAATCCACTACTAAGGCTGAATAAAGCCTCGGCGGGTTATGCCGATGTGACGATACTGCACGATCTATCGTTTAGCCTATTGCCTGGAGATCGTATTGGTCTGCTTGGTCCCAACGGTGAAGGTAAGTCGACCCTGATCAAGTTGATGGCAGATACTCTGTTGCCTCAGAAGGGCAGTAGAGTGGCGGCCAAGGAGCTTTCAATTGGTTATTTTGCTCAGCACCAGTTGGAGCAGCTGCATGATGAACTATCTCCTATCCAACATTTGAAAATGTTAAATGAACAGATTTCAGAGAAGGAAGCACGTAAGTTTCTTGGTGGTTTTGATTTTCAGGGTGATATGGCTCTGGCCCCGGTTGCGCCATTTTCTGGTGGTGAAAAAGCCCGCCTAGTGTTGGCACTTCTGGTTTATCAGCAACCGAATTTACTATTGCTGGATGAGCCGACGAACCATTTGGATCTGGAAATGCGCCATGCCCTGTCGGTGGCTTTGCAAAGCTTTGAAGGGGCAATGGTTCTGGTCTCTCATGATCGCCATCTGCTGCGTACCGTTTGTGATTCTTTAATGTTGGTTTCGAATGGTGCAGTGGATCATTTCAATGGTGATTTGGATGATTATTCTGCATGGCTATTGCAACAGCGCGATGCCAATGAAACAAAGAATGAGGTCAAAAAAGAGACCCGACCATCAAAAAAAGATGAACGCCGCCAAAAGTCCGATCAACGTAAGGCCCTGCAACCACTGCGCAATAGAGTGAAAAAACTGGAGTCTGAATTGGAGCTTCTGCATCATAAAAAAGCAGAGTTGGATAGTGCGTTGGCTGATCTTGGCATCTATGAGAAGAGCTCAGCAGCGCAACTTAAAGAGCTGAGTTTGCAGCACCGCAATGTGCTTAAACAGATAGACGAGGTGGAAGAAGCCTGGATGAGTGCCAGCGAAGAGCTCGAAAATGTCGCTTGAGTTGGAAACTGAAATTGCAGGTAATAGAAAAACCTGGTTTCTATATATGATTCGCTGCAATAGTGGGCAACTTTATACTGGCATTAGTACTGATGTGACACGTCGCTTCTCTGAGCATGAGGCAGGTAAAGGAGCCAAGTTTTTGCGTGGAAAGGGGCCATTGCTGTTGATGTTACAGCAGCCTGTCGGTTCTCATTCTGAAGCGCTTAAACGGGAAGCTCAGGTAAAGAAGATGTCAAAAGTAGCAAAAGAACAGTGGATTGATCAGCATACAAAGAGTCAGACTTTATGAGAAGGAGTGTAATTAATCGTGCTCTTCTTCATCATTATCATCGTCACTGACTGCATCGATCACAGCCCCGCCAACTTTGAACGGTACTTTGATCACCTCTGTGGTGACATCAACAGCAGCACCGACAATCGTACCAATACAGCCGTTTAACGATAATAGTAAAACGAACAAAATTATTTTGGTCATAAAAACTCTCTAAATATCTTTTTTGAAAATGCGCTGTCTGTATCGGTGGTGATGCAGGATTGATAATGGGCGGTGAGGGTGATGACTTTATTGTGTGTTGTTTTTCTTGTGTGGAGCCATTGCCAGTGAGCTGCCCTTGCCAACGAGTCGTAATGACCATGCATCTGCGACGCTATCGAGACCGGGGCCGTTATAAGTGACAAAATTGCTGCTGTCTTTCTCCAGGGGAATGAGTAAACGCGTTTTAGGCACGAAAGAAGATAACCAAGAATCAAGTTTTACATCATAAATGGCACAGCGAATACTGTCTTCGTTCGTTAACACACGGCGGAATCCCATCTGTTTCGCGACGAGTTTGTATACTTTACCGTCATCATAATTGATGGCTGAGAAATTAATTTTTTTCTGTTCGCCTTGAGACTGTACAACTCGGGTTAGAATTTGAGGTAGTGCGCCTAAATCCTGTAAATCCTTGTCCCAAATTTTACGTTCGATTAATTCATCAGCACTCTCTTTGCGATAGATCGTGGGTAAATCTTCAGCCTGACTGTAGGTGATCTCGATGGTGCGTTTTAAAACATGGTTCACGCGTTTCACATATAAGGGTTTACCATCACTAGTGCGTAAGAAGTGGGTGGCTGTCAGTTGATCACACTGCCATGATATTTTCCAGGCTTGGATGCCCTGATAATCGACTTTGCTGACATGGTATTGAAGTAAGCTGCCATCACCTTCCTGAACATAAACGAAGTCGCCACTGACAACATTGCTGTTTACTACGGAGCTATTTGCTGTAGCAGCAGAGCTGTTCAGGCTTACTGTAAACTGAAGCAGTAGTGCACAGAGTAGTAGAGCTGAGCTTTTTAGCATGGAGGTGATCAATGTGCGCAGTTTGTGTGACATGACGAACCTCCTCTGTTTGTCGTTGTGTAATTAATAGCCGCCAAATATAACCTTGTATCCCTCAAGCATCAATCAGGCCGATATGTATGTGTCGTTATGACGCATTCTTGAAGTGAGAAATACGTTGGTAAATATGATAAATGAAGCCCTGTTCATGTGGTGTGTGTACTTAGTGTTGCAAATCAACACAGTATGGAGTGGTAATATTTTCCATCTATGCGGAAGATAGTTACCGACCTATTGCGCATAAGTAGCTAAGGCTGCTGAAACTGCTTTTCCCTGATTAACTGGCGCATGCATACGCGTAAGCACTTCATCGAGTGCAGAGAGACAGAGCAGTACATTATCCTTGCGGGCTGCATAACCCATCAGGCCGATGCGCCATACTTTCCCCGCCATGGGGCCAAGGCCTGCACCAATTTCGAGATTGTAGTCATTGAGCAGCGCAGTACGTACAGCTGCATCATCAATGCCTTCAGGAATAGTCACGGCATTGAGCTGTGGCAGCCGATTGGCTTGGGGTACAACAAATGACAGCCCCAGCGCTTCAATGCCGGCTTTTAAGGCATTGTGGTTCAGGGCATGGCGTGCCCAAGCATTTTCAAGACCTTCCTCTTCAAGAATCACCAGTGCTTCATGCAGGGCATACAAAGCATTGACCGGTGCTGTGTGATGGTAGGCGCGTTTGCTGCCAGAGCCCCAGTAACCCATCACCAGATTTAGATTGAGGAACCAGCTTTGTACTGTGCTTTTTCGTTTTTTGATGACATCAACGGCGCGTTGACTGAATGAGACCGGTGACAGGCCGGGCGTGCACGATAAACATTTTTGTGTGCCGGAGTAGATGGCATCTATTTTCCACTCATCTACCCGTAGCTCTGTTCCACCCAGTGACGTTACCGCATCAACAATGGCCAAACAGTCATATCTATGTGCTAAATCTACCAATGTTTTTACATCTGTTGATACACCGGTAGATGTTTCTGCCTGTACAAATGCAACTGCTACAGCTTGGGGGTGTAATTTGAGGGCATCTTCGAGTTTTTGCGGCTCACAAGCAGAGCCCCATTGATCATGCACCATCACAGCAGTGCCACCACAGCGTTCAACGTTCTCCTTCATGCGGCCACCAAATACGCCATTTTGGCAAATGATTACGGTATCACCGGGTTCAATTAAGTTAACAAAACAGCACTCCATGCCGGCAGATCCGGGCGCAGAAATAGGGATGGTGAGTTCATTGCTAGTTTGAAATGCATATTGTAACAAGCCTTTCACTTCATCCATCATACCTACGAATAGCGGATCAAGATGGCCAATGGTTGGACGCGCCATCGCGCTGCTAATACGTGGATTAATATCGGATGGGCCCGGCCCCATTAAGGTACGTTGTGGCGGATAAAATGAAGATGTCATTGATGCTTCCTCTCAGAACTATTTACTCTAACGATCAAGCGGAGCCTGAAGTCCGTGCTCGGCAAGTAGCGAGCGCATACGGATACATAGATCATGGGCTGCAGCTGCCGAGTAGGGGAGTGCAGTCACTTTGCCCCAGATCGGTGCCGGCCAGGCAGGGTCTGTTCTGTAGCGTACAATGTGATGAATATGCAGTTGTGGCACCATATTTCCGAGCGCTGCAATATTGATTTTGTCAGCCTGAAACTCCTGCTCAATGCAGCTTGCCAGTTGCGAGGACTCACGCATCAGTTGTTGTTGATCCTGTTCGTTTAATTGATGAATCTCAGTCAGCGCTTCATATTGAGGTACCAGAATAAACCATGGATAATTGCTATCATTAAGCAGCAGCAACAGGCAAAGCGGGAATTGCCCTATAATTACAGAGTCTTGATCCAGCTGAGGGTGTAAAATCATATTCATTTTCTCACATGCTTGGTCAAGAAACGATCCAACTGATTGGCAAACTTTTGTCGATCCGATTGATTCAGTGCAGCAGGCCCTCCCGTGATGACACCATCACCGCGTAGATCATCCATGAAATTACGCATACTTAAAATGCTACGAATATTATCGGATGTATACATCTCACCTCTTGGATTGAGCGCATATCCACCTTTTTCAATCAGGCCGGCAGCCAGTGGGATATCTGCTGTAATCGCTAAATCACCCGGTTCAGCTTGATCAATGATGTAGGCATCGGCTACATCTGCACCTGCGGCAACTTGAATAGCATTGATATAATTAGATCTGGGATGTTGAATTTTACAGTTAGCCACCAGCGTTAAAGGGACTTGAATACGCTCTGCGGCACGGAAAAGAATTTCTTTAATGACATTGGGGCAGGCGTCGGCATCAATCCATATTTTCATCATAGAAAAACCAAGTTAACGACTGCCCATATGATTGATCTTTCGATTCGCTCGCATCAAGTCGATTGGTCGACCAATATCAAACCAGTAACCGTGATGCAAAAAACCTGTGCAGTGATTTTTGGCCATGCATTCACGCAGTGTGCGTGCCAGTGAAAAGGGTTCGCCATCTTCATAACTATGAAACACAGCATCATCCCATACAGAGACGCCAGAAAAGGTATATCGATCATAACCATTCATCGTTACATTTTGGCCATGCAGTACAAAGTCACCGAGTGGATGATGTAATGGATTCTCGACCAATGCGATGGATGCACCCTTTTCAGGCAATAGCCTGGCCAGTCGTTGTACATCAATATCGGCAAGTACATCTGAATTATAGACCAGCACTGCTCCGTTGCCTGGCAACAGCGAGAGTGCTTTTTTTACACCACCACCTGAATTTAGCAGGTCTTCTTCAAAACTGATTGAAATGTTGCATCCGAAACGTTCGCCATTGCCAAGATAGTCTGCAAGCTGATCTGCGTGATGGTGGGCATTGACGGCAATCTCATGAATCCCCTGCGCTGCCAGTGAGCGAATAACGTGGGCGATGGCAGGTTCACCTGCTAGTTGCATCAATGCTTTGGGTTTGTGATCCGTCAGCCATTTTAAACGTGTACCTAAACCTGCGGCAAGAATAACAGCCCGATCAATATGCTTCATTGCACACTCCCCCAACATCCATGTTTCCGATGAAACTATTATTCATCCCATCTTTGAACGCTTCATCGTTGCGCTTAAAGTGACTACTTTCAGTAGCAAGCCATACTTTAGCAGCCAGCATCGCTCTAGTCTGCGACTTCATTTTTACTGAGCGTAATCAGCAGCAAGCTACATGATCTTTATTCACGCCCCAACTTTTTCATTAATTCAGGTAGTTTTTTCAATGCAGCCTGTCGCCCCATCTCGATCTCTTGATCGGGATGAGAAAAGTCATACCACTGTGTAAACCCAACCATAGGTTCAATAAACAGATCAGCGAAGCTTCTATTGTGTTTGCGCAAATGGAGTGATTTGATTTGATCAGCCCAATCCAACATCTCATAGTTATTCTTAGGCAGATGGTCCTTGCTTGGTCTTGCGCCTACATTGACGGCGACAACCAGTTGATCTGGATCCGCAAGCAACTGAGCCTCCTTGGCTGGTATGTCGGAAGCCAGCCCGCCATCAACGTATTTATGCCCTCCAATGCTAATCGGATTAAATACGCCTGGGATAGCCATGCTGGCAGCAATGGCAGAGGACAGTATTATATCGGAGTCGTCAGAAAACAGATGGCATTCACCACTGGGGAACTGTACCGCGGTGATAAACATTGGAATGCTGGTATCATGAAAAGAGTTGTCGCCACAAAAGGTCTGAGCGATATCAATCAGGGCATCGGTATCAGACACTGAGCGATTCGTAGCTGCCCGGACATATAGCAGTGTTTGCCGGGCGACAGAGGATAGTTTTGCTAACCAGTTTTTATCGTGCCACTTGGCCTTATCTGCAGGATATAAGGGTAAGTATGCAAATTGCTCTGAGTCGAGAATAGCGAGAGTATGCTCAATGACGGCTTTAGCATTCGGTTGAACAGCATACATAGCACCAAACAAGGCTCCGATACTGGTGCCGACAATAGCATCGGGTTTGAGTCCATATTCTTCGAGCAGATTAAGCACACCAAGGTGGGCCAGTCCACGTCCACCACCGCCACCAAGTGCCAGTATAAAACCATTTTTCTTTACTTCTCGTGTTGCAATGATGCGTTCAAATAAATTCATATCAATGCCACCTTTTGCCAGCTCTATGCTCTACTGGCTTGAAGGAACTACCGTTGATCCGGCAGTGTCGCCACTTCAGTCAGTTTTTCACATAAGTCTGATATCTGTTCTGTCGACAATAAACCCGATTGTTTACCCTCAATGAAAAACACATCGACGGCACGTTCGCCAAACGTGGATACTGATGCACCGTGTAGGGAATAACCTTCGCTACAGATAGCATCAGCCAGTCGGGCCAATAAGCGCGGCTGATCGGCTGCAGATACTTCAATAGCGGTTTCCCGAAATGAGGCTTTGGGTAGTTCACGAACACGCACCGGTACATGTTGCATCAATACGTTCACCTTGAACGAGATGTTGATTTTAACTTTCTCAAAATCAGCTTTATCCAGCAATGTTTTCAGACGTGATTCTAAGCGTTCAAGATCGGAGACAATATCAAATGCAATGCCGCCTTCACCTTGTAGGTGAAATACATCAAGCACACGTCCATCAGCCAGCTGATAAGCCTGAGCTGCGATGATATTGGCCGGGCCTGAGGTTAGGGTGGCGGCAAGCGCTGTAAATAGACCCATGTGAGGATGGGCAATAATACAGGCCAGTGTTTCAGAACGTTTTCTGTCGACCCACAATTGCACTGCAGTGCCATCATGCAGGGTTAATAGTTTAGTGATCTTACTCAATTGGCCAGGGGGGAAATGCATTACGCAGGCTTTTGGTAGTAGTTCCATGGCCTGTTGTAGTTCAGCTGGATCGCTCTTGCTCTGTTCAAGTACAGTTTCCAGACGAGTACGGTAACGTTGTTCAGCAGCTTCACCGCCAGCATCTTCACCGAGCAAACACTCGGTGGTCGCAAGATAGAGCTCTTTTAACAGTGTTCCTTTCCAGTCGTTCCAGACATTCGGGCCAACAGCTGCAATATCGGCTATGCTTAACAGTAGAAGATAGTTCAGCCGTTCTGTGTCCCCCACACGTTTGGCAAATTCACTAATGACATCGGGATCAGAGAGATCGAAACGCTGACTTTTCACTGCCATCAACAGATGTTCCTCTACCAACCAGGCGACCAGATCAGTGGCATCTCGGTTTAAGCCGATGCGTTCACAAAAGCGGCGTGCAATCACAGCGCCATTCACTGAATGGTCTCCTTTCATACCTTTGGCAATATCATGGAAAATAAGCGCAATATAAAGCAGCTCAGGGCGTTTGATCTTGTGGCGAATATCGTGTGCCAGAGGTAAACGTGTATTACGAGAGCGATGCCAGAAATTGCGTGCTTCAGCGATAGCGCGCAAAGTGTGTTCATCGACAGTACAAGCGTGATAGCGATTGAATTGACCGAGGCCAACTACATCACGAAATTCAGGGATAAATCGCCCCAGTACGCCAGTGATGTTCATGCCGCGCAGGGTCCAGTGTACATTGCGGTCATGTCTTAAAATATGCAGAAAGAGTTCACGTGCTTCAGGGCTATTGCGGAAATTATCATCGATCAATTCAACATCAGCACGAATCTGACGTAAGACCCGGCTGGAGAGGCGTCTGCGGTCCTGTTGAGAAATATGGAATACGCGCAACAGACGCAGCGGTTCCTCTTTAAATACATTGGCATGGCGAATGCCAACCAGATTACCTTCCAAAGTGAACCCATCACCAATATTTCGTTTCAAGGTAAAGTGTTGTGGATTCAGCAGTTCCTGAAAATGTAGGCGCATCATACCGGTAATGCGCGAAATGCGGCCAACATGGCGGAAATAATCCTTCATGAATGCATCAACAGCCGGCAGATGTTGGTTGGGCTGATAACCCATGCGTTCCGCCAATGTCATCTGCTGTTCAAAGCCCAAGCGGTCTGAAGGGCGTCTGGACTCCAAATGTATTCCGGCTCGACAGCGCCATAGGAAGTCTTGTGCATCAAGTAGGTGATCGCGTTCACGTTGAGAGATTGCGCCTTGTTGCACTAAATCATCAACTTTATCTCTTCCATACCATGCCTTGGCCAGCCAGAAGACCGTTTGCACATCACGCAGGCCACCTCTGGACTCTTTGATGTCCGGCTCCATCATAAAAGCGGAGCGACCGGTGCGATCATAACGCGCTTCGAGTTCAACTAACTTGGCTTCGATAAAAGCTTTGCGTCGTTTCTTGAAAAAGGCCTTGAGTTTGTTTTCTAATGGTTCATAGAGCGCACCACTGCCAGCCAACAGACGTGATTCCAGAGCGGCTGTTGCCGATGACCAGTCTTCGTTCACATGCACTACGGTCTCTTTCACGGTGCGAACAGCATGACCAATGTGTGCACCCATATCCCATAAAGAGAGCAAAAAGGCCTGAATTTCCTCTTCTATCTGAGAGGATAGTGTCTCAGGTACAAGAAACCAGATATCCCAATCTGAATGTGGCGCCAGCTCTCCTCGGCCATAACCACCGACAGCCACTAAATCTATGCAAGCTGCCGCTGTTGGTGCATTTTGTTGCCACGATTCAATCAACAGCGCATCAACGTTGGCGCACATTTGTTGACTTAATTCAGCTCCAGTTGCATTGGCATCGAAAGAGGTTTTAATGTCCTTAAATAATGATTTTAACTGTTCCTTTGTAGCCATTATTTGTCCTTGCACCGATAGATATTATAAACCTGTTCGCCAGCAATGACTTTACTGATAGCGGTAACGCTATCGCCATGAATTTCTGCTGCTGAATTGCGCGCCAGAGTTTCCAGCTCTTCGGTGACTTGCTGTTCGGAGCGAGGAATAAAAGCGATGCTATCCATTACAGATACAGTCGTTCGCCCCAGTTGTTTGCACTGCTCAACCTGATGGTGATAAAGTACCCGAACTTCTACCGCTTCATCTGTCGGTTTCACCCATGTGCATGCAGTCATAGCTACCATCGCGATGATTATCAGCGTTATGTTTTTCATGTTGCAGTTACCTCTTTGGTTAATTTGTCCAACAGCATCAAAGCATCCAGGGGACGCATGGTCTCCACATTCACTTCAGCCAGTCTGTCACGCAAAGCACGCAGGCCTTGTAACTCCTCTTCCTGCTGTCGTTTTTCGGCGACGGCAAACAGCCCTAGCTGTGTCTTTCCTGTCTCTGCAGCCAGTTCCGAGCCATGCTCTAAATGAAATAGATGTTCACGCGCCCGTTTGATTACATCTCTCGGCAAACCCGCCAGTTGTGCAACGGCAATGCCATAAGATTGATCAGCTGCATCTTCGATCACCTGATGCATAAAGATCACCGAACCATTCCATTCGCGTACGGTTACAGAGGCATTAAATGCCGGTTTATGTTCATCAGGCAGTTCAGTTAGCTCATGATAGTGGGTGGCAAAGAGGGTGAGTACATCATCGGCTTTAATCAATGATTCCGCCACCGACCAGGCAATGGCAAGTCCATCCCATGTGCTGGTTCCACGCCCGATTTCATCGATGATAACCAATGAACGTGGTTCGAGTTGATTGAGAATCGTTGCTGTTTCCATCATCTCTACCATGAAGGTGGAACGGCCACTGGCCAGTTCATCACCGGCTCCGACACGGGTGAAAATACGTTTGGTCAATGGGATGCGAGCCTCTTCAGCCGGTACAAAACAGCCGGTATGGGCCAGCCATACAATCCAAGCAACCTGCCGCATATAGGTGGATTTACCGCCCATGTTAGGGCCGGTCAGCAGCATGAATCGACGTGATTTCAGATCCATATGTGTATCATTGGCTACAAATGGTGTGTCATTGCTCAAATGCCGTTCTACTACCGGATGCCGACCAGCCACCAGTTTCATGGCGCGTCCTGCATGTACTTCAGGTTGTACATAATGATGTGTACGCGCCAGATAAGCAAAACAGGCCAGCACATCGAGTCCTGCGACTGCACGTGCGGCCAGTTGAATAGCCGTAGCCTGCTGACACAGTTGTTGGCGCAGAGTTTCGATTAACTCCTCTTCACGTTGCATGGCTGCATCTTTTGCGCCGAGAATTTCAGATTCGAAACTATGCAACTCATCGGTGATAAAACGTTCAGCATTCACCAGTGTCTGTTTGCGTACATAATCAACCGGCGCATCTTTAGCCTGTGCTTTGGAAATTTCGATAAAATAACCAAAAACCTTGTTATATTTGACACGAAGGTTGGCCAATCCGGTGCGTTCACGTTCGCGACTCTCATAATCGCGCAGCCAGTCGTTCGCATCTTTGGCCAGAGCTCGTAAACGATCAAGTTCAGCATCAAAACCTTCACGAATGATGCCGCCATCACGAAATGCCTGCGGAGGCATATCCACGATAGATCGCGATAATGTATCAGCCAGTGTTTCCAGTCCATGCAATGCCACGATCATATTGGCAAACAGACCACTGCGATCACCGAGCACCTGCGACAGTTCGGGAAGAGCCAACAGGGCATCTGCCAAACCTTTATAGTCACGTGGCAAAGCGCGGCCCAAAACGATGCGGGTGAGCATGCGTTCCATATCACGAACACCGTGCAGATGTTTACGCAAGGTATCCAATGTTTTGTTGTCGTTAAATAGACTTTTTACGGCATTCTGACGTTCAAGCAACTCATTCAGATTGGTCAATGGACGGTCATCCAGTTGCGCAGTAAGCGAGCTCCCATAGGGGTAGATGTTTCATCCAGTACAGCAATCATGCCGGCTTTTGGATCACCACTAAGTGAACTATAAAGCTCTAGATTGCGTCGCGAACGCATATCAATGGACATGCCCTCAGCCTGTTCGATGAACACGGGCAGAGAGAGATGCTGTAGTGTACATTTCTGTGTTTGCCCCAGATAGACCAGTACGGCTCCAACTGCGGCAGCAGCCTGCTCATGATTTTCTAAATTCAACGATTGCCAGTCTGAAACGCCGAAATTTTGTTCCAGTTGTTCGCGCGCTACGGAGGCCGAGAAACTCCAGTCGCCCGGCCGTGTTACGGCGGTCTCTGTCACTGTCTCTTGTCCACTAATCAACAGCAGTTCAGCAGGATTCAATACGGTCAGTTGCTCTTCTAATGATGTATCACCGCTTCCTTCGAGCAGATGCCAGTGTCCGCAGGAGAGGTCAACTGATGCCAGTCCCCAGCGCTCATGCTTTTTATAACAGGCGACCAGTGAAGCAGAGCTGGACTGGTCGAGCAGTTCCGACTCAGTGATGGTTCCTGCCGTGACAACACGCACCACATCACGACGCACTGGCCCTTTGGAGGCAGTATCGGGTGCTTCCATCTGTTCACATACAGCCACGCGTTTGCCTGCAGCGACCAAACGAGCTAAATAGTTCTCGGCTTGATGCCAGGGTACACCTGCCATAGGAATATCATCTCCGTTAGCTTTGCCGCGTTTGGTCAGTGTGATATCAAGGATTTTTGATGCTTCAACAGCATCCTCGAAAAACATTTCATAAAAATCGCCCATGCGATAAAATAGCAGGCAATCCGAATACTCGGACTTGATCTTTAAATACTGTTGCATCATGGGGGTGTGTGCGTTTTTAGCCGTCTTCTTTGCCATGGGCGCAATGTAACACGCTGGTCTGGGATGCTTAAGGGTGAATTACATTTATTGTTTAAAGGTGGTGGAAGCTAATGAAAAAGTGTTGATTTGAAACACTTAGGCCCGGAGAACATGCATCAGGGAGGGGGGAGGGGAGATAGCATATTCATCCGGGCCAGTCTGTTTCGTTATCTATATTTATCGGTAGATGACGTTTTTACTTTAGCTCTTTGCTGCTAAGTAGTTTCAGATGGGCTAAGTATAGGGGGCTTTAGGGCTGAAAATGTGATCCAGGTCATAAAAATGGAAAAAAGATTGATGCTATGCCGATTGACTTAAGTTTGCTCAGCCGCAGAGTTTTGCCAGCAGGAACAGGAGCTATGTATGTATATGATTAGGACTCAACGATGACTCGCAGCCAAAAACAGATCGGACTGTTCGCGCTACTTGTTGCTGCGGATCAACTCTCCAAATGGTGGATTCAGAGAGCAGATTTCCATGCTTTCTCTGTTATTGATGGCTTTTTCAATATGATACGCGCTTACAATCCGGGGGTGGCTTTTTCCATGTTTGCTGATTTGCCAGATTCAGTTCGGGTCTGGTTATTGCTGGGTGTCACTATTGGTATTGGTATCGCGGTACTGTTTTGGTGGTGGCAGGAACGTTTGCGTGCGGGTATCACCTCATGGTTGCTGGTACTTATCCTAGCTGGTGCAGTTGGCAATATCTGGGATCGCATGCAGTTGGGTTATGTGGTTGATTTTATTGATTGGTACGTGCGTATTGGCGGTACTGAATACCATTGGCCTGCTTTTAATGTTGCGGATGCATGTATTTCGACTGCCGTTGTCATTTTACTGATTAGCAGTTTTAAGAAAAGCTAATTAACGACATTTCGAATTAAAGGGAGCTTATCTTGCAACTCTCACTTAGTACCTGGCAGGAAGTAGAAGCCTATCTTGATCGCTCTACGGGTATCATTATTCCGATTGGTTCGACTGAACAGCATGGCCCCAATGGATTGATCGGTACCGATGCCATTTGCCCCATCAAAATTGCGGCAGGTATTGAAGCGGAAGTCGATGTGCTCATTGCACCGAGCATCAATTATGGCATGGCGCAGCATCACATGGCCTTTGCCGGTACGGTGACACTGCAGCCTTCTACTCTGATCAAGTTGATCTGTGATGTGGTGGCGTCGTTACAGCAACATGGTTTCAGCCATTTTTATTTCATCAATGGTCATGGCGGTAATATTCCTGCTGTCACGACTGCCTTTTGTGAACTTTATCATGCTGCGAGCAAAGCCAAAATCAGCGCTCCACGTTGTCACTTGGCCAACTGGTGGCGCAATGATGCGATCACTCAGCTTGCCGGGCAGCTGTACCATGGGGCTGAGGGCCATCATGCCACGGTGAGTGAAGTGGCGTTGAGTTATTATGCCCACCCAGAAGCGGTTAAAGATGTAAGCATGAGCCCTGAAGTTGCTGCGAGCATTCCGCCTGGCGGTAACATTTATGATGCAGCTGACTTTCGCATGAAATTTCCCGATGGTCGTATTGGATCGAGCCCTCAGCTGGCAAGTATCGAGCATGGAGAAAAATTTTACCATCTAGCTGTTGAATCTTTGGCAAAAGATTATCAACGTTTTCTGGCAGAGCTTTAGATGCTACTTTATGTGGCGAAGTCGTAGTTAGGGCTGTTGTGTGCGCAGTTTTGTTAGTCAATCAACTGATGAAACAGGGAGAAATAATATGAATTTGTATCGCGTTACTATTTTGGAATGATAATTGCTATCAAAGTCTAAATAGTTCAAATGATTTGATGGGAACGGGAGTCAATGCATGCCAAAGGGGAAGCAAAATCGGTTGAAATCAGCGGTATCAATATTTGCTGATGCAAGCAACCGCATGCATGCCTCTTTAGATGTTGCTGAAATCACTCGTATTGCTGTTCTGTCAGCTATGCAGCTGGTTCATGCCAAAGCTGCTACATCAGGACTGTTGATTGATAATACGCTGGCGTTTTCTGAATTTAGTGATGGTGAAAACTGGACAGGGTTTCAGTGCCGTTTTGCGTTGGAAGAAGAGTGGGTTGATGATCTGATTCATTCGCATGCATCGTTAATTTTTTCAGGTGCGGATGAAGTGGAAAAATTTGACTCGCATATGGGGCAAAACATGCCTGCCTCAGATCATTTGATTGCCGTGCCAGTGATTGGTAAAGAAGAAAACCTGCTAGCCTGTTTACTTATTTTTGATGTGGATGGCAGTGATTTTGATGAGCAGGATAGAGAGCTGTTGGAAAGTTTAGCATCGATGATGTCGGTTGCTATTGAGAACAGTATTCAGCTGGCTGAAAGTCGTCAGGTTGAGGTTGATCTGGAAAAGTCGGTGGCCACATATCGTACTCTGGTAGAACAGATTCCTGCGATTACCTATATCGCGACGCTGGATCGAAGTCGTATTCTATTTGTTAGTCCTCAAATTGAGGGGATTTTAGGATATTGTCAGGATGACTTTCTCGCCAATCAGGAGATCTGGTCACAACAGATCCATGATGATGATCGTGATCGGGTGCTTTCAGAAGTGCATCAGAGTTTGGAAGAGAATATTCCTTTCCATTCCGAATACCGTATATGTTCAAAAGGCGGTAGATATATTTGGGTAAAAGATGCTGCGTCGAAAGTGATAGACCATGAACAGGACCTCTATCTGCAGGGTGTTGTGCATGATATCAGCGAGCGCAAGGAGTCGGAAAAACAGTTGATGAGAATGGCCCATTTTGATCAATTGACCGGTTTGGCGAATCGTGTGTTATTCAATGACCGTCTTGATCAGGTTGTGGCACATTCAAAGCGTCATCAACAGAAATTTGCAGTGTTATATCTGGATCTTGATGGTTTTAAGGCTGTAAATGACGATTTAGGACATCAGGCTGGTGATGATCTTCTGGTAGAAACAGCCAGTCGCTTGAAAAGTCATGTGCGTGAAGTGGATACTGTAGCGCGTATGGGTGGTGATGAATTCACCATTATTTTAGATGATGTTAGCTCACATGAAACAGTCAGGCTGATTGCCAATAAACTTGTCGAAGCTGTTTCAGCTCCTTATTCACATGTCGGGGAAAAACACCAGGTGACGATGAGTATGGGCGTTGCGCTCTATCCTGATGATAGTATCAATAGAGATGTTTTGATTACTGCGGCCGATAATGCGATGTACAGGGCAAAGAACAGTGGGAAAAACCGTTATTGTTTTCATCTGGATGATGACGAATAAGCTATCTATAGACTGCTAAGTTTGAGTTGTTCATGATGATTTGAGCAGGACGTGCCTGCCTTGTGTCGGGATTAACCCGCTTTATTACCTTTTTGATTATATAAATCGATCAGTTTGGATTCTAATTGCTGATTGTTGGCAGCCTGACTTGTCTGGCCTGCCTGACGTGCTTCTTGAGAAATAGAGCTTTGATCCTGCTTGTTGCTGGTTTGAGGGGTACTACTGGCTGGAGCTTTGCTGGTGGGGGTGTTTTGTGACTGCTGAAGCAGTCGTGAAATGAAACCATCAGCGGGTGAAATACTAAGCGCCACAACTATCTCCTTTTGTTATTTGTTTAAAATTCTATTCGTTAAACTTCTACAAGAGTATACATCGGTTGTCAGCTGCCGGACTTTAGAAAAAAGATTATTATTTTTTATAGTGGGTCAGATAACGATAATCTTCTCATCCTATATCATCACTTTTGTGATGTCAGACACTTCTATGATTGCTTTGAGTGATTTGAATTGGCAATTCAATATGATCTGGAGGTAAATGACCTATGAAAAATATAGTGATGATTTTATTTTCACTCATTGCTCTGATGAGTATCTCTTCTCAGGCGATAGCTGAAGAGAATGTTTTGTGGAAAAAAACTAAAGTGGGTGCAAATAGCCTGCTTGAATGGTCAGTTGAGAAGTCCAAACAGGGGTGGCAAGCTGGCAAACAGAGTAGTACCAATGCAGTAGACTGGACCGCTGAGAGATCGCAAATGGCTTGGCAGGCAAGCAAAGATGGTGTTGCCAATGCGGCCAAATGGACGGTTGAGCAATCCAAAAAGGTTTGGAGAGCAAGCAAAGAAGGTGGCAGAAAAGCGGCCAAATGGACGGCTGAAAAGTCCAAAAAAAGCTGGGAAAGCAGCAAAAGAGCGACAAACAGTTAATCGATCTGTTTTTGACACTAATTCAATATTTAACATGACATCCTGTGATTGTTATTTGTCCGTATCTGGTGGCTCAATCATTTGACCAGAGGATCATACAGAGCGTAGCGTTTTAACACTCTATTGAAGGAGGCATGACGAAAGCCTATGGCAAGAACTCTTCTGCAGACGAAATTGATGCATTTGTTGTTTATCTGCTTTCTAATCAAACGTTCTAATTCATGAACAGAGGTTTCCTATGTGCTTCCATCGTCATACCACATAGCTTGTCCATCTTAAAAAATGATGTTTAAATTTTACCGCTATTTTCGTGATGGTATACCTGAATATTTGGCGCATCACTATTGGTGGGCCTACCTCTGGCCCAGAGCTGTGTGGTTTTTTGATCACCAAATGATCATAAGTGCTATTTTGTTTGGTCAGTATCAAAAGTTGATGAACATCACACTGGCATGTTTGAAGAAGGCTCCGTTGGAGCGTGTATTGCAACTCACCTGTGTATACGGATCACTTACTCCAAATCTGATCAAAGAGCTTAACCCTTCAAAATTGCATATTACTGATGTTGCCACGGTTCAGTTGAATTTGGCGAAACAGAAGATGGTGGAGGAAACGAAACTACTAGCGACACGCATGAATGCTGAATGTCTGGCTTATAAGTCTGATAGTTTCTCTACTATTGTGTTGTTCTTTTTGCTGCATGAGATGCCGCATCAAGCGCGTTGCCATACGCTCAAGGAGTGCGTGCGTACATTAAAAACAGGTGGTTCATTACTAATTACAGAGTATGGGCCATTGCCTACAAGGCATTGTTTATACCGTTTTCCACTAAGTCGTTGGATTATTACCCGGCTGGAACCCTTTCTGGATAGTTTTTGGTGTGAAGATATTGAGACTCTGTTGAACGAAGTAGCGGCTCCTTTTGATAAACGTATTGAGATCATTTCTCATCATCAGATCTTTTTTTCATTTTATAGTGTGACTGAATATAGAGTGAATAATTCAGTCAAGGAGGGGAGAAGCTCGTGCTGTCGACTGAGTTAGGCGTTTATTTTCTAATATAACTGAATAATGATCTTGAGAAGGTGAGATTATTGGCAGGCGACTTGCTTATGAAATGCGTGTTGATGATGAGTCCAGTAACATGATCTATTGAGGGCATGAACAGATTGAAAAGTGGGTTCAGTACCCGACTAAAATGCTTTTAATATATGAGTAAAACAGATGGTTGTTGCGCTAAAATCAGATTATTACAATGCATTTGTTTTCAAAATCGGTACAGAAGGATATATGTTTCCTAGCCAATTAAATCGTCGGCAGTTTCTAAGTTTTAATCGAAAGAATACGACTTACCCTGTTCGCCCTCCCTGGGCTTTAGATGAAATAGATTTTCAAGATTCCTGTACGCGTTGTGGTGATTGCATCACCGCCTGTCCTGAGAAAATATTAATTCGCGAAGGTGTGAATGGTTACCCCATCGTCGACTTCAGATGTGGCGAATGCAGCTTTTGTGGTGATTGTGTGGAAAGCTGCCCAAGCGCTGCTCTGACTCGTTCTCAGCCTTTAGCGTGGATAATCAAAGCGGTTGTTAATGATGCATGTCTGGCTGCACAGCAGGTGATTTGCACGACTTGCGGTGAGCAGTGTGAAGCCCGGGCTATTCGTTTCAGACCGGTGATCGGCGCAGTCGCTCAACCGGAAATAAATTTAGATGCCTGTAGTGGTTGTGGTGCTTGTGTAGCACCGTGCCCGGCGCAGGCGATCGAGGTTAAATATGCAGGATAACAGTATTGAAGAAGAGCCGATTGGTTGCATCGTAGGAGCAGTGGTTCAACTGAAAACGCAGAAAAGCAGTGACGAAGTGCGCCAGCAACTGGGTAAATGTGAAGGTGTAGAGATTCATGCTGAAGATGAACAATCGCGTCTGGTTATCACCATGGAAGCCGCGACAAGCAAGGCTGTGTTGAAACTAACTGAGGCAATTCAAAATTTTGACGGGGTCTTGCAGGTGACACCGGTATACCAACATAGCGAAGATCATAGACAGGAAGAGCAACCAGGAGGTTGGAAATGGCGCTAACACGCAGAACATTCATTAAATCAAGTGCGGCAGCTGCGGCGGCTGCGTCCATCAATGTCAGTATACCGACGGCGGTACATGGCATGGATATGTTTGATGCAGAGAAGAATAAAATTCGTTGGGATAAAGCGCCTTGTCGTTTTTGTGGTGTGGGTTGTAGCGTTTTGGTGGGTACAAAAGACAATCGTATTGTTGCTACGCAGGCTGATCCTAAATCTGAAGTGAATAAGGGCATCAACTGTATCAAGGGTTATTTCCTATCCAAAATCATGTATGGCAAAGACAGGTTGACCAGTCCGCTATTGCGCATGAAAGGTGGAAAATACCATAAAGAGGGTGAATTTACGCCGGTCTCGTGGGAAAAAGCTTTCGATGTGATGGAAGAGAAGTGGAAAAAAACGCTGAAGGAAAAAGGTCCTGAAGCCATTGGCATGTTTGGCTCCGGTCAATGGACAATTCTGGAAGGGTATGCTGCTTCCAAGTTAATGAAGGGCGGTTTTCGTTCTAATAACCTTGACCCTAATGCGCGTCACTGCATGGCTTCGGCAGTGGGTGCTTTTATGCGCACCTTTGGTTCAGATGAACCGATGGGTTGTTATGATGATCTCGAACATGCTGATGCCTTTGTATTGTGGGGCTCGAACATGGCCGAGATGCATCCAATTTTGTGGACACGGATTACCGATACCCGTTTGAGCAAACCTGATTCTGAAGTACATGTACTATCCACCTACGAACATCGTTGTTTTGACCTGGCGGATAACGGCATGGTGTTTACACCGCAGACTGATATGGTGATTTTGAACTATATTGCCAATTATATTATTGAAACCAAATCGTATGATGCAAAATTCATGCTGAAACATGTGAATTTCAAGACAACACCAACGGATATTGGATATGGGCTTAGACCAGAACATGCACTGGAGCAAAAAGCCAAAAATGCAGGTAAAGGTAAGCTGTCTAAAAGTACCTTTGAAGAGTATGCCGAACTGGTGAAGCCTTATACTTTGGAGCATGCGTCCAAACTGTCATCAGTACCGAAAGAAAACCTACTGCGTTTGGCCAAGCTCTACGCCAATCCGAAGAAAAAAATTACTTCATTGTGGACGATGGGTTTCAACCAGCATACACGCGGTGTTTGGACCAATAGTCTGCTTTATAATATCCATCTGATGATGGGTAAGATTTCAGAACCGGGTAACAGCCCGTTCTCTTTGACTGGACAGCCATCTGCTTGTGGTACAGCGCGTGAAGTAGGTACATTCTCACATCGTCTGCCGGCTGATTTAGTTGTGAAGAAGAAGAGTCATCGCGACTTTTCTGAAAAAATATGGCAATTGCCTGAAGGCACGATTCCAGCCAAACCCGGTTATCATGCGGTGCAGCATAACCGTATGTTAAAAGACGGTGTTATTAATGCATATTGGACCTTGTGCGTTAACAATGTACAGGCTGCCGCCAATATGAATGAAGAGACACTGCCGGGCTATCGTAATCCAGATAATTTTATTGTGGTATCTGATCCATATCCTACCGTTTCAGCTATGGCGGCCGATCTGATTTTACCAACGGCCATGTGGGTGGAAAAAGAGGGCGCTTACGGTAACTCTGAGCGTCGGACTCAAGCGTGGCGTCAGCAAGTGGATGCGCCGGAAGGTGCAAAGTCTGATGTGTGGCAGCTGTTGGAGTTCTCCAAACGTTTTAAAGTGAAAGATATTTGGCCAGAGGATCTGATTGCCAAACAACCGGAACTGCGTAATAAAACCCTCTACGAAGTGCTCTATAAAAACGGTAGTGTGGATAAGTTTCCAGCTCAAAAAATCACAGATTCTGCTGGCAATGTCTACGCCAATGATGAGATGGATTATTTCGGATTCTATGTGCAGAAAGGTCTGTTTGAAGAGTATCGCCGCTTTGGTTTGGAAGGGCCTAAGAAGGGGCATAATCTGGCTGCATACGATCATTTACATACAGTGCGTGGTCTGCGTTGGCCGGTGGTTAACGGTAAAGAGACAAAATGGCGTTACCGCGAAGGTTCTGATCCTTTTGTTCCCGTTGGAAAAGAGGTCTACTTTTATGGTAAGAAAGATGGCCGGGCCAATATCATTTTTGCGCCATATGAACAGCCACCTGAAATGCCGGATGCAGAATACGATATGTGGTTGTGTACAGGGCGTGTAATTGAGCACTGGCATTCAGGAACCATGACGCAACGTGTGCCTGAGCTCTACAAAGCGATGCCGGATGCACAGATCTTTATGCATCCTGCTGATGCTAAAAAACGCGGCCTTGAACGTGGTCAAATGGCGAAAGTGCAGAGCAGACGTGGTGAGATCATGGCCATGATAGAAACGCGTGGGCGTAATAAACCACCTGAAGGGCTGATTTTTGTGCCATGGTTTGATGCTCGCCGCTTGATCAATAAGGTCACACTGGATGCAACTGATCCACTGTCCAAACAGACCGATTATAAGAAATGCGCTGTGCGCATCATCAAGGCATAGGGGAGAAGACGATGAAAAAAATTGTCATAATTGCTGGATTACTAGCTTGTTCTTCGATGGCTTGGGCCGGTGCAGACAGTGTTCACTCTTTACGTGGAGATAAACCACTTGATTCAGCTTCAATCGCTGTGCCGGATAAGCAATGGCAGGATGGTGAAGGGAAAATCCAGCGTAACTATGCTCAACAGCCTCCACTGGTACCGCACGATATTGAAGACTTCAGTGTCAATCGTGATGGAAACGACTGTTTATCTTGCCATAACTGGGATTCGACGGTGGAGGGCGCAACCAAAGTGGGTACCTCACACTTTGAAAACCGCAATAACGAGGCGCTAGCAAAGATCTCTCCACGTCGTTATTTCTGCACCCAATGCCATGTGCCTCAGAAGAACACAAAACCATTGGTGTTTAATTCGTTTAAATCACTGTCTGAAGAATAAACAGATTGTTCCATGATGAAGGCTGGCAGATACCTATCAAGGTTCTGTTACGCCGTGGAACTACTAAAAGGAGTTTTGAAATGTTTAAAAAAATAGCTTTATTAGTGATGGCATTAAGCTTTTCTAGCTTGGCTCAGGCGGCTGATTGGACTGTGTCAGCGGATCTGCGCGAGCGTTATCAATCGTTTAATAATTCTAATTTTAATTCAGCCGTTAATAATGATCGCTGGGAGTTCGATTCCCGTCTCTATCTGAAAGCAAAAGGTGATTTTGGCAATGGATTGACGGTATTCATTCAGCCGCAGGCGGTATTGATTCAGAATAATACAACCGGTGTCGGTACACAAAACTTGAGCCAGGCAGATCTGTTGCAAGCTTATCTGCAATACAATGTGTCAGATTTCGGTGTGCGTCTTGGTCGTCAGCAGTTGGTCTACGGTGAGCAGCGTCTATTGGGGCATTTGGGTTGGAAAGATGTGGCACGTACCTTTGATGGTGTGAAAGCGATGTATAAAACAGATGCCATCTCCTTTGATGCATTTGCAGTTCACCCATCGGATATTGGTGCGATGACACCTACAGCGGCAGCTCCGCAGGGGCAGTCATTGGTAACTTGGGAAGATCGCCGTTTAATTGGTGCTTATGCGACTTACACACTGGCTCCGAAGAGTGGTATTGATACCTATTTCATCAACTGGCGTCACAACCAGCAGGCCGCGATTGGTAAGGGTCGTAATATGCACACCTATGGCGCACGTCTATTTGGTAAGTACAACGGCTTTGACGGTAGTGCGGAAGCGGTAATCCAGTCGGGTACTTGGGCTACGAATGTGTCACAGAAAGCATCAGCTTATGCCGCAAAATTGGGTTATACATTCGACTTCTGGAAAACACGCCTTGGTGTGGAGTATGATTTCAGTCCAGGCGATGATAAAAAGAATGCAGCAACACATAAGGATTTTGTATTTCCATTTCATACCAATCACGCTCACTATGGTGAAATGGATTTCTTCTCATGGGCGAATATGAAAGATATCCGTCTATCTTTGAAGACATCCCCGCTCAAAGGCTTAGCCATTATGGGTAATGTGCACTTCCTATCGCTGGATAAAGCACAGGGTGATTGGCTGAATGTTGTCGGTGCAGGCAATGTCTTTGCTGGTAATGCGGCTTATACGCAAACCAGAGTGGGTACTGAAATTGATGTTAAAGTTGTCTATAAAGTGGCTGCTGTGAAAGGCTTAAAACTGGTTGCTCTCTATGGTGTTTTCAATGCGGGTTCCGCTGTATCTGAACGTAATGGTGGCAAAGCTGATTCGGCCAAGTTTGGCTATGCTTTAGCTCAATATGCATTCTGAGGACGTGAGTATTAGCAGAGAGGATATTCATGGTTGAAGCAACGCCTATTCGTTTTTTTGAATCGAGGCCAGATGACGGGGTGCTGATGGATCGTTTTGATCGTCAGCTCACCTATCTGCGTATTTCGGTGACAGATCGCTGTAATATGCGCTGCGACTATTGCAGACCTGCATCTGATTCCTATAAAGCTGAAGCGCATGATCAGGTGATACGTTATGAAGAGATTGAACGTATTGCCCGTATTGCTGCGCAGATGGGGGTATCCAAGTTGCGTATCACCGGTGGAGAGCCACTGGTGCGTCGTGATCTGCCCGATTTGATTGAAAAGCTCGCCTCTATTGATGGTATTAAAGATATTTCAATGACCACCAATGCCACGCTATTGGGCAAATATGCTCAAACTCTGGCCGATGCAGGTCTAGATCGTATCAATGTCAGTCTGGATAGCCTGAATCCACTACGCTTTCGTAAATTGACTGGTGGTGAGCTGGCTCCTGTTCTGGCTGGTATTCAAGCTGCTCGTGATGCCGGTCTTGGGCCAATTAAAATTAATACGGTTTTGATGCGTGGTATTAATGCCGGTGATGAACATAGTGAAGTGGCTGAATTGATTGATTTTGCCATTGCAGAGCAGGCTACGATTCGTTTTATTGAGCTTATGCCAATGAAGCAGGGCATGGATTGGGACAAGCATTATATCGGTATTGATGAAGTGTTGAGTCGAGATGATGTGGCGCAACGGGTCAAAGTTGAGTCAGCTTTACAGACTGGTAATTCGGCAGCGCGTTATCTTTCACTAAAAAATGGGCAGGGTGAAGTTGGTTTTATTATGCCAATGTCCGAACGCTTTTGTGAAGGTTGTAATCGTCTGCGTTTGACAGCTGATGGTGGTTTACGCTCCTGTCTGCCTGATGATGATCAACTGAATCTGCGAGATGTGATACGCAGTGGTGGTAGTGATCATGATATCCGAGCAGTTTTTTTTCGTTCAGCACTGATCAAACCGGAGGTCGGTACCTATAAATTTGATGCCGATGATGAAAAACGCTCTATGATTTCAATCGGTGGTTAAAATGATGAATGAACCACAGATAAACAGAGATGCACACAGATGTAAGGCGGGAATAAAGAACTCCTACCAGCCATTGTTAAGCGGAATGAAACAATGAATTCAGTCATTCGATTGAAGGCCTTATCTGCGTATATCTGCGTTAACAAGGTGAATCGCGCCTGCGCTAAAGTGGGTGCCCTGGGGTATCTGTGGCTAATGCTTGGTTTTATCCCTGTCTCTGCTCATGCACAAGAAACAATCACGATTGCTGTGGCATCGAGCTTGTATCCCATGGCCCAGCAGCAGGCTAAAGCATTTGAAACAGAGCATGGTATTACTGTGCGTTTGGTATCGGGTTCAACAGGGCGTTTGTACAATCAGATCATGCAGGGGGCACCTTTTGATGCCTTTATTGCAGCCGATCAACAGCGTCCGGCTCTCTTGGAAAAACAGGGTAAAGTGGTCTCTCACTTGCAAGTGGGTCGGGCTTATCTGGGTGTGAAGATAGGGATGAAAGTGCAGGCTGATCCAGCTCTGTTATTGGATTCTTCTATTCGACATATTGCGATCGCCAATCCTGATGTCGCACCCTTTGGTCAGGTCAGTAAACAGGTCTTGGAAGAGAAAGGATTATGGCAGTTGCTCAAACCTAAAATGGTTTATGCGCAGAATGCCATGCAAGCAAGTATGATGGTTAACCGGGGTGTGGTTGATGCCGGTTTTATACCGGTGAGTTCGGTGCAGCCACATATCGCTTCGATTCAATATCATGCTGTCTCATTGATCGATAAAAAGGCAGTAAATCAGTGGTTGGAAAATATGGTGCTCAGATACAAGAGCTCGGATCAACAGCTGGTGATGCGCTGATTATGCTAGAGTCGCTGTTGATTTCTCTACAACTGGCACTGGTAACCACACTGATACTGTTAGTGTTAGCATTTCCCCTTGCCTATCTACTGGCCTTTAAACAGTTTTTAGGCCGTACCCTGCTGGAGGTGGTGGTGGCGATGCCGCTGGTTTTACCTCCAACCGTATTGGGTTATTTTGTGCTGTTGATGATCGCACCTGATTCAACACTGGGTCGTGCTTGGCAAGCGCTGTTTGATAGCTCTTTAGCATTCTCATTTTCAGGCATGGTGGTTGCATCAGTATTATATTCACTGCCGTTTGCAGTACAGCCGATGCAACAGGCACTACGCGCAATCCCGGTCAGCTGGTTGGAGATGGCAAAAACTCAAAGTTTGAATGTAAGACAAGCTTTATGGCAGGTGATTTTACCAGCAGCTAAGGGTGGAGTGTTGGTTGCGGCTGTACTCTCTTTTGCTCATACCATGGGTGAATTTGGTGTGGTGTTGATGGTAGGTGGTTCGATTCCGGGTGAAACCAAAGTGGCGAGCATTGCCCTGTTTGAGTTTGTTGAAATGCAGCAACAGTCGGAAGCGTTGATGCTGGCGCTGATTCTGATGGCAGTATGTTTCGCTATGTTATCTCTGGTTTATGCCATCAATCGCAACGGTATGCATATGGTGACTGTGAAATGAGCTCCTCTATTCATATCTCAGCCCAATTGGGTTCATTAAGTCTGCTGGTGGAGTCTTCCATCTCAGTCGGTATCACGCTGATTTCAGGTGAAAATGGAGCAGGAAAAAGTACTTTGCTGCGTTGTCTGGCCGGTTTAGAGATGGCTGGTGGTCAGATCCATGTCACAGGGCAGGTGTGGCTTGATAGCAGTGCCGGGTTTAGTCTGCCTGTAGAACAGCGCAATGTTGGCTGCCTGTGGACGGATACGGCTCTACTACCCTGGCTCAGTGTTGAGCGGAATATCAAACTGGGTTCAGAGGATAGCGATCATGGTGATTTGATGAAGCTGGCCGAGTTATTGGAAATCAGCCCATTGATGCAGCGCAAACCGCACATGCTTTCAACCGGTGAGGCACAGCGGGTAGCTTTAGCTAGAGCTATATTTAAACGGCCAGCACTACTATTGCTGGATGAACCTTTTTCAGCTCAGGCTCCCGCTATTCGACAACGGTTGCGTGTGGTATTGAAAGCGGTGGTAGAAGAGTTAAAGATAGCTGTTGTGATGGTCAGCCATGATGTGGAAGATGCGAAATTGTTAGCGGACTCACACTGGCATATGCGAGAAGGACGTTTGTTGGCTGAGGTAAAACCAATATCAGAACTGCTGAGAGCAGAGGAATGAACTATGAGTGAACTAACCCATTTTGATGCCAGCGGCCGAGCTCGAATGGTGGATGTATCGGGCAAAGATGTAACTACCCGCATTGCCATTGCCAGCGGTGAAATTCATATGCTGCCGGAAACCTTGCAGCATATTCAACAGGGTAAATTGAAAAAAGGTGATGTATTGGCGGTCGCCGATGTGGCTGCAGTGATGGGTGCTAAGAAAACCCCTGATCTGATTCCGATGTGTCATCCTTTGATGCTATCTGGTATTGATGTGGCGTTCACCGAGCTGGACGAAATTTGTGGCCTAAAAGTGGAAGTGTCGGTCAAATGCAACGGCAAAACAGGTGTGGAGATGGAAGCGCTAACCGCAGTCACTACTGCACTGCTTACCATCTACGATATGTGCAAAGCCGTTGATAAAGGTATGCGAATCACAGCCATTCAACTCGATGAAAAACGCGGCGGGAAATCAGGCGTCTGGTTGAGGGAAAGCTGATCTTTTTCTGACCAATGTTTATGGAACTATAATAATATGGTTCATTCCTAGATTTGTTGTATTTAAGCTAATGAACACTATGATTTCGACGCTCAAGACCATTGTTATGCAGATGATGATGCTTGGAGATATTTCGATTGTCTTTAGACCGTTGCTATAAAAGGAAGTTCAACAATGCAAATTAATCCGGTGCAGCTCGCGCAATATAATAATATTGCAGCTCCTCAGAATATAGCTAAAAGCCAGCCAATTCAGAATACGGAATCAAATAATGTTCAAAATGGTTATCAAAACAGTGCTGCGAAAAATAGTGACACCATCTCTATTTCAGCAGAGGCGCAAAAATTAGCGCGCAGTGAAGTTAATGAAAGCAGTGCAGCTGAAGCGATGGAGTCTGAAGCGACTCAGGTGATTGAAGGCGAGAGAGCTGCAGGTGGTAGTAATAGAATCAGTATGATGGCCTGAATACTCTCGGCTATTTAACCATTGCAGGCTCTCTTTTTCGCCTGAAAATAAAAGGTACTATTTCCGCTCGATCAACTCTATCGCATATCCATTGGGATCTTTTACAAAGGCAATCACTGAAGCGCTATGTTTCATCGGCCCCGGTTCCCGACTGATAATGCCACCGCGCTGCTTTATGCCATCACAAACAGAGTAGATATCTTCAACACCGACTGCCAGATGGCCAAAAGCGTTACCTAACTCATAGCTGTCACAGTCCCAGTTATGGGTTAGCTCAATCACAGCACCATCGGCTTCATCCTCATAACCAACAAATGCCAATGTGAAACGACCTTTGGGATACTCTTTCTGGCGCAGCAAGCGCATGCCCAACAGGTCTGTGTAAAACGTGATCGACTCTTGCAGATCATTCACGCGGATCATGGTGTGTAACAAGCGCATATCAAAACCTCATGGTATAGGAATAGGAGAGGGCCGAGCATAGGTGCTAAACTGTATTATTCAAACTCAACGGCTATGGCGTGAATTTCATTGCATGATGGATTCCGGCTAGAACCATTCCGGAATGACGATGATGCGTAACAGCGAAACTCCGTGAGCAATAAACAGAGCTGCGTGGATGTTTGCGATCTAC
Source organism: Mariprofundus sp. (assembly GCA_021772775.1). Lineage (GTDB taxonomy): Bacteria > Pseudomonadota > Zetaproteobacteria > Mariprofundales > Mariprofundaceae > Mariprofundus. Next base: position 46,899 of record JAJFLH010000034.1, on the reverse strand, counting down.
GTCACATATTAGATATAGGATTTTTCTCAGGTTTGGCCCACTAATGATGGGTTTTTATTGGAGGAATCATGGCAGCTGCAGCTAAATTGAATGAGGTAAAGGAAAAAGGTGAGGTGCAGGTGCTCGCACTGCCTAAGCCTGCAGCATCCAAATCTACTGCGAGTAAAACAGCTCCACGTTCGCGCACCAGAAAAGTGCCATCAGATAGTGTAGTAGAGTTGGCAGTTGTTCCTCGCATGACTGCTTCCAGGCCAGCCAGTCGTGTTGATTCAACGATATTAGAGATCGACAGTATTATTGATGAAGTAGAGCATGCGATTGCGACCAATGAAGATAAATACAAATGCATCATGTTTACTGATCTTGAGAGCTCAACCGAATACAAACGTGATATGGGCCATACCAAAGGTTATATGCGTAACCGTCTGTTCTGCGATATTTGCGAGAATGCGGTAAAGCAGCATAACGGGCAGGTTGTGAAGCGACTTGGTGATGGTGTGATGGTGGTATTTGAGAATGCGATTGATGCGTTGCTTACATCGTTATTGATTAAACGCACGATTGCTGAAAACCGTAAAAAGTTGAAGAAACTGGTTGGCCCGATGAATTATCGCATTGGTATAACTTGTGGTTATGTGAAGGAGATTCCCGGTCGACCAAAGGACTACATTGGTCATGCTATGGACAAGGGGGCGCGTATTCAGACCCATGCCTTGCGCAATCAGGTGCTAATTGATGAAATTGTCTATGGCTTGATTCATACAAAAATTCGTGACTATTCCGGTGATATTCTAATTGGTTCCCCCAAAAATATGACGCTTAAAGGTGTGGGCATAAGCACACTGTATGAAGTGTCACCGAAAAATATGGGCTTAGAGTCGAGTATGTTTACGCGTCTACGCAATATGTTTCATTAAGAATGAGGGGCTATCGAATATTAGGATCGGTTTTAGCGAGGTTTGGTAGGATCAAAGTCGAAAGCGGATAGCGGGTCAAAAAAGAATGACTCTTTGGTGAACTCTTTCAGGCACTGCTTTTGATCATGGGAATGGGCTAGAATCATACTCTCCAGTTCCTCGTGCGATTCAAAGCCGACAGTTTCAAACTGTATAGCAAAACAATCATCCAAAGTTCTTACGATGATACCATCGGCAACGATTGGTAGTTCATCATTGAGATGACCAAACTGGATGTGAATACGACATTTCTGTCCAACTTCCAGTCCGTGTTGAGCACCAACTTGAATACCATGAAGACTTAAATCTTTGACCATGACATCGATGCATTCACCACCCTCTGGGATGACTTGTGCGGCTAAAGAGATATTTGATCGAATATGTTCTCTGTTTTGATCTACTTGCATGGCAGGCCTCCAGTAAAAACGTAAAACGGGAACGGTGTAGCTACATACTTTAAATTGTGGACAATTTTGTCAAACGGAGACTCAATGATCATCTTTTATTACTGTAGTTTTTAGCCTGTTTATTTAGGCATCACATATCGAACAGCTGTATGTTAGCTTGCCCCGAAGAATAACCATCGATGAAATCTCAGATAGTCATCTGCAAGGTGAAGCACTCATGATTAAAATACTCTTTTTTGGTTCGATTGCCGCGAAAATAGGGCGACGTGAAATGATGATAGATCGTTGTGGTTTAACATTGGCCGATGTGGTGAAAGAAGCTGGACTTGAAACCTTCAAACCACTGCTTGTTGCTGTGAATCAGCAGCAGGAACACGATTTAAATATCCTGATTCAAGATGGTGATGAAGTGGCGATGATGCCGCCGTTTGCGGGAGGCTGAATGAACAGTGATATGAATAAGCAACAGGATGCAGTACGTATTCAAGAGGCTGATTTTTCGATTGAAGCAGAGGTAGATGCGCTGCGTGCAACGTCCAAGCGCATCGGAGGCATAACCACGTTTCTGGGGTGTGCACGTGATTTCTCCGAAGGGCGTGATGTCTTTTCGATCAACTTTGAGCAATATGCGGGCATGGCCACAAGGGCCATGTTGAGCCTACGTGATGAAGCATTGGAGAAATTCGAGATCATTGATCTGCGTATCGTACACCGTGTGACAACCGTACATGCCGGCGATAAAATTGTATTGATTGTGGTGGGTGCAGAACATCGTGGCCCTGCATTTGAAGCCTGTGAATGGATCATTGATAGCCTGAAACAGCGTGTGCCGATCTGGAAAAAGGAAGTGACACCCGATGGTGATAGCTGGGTCACTGAGCATCCATGACGACTCCCGTTTTATCACTGGTCGGTTACTCCAATTCCGGCAAAACAACATTGATGGAAAAACTGGTGTCTGGCCTGACCGCGAAAGGTCTGCGTATCGCCACCATCAAACACAGCCATCATCAGCCTGAAATGGACAGACCGGGTAAAGATAGCTGGCGTCACAAACAGGCAGGTGCATCAACTTCCCTACTGGTTGGGCCTGAGAAGATGCTGATGGTGAGTGATGTCGATGAGTCTCTGAATCCGCAACTTTTAACTGAGCGTCTGTTTGCCGATTATGATCTGGTTCTGGTGGAAGGCTATGCATCGGTGCCGGGGCCTAAGATAGAGGTGCTGCGCTCTGAACGCTCACAAACGCTACGCTGTACATCCGATGAGTTGATTGCTGTCGCAACAGATATGGCCGATCTGGATCTGGCTGTTCCTCTGCTTGATTTGAATGATACGACAGCGATCATCGATTTCATTCTTCAATGGAAGAGCAGAGCTGGCGAGGGTATCTGAGATGGGTAAAAAGTTTCCAGAGATCGAAGAGAAACAGATCGAGTTTATTAAAAAACAGCAGATGTTCTTTGTTGGCACAGCGACGGCTGATAGCCGCATCAATATTTCGCCCAAGGGCATGGACTCTTTTCGAGTGATTGATAAAAACCGTATCGTTTGGCTCAATGTGACCGGTAGTGGCAATGAGACTGCAGCCCATATGCAGGATGATGATCGCATGACGATTATGTTCTGTGCATTTGAAGGCAAACCGAAGATCCTGCGCCTCTATGGCACAGCCAAAACGATTCATGCTGATGATGAGCAGTGGAATGAGCTATATGACTTGTTTGATCCCTTGCCGGGTGCCAGACAGATATTTGATATACATGTTGATCTGGTGCATACCTCATGCGGTTTTGGTGTACCGCTGTATGATTTCATGGGCCAGCGCGAGATGCTCAATGCGTGGGCTTTGAAAAAAGGTGAGGCTGGTATTTCGGATTATTGGAAGAACAGGAACGCGATCAGTCTGGATGGTAAGCCTGTTCAAATCTCGGCTGAGAAAGCATAAACATTGAAGCAGATTGAAAACTGTACCGCCGTAGTACTGGCTGGCGGAGAATCCAAACGTATGGGTTCGGACAAAGCGATGGTAGAGCTCGCTGGCAAGCCAATGGCGGCTCATATTGTTGAGATGATTGATCCTTTGTTCTCTGACATTTTGATCAGTGTGCGCGAGTACCGTACTGATGTGACCCTGCCTCAGATTAAGGATGACTCTGCTGGTTCTGGCTGCTCTACATCAAAAGGGCGTGGCCCCATGGTGGGCATCAAAAGCGCACTGGAAGCGGCAGAGAGTGATTGGATTTTTGTGATTGCCTGCGATATGCCGTTTGTATCAACCGCATTGATTCAGGAGCTTGCCTCCCACCGGGCAGACAACGATGCCGTACTAACTTATGTTAGTGACCGACCACAGCCACTGTTCAGCTTTTATGCCAAATCATCTCTGTCACTTATGCAGGCTAGAATCGCTGAGGGGCAACGCAGTATGATGCGGCTGATTGATAAGCTGGATGTTTGTCTTTTGTCTGAAGCGCAAGTCAAAAAGATTGATCCCCAGTTAAAAAGTCTGATGAGTTTAGACAGCATTGAAGATGTGAAAAAGATGGAGCTATGAATGAGTGATTTTTCGGTAACTGAAGCACTGACGTCAATTTTGGCACAGATGGAGAGATCAGCGATTGAAGCTGTGCCTCTGCATGATTCATTAGGGCGGGTGCTGGCAGAAGATGTGTCCGCCAACCGTAACCATCCGCCATATGATGTGTCGGCCATGGATGGTTATGCTGTAACATTTGCAAACATTGAATTGGCTACTCCAGATAGTCCGGTGAGTTTAAACGTAGTCGATGATATACGGGCAGGACAGATACCTCAGATCAGCATCGGGCAGGGCGAAGCGGCACGCATTATGACAGGTGCTCCAACGCCTGCTGGTATTGATACAGTGATTCGTGTTGAAGATACGGCGTTAAGCGGTGATGTGGTTTCTATTCTGGCCGCGCCCAAGCAAGGGGCGAACATTCGTCCAATGGGTGAGAACCTGAAAACAGGTCATGTTGTGCTGACTAAAGGCACACTGATTACACCGGGTGTATTGGCCATTCTGGCTATGGTGAAACAGAAACAGGTGCCTGTGTTTGCCAGACCATCAGTAGCGATTCTCTCGACCGGTGATGAACTGGAAGCTATTGATGATCCGATTGATGAAAACAAAATCCCCAATGCCAACTCGCATGCGCTCTATGCCCAGTGCAAAGCACTTGGTATTGAAGCGACCCTGTTGGGCATTGCCAAAGATGAAACGGAAGATCTACGGGCTAAACTGGCAGAGGGGCTGAACTACGACGTGCTGTTGGCATCTGGTGGTGTGTCGGTAGGCCATCACGACTTCGTACGTCCGATTCTCGATGAGCTGGGTATCACCTTCCATTTCTGGCGCATAGCAATGCGTCCCGGCCATCCGCTGGCCTTCGGTACAACAGAAAGTGGTACAGCAGTATTCGGTCTACCTGGTAATCCCGTTGCCAGTATGGTCTGTTTTGAACAGTTCGTTGGGCCGGCACTAAGATCGGCAATGGGCCATGACAAACTATTTCTGCGCACTGTTCAGGCCCGTCTGCAACATGATGTGAAAGGGGCTGGCAGCCGCACCCTTTTTATCCGCGTTACCCTGGAGTCCGATGACGAAGGCTATTTTGTATCCTTGACCGGCGCACAGGGGAGTGGGGTCTTAATGTCGATGGCCCTGGCCGAAGGGCTAATGATTGTACCTGCTGATAGCGGCACCCTGAAAGCAGGTCACATGGTTACCGTGCAGCTACTGCAAGGCATGGATTGCCAATCTGAAGCAGATTTATAGAAACAACAGACAATATGTTTAGCCACAGATGGACAGGGATGAACGCAGATAAAAGACTTAATTAGTAATGTGTGAGTAGTTATCTGACAATGAGTTTCAGATAATTATTTAAAAGGTGCTGAAAGAAAAGGCTCTAATCTGCGTTCATCTCTTGCCCCTTTAAATTCTATTTAAGCTTATTGAACTCAAAATTAAATTTCGAAAGAGCTTTATAGAAATACGATGATTGACTACTAACAATAATAATTCAAGCCAGGCCATTCCATCACATCTCATCTCAAGATCGACAAGGTCTCCGTCTACGATATGATCCAAGTTGATAAGGAGCATGCGGATATTCTCTGAAATCGCAGCCGTATGCCTGGGCAATGGCGATAGAGAAACCATAGGATGTTTCTAAAGGATTTATAATGATTACAAATACTTATATCTTTCAAAACAGTAAATGGAACAGCAGCCCTTTTGAATGCCCTGATTCAGAAAACAGTTTGGTTTTAATATTTGGAAATGATGTAGAAGAAGCGTTAAAGCTTATTCGTCATTATAAGAGAGCTGTTATCGCAGGGGTATCTACGGTAACCAACCTTGCTCCAAACAGTCAGCATTTAAATGATGCGCTTGTTGTAACGATCATGAGATTTGAAAAAACCACCCTTAGAGCTGCTTATTCTAATATTAAAGATTACGAGAACTCACTGGATACTGGCAAAGAGATAGTAAAGGAGCTGGACCAGTATCAAAATCTAAAAGGTGTTTTGACTTTTTCCGATGCTGTGATGATGAGTGGCACCCAGTTTTCAAGAGGTCTGAAATTCCAGAATAACAGAGATGTTCCTCTCGCAGGTAGTCTCGCTTCAGGCAAAGACATCCAGAATACATGGATATATACACGTAAGGGTGCTGAAAAACATGGTGCTATGGCAGTTGGTTTCTATGGTGATGCGTTGTTCTTTTCATCTTCAATTGGTTCAGGAGCCAAGGCATTTGGCATAGAGCGAATAGCAACAAAATGTGATAAAAACATCTTATATGAAATTGATAATGCCCCGGCCTTTGATCTTTACCAAAAATACTTAAGCAATGATTATGAAGAGGTGCGAGAACAATTCGATGTGATTGCCTATCAGTTCCCGATTGCGGTTACAAAAGATCTGGAGTTAAAAGAGGAATATGTTCGAACGCCAGTAGGTTTAACTGAAGATGGATTGGGAATCATTCTGGCTGGTGAGATAAAAGAGGGTTCGACGATCCGCTTGATGCGAGCAACATCTGATCGTTTTCTTGATGGCGCTGAAAAAGCAGCGCATGAGGTTTTTTCTGATGGCAGACCCATCGACACCACCGGTTTCAGGTCTCTCATCATCAACTGTGAAGCACGCAGAGCCACCGTTGGCGAAGCCCTTGAAGATGAGGCGGCTTCTATCAATAGTATCTTGAATATTAAAAGTGTCGGCACCCACTACTCTTTTGGAGAGTTATGCCATAACCGATCCGGTTGCAGCCTTATGCATACGCAAACCATCGTTATTCTGGTCATTGGAGAGCTGTAGTGCCTGAAGAGGATTTAAGTTTACAGCTTAAAAGGTACCTTAGAAATTCAGGCATCAATCTGGATGATTCCAGTGATATACCACAAGAAAAAATGTTGAAGCTATTGACCTATATTGAAAAAAGTTACCGTGAGAAAAAGAAAGAAGTTTCCATATTAGATAATGCTCTTGAAATCTCATCAAGAGAAATCCAGGAGTACCTGCATCATATAGAGGAAAAACAGATTGAACTCTGGCGTAGTAATAAGCGCTACCGGGAACTTTACGAAAACTCGCACGATGTTCTTTTCATACTTGATCCGGAAAAGGGAGAGATAGTCGATCTGAACAATAGGGTGGAAGCGATGCTGGGTTACACGGTCGATGAGTTAAAAGGCCGTTCGATGATCGGTTTGTTCACCGATGAAAGCGCTGAATTGATGAGCTTCTTCTTCGATGTTATGCAGAACGGGCAGGGACGTAGGGATAAACTAAGCTGTAAAACCAAATCAGGAGAAAAACGCTTTGCAGATATATCTGCTTTTCTGATCGAGGAGGGTGATAAAACACTGGTCGTGGCTGCCGTTCGTGATATCACTAAACGCTTGGAGATCGAGAAGGCTCTATATGATACGCAGTTACTCGCGGACAATCGAAAGTTATCTCGGAAGTTGATACAATCTCTGGAAGAAGAACGCCGTTTCATCTCGCATGAACTGCACGATGAATTGAGTCAAACACTTACAGTTATTAATACCACTGCTTCATTAATATCGAGGCACTCAGAAGAGAAGAGAACCATCGGCTATGCAGCAGGTATAAGTAAAGATGTGAAAAGTATTTTTGATGGTTTTCGCAATATCCTAAATAAAATAAGCCCCCACTGGATTGATACATTTGGCCTGTTGATTGCACTTGAAAAGCTCATAGAGCGCTGGAGTAAAAGTTCTGAAGTCGAATCTGTTTTTAAATGTTCAGGTGAGCTGGATCAACTCTCAGATATTGTGAATATTGTAATTTATCGTGTAGTACAGGAAGCCCTGACCAATGTGTCAAAGCATGCCAATGCCAGTCAGGTAGAGATAAAGCTTTCAGTGACGCGGAGAAAAGAGGGCGAACAAACCGGGAATACAGTTCAGCTTGATATAGATGATGATGGCCAGGGGGATGTTCTGGAAGTGACAGATAACATTACTGGCTTAGGTATAAATGGTATGCGTGAACGCGTTGGAGCTCTGGATGGAACTTGTATTTTTAATACGTCCCCCGGAAAGGGCATGCATATTTCCATCATGATCCCGCTCAATCATGAAAATATGAAACAGTCATGAATGTTTCCGTACGGCTTGCGGTGCCTGGTCTTGCATTGTGCAATCTCGTTTTGAGACTGTTATTGGAGAGCTGCACTTTAAAGTGTTCTGAGGATAGTAAATTTTTCAATTGCGAGGAAGTCTAAGCTTCCGGTTACTCTATTTTCAGTGTGCTATTCAAATGTATATTCCCGAACGGTAATCTTTTGTTGTTATCATGCTTGTCACCAGCTATGATTCCCGTACGGGAATGAATAGGGTGTGTTATGAAAAATAGTGCTGATAAAGAACCGTACGGTAATATTCAGTCGACTGAGCAGATTGGTCAGTTGGTTCGTGTGCGCAGAAAGGAACAGTCGGTAACACAGGCAGAGCTTGCTGCACTTTGTGGTGTGGGGGTGCGTTTTGTTTCCAACCTGGAGAATGGAAAGCCGACTTTAGAGTTGGGCAAGGTTCTCCATGTTATGACATGTTTAGGTTTGGAACTTGTTATTTCACCTCGGAACTGGGCCAATAACCTCAATAGGAAATCAGATGCTTAAACAGCTAAAGGTGCCCAAAAGTGGGTGACACTCTGAATGTCTATTTACTGAAACAGCATGTGGGGTGCTTAAGCCTGGATAAGAAGCGTAAGTTTCTATTTCAATATGAGAAAACATGGCTTGAGTCTGATCATGCCTTGCCTCTATCGCTTTCACTACCATTGCAAAGCGCTGTTTTTGAAGATGATGATGCGCGCCCATTTTTTGCAAACCTGTTGCCTGAATCAGAGTTGCGTAAGGTGATTAGCCTCAAGCTGCGTGTTTCTGAAGGGAATGATTTTGCGCTATTGGAAGCTGTTGGGGGAGAGTGTGCAGGCGCTGTTTCGCTTCTGGCTGAAGGAGAGTGTTGGCGTGATACTGGCAGATATCAGCCACTCAATGATGATGAACTGAATGAACTGGTAAAGAAAATGCCTCAGAGGCCCATGCTTGTAGGTGAAGGCGATATGCGTCTTTCTCTGGCTGGGGCTCAGAATAAACTACCTGTTTTCTATGATCAGGGGGTGGTAAGTCTACCGACAGGCCAGCTGCCCAGCTCTCATATTCTTAAGCCTCCCATGCTGCACTTCTCAGATACAGTGGAAAATGAGATGTTCTGTATGCGGTTGGCGAAAAAGATGGGCCTCCATGTGCCTGAAGTTACGCTGTTACAGAAAGAAAAATCACTTTATTTGATTGAACGCTATGATCGTAGGCTAGGTGCCGGAGCGGAACTTCTTCGCTTGCATCAAGAGGATTTTTGCCAGTCTCTTGGTATAGGGCCGGAGATGAAATATGAAAATGAGGGCGGTCCATCTTTACGGAGATGCTTTCAGTTAATTCGGAATCATAGTGTTCATCCCATTGCCGATGTTAAGGCTTTATTGCAGTGGACCATTTTTAATTATCTTATTGGTAATACGGATGCCCACGGTAAAAATCTATCGTTTTTGTTCACTGAACAAGGCCCTGAGCTGGCACCTTTTTATGATCTGTTAAGTACAGTGATTTATCCAGACTTAAGTAGTAAGGCAGCTATGAAGATTGGTGGAGAATATAGACCTGATTGGGTTGCAGATCGTCATTGGAGAAGGTTTGCCGAGGAAATTGATGTTAACTATAAGATTGTTCATCAAACCATAAAGACGATGAGCAGTAAGATAACTGCTGGGGCTAACGCTTTGAGAAATCAATATAGCAAAGAGGCGGAGGCGAATGAAGGTGTTGATAAAGTTATTTATGTGATCGAGAAGAGGGTCAGAAAAGTTAGTATGAACCTTGGTCTTACAGTTTAAATTGTTTGTTTTTTTAGGATTTAATCGGGGGGGCGCTGCCTGGTCTTGCATCGTGCATGTAGAGCGTACTAGTTCTTGATTCGTGGTTTATTAGGGTATAATCGTTACTTTAAATTGAATGGTGCAAATTTTTGTATTTATATATTGTTAAGTGCATTCTGAGCTCAGAAAGGTAGGCATTGAGTTTTGATTCTGAGGGTGAGTTGACACTTATGCTGTATGAATCATACTATTAACAATGTTATTAAGGAGTCTCTTATGCATGCGATTGTGGCGAATGATTTGAAAACACGTGGTGTCTCTGCTCTTGAAGAGGGGCTGCAGAGAGAGAATGAAGCGATAATCACTGTGCGTGGGAAAGAAAAATATGTGGTGATGCGTGTGGATCATTATCACTATCTGCGTGAGATGGAGTTGGAAGCTGCATTGTTGGAAGCGCGTCAGGACCTGGCCGATGGCAATGTGATTCGTGAGTCTGCCGAGGCACATGTGAACAGGCTTACGAGTCAGTGAGTTATGCGCTGGTCTTTACTGCGGCGTATAATAAACGAGCGGCTAAATTCCTGAAGAAACATCCTGAACTCAAAAAACAATATCTGAAAACGCTGCAACTGCTTGAATTAAATCCCTACCACCCGTCACTGCGTTTACATGCACTAAGTGGACGATTGGTGGGGCTACAGTCGGTATCAATCAATATCAGTTATCGCATAACAATGGAATTTATCATTGAAGCGGATGAAATCGTACCAGTGAATGTGGGGACGCATGATGAGGTATACCGGCAGTAGGGCGGTAGCCCTTTCGATTAGTTCTTAATCGAGACTTCAAAACAGGCACCTTGTCTGTTTTCTGAGACATACCGGATATCGCCGTGATGTTGATGGGCTATTTTACGCACCAGAGAGAGACCAAGGCCGATGCTGCCGTGTGACTGTGTGCCGCTACGGGCTTGATAGAAGGGTTCAAAGATCTGCTGCTGTTCAGCTTCTGGAATGCCAGGGCCATCATCACATACACAAACTATGGCGCAGTCAGAACTGCCACTAACCGAAACCGAGACAGGGCTTTTGACAGCATAACGCGCGGCATTTTCTAATAGATTGCGCAGCATGCGGCGCAGCATCTGTTCATCACCAGATATGATGATGGACTCACCAGTGACATCGGCGTGGTAGTGGGCTGAAACTTCAGCAGCCAGTGCAAGCAGATCAACCTGTTCAAAGGGTCTCACCGTGTTACCTGCATCGAGTTTACTGCTCAGCAGGAGTTCATCGACCAGATCATCCAACTCCAGAATATCTGCTTCGAGTTTAGTTTTGGTTTCGCTAATAGACTCCTGTTGCATCAGCTCAATGGCCATACGCATGCGTGTTAAGGGAGATCTGAGCTCGTGCGAGGCACCACTCAACATATGTTTTTGAGCCTCGATCAGCTTTTCAATGCGGTCGGCGGTGTGGTTGAAACGTGTTGCCAGCGAAGCGATCTCATCTTTTCCTTTCACTTTTGCACGGGCTTTGAGGTCACCCTGACCGAATGCATCAACCTGTCTCTGCAGCTGCTCCAGACGACATGTCAGCCGCTTGGAAATCGGGTAGGCGGCTAGGGCCAGTACGCCAAGCAGCAGTAGAATCACCAGTAGTGCACTGGGGAACTTTCTCTCCCCATGTGAGGCTACCAACCAACGTCCATCACTTAGACGTAAGATAAACAGATCACCATCGTGGCTGTGAGACCAACCGCTTTTAAATTGCTGTTTGGGCAGCGGCAGCGGGGTTGCAGTTGAAACCAGATGTGAACTGTCGCGGCCATACAGACTGAGTCTTACCTTAAACTGTTTTGCAAGTTTGAGCATGGTCTGTTTTGATTTTTCGATGGGTGAATGTTCTGGTAGTGCTTCAGTCAGCAATAGAGCAAAGGCAGACTCAAAACGTGTTTTTTCATCACCATCCCCCAAAACTTTCCAGCTGATAGCGGCCAGTAGCGCAAACAACAGTAGGCCACCAAGAAAGGCGAAGTAGATTTGCAGATAGAGTTTATGGCGCATGCTAATCTTGCTGCCGGGCGAAGAGGTAACCTGTGCCACGAATGGTGAGGATGCGGCGTGGTTTTTTTGGATCATCTTCGATCTGAGAGCGGATACGCGAAATATGGACATCAATGCTACGGTCGAACGCTTCCAGATCATGGCCTTTGAGCTCATCCATCAGTTGATCGCGGGACATCACCCGGCCTGCATGTTTCACCAATACGGATAGCAGATCGAACTGATATCCGGTCAGATTGATGTTCTCACCATCAATCAAGGCTGTGTGCGCGGCTTCATTGATCTCCAAGCGACCAAAACGGAGGATAGTGTCAGGGGTGTTATGCTGAGCTCGACGTAGAATGGCGCGTAGACGCGCCAGCAGTTCACGCGGATTAAACGGTTTGGGCAGATAATCATCAGCACCAATTTCCAGTCCGATAATGCGATCCATCTCATCACCGCGAGCAGTCAGCATCAGGATAGGCAGTTGTGAGAATGTTCTGACCTGGCGGCATACTTCAAAGCCATCCATATCGGGTAGGCCGACATCTAGAATTAGAGCATCAATATGTTCCTTTTGAAGTAATGCCAATCCATCACTGCCCAGCGCGCAGGTGGTAATCTGCATATGTTCACTGGAGAGATAGTCGGAGAGCATGCTCGATTGCTGCAAATCGTCTTCGATAATCAGAATTCTTGGCATAGTTCTATGATACGTATGATCATGCTGCCAGCCTAGCTTTGCACTGGCAGCATGACTATGGGGTTTCAACGGTAATGGTGAAGTTCAGCTATTTCACCAGCCAGTTTTTGACGCTGTTCTACAGTCAGTACATCAGCAATGTCGGCAATCATATCTGCCAGAACAGCACTATTTTGATCCAGCGTACCCACAGCATTCTTTCTCACTCGATCCAACTTGGTTCTGTCGATCTCTGTCTGAGTGAGCAGTTGAGTTAGTTCACTGCGGCTGCTCAGGTGTGCACTTTTCATGCTCTGGATGCGGGGCAGATAGCTACTGGCGATGGCTTTGATCTGCTGCTCCTGTGCGTCACTGGCATTGACATGATCAATGAGTCGATCTGCCATTTTATCTATGCGTTTTGTGATATCGGTCTGTTTCCAGTGATGACCGCCATGATGCCAACCGGCGTAACCGCATGATGGTCCAAGCAGTGCGCCAGCTACTGTAACAATACCGACGATGGCCAAAATGCCAAAGAAGGCCCTACCAAACCAGCTGCATTTATGTTTACCACTGCAGTGGTGACGTTTACAGCATCTGTCTCCACTGCTGTTTTTATTGTCATTTGTTTCGATTTTTTTCTCAGTATGTTCTGACATAATCATGATCTCCTATGGTGTTAGTTCGTTTGCCCGAACCACAGGACGAATGTTAGAGCGACTCTGTTTCCTGAAGTTTTCCCTTATGTAAAGATTTGTGAAGCGGGATTATCTATACCCTCTCTATAGGCTTGGCATATAAGACAAAATGTTTAGCCACAGATACACACGGATAAACGCAGATAGGAATCTTTCTTACTGTATGATTTGCGTGAGGCTCTGAATTCATTACTATGTAAATACTAACAGATTGCAGTAAACCTTTTATCTGTGTGTATCTACGTCCACAAGGTGAATCGCGCTTGCGCGCGAGAGGCTGCCTGGGGTATCTGTGGCTAACAAAGGATTTTAAATGAAAGCAAAAATTGGATTTATCACAGTTTCGGATCGCGCCAGTCGTGGTGAGTATGAAGATCTTGGTGGGCCAGCCATGGTCGCATGGTTTGAGCGTGTCTTAACATCAGAATGGCAGGCAGTGAGTCGCGTGATCCCGGATGATCAGGCTGGTATTGAATCTACCATCAAAGCACTGGCAGATGATGAAGGGTGTTGCCTGATTGTGACCACGGGTGGTACCGGCCCTGCGGTGCGGGATGTCACACCTGAAGCAACCGAAAACGTATGTGAAAAGATGATGCCGGGCTTTGGTGAGTTGATGCGTCAGGAGTCGCTCAAGTTCGTCCCGACTGCCATTCTCTCTCGTCAGACCGCTGGTATTCGCGGCAAGTCATTGATCATTAATCTGCCGGGAAAACCGTCTGCCATAGATGATTGCCTGAATGCTGTCTTTCCGGCTGTACCGTATTGCATCGATCTTGTTGAGGGCCCGTTTTTAGTGACCGATCCAGAGCAGTGTAAAGTATTCCGTCCCAAGAAGAAGTAGCGGTGCATCCAGGAAAGAGTATTACTCTTTCCATAAGCTTTCATATGCAGTTAGTGTAATAAACATTATATGAAGCGAATATGGTTTAGTGGACATATGGCTAAAGAGATATTTCCGCGCACCATCACGGATGGTTACTCTTTCTGTAATCGCACTGATGAACAGGAAAGCCTACTGGGCTATATTATATCAATAGTGCTAACCTCGTTGTGCTCATTGCACCACGCCGTTATGGGAAAAGTAGCCTGTCTCATCAGGTTGTGGAACGTTGGGTCAGCCCTGAAAAAAAGAGAATGGGCATGGGGATTTCACTTTACTCTGCTTATGATGAATCAGCAGCAGTGCAACTGATCGTGGCAAGTGCTCAAAAGGCGATCAATGAGATGATGCCATTGATGCCAGATATGAAATCCAGACAAAACTTTCTCAAGTCATTTTCTGGCTTGGGATTTGAAACCAGTACTAAAACCGATGGTTTAGGTTTTGCTATCAAGTTTGATCTTGAAGGAAAGAGTACCAAGCCTCTCGATATCACATCAATTGGAATAATTCTCACTAAAATGGATGAGCTGGCCAATTCACTTGGCTGGAAAGTCATGTTTGAAATGGATGAATTTCAGGAGATTGCATCTCTCAAGCTTGGTAAGTCTATTGAAGCCCAAGTTCGGGATGCGGTATAGTTTTCGGTTGCAACGAGCTATATCTTTCTGGGTTCTAACCGGCATATGTTGGAATAGAAGTTTACGGATAGTTCCAGGCCTCTCTTCAGCATGTGTCACACCATTTGCCTTAATCGAATTGAGGCTACTGATTATCTGAAACATATTGGTGATGCATGGCGCGTTAATTGGAATAAAGAGTTGGACAGGGGATTACTTGATTTGATCCTTTCGTTGACGGAAAGGCATCCATTCTATGTAAATAGTCTTTGCCATGAATTATGGAAACAGAAGAAGTTGCCAGTGCAAAGTGATGATGTGTTGAATGCATGGGGTTGTGTTGTTGAAGAGAGAGTTTCACCTATCAGAGCTGAATTTTCTCAACTTTCTGCTAGCCAGAAAGCGATACTTAACAATCTCGCTGACGAGCCGGAAAAGCAGATTACCAGCATAGGATTTATCACGAAATTGCTGTTACCGACGACAACCATTAAAGATGGATTTAGACAATTACAGAACAAGGATTTGGTCTATAAAAAATGATGATGGCGCATGGGCAGTTATGGATCCGTGTCTAGCTCATGATTTGAGAAATCAACGTAATCCATAGATATTTTAACCCTGACATCATTGTGAAATATATTTTGACACAGATGTACGCAGATATAAGTCTAATCACGATACATTCTGAAAGAGCGGCTTATAGCATCACACTGGGCCTTTGTTGTTAATGAACACTCTGGCGAAAAAATATTCCCTCGCCTAACCCAAGACACCCAACTTAATCGCCTTTGAATTTATCTATGTGTATCTGCGTTCCTCTGTGGCTAAATGCTTATCTTCAGACTGTTTAAACAAATGCATCACAATGGATGTCGTCTGCTTCGACAGCATGGGTGAAGCAGGATCTGCGCATGAGCCCTACAACGCTTGAATCGCCACACAGATAAGCTGCCCAGTTGCTATCCGCTGCAAGTTGCTGGGGGATAAGTTCATCAATAGGGCCACTAAAACCACCTTCGGGTGCATCACCGTCTAATACGCAGGGCATATAGCTGAAGTTCTCATACTGATGAGCCAACTGGCGAAGCTCTTCTGTGTAATAGAGCTCATCGCTGTTTCTACCACCCTGTAATAGAGTGATTTTACTCTGGTGAGCTGATGTGAGTGCATCACGCAAGATACCATAAAGCGGAGCCAAACCAGTGCCGGTGCCAGCCAGTAGAAGTGGACGATCTGCATAGGCTTTTTGGTAACAGCATTTGCCCTTTGCCTCGCTCATCAGTATCTCATCACCACATTGCAGGTCATTGGCAATCCAGCCGCTCATTTTGCCGTTGGCGAATAGGCGAATATGAAATTCAAGTTGCTTGTCACTTGGAAGGCTGGCAAGCGAATAGCTGCGCGCTAGTCCATCTTTTGCTCTGACCAGATTAATGAACTGGCCCGCTTGATAGTCAAAGTTAGTGGGTAGATTTGTGCGTAGGCGAATGATGCCAGGGTTAATGAAGTCGAGACCAGTGATGTTGGCAGATATGAAGCTATCTCTTCTTTCCGGCGGAGCAATTTCAAAATCGGATTCTGGTTTGCAGAGGCAGGGTAGGAAATACCCCTTCTCCTTCATTTCAGCTTTGACGTCGCTTTGGGGTTGATCAGGTACTTCCCCTTTTATAACTTTAATCATGCAGACATGGCAGTGGCCACCTTGGCAACCGCTGGCAAGATTGGCTCCCTGCTGATTGAGCTGATAAAGCAGACGCTCTTCATTATTGCATTCGTAGGTTTTTCCCTGATAGGTAATAGTCGGCATAGGTGCTCCAAAACTGAGATTCACGGCTATTCTGGTTGCATATGTGTGTAATTCAACGTTAATAGTTTGAGGGTATTTGTGAGGGTTTGATATATACTCCGAAGAAGCAAAAAAAGGGGATAACGATGCGCAAACGAATCATTGAACCGAGCAAACAAATAACTGAAGAGATTGATCAGTCATGGTTAAACCTGGAAGTGATTGCGCAGGTAGAGATTACATCGGAGCTTGAAGGTTTTACGATTGAATCGGCTTTGGCATTGCCGTCTGATGCCTATTGGCGAGCTGCTTCAGCGGAAGAGCAGACTATTCGCTTACGCTTCGATGAACCGCAGTCACTCAGATTGATTCGGCTGTTGTTTGAGGAAGAAGCTCAAGAGCGTACGCAGGAGTTTGTGTTGCGCTACTCTTCTGATGCAGGAGAGAGCTATCATGATATCACTCGTCAGCAGTACAATTTTAGTTCCCCCGATTCAACTCGTGAGCTGGAGAATTACACTGTTGATCTTCATGGTGTTACCGCGTTGGAGTTAATTATTACTCCGGATATCAATGGGGGGAATGCTCACGCATCGCTTAGCCAGTGGGCTGTTGCTTGAATGGGGCATGTTTGTTGTTGAAACCAAGAATATGAAAGGGCTGAACTCTGGCGGAGAAAGTGAGTAATGGTTGCTCTGAAATAGCTAAGCCATATCCATGTACGTTTTAAGTTTTTGTAGCGCTGTTGAGCTGGATAAGGTGACCTAGGGTGATTAACAACTTCAGTTTAGTGACCAGGCACAATACATTCTTGTAGCCTAATTTAGTGACCAGGCAATTTTACATTTTTTGCAGACGATGCCTTCACCGGGTTCAAACTCGATATGCTCACTGCATTTGGGACAAGTCAGTTCGCGCAAACATTTTTTATTTAGAACTACGAAGACGACAATGGATATGATCAGGCCCGCAGCAAAATACCACCAACTCTCTTGCCAGATCGATAAAGCTATCGCTACAAGCATGACCAGCCCAGCGGCTATCATAATGATGGCATAGGTGTATAAAAATGGATTTTCAGGAAAAACTTTGTTCTTAAACTTCATCTCAGCACCTGGTGCGACGTTTGTAGCCATCTGGCTCAACTCTTCTTGTTATATCATTCTGACCATCTAATCAGCGTAGAGTAATAAAGCTTAGGCCAATGCGCTATCGCATTTATGGCTATGAGTTGAAATAGCTATGAATAGTAATACAGCTGTCCTGCCAGAGGAGGGGGGAGTGGGCAGGACAGCCGTAACTGTGTCAGATGCGATGAAGCCGTTTAACGGGCATAGGCCTGCCTGAGAGAGCTGTCTTGTGATAAAATAGGTGAGCTGTGATACCAGTTTCCAACGCTTCCATCGGCACAAGTACAGCTTCCATCAAGATCATCTACTATTGTTGATGCAGTGATCTCTTCAATACCTCGAGGGCATGCGCCTAGAGTGTCTCCGTGAGCAAGGTGGGCGCGGACAGCTGGAGCGGTAACGTGAATGGTGTGTTTTTTTTCGATATTGCCGAGTGGGATATGGCAAATAGTATCATCTGCCGCAACAACACATTCGCAAAGAGAACCTAGCATTAATCTTTCATTCTCCTGTTCTGTTGTAGTGATTGCTTGAGCTGTCATGGGAGTGAGGAGAAATGCAACGGCTGAGAAGATTGATGTTGCGAAGAGATGTAAGAGTTTTTGGGTGAATGCTTTTTTGTTTGCTGGTGTATGGCGAAAGTTTTTCATGTGAACTCCTTATCTTGATTTCTATCATAAATCTCCCGCCTTCCAGTGGGCTAAGTTTATGACGCATACAAAATAGAAATGTGTCAGAGATCACGTTATGTGAATTGAGCAGATATGGATGGATTTAAGATATAGTTCACACATGGCACAGCTGTGAATGAACAGTAAAGTTTGATAAACGTGTTAAAACGGATTCAAACCGAGACAGTTTTAAAGGGCCAAAAGCAGTTCGGAGAGTATGAGTGCAGAGAGCGCAACACATGCACTGGCAAGCAGAACAAGCTTTCTACCGAAGCTGTTGAGCAGAGCTATCGGAGGAAAGGACTCTTCATATTGTTTATATTTCTCTTCAGATACTTCAATCATGATGATTTTCTTCGGGCCGAAACGTAAATATATATAGAAGCCGCAAGAACTATTCATGAACATCAATAGCAGCAGAATCATGATGGTTTCCAGTGTCATAGGATGCACCGACAGTTGCTTATTGTGCTCATCAATGATGATGACTTTTGCAGAATGATCATACTGCCATGATCGACAGCCCCCCATTCACTATGAATGAACATGGTTGTAGGGGGTAAGGCGACAGGTTTTAAATGTTGAATCAATACTTCTCCATGGGATTTTAGCCCTTCAGAGAGATGATTAGCGAAGTGTTAGTTGAACATTTCTCCATCAATCTCATGTGAAGTTAAAAAATAAACTTATTTTGACAGCTAAAGAAGATTGTCTTCAGATGTTGTAACTATTGTTCTGAAAGTGCCTAAGCTTGTCGCGCGGCCAATGCTGACAGTAAAAAAATGATGCCGCATCATCAATATTGATGATAAAACACATTTAATTTACGAATATTTATGATTGAGTCATTTGTTTGATTTTGTTTTCCAGCTCTTTTACGCGCGTTTCCAGTGCTGTGAGTTCGGTTCTTGCTTTGCCAAGCATGGCTTCCTGAACCTGCATACGTTCATGAGTAACGACATCGAATTGGGATAGTGCACCTTCGACAACAGTGCGAACCTGTGCTTCTGCTCCCTGTTTGAATCCGCCAAGCATGCGGAGACCTGTAGCGATCTTTTCTGCGATGTCATCCATGGATTGATTGTTTGCTGTCATCTGTTACTCCTACGTGGTCATTAAACCTATTTCTTTATTCTATTGTGAGGTGATTTCGCCTTTCAGGAAGGCTTTAGAGCCCGATGGCAGCTTTATGGCTAACCAACCTGCTGTGTTGCTCATCTTTGCATCAAGCATGGCACCGGGACGAAACCAGCCGAGGTGTTTGGACTTGTTTGTTGGTTTGGCGCGCAGGTCATGATAGGCATTTAATTCAAAGCTGGCCACTGTGGGCTGTTTTTTCAATGTGGTTTCCATCAATTTGATGATGGCTTGTTCAACAGACTCTTCACGTGTCATGAATTTTGCCTGGATCGAGACAGTAGTCAGCCTTTCTGTCTGTTTGCGCAGAGTGATTTCACCACTGAGCTTTTGATCATTAAATGCGATGCCATATCCACCACTTTCTTGAATCTCCAGGATATCGATATCAAGGCGCATGGTTTGCAGGCTATGTTGCACTGCAGCGAGAGTGGCGCGCATACTATGTGGAAAACTTACCTCGATGCTGGAGAATTGATCCGATACGACGCCATAAAGTGCCCCTGGAATGGCGGATATTGCAGTGACAGCAGCACAGCCGGAGAGCAGGCTTGTTGATAGCAGTATGGAGGCTGCGATGAATTTATGGGCATAAGGATGCTTTAACTGCCCCATTTTTTAGCCTCAGGGTTACTAAGATCAAGGTGATCAAGAATACGATCAACAAGAAAATTAATGATGTCATCCAGTGATTGTGGCTTATGGTAGAAGCCAGGCATGGCCGGAATGATATGGGCTCCCAGCTGGGAAAGTTTGAGCATGTTTTCCAGATGTATGCTGGAGAGAGGGGTTTCGCGCGGTACCAAAATCAATTGGCGACGTTCTTTCAGCATTACATCAGCAGCTCGTTCAATCAGGTTATCTGAAGCTCCGCAGGCAATGCGTGCCAAGGTGCCCATCGAGCAGGGTACGACGACCATTTTTTTGATACCGGCTGAACCCGATGCCGTTGGCGAAAACCAGTCATTTAAACTATAACAGTGCAATAAGTCAGCAGCTATATTGAGGTGCTGAGCCAGAGCTTGGGCCGTGCCATCAGTCTCCATTGGCAAAACCAGATCGACTTCCTGTTTGAATACGACGCGAGCGGCATCGGAGAGCAGGATATGCTGTTTGACTCCAGCTTGGGAGAGGCGTTGAATAAGCCGTAAGGCATAAGCAGAGCCGGATGCGCCAGTGACGGCGACCACGATAGATTGTTCTGCTGGTGTTTGTTTGCTCACGGTGTTCGTTTAACTCCTAACTGTTTAGAGGGCGAGAATGCTACTCATTTGTTCCTCATGAGGAAATAAAGGGGTCAGTCACGCTGTTTACATCGAAAAACTTTCACCAAGATAGAGGCGCCGTGCATCGGGGTTATCAATGATCTCGTCAGGTTTACCCTGAATAAAAATTTTACCTTCACACATGAGATAAGCTCGGTCACAGATCGATAGGGTGTCACGTACATTGTGATCGGTAATCAAAATGCCAATACCTTTATGGCGCAGGTCGGCAATAATAGTTTGAATATCTTCCACTGCAATGGGATCAACACCTGCAAAGGGTTCATCGAGCAATAAAAACTTAGGTTTGGTGACCAGTGCACGGGCAATTTCAACGCGCCGCCGTTGGCCACCAGAGAGCGTATAAGCTTTTTGATGTTGTACACCTTCAATGCCAAAATCGTGTAACAGCGATTCAATCTCCTCTTCGACTTGAATATCAGGCAGATCCAGAGTTTCAAAAATAGCTAATAGATTATCGCGTACACTGAGTTTACGGAAGATGCTGGCTTCCTGCGGTAGATAGCCAATGCCTTTGCGGGCACGAATATGCATAGGATGGTGGGTGATATCCATATCATCGAGCGCAATGTCTCCCGAATCTGCTTGAATCAGGCCACAGACCATATAAAAACTGGTCGTTTTTCCAGCTCCATTGGGCCCCAGTAGGCCAATACATTCACCGGACATGACATCAATATTAACATCTGAAACGACCTGTTTACTACGGTAGCTCTTATTCAGACCACGGGCTGAGAGATGATGAATGGTACTCATTTGTTACTGCTCGCATCAGATTTCTCCTTGGGAGCCCCTATAGGGAGAATTCCGGTGCCATCATCACTGGACTCAATTGTCATATGTGTTCGGCCACCTTTGGCTGGAAATACGTGTGTTTTTTCCAGACTAAGGTCATGAATTATCTTTTCACCTTCAAGGATATTACCATCCTGTTCAAGCACGGCATTACCCGTGAGTGTAAGTGTATTACTCTTTTGATTCAGTACAGCTTTTTCGGCTGTACCCCTTACTTTGCCCTGACGCAGTTTGACGTTACCAAAGGCTTCAGCCCGTTCGAGATCACTGTCATTATAATAGGCCACCAGGCGGTCGGAATAAAGTTGGAAATTATCGCGTGTTAAATGCACTGCATCAGTGAATTCCACCTGATTGCTTTTGTGGAATATGACCATTTTTACAGATTCAATTTGTATTGTTCCAGCCCACGTCTGCATGGGTAGTCCGAGCATGGCGAAAATAAAAAATATGAGAATTCGGCTACAACTATAGTTTGTCTGTCGAAACATTATTGAGTTACTCCTTGCCATTGTGGGTCAGTATCTTCTATCCAGATTCCATCATCTACAATGACCTGTTCGGTATTGCGGTGTGCAAGCATGTTCTTTCCGTGCGCTTTAATGCTATTGCCCCATAATTTAAAAGCTCCAGGAATGCTTAGTTCATCCGTAGCGCTATTATATAACAGCAACTCTGAGGATACGGACCAAACTTTATATTGCACCAGCACCTGATCCTCGAAACGTAAATTACGCGTTAACGGATTAAACCAAGCCTTTTGACTGACAATGGTGACTTCTTGCTGGTTTTCTGTGAACAGCACGAGAGTAGGGTGACTAAGTTGCATATTGCCATCGAGTTGTTGATTGGCTTCTTGAGCACGTAAGGTCCAAACAACATCGCCATCTTTTCGTTCGACGATCACCGGGCTTTCAACCTGGGTATTCTGTTCGTCCGTTTCTTCTGTTGTTGAAGTGATCTGTTCTGGTCCGGACATGGACATCAATACAACGGCCAATACGATGCTGCAAATTGAAACACCGAGGCTAAGCCATTTGATGCTGCCCCATATATTTTGTTGCATCAGCTGTAAGCGTGTTTTAGAGATTCCAGCCACATGCAGCTGGTGTGATCTCATAGCGGGATTTTACGCTCTCATCCCATTTGCTCACCGCTATAATGAGCGCTTCTGCCGCTTGGCGGATTGCACCACGCCCGCCTGTAGAATCAGATACCCAGTCCACATAAGAGAGTACTGCTTGATGAGCATCGGCAGGAGCCAAGCTTAATTTGCACTGATACATTGGCGGCAGATCAAGTACATCATCCCCCATCATGGCGCACTGCTTGGCAGGGATGCCAGTTTGTTGTTCCATCTGCAGCAGCCCTTCTGCTTTATTTAAACAGCCCTGGATCACATATTCGATACCGAGATCACTAGCGCGGGCAGCAACAACAGCAGAGTTACGTCCGGTGATAATGCCGATACTGATGCCAGCACGTTGTAACATTTTGATACCGTGGCCATCACGTACATTGAAGGCTTTTAACTCATCACCATGCTGATCCATGATGATGGAACCATCGGTCATGACACCATCGACATCCAGAATAAGCATGCGAATGTCAGCAGCCTGTTCGAAAGGAAAATTGAATCCTGAGCTTTGAGTTAAGGTGTGTTGATCAACATGATCATTCATGCAATGCCCTCCTGTAGAATATCGTGAATATGAATAATACCAATGGCTTGTTGTTGTCCATCACAGACGAATAGCACGGTGATTTTTTGTGCTTCCATAAAATGCAACGCTTCACTAGCCAATTTGTCGGCTGTAATGGTGGTGGGGTTGGGGTGCATAAGCTCATGGACGGGTAGATTAATATCAATGTGCCCGGTCTCTAAAATGCGTCGCAGATCACCGTCGGTCAGGCAACCGGTCAGTTTTCCTGCTTCAATAATACCTGTGATACCCATACGATGACTGCTCATCATCATGATCGCATCACGCAGTGGAGCATCAGCATTTACCAGCGGCAGTTCATCTGCATCATGCATGACATCGGCGACGCGAAGCAGTTTGCGCCCCAGACTTCCGGCTGGATGTACACGGGCAAAGTCTTCCTCTTTGAAACCACGCTCTTTGAGTATGACAACAGCTAATGCATCTCCAAGCGCTAAAGTAGCTGTGGTGGATGCGGTAGGGGCGAGATTAAGCGGGCAGGCCTCTTTATCAATCGGGATATGCAATACGATATCTGTATGTTTAGCTAAGGTGGATGAGGTGCTGCCGGTGATGGCAATGACAGTGGCACCTCGGCGGCGGATTTCAGGTAACAAACCGCAGACTTCAGCTGTTTCGCCACTATGTGACAGTGCTAGAACTGCATCGTGGCCGGTGATCATACCGAGGTCACCATGCTGGGCTTCAGCAGCATGTACAAAGAACGCCGGTGTCCCGGTAGAGGCAAAGGTGGCAGCGATCTTCTTAGCAATAATACCTGATTTTCCCATGCCAACGACAACCAGCCTACCCTCTAAACCAAGTATAGTTTCTACGGCCTGTATAAACTCACTGCCCAGCACGTCATGCTGAGCCTGGATGGCGGCTATTTCGATATCCAGTACACGATGAGCTTTATCCAGCCAAGCTTGTTGCTTTGATGTCATATGATCATTCCTAGATTGTTTTTTGCATATGTGCTCATGATCAGCCCCAGAGACTGTCGCTTTTTTCTTGCTGTAGCTGGCCCATGAGTGGGGCCGTTTGTTGTTTGAAATGTTTGATTTGTGATCTGGGCACTGGAGCTGATTGATGTTTGAGTTTTACTGTCAAGGGATTGACGGCCCGGCCACGTGAACGAAACTCAAAATGCAGATGAGGTCCTGTAGCTAGTCCTGACATACCGACATAACCAATGGTTTGTCCCTGTTTAACGCGAGTTCCCTTCTTGATGCCTTTTGCAAAGCTACGCATATGGGCGTAAGCGGTTGAATGTTCGCGTGTATTATGTTGAATCTGAATAAATCGGCCGTAACCGCTTTTCCAGCCTTTGAAAACCACCTTACCATTACCAAGCGCATGGATCGGGGTACCGCTGCGGGCGGCGTAATCGACACCGCGGTGAGCACGGGTATAACCCAGCACAGGGTGTTTGCGTTTGCTGCGGAAACGGGAAGATATGCGCGAAAATTTCACTGGTGCTTTAAGATAGGTTTTTTGCATGCCCTTGCCACTTGGGGTGAAATAATCCACTTTTCCATTGGGCTTTTGATAGCGGACCGATTGAAACTTTTTACCTTGATTGACGAATTCTGCGGCAAAAATGCTACTCTCGAGTAAATTACCCTCATCATCAAAACGTTCTTCATAGACTAAACGAAAGGTGTCACCACTTCGCATGTCGCGGGCAAAGTCGATATCCCATGCAAAAATATCTACCAGATTCATGGTGGTACGCTGATCCATACCTGTGCGTTCAGCAGAGGCAAACAGGCTGCCGTCAATCGTGCCTGATGCGAGACGGTGACGGCTAAGGATTTTACGTTTCTGAATGCTGGCCAGCCACGACTTTTGCCCCTCTTTTTGCAACAGATGAAGTCGTTTTTTTGCATCAATATTGTACATGACCTCTACGCCAGCAGTGCTATCAATGCGTTTAAATGCATGGCCAACATGGATGTTTTTTAATTTATAAGAAGGTTTTGCGGCTTGAATGATACGGTGGCTGGTTGTTCGGTTGAAACCGAGTCGCATCAGTGCAGCGCCTGCACTGTCACCGGCCTGTACGTGTACAATGAGTTCTTGTGGGCCATCGGCTTCGAGGGTATTCATCTCTACAGGCAGCCATTCGGTATGCTCAACACTCATTCTGGCACGCGCATCTTGGCCAGCTCCACCAATGAATAGGAGAATGAAGAAGAAACCAGCCAGTGCCCCCAACAGAGGATACCAGCGTGCTGAAAGCAGATTAAACTTGGGCGCTTTTATGGGTTTCACTTTAGGCAGCCGTATGCGCGGCTTGCTAGCCGGTACCTGGTCAGAAAAGTCATGTTTGAACGCGTTGGACAACAAATATCTCCTTGCTGACGCGAATCTAAGTGCGATGCATTGCTTGTCAAAGATTGAAGCGGCAGAATTTTGGCATTATCAGCATCATAAGGGGAGTGAATCATGCCGAGTTTGGATATTGTCAGTGAAACGGATATGCAAGAGATGAGCAATGCAGTCAATCAGGTGCACAAGGAAATAACCACCCGTTT
The DNA here is from genome assembly GCA_021772775.1 of Mariprofundus sp. Lineage (GTDB taxonomy): Bacteria > Pseudomonadota > Zetaproteobacteria > Mariprofundales > Mariprofundaceae > Mariprofundus. The sequence goes on along the minus strand of JAJFLH010000034.1, from coordinate 21,113 downwards.
CGACTTTAAAGGAAGTAAATCAAGTATCGAGTTGGGTGATAATAACATCACAGCTGTGGGTGATGACATCAATAAACTCAATACAATAACAGAAATTTTACGAGCCAAACTGGTACGCCGTAAGCTGGAACCATCGTGTCTGGAATATAAAGATGCAGAGAATGCGAGTGGCGACTGCAAACGTCAGGAGATCTTGATCAAACAGGGTGTGAGTATTGAACTGGCGAAGAAGATTGTGAAGCTGATCAAACAGGAAAAGATGAAAGTTCAAGCATCCATTCAAGGTGATCAAGTACGTGTCAGCGGTAAAAAACGCGATGATTTACAGGCTGTTATGTCACTGGTACGTGGCATGGATACCGACAGGCCATTGTCATTCACCAACTTTAGAGATTGATAAGCTTGTAACCGTTCATGTACGGGCGGGACAATGAGTGAATGATGCATATTTCGAAATGCGTTAGATATGACGACTTGTACTCATTAAGGTTTCATTGTTCTGCCCCAGCTTTTGATCAGGTTTATGTGGTGTTTTGGTCACTTGTTAACGATTATCAATAAGGAGAATGCGCTCTAACAGATTAATTCGTTCTATTGTGTGCTATCATTACTTTATAAAACAGTTTACGAATCAGTAATACCTTATTACATTGATGACTACTGGCAATAAAATATAGCTTCAAAAGGAGGGATATTATGAGTATTGATTTAATGATTATCCTTTTAATTATCGCTATTGCTGTGGTTGCAGCGCTTATTCTCCTGAAGGGAGGAGGGCAAAAACAGATCTACGATCCGCATCATGTTGATTTGGGCGATGATTATGACCCCCAGCATGATCATTTCAGCAAAGAGCATGTCCAGAAGATAAAAGAGCGACAAACGAAGAAAAGAAATAAACCTCATGCTGCTGTTGCTCCGACAGCCAACCCTAAGCCAGAACCTAAGCTAGAAACCGAGGCGTTGAATCAACTGAAGTCATCCAGAGTTGTAGAGACAAAGAAAGATGAAGGTGATGATGTTCAGCCGGAAGGCGAACGCTATCTATTGGGCGGCAATCGAAGGGCTGAAGATAGGCGGGCAAATAAGGATAGAAGAACTTAACTGAATGTTATTTCAGCTCGTGTAGTTGATCGATCAAACAATCTCTTTCTCTTAACTATACAACAACAGGTATCCGCCGAGGCCCGAAAGCGCCATTGAATGGGCTATAGTGGCCGGGCAGAACTGCATCGCAGATGATGCAGTGGCCTTCATCAGATAATCTGTGCTCTAAAATTTCATACCAATCGCGCACAATAAGCCTCGAATTGCAGCCAGGGCATAAAGTCGTACCTCCGGCTCTGTCGTGAACATTGCCTGTGTAGACATAAAGTAGACCTGCTTTCAAAGCGATGGCCCGAGCCCGTTTCAAGCTGCTCGATGGTGTGGTTGGCAGGTCTGTCATCTTCCAATCTGGATGAAAGGCGGTGAAATGTAAGGGCACATCGGGGCCAAGCTTCTCTGCTATCCAGTCGCACATGGCTGTGATCCCTTCATCGCTGTCATTCTGGCCGGGAATTAACAGTGTGGTGATTTCAAACCAGACATATGTTTCATGTTTCAGATAGATCAACGTGTCTAATACCGGTTGAAGGTGACCAGAACATAGTTTGTGATAAAAATTATCTGTAAATGCTTTTAGATCGATATTGGCGGCATTCATGTGGGAGAAGAGTTCGGAACCCGCCTGTTGGTGTATATAACCGGATGTGACCGCTACCGTCTTAATATCCTGTCCATGGCAGGCTTTGGCGACATCTATGGCATATTCGAGAAAAATGATTGGATCGTTATAGGTAAACGCCACACTTTTACATCCGTGTTCTGCTGCCGCCTTTGCAATGCTATCGGGTTCAGCCTGATTGCACAGGCGATCAAACTCGCGTGATTTGGAGATGTCCCAGTTCTGGCAAAATCGACAGGCCAGATTGCAGCCTGCAGTTCCGAACGAGAGTACGCTGGAGCCAGGGTGAAAATGATTCAACGGCTTTTTCTCAATAGGATCGATGCAAAAGCCGGATGAGCGACCATAAGTGGTAAGTACGATCTGTTCATTTTCACACTTGCGCACAAAACAGAGGCCACGTTGTCCATCGTGCAGGCGACAGTCGCGTGGACAGATATCGCACTGGATGCGGCCATCTGCCAGCTTGTGCCAGTAGCGGCCGGGATAATGTGAGTTTGCCATAGCTACTCCCCATAGGAACGTGCTGATTGATTCAGTATCGTCCTCATTGCTGTCCTATTCTCGGTATTTGTTGACCTGATATATGTCGATGATCACGTCTGGATGCCAGAAGCCCGCAGAGAGTCCGGCCTTCTGTTTCAGATGTGTAATGAATTGAACCGGATCAGGTAGTTGCTCCCATACTTGTGGCAAAAATGTTGATCGATAAGAACCATATTTGAATACCACGCCATCGATGAAAGGTCGGATATTTGAGAGGGCAATCTGTTCGCTCTCTGCATCTAAAGCCTGCATGTTCGATAGCAGGGAAACCTCTACTTGTAGGGATGCATACTCCTCTCTGTTTAGTGGTGGAAAGCGGGGATCATGAAATGCAGCAGCGACAGCATTAGCCTGCAGATCTTCAATAAGTGGACGATAAGCTTCCAGTGTACCGATGCAGCCGCGCAGTTCTCCATGTTTGGTGAGTGTGACAAATGTTGCAGCAGAACTTTCTAACCAGTCGGCTCCAGTGCAATCAATCTCCTGCATATGAATGTCGAGTTTTGCAGTAATTGCGCCTCGCGCCAGAGCAATCAGCATGTTTCCATTGATCAACGCATCAGGCATTGCAGCCCCCATTCTCAAAGAGTGCAATGGATGCATAACCGACCACTCTGTTTCGGTCTCCGGCTGTATCCCCTGAATTTCGATAATCCAGCAGCTGAGTTTTCAATCCACGCCGTTGAGCGACCTTCATTAGTGCATTGATGCCGGTGCCACCACAGGCCTGGTCATGGTTTAAATAAGTTCGTCTGCTGAGTATTGTTTCAATGCTTTGTAGATCCAATCTGCGTGCTTCATCGTAAGTATGGAAATGGGACAGATCAGAGCTGATCACAAATAGTGTCTCCCCATAGCCCCACAGTGATTCGATCACTTGGGCTACGGCATCAGGCTCTACCGAACCGATACATAGCGGTAATAGTTCGAAATCATCCAGCACGGTTTGTAAAAACGGCAGTTGTACTTCCAATGAGTGCTCTTGTGCATGGGCTGACTTATTGAGCTGCACACCGGACTGCTGCAGTGCTATCTGCACAGCCTCTGAATCGAGTCGAACCAGCCCCAGTGGTGTTTCAAAAATGTTACAATCAGGTAGGGCGATGCCATAAAAAGAGACCTGATGCGCAGGTCCTAGCAGCACTACGCGTTTAATCGCAGCATGTTTGATGCTCGCATAAGCAAATGCAGCAGTCAGGCCGGAATAGATGTAGCCGGCGTGTGGAACAATGATCGCTTTGGGAGAGGATAGATCTTCAGGCAGCTCAGCCGAAGCTGACTCCAGCGCATGATTAACAAAGGAGCATAGCTCGTCGCTTGCACCCGGATAAAACATGTCAGCAACGGCCGGGTGACGTACAATATTTGATCTTGATGCCTGCATAATCCCTCCCTTTTTGGGTCAGGTTATTAAACGTAGGATGGAGTACTTTTATACTGATGGCAATATTCAATCTATTATCTGTATGCGAATAAACCTGTCCAATCACTCTTTGTTCTATTAGGAAATGATATTTCAAGCAGAACACAGCCAGTTTCTGTTGTGAAAGGGCCGTGAACTTTGCCCGGTGGTCTGCTCGCTAGTGCCCAGTTTCGAGCCACATCTCAAAAGCACGATCATATAACTGACTATAAATATCTCTTCAGGGTATGTGTGGCTTTTACCACCAAATGGTATGGTGTCTGCTCCGGCTAAAAAACGGGTTAAGCGAGTGTATTCACCCAATTCATGACCCATGCTCAGGGTAAGTTCTTCGGCCATATCTTCCAGTCCTTCAATAGGTCTCCATTCACCCCGGTTGTCAGGATTTAAGGGGTTCCAGTAAGTCATCGTTGATTTAGGCATCTTGTATTTCCTTTATAGCTACACAGCAAATTACTTCTCGGCTTTGGCTATCCATGTTGTGCCTTTCATGCGCAGGGTATCACCCTGTTTGAGTGCATCTGCGGTTGTAATGACCTCATCAATGTAATTTGATCGGGCCGAGCCATCGAGTTGCCTGACTAGAGCCATTATTGGAGCCGCCAAATCTGACATCGCCTCCCAGTAGGCCTGGCCATCATCAATTTCAACCACATCGATGACCATCTCTTCGATTTCAATATTTTTGAAACCAGCTGAGGCGAGGCAGTCATGCAGACGATCCGGGTTTGCAAACGAGAAAATACCGGGAGCATGAGGTGGTGGAGTAGGGATCTCCATGTATTTGCTTAATACCTTCATCAGCACACCTACAAATGGATTCTTATCCGGTGCTGCCCAACAAGCCAGGGTGATGAAGCCACCTGGTTTCAATGTGCTGTGAGCAGCAGCAAGGCAGGCGAGGGGATCGGGCATGAACATCAGCCCCCAACGGCAGCTTACGGCGTCAAAAGCATTGGCAGGAAAGTTGAGTGTTTCAGCATCCATGCAGTGAAAATCGATATTATTTAGACCGACCCTTACACTTTTATCACGCGCAACCGCAAGCATTTCATCGACTAGATCTGTACCAATCACCTGACCAGATTCACCAACTTTGTGTGCAGCCGAAATTGCGGGTTCGCCAGTGCCTGAAGCAATATCAAGCAGCCGGGAACCTGAACGAATACCGGAAAGCTCCAACATGCGTTCTGAGACAGGAGCCGCACCCTTTTTCAAGAGTTCATCGCGTCGCCGCCACCCATCGGCAGCTGATGACCAGTTATTGCGTTCGCGTTGTTTTAATTCGGATTTGTTCATCTGTTATTTACCTCTAAGCCTCTGTTGCTTCAATTCGTTTTCTCAACGTCGAGAAAGTCTTGTAGCTCTTTGTAATCTTCCAGTTCCATCAACAGTTTTGCCTTCTCTGTTTTTGCGATCTTAGTCCAATGCACGTTTTCAATAGCGCTAATCATGGCATAAAGAAAATTCAGGCTGGGCTTTATATTGCATGTTGTTTGCAATTTTATAAATGCTTGGACTGGCCCAACTACCTTGAGATCCGGCAAGGTATAAATACCAATGTCGTTCAAGCTCTTCTCAGACTTTGGGCCAAGCCCTTTGAGCTTGCTTAATTCTCTCATACATCTCTCTCTAGTGCGCTCATCTTTTTATGTTTTTAAAGCTCAGGTGAAGCATCAAATTCCTCTCTTTTGGGTTTAAACCATTTCTTCAGTGCATCAGGTTGCTGCCATGCAAATCTTTGAGCTTTAGCTGATGTTACTTTTCTGTAACTATTCAGTATGCTCATAAGACACCCCTACAGACCTTTAAAAAAGCGTCATTCCCAAGTGCTTGTATTGGGAATCCATTATCGGAAGCCTGTTTATCAATGGATCCTCGATCCAAACATTCGAGAATGACGAATGAAATGGAAATATCTCATAAATTAGTAGCGAGCTGAATAGTTATATTTTTCCTTCAATTAAAATATTTCGTGGTGTTAGGCTGCGTTCACAAAACTGATGAATGTCTACGCTATAAGCATGGCTTTCCAGATAAACCGCCATGTCCATAATCAACCACACCTCTAGCACCCGTTTAAAGCATTGGCGCAGCAGCTGCAGACGCATGACGTCATGTTGGCGTTGGTAAGCTCTATTTTCCCAATAATCCCAATCCATATCATCAGTGAGTGGTAGTTGTTCTCTTTGAGATAGTTTTTGGCAGTAGCTTTTAAAGCCATCCTTTAACCATGTTTTAGTCACCGGTTTGATGCAGTGATAATCAGAGCTGCCGCTAAGCTCTTGCCAAATTTGTTGAAACCCCAGTTTCCAGGCCATGTCCTGATCACGCTTTTGAATCTCATGACTGTGCGCGGTGACAGTTTCATTCACAGCCAGGCGCAGTTCCTCTCTGCTTAGGTTTAGTTTCAGATCTGGGTTAAATACGGTGTAGTTATTTTCACGACCAAGGTGGTAACAACATGGCACGATGCTAAAGCTTGGCATCTTTGTGTCGATGATTTGCCTGATCAGTTCACGATGCAGGTCTCCACAGGCATGCAGCGCGATGGTGTGGTGATTGCTAAGCTGTTTCACTACTGGGGCGTTTAATACATCTACCTTTTTGAATTGCTGCTTGAGCTGATATTTCTCGGCTAGTGCCGCGCCGGCTTCTACCAGCGACTGTTGATATTCAAGTGTAGTAACCGGCTGTTGCCACTGCTTGCACAGTAAACGTCCCAGATAACCTTTGCCACCACACCATTCGGTGATAGCGCATCCAGGGTTTTCTATGGATTGATAGAGCGATGTGATCTGCTGCCACTTTCTGCCGGGAATGCCTGCATTGAGGCGAGAATCTATTTCACGCTGTTGTTTTTGCGTTGTTGCAGGCAACTCAATCAGTGAAGGGATCTCGGCTAGTTGTGGAATATAGCTGGAAATAAAAGTGATGAGCGCTTCGTTATTGGCAGCATAGTGGGCAAGTGATGACTCATCCAAATCCAGTAGCGCCTGATTTAATTTAGGATAGAGATTACACCATTCAGGGCGAGCTTTTTTGAATGGCTGTGGTTGCCAGAGGGATTGAGTCTCAACGAGCAGTGCATCCAGCTGTTTTAAACGCGTGTGATGAGGCATGCGGTTCATGTTAGATCGCAATGGACATCTTTCGGCTCTTTTGCTTTGAGTCGAAGTGAGGTGGGGAGGTCGTACAACATCTTATCGAGGAAAATAGTTTATTCATTGTCCTGTTTTTTGTTCTCTTTTTTATCGCTGTCGAAATCGCATCGTAGATCCTTCATGTTTTCATGCCAGGCATCAGCGTCACCATAATCGAGAAAGCGGCTGTAGTGGGGGTGAGTGCCACTGATACGTCGGGCATGTTTGATCGGGCACCAGTACTGCTCTGTGCGGGCTGCGATTTCGCGCACGTATGAGATTAATCCATTGCCGTAGGAGCAGTAGAAGCAGTTGAACTTCTCTAGCAGATTGAGGTAACCCAGCTTATGACGATCAAAAACGAAATGATCCCGACGTTGGACTTTTGGAATACCATAGACAGGAAAACAGATGAATTGGAAGAGAGATACAAACAGATCAAGCAGGGCAAATGGGATAATGATGATGTAAATAAAAGGAGCTGTCAGCGCGACCAGTGGGCGAGCTTTAACAATATAACGGGTAAGGCTGGTTTTTAGTTCTCTGTGCCGTTCCAGAATCTCCTGCTCGAAACGAACCTTGCGACCGATCAGTTCAAATCGTAGCTCCTCACGTCGTTTGACCAGCTCTACTTCTAGCTCATCCTCTAGTGTTCTAATCTTATCTATCAGCTCCATAATCTGTTTGTTCATATCAAACCCCGCTATGAGAGAAGATAGAGTGAATGGGGGAATAGAAAAGGTTTATTCAATTTGACAGCGTGAGACGAAGGGGTCAGGACTCTTTTCGCGCATTTTCATCTTCCGTTTTAATCAACCGACTCACTGTAGAGTGATGTAGGCCGGCAAAAGTGGCGATCTCCTGCATTGTATATCCATGTTCCCGATAGGCCTCTCGCATCCAGTCACTCCGTCCTCTCCCTTTGCACGCGATATCCGAAAGGGGCAGGTGCCTCAGTATTGCTTTGCGCTTCGTAATGCCAACTGGAATCTTGCCCGTTTCCCCCTGCAACTGACATCGAAACGTATCATCACCCAAAATATCTGGCCCGTTCAACGACTTCCAAGGTGAAGCATCAACATCATTCCGAACAAAACCCGCATAGGCTTCTCTCGCCCTGCCTCTGTTCGAGCCGAACTGGGATAACAGCCAGTCAACCGACAAAAAATCAGGGACAGAGGTATCGCCAACTGTTGCTTGATAGCTGCTCCATTGCCAGCCACTAACATCTTCCACCATACCGGCAGCAACCGGGTTACGAACAATGTAGCGGCTCAATTCAAGTAGGTAGGCATCCTTATCCACAACAATGGACTTGAACCGACCTTGAAACACATGCCCAACGCGGCCATGGCTACGGTTAAAGCGCTGGGTATATACACCATTCAGTTGGCGCATTCCCCGACTCAGGTTCGCCTGTGGTGTTTCAATCATCAAGTGGAAATGGTTCGTCATCAGGCAATAGGCATGACAAACCCATCCGAAACGGTCTACCACATGGCCAAGCACGTCGAGAAACATCTCCCGGTCAAGATCTGACAAATAAATATCGGCCTGAGCATTGCCACGCGAGGTCACATGATAAAGAGCGCCTTCATATTCAATTCGTAACGGTCTTGCCATACTCGCACTCTACTCAATATAATCCGCGAAACAAGTCCTGACCCCTAAACGCTTGACCCCTAAACGCTAACTCCTTATCTCGCGGGCTACCGCTGCCTGAAAAGGCCTTATTCGATACCGCCACAGACTCTCTTTTCCAGCGTGATAGCAGGTTCGGATTAACACCGATCTCCAGAGCAATCTGTCGGCAGCTAACACCTAGTTGGTAGCTAAGCGCAACAGCTTCGCGCTTGAATAGGCACTGTACTTTCTTCGTTGGGTCATTCGGAACACTCCTTATCGGCATTTTATGCCTCTTTTTAGATGTGTCCGTAAAAGCTGGGTAGAACCCCATTCCTCTAAAAAGCATTTGGGATTAATGCCTTAATTCTTACATCATTTCATCCCCTCCTTCCCATTCAAGCGCACTATCCTACAGCAAGCACACATCCGTTCATCATCAGTATTGATGATAAAATGCACTTTTCTTCATTTATTCTGAGAGATAATGATTTATTTTTATTGGAAAACTTAAATTTTGGAGACATCGTTTGTTTTCTGAGCTGCTAGGCTTGCAGAATAGATACAACAGGGGTGTAGTTGGGAGATGTATACTTTGAATGAAGAATTCCCCTTAGAACCGGATTTGATCTATTTGAATCATGCGGCGGTGGGGGTGTGGCCGCGCCGGACGGCTGATGCTGTGAAAGCCTTTGCGGATGAGAATATGAGGCGGGGGGCGGCGGATTATCTTTTGTGGATGAAAACAGAGCGTGAGCTAAGAGTCAGGCTGAAGCGCTTGGTCAATGCAGCGTCTACCGATGATATCGCGTTGGTGAAGAATACTTCGGAAGCTCTATCTCTGATTGCTTATGGGCTTGAATGGCAAGCCGGCGACAATGTTGTTTCAACCAATCAGGAGTTTCCATCCAATCGTATCGTGTGGGAGTCGTTAGACTCGAAGGGTGTGAGTTTTCGGGAGGCGGATCTTTCCGGTGATGATCCCGAAGCGGCTATCATTGCGTTGTGTGATGAGTCTACCCGTTTGATGACGGTCAGTTCGGTTCAATATGGCACTGGCCTGCGCATGGATTTGGATCGTCTGGGCGCTTTTTGCCGCGACAATAATATCCTGTTCTGTGTTGATGCGATTCAGAGTCTGGGGGCCTTACAGTTTGATGGGCAGGCTTGTCAGGCTGATTTTGTGGTGGCTGATGGGCATAAATGGTTACTGGGTCCGGAAGGGCTGGCACTATTCTACTCCACTCCGCAAGCACGCGAGTGTGTGAGTTTGTCGCAATATGGTTGGCATATGGTGGAGCGGGTAGGGGACTTTGATGCGTCCGATTGGACTGCGACCCGTTCAGCCCGTCGTTTTGAGCCGGGTAGCCCGAATATGCTCGGAGTTCAGGCTTTGAATGCTAGTCTCTCACTGTTTGAAGATGTTGGCATGGCAGGGGTTGAGGCGAAGCTGTTAGGCCTTGCCAGAGAGCTGGTGGAGTGGGTGGAGGCAGATGATGATCTCTCTCTCATCACACCTAATCAGGCAGGCTCTTATGCCGGTATTGTGACATTCAGACATCGCTATCTTGATCACTCCGGTCATGCCGCATTATATAAGGCTTTGATGAAAGCTGGCCTGATCTGTGCTCATCGTGCCGGCGGCATTCGTTTTGCTCCACACTTCTATTCAGATCTAAGTGGTCTGAATAAACGCTGGAGTGAAGTCATTCAGGCTCAAAACATTATCGAGTAGTTAAACCTGTTTTCCGCAGAGTACGAGGCAGACATGCGAATGAAAGCTGACCTGCCTTTTTCTGTGTAGCTCTGCGACAGAGAGAGAGCCTTGGGGTACCTCTGTGGTAAAAGCTAATGATTATCGTTCGTAGAGGAACTCCGGCCCCATCTCAACAATAAACTCTACCCTTCGATTTTTGGCTCGGCCCTGAGGTGTTGCATTCGATGCCAGCGGCATGGTGTCCGCATAGCCTGTGGCATGGAGCCTGTTCTGAGCAATGCCTAAGTTGATCAGTGCTTCAACGACAGCAGCAGCACGGGCGCTGGAGAGTTCCCAGTTGGATCTGAAGCGACCACGTTTGAGTGGAATGTCATCAGTGTGTCCAGCTACTTCAACTTTACCTCGATAGTTCCTCAATACCTCGGCAATGTTTTTGATCATTTTCAGGGATTTTTTATCCAGGTTTGTATCTGCGGCATCAAACAACATGCTCGCATGCATCTGCAAACGCACTTGTCCCGGTGACAGTTTATAATCCATCACACCGCCGAGTGAATTGCTGCCCAGGATGCGTTCGACACTGTTTTCCTGACCTTTTTTCTGGCCCTGACGTTGAACCGTAGCGTTGTCAGAAACAGGAGCACCTTCGGTGGCCGATTTTTGTGGAGAAGTAGGGGCCTCCATTTTCATGCCTGCTTTTGAATGGCTGACGGCTCCCATGATAATGAACAGCGCCAATAACAGGGTCATGAGATCGAGGTAGGCAACCATCCACCCCTCTTGGGCGTTGCCATTGTCGCGTTCGTGGTGATCGCCATCTGGGTCAGCAAGGATATGACTACGAATAGTCTCCATGCTTGATTTGTTCGATAATGAGGCGGGTTTTTCGTTAGCTGTGCTCATTAAAAATCATCATCCAGGTTGTTGCGTTTTTTACTGGATTTCTTTTCGCTGGATCGCAACTCATCGGTGAATGAGCTGCTTTCACCCCGTAGCTCGTCATCATGTTGTGCGGAGAAGGATTGAAGGGTTTCACGAATGAATACCGGGCTGCGGTTACCGGCTAGAAGGATGGTGCCTTCAACAATCATACGCATGATCATGGCGCGTTTTTCAGTGCGGCGTTCAATTTTGATGGCGATAGGTTTGAATATGAGGTTGGCGAGTACCAGGCCATACAGCGTGGTCATCAGTGCGACAGCCATGTTATGACCGACATTGAGCAGATCAGGGCCATTCATGCCATAAAGCATATTTACCATACCGACGAGTGTTCCGAACATACCAAAAGCTGGAGCGTAGACACTCATGGTGTGGAAAATATGTGCTTCAGCACGTTCCTGTTCACGTAGGCGTTTGATGCGCCACTGCAGAATATTGACGATTTCATCAGGCGCTGTGTTATCAATAACTAGTTGGATGGAAGTCTTTAAGAAAGGATTGGCAATGCGATTGAGCTGGTCTTCAATGCGGGCCAGGTCACCATGTCTGCGCAGACGGGCTGCATGAGCTATTTCGGCGATATCGTCACGGACTGAATATTCGTTATTGCGAAATACATAACCTAGCACACGCCAGACCTTGGCTAACTCGCTTGTTGGAAAACTGACCAGAGTGGCTGCGATGGTGCCGCCAATAACAATCAGTAAACCGGGAAGGTTGACATAAACACCGGGTTCAACGGCAGAAAGGAATATCGAGACTACAATCAGTCCAAGTCCTGCCATGATGCCTGCAATAGTCGATAGATCCATCTTGTTCCCCCTGAACATGAAGTTGTATGTAGTAATGCTTAATGATTTGAAATAAATTAGCAATAATGCGGCCAATGTCGAGCTGCTTTTAATGGGTTTGGCAGATAATTTGCTGACATCAATCACTCTATTGGTAATAATGTTTTTTTGGGAATCCGATAGGATTGAAAAGAGAGGGGGGTTGTATGTCGCTGCGTATGCTTTGGAGTATATTGACGGTTTTTCTGGTCGCGATGGTGGCCGTAGTCATGATGGTCAGTATCGCTCATATTGAAAAGAAAGCATGGAATGAAAGCGAAGATCAGCAGGCCAAGCTATTACTGACGTTGTTATCGGATGAGCTGAAAATGCCTATGGTTGCGGTATCAAATCCTGAAGTGAATAGCTTGATTCGGATGTTTATGAAGCAGGCTTCTGGTTCATCAATATTTTTGCGCTGGGCCAATGGTGAGACCGAGACATTTGGCGGGAACAATATCCCTGCTGCTGTCGAAGCTCTCTCCAAATTACCTGCAACGGCAATTCAGGTTCAAGGCCAGGATAAATGGTATGCCACCGGTATCAACTATAATAATACTCAACTGGGCACTATAGCGGTCTTATTTCCAGGTAAATCATGGCGGGATAACGATCTTCAGATCAAGTTGGATTTGACCATTACTGCAGCAATTATTGCCCTGATAGCCTCGTTGTTGGTGTATGGCCTAAGTGGGCGCATGGTGAAACAGCTTCGGCTATTGGCCATGGCCTCTAAACGGGTGGGTGATGGTGATTTTTCGGTACAGATTCCGATTCAGTCGTCCAATGAGTTTGGTAAATCTTTTCATCAGTTTAATAAAATGGTCTCTAAACTTGAGCATAGAGAGAAGGTGTTTGACCTCTATGGTCGTTATCAGCGCCCGAGTCTGGTGTCGGATGAGTATGATCGGAATACTAAACTTGATAGCCATAATGAGCGTGATGTCACTGTTTTGGCGCTTGAGATGATTAATTTCGACACGTTCATTCAAGGTTGTAACCAGAAATCAGTGATTGCTGATTTGAATCGTGTTTTTGCACTGTTCCAGCAGATCGTGCAAGAGTTTGATGGTCATGTCGATCAGATTACCGGTAATCGTTTGCTTGCAGTATTTAATCACCCCTTTGATCTGAAATCGCATGAGAACCAAGCTGCTAAAGCTGGCTTGGCACTGATTCAGGCCAGTGAAGATCTGCAAAAGAGTGTTGATAAAAACAAAATGGTGTTTGCTGTCGGTTTAGCGATTGGTGAAGTGGTGGTTGGTCATTTTGGTGTGGGGCGCAGAAAAGAACTGACTATTGTTGGTGCACCGGTGGCACTGGCCATGGAATTGGCTCGAGTGGGGGATGGGCAATCTCTGACTGCTCAATACGGCACTATGTTATCTCTGGGGCATGGCTTTAAACAAAAAGATTTGGGCCAACAATCGTTGCTGAATGGCACTGAGATGCGCTGTATTGAAATCTTGCCGGGCGAAGCTTATGTCAATCAGGAGGTGGATGAAGTGGTGGGTAAAGCCTTTAAACGCTCAGAGCCGGAAGACCTATATGAAGATGAAGGCTGGTAGTAACTGTTCAGCTCACCCTTGAATTGCCTAATTACGGCGTTGAAAAAGGAGTAAGCTGCGCCTTTTCGTCTCGCCTAAAGGCGCCTACTGTTGGTGTCCTTAGGCAAATCAATGGCAATCTGAATCAGTTACTAGTTAAGTTATTTAGCCACAGATTAACGCGGATGAACGCAGATAAAGGCGGATAAAAACAATCATTAGGTCTTTTCGCGGTGACTCCAAAGCTCAGAGAAAACATCAAAAAGTATTGCCAGATAACAATGTTAAGGATGTTCAGACTTTGAATATGTCTGTGTTCATCTGCGTCCACAAGGTGAATCGCGCTTGCGAGAGAGAGGATGCCCTGGGGGATCTGTGCTTCCAGATGCTTTGTTTCTAATCAGTCACCAGTGCAGATGCGATCGATCAGCTGTTTGGTTGTTGGGATGAAACCATTGGCATAAAACGGGTCATCAGAGAAACGGTAAGCAGCGTGGCCGGCAAACATCAGGTTGTTGTCTGGATTCTCGCCATGACCAATGTTTTGCAGGGTATTCTGAATGCAGAAGCTGCGTGGGTCTGCTTTGTGACCGGTCGTACCTTTATCATTAGCAGCCCAGTTGCTGAATTTACACATCGATAGGCAACCCATGCAATCGAGTTGATCCTGACGGATCTCTTTGGCTTTATCCGGTGAGACAAAGATCAAAGTGGAGTCAGGGGTCTGCAGCGGTTTAGTAAAACCTTCTGCGATGAATGCATTGGCGCGTTTGAGGTCTGTCTTGGTAAGATAAACTTTCTTGTTGCGTACACCGAAGGTGAACACTTCAGAATGATCACCTGCAGGGTGATCAACAAAGGCAGCTTCTCGATCCGAGCGTTCATATAGCTCGTGCAAAAATGAGTTATAAACAGCTGAGGAGTAAAAGCCTGTAGGTGAAAAGCGGTTGAGGCTGATATCACCTTCTTTCAAAGTCAGCAGGCGACGTTTCCACAGATCGGAGATAGGGCTCTCTTGTGTTAATAGTGGACGAGTACCGAACTGGAATGTGATCGGGCCAATTTCAGGATTGTTCAGCCAGTTTGACCACTCACGTAAAAACCAGACTCCACCTGCCATAATGATAGGGGTATTCTGCAGACCAAAATCGTTCATCGTTTTGCGCAGTGCGGCAACACGCGGGTATGGATCTTCTGGCACATCAGGGCTTTCTGAGTTGGAGAGGCCATTATGACCGCCAGCCAACCATGGGTCTTCATAGACTACGCCGCCAAGCAGCTCGGGTAGTTTACGGTAAGAGCGCAACCATAGTGCTCTAAAAGCACGTCCTGATGAGATGATAGGGTAATAGTGAACATTATGTTTGGCTGCAAGAGTAGCCAGCTTGAATGGCATGCCGGCACCACATGTGATGCCATGGATCATGCCTTTGGCACCCTCCATTACGCCTTCAAGTACACGTTCAGCACCGCCCATCTCCCACAACACATTCATGTGCAGGCGACCATTGCCACCGGAGACTTCATGCGCGATTTTAGCCTGTTTGATACCGCCAGCAATACCCTGTTCTACCAGTTCTTCAAAGCGTTCCATGCGGCTGCGGCCTTTATAAACAGTACGAATGACTTCGCCGTTCTCATCGACACGGTCTGCATTGACTGCAGAAAAAGTACCGATACCGCCTGCTGCTGCCCATGCACCTGAGCTTTCACCAGTGGAGACTGCGACGCCTTTCCCCCCCTCAATCAAGGGTAATACTTCTTTTCCTGAAATCATCATGGGTTGAAGTTCAAATGACATGAATAACTATTCCTTAGTTCCCTGGGTCTTGAAAGAGAGTTGTATTAATTTGCTGACAGTCGGAGATTCTAGCAAAGGCGGTAGCTAGTGGCAAAGCCAATGGTGGGCAGTAGAGAATGTGGTGATAGCCTCTGCCCATGAGAAATTTAAATTGTTACGCAGTTGTTGTACCTGGTCTTGAGGGTATTGCCGCTGATGAATTGCGTGAATTAGCAGCACATGATGTGCAGATGGGCGATGGTGGTATTGCATTTACCACCACAATGGATGGTCTGTTCCGCATTAATTTGCGCAGTCGCTGCATTACACGTGTCATGGTTCGACTGGCAAGCTCTAAGGCTCTGACCTTCCCTGAGCTCTATCATCAGGTAAGGAAAATTGGTTGGCAGGGTTACCTTGCCGAAGATGTTTGTATTGAAGCCAAAGCCAGTTGTCATCGCTCCAAGCTTCTTCATTCTGGTCGTGCTGAGCAGGCAGTGCTGGATGGGATTGCTGCATCAGACAATGTTTCGGTGAAAGAGTCCGGAGAAATAGTGCAGCAAGTGATGCTGCGTATAGACGATAATACTTGTACGGTAAGTATCGATACATCCGGTGAACGGCTGGATCGGCGTGGTTATCGCAAATTCTCTGGCTTAGCGCCCGTGCGTGAAACGATAGCTGCAAGCGTGTTGCGCTGGATGCAGTGGGCACCTGATCAGCCTTTGTTAGCGCCTATGTGCGGTTCAGGTACATTTGCTATTGAAGCAGCGCTTATTGCTGGCAAGAAAGCTCCGGGATTGAAACATGACTTTCCATTTGTTCGCTGGCCATCCTTGAAACAGAAACGCTGGCAGCGGGCACAGGATAAAGTTGAATCGATGAACTCGGATATCAGGCCACAAATTTTTGCATCAGATCTGGCTGCAGGACTGTTGGATCAGGCACAAGAAAATGCCAAGCTTGCAGGTGTGTTTGAATGCATTGACTTTGCACAGCTGGATGCGCGTCAACTGATTATACCCGAAGGGGTGGATAAGACTGGCTTGATTGTATGTAATCCACCTTATGGTGACCGCGTTAAGGGCGATGTGACATCGCTTTATAAGCAGCTTGGTAAACAGTTTAAACAACATTTCCAGGGCTGGAAGGTGGCGGTTATTGTGCCGGATAGAGATTGTGAAAAGGCATTGGGCTTGAGTGTGAAAAAACGCTTGAAAGTGAAACATGGTGGAAAATGGGTGAATGTTATATCTGTTTGATAATTATGAATAAATTACTGGGGTGTTGATTGATTCGGTGAGTGTGTTCTCCTGCTTGTAGTATTTAGAATTTAATGGTCTAAAATGAAGTTACAACGCAAATGTTTGATGCTATGAGGTTTGTAATGCTTGTGGTTCTAATAGTGTTTGAATTCAATATTATATGAGGGGAATGAATATGAAGAAGATGCTTTTTGCTGTGGTGGTAATTGCATTAACGGCAGGATGTGCAAAGCAGACATTTAATATTAATGGCACGGGCTCACTGGCTAAAGAGGAAATGCAAACATTTTTTATTAGTGGTTTAGGACAGTCTAAAGAAATGGATGCAGCTAAGGTTTGTGGTGGTGCTGAAAAAATAGCTAAGGTTGAAGTGCAGTGGACACCATTAAATATTGTACTCGGTATGGTTACTTTTGGGATTTATACGCCTAGGGATGCTCGCGTTTATTGTGAAAAATAACATGTTTATATGATGGGCAGATGTCTGTCATGCTATTTTAATGGGCTCCGCTTAGCGGGGTCCTTTTTTTATCTCTTTAAAAACAGTACATAGGCCGAGTTCTCTGTTTCATCAACATAGGGATAACCCAGCGCATCAAGATAAGCCTCAAATTCAGGGCGCTCTTCAGGTGGTACTTCAATGCCTGCAACGACGCGTCCGAAGGCGGCGGCATGGTTGCGATAATGGAATAATGAGATATTCCAGCGCCCAGCGGCACGGCTGAGAAACTCCAGCAGAGCACCGGGGCGCTCTGGAAACTCGAAGCGGTAGATGACTTCATCTTCAGCCAGACCACAATGGCCACCAACCATATGTCGGATATGCAATTTTGATAACTCGTTATCTTGCAGATCCAGCGTTGGCAATTGAGCCAGCTCAAGGGCCTGATATATAGCTTTGGATTCGTTGCTTTCGGTAATGCTGATGCCGACAAAGACATGGGCTTCGCTGCGGCTGGACATACGATAATTGAATTCAGTGATATTGCGGTCGCCGATAATGCGACAGAAATCAAGAAATGAGCCGGGTCGTTCAGGGATAGTGACAGCGAACAGGGATTCTCTGCCTTCACCCATTTCGGTGCGTTCAGCAACATGGCGCATGCGATCAAAATTCATATTGGCGCCGCTATTGATGGCGGCTAATGCCTGGCCACGTATTTTGTTTTTGAGTACATACTTTTTAAGTCCGGCCACACCCAGAGCGCCGGCCGGTTCTACAATACTGCGATTGTCCTCATAAATATCTTTGATAGCTGCACATATCTCATCGGTATCGACGAGCAGGATCTCATCGACAAATCGACGTACCAGATCAAAGGTGTGTTCGCCGACCTGCTTTACGGCTACACCATCGGCAAAAATACCGACCTGTTTGAGGGTGATGCGCTCGTTTGCCTGAATGGAATCAAACATTGCAGCTGAGTCGACCGGCTCAACACCGATAATTTTAGTGTTGGGTGAATGTTTCTTTAAATAGACCGCCATGCCGGCAATCAGGCCGCCGCCACCAATGGGCACAAACACGGCATCCAGATTGGAGGTGGGGAGCTGGCGCAGAATCTCTTCGGCAATTGTGCCCTGGCCTGCGATCACCTGCGGATCATCGTAAGGGTGAATGAATACTTTGTTGCTCTGCTCGCATAATTCATAGGCATGAGCACTGGCGTCAGAATAACTGTCGCCGAATAACACCACTTGTCCACCCAGGTGCTGGACCGCTTTGATTTTAATTTCAGGCGTGGTGCGTGGCATGACAATGGTCGCTTCAATGCCCAGTTTATGGCTTGATAGCGCCACGCCCTGAGCATGATTTCCTGCCGATGCGCAGATCACCCCGCGCAGTCGCTCTGCTTCAGTCAACTGGGCAATTTTATTGTAAGCGCCACGCAGCTTGAAGGAGAATACCGGTTGCATATCCTCACGCTTCAGCAGTATTTCATTGTGCAGTCGACCGGATAGTTTAGGGGCCAATTGCAAGGGTGTTTCAATCGCTACGTCATAGACGCGTGCTTGTTCGATAGCCTGAAGGTATAAATCGCTCATGGGCGGCTTGCTACCATGAACATGGAAAGGATTCGAGGTTTGCGATTCGAGTATGCAGATAAAATTAGTTGAAAAAATGGATAGAGGTCTGGCTTATGGCGAGTCCTGTTTTGAAACTTTCAGGGTGATTGACGGACAGGTCTTCGATTGGCCCGGTCACTGGAAGCGCCTGGAGCGTGGGCTTGCCGAGTACGGTGTGCGCTTGCCACAGGCTTATGGTGAGGAGCTGCTGTTTAACTCTCTTCACGAAGCTGCCGGGCTTGGTTCCGATGTATTGCTTCGTTTAACCATCTCCGGTGGTGAAGCCCCATGGGGTCTGGCTGTAAAAGCATCTGAACCAGAGCTGTATCTGCAGTGTATGCCCTATAAGAAGAGCTCAACAGCGGCTTCTCTAAGGCTAGAATCCTGGCCTTTTCCATTAAAACAGAAGTGTGCCAAATTCAGCTCTGACTACGCTGAAACGCTGCGTGTTTTGCGTGGTGTAGCTGATATCAATGTGCTGTTTGAACAGAGTGGGCTGCTATTGGCCACTGCAACAGCAAATATCCTGCTCTACCGTGATGGGCGCTGGTCTACACCTCCGGCTGAAGTTGGAGTGCTGCCTGGACGGGTGCGGGATTTTCTGATTCGGAATGCATTGCTGAGCGAAGAACCGTGCCCGGTTGCTTGGATGGAAGATTGCGAAGCCGCAGCGGTGTGTAATAGCGGGCTGTTTATTCAGCCGTTAGCCTGTGTCGCAAATATTGAAAGAGTGGAGCCAATGGATATTCATCATCATGCATTTCAGCCGTTAATGGACGCTTTACAGCAACAAGAGGGGGTAGAGCTATCATGAAAAAACTGATGATTTTTTTGATTGTCTCTCTGTTGTTGTTATTGGCGCCAATCGGTTGGTTATTTTGGCAGGCATCGGCTCTGCTTGCGTTGACTGCTCCGGTGGAAATTACTGTATCCAAGGGGATGTCGACGATTAAAATTGGGCGCTTGTTGCATGCCGAGGGAGTGATTAGTTCACCGCTGGCATTTCGCCTTGCGGTACGTGTGAAGGGCGCTGGGGCCAGGCTACGCAGTGGTCTGTATCGTTTTGAAAAGCCGGCGAATATTCATTCGATTATCGAGAGGCTGGAATCCGGGGATGTGATGAGTTTCAGTGTGACGTTGCCGGAAGGTCTTAGAGTTGATGAGATGCTTGCCATACTGGCTGATAAAACAGCGGTGGATCTGGAACAATGGCAGAGTGCTTTAACAGCTCTTTTGCCGGGTGAGCATGAAGGGCGCTTATTGCCGGAAACATACCAGTATTCCAAGCCGGTAGAAGTGAAACGACTGCTTAAAACTATGATCAATGCGCAGAAGAAGCTGCTTGCCGAACTGAGTGCCGATGTCAGTCAGCAGGACCGTCTGAGAATTATGGCCTCAATCATTGAGAAGGAGACGATGCTCGACAGAGAGAGGCCGTTGGTGTCAGCAGCTATTCATAATCGTCTGAAGAAAGGTATGCCATTGCAGATGGATCCGACGGTTATTTATGGAATCTGGCGCACGACTGGCAGTTTCTCAGGTAATATTCACAGAAAGGATCTGACTACGGATACACTGTGGAATACCTATACGCGTCGTGGTCTACCGCCTACACCGATCGGTAATCCGGGCGCGGCCTCTTTACGGGCAGCAGCCAATCCTGCCAATGTCGATTATCTATACTTTGTGGCTGATGGTACGGGCGGACATCAATTTGCCAGCAGTTATGCCGATCATCAGAGCAATGTGAAAAGTTGGATAAAAATTGAACGGAAAAAGAACCGTGCAAAATAGTGCGCAAACGTTGATCGTAGAAGTGAGTATGCCAGCTCGACAGCAGATTCGTTTTCAAAATATTCTGCAGGGTGAAGATGGTTTGGCAGTGGTGCGTTGTTTTGACTCTGAAAAAAAGAGAATGCAGTTATGGACCGTGCTGGATCAGAAAGAGGTTCTTTATGATTGGCTGGATGGTTTGCCCAGATCTCTGGAGTTGCAATTGTTGCGCGAATGGTTGTGGGATGATGTCGTGGAGAAGTGATTAATGCTTCGTCAGGCGATTAAAACAAAACAGGCTCCGGAATAACCGAAGCCTGTATATGTAGATAAGGTGATGAATGATCTGTTAACCGTGATTAATGAATAGGCCTCGGTTGATGTCACCAATACTAATCATACCTGTTAGCTTTCCATCATCTACTACCGGCATGCGGCGTAGGTTTTTCAGTCCCATAAACGATGCGGCTTTTAATACTGGCATGTCGGAAGGTACAGACATTGGATTGGCTGTCATAACGTCTGTTACTTTCATGCACATGACACGTTTGTAGTTTTCTTCCATGTCTTCGAAATCACGAGCGGATTTAGCATCGTGAATATATTCGCCGAAATTAGGGTAAAGTGGCAGCATGGTATCGCGAATGGTAATAATGCCGATCAATTTGCTTTCGTCATCATCAGTGACTACTGGCAATGAGCCACAGCGGCGCATAACCATTTTTTGTGTT
>JAJFLH010000033.1 GCA_021772775.1 Mariprofundus sp. | reverse complement strand
ATTATTGTATGTCTGCTCAGTGACATTCGCCTACGCTCCACTGAATTTCACAAGGTCATTCAAGATGAGTTTTCTGACGAAGTCCTTCACATGGTTCAGGGCCTGGAAAAGTTGCATGGGTTCAAAGCAAGTCAATCCGATGGCCATGAACAGTCTGAGCGCCTGAGAAGAATGTTGTTGGCCATGGTTGATGACGTGCGCGTGGTGCTCATCAAGCTTGCATACAGGGTACAGCGGCTCAGAGAGCTATCAAAAGCAGATGACGAGACTCAAAAGCGCATTGCATCGGAATCACTTGAAATCTTTTCCCCCATTGCCAACCGCCTGGGTATCGGACAACTGAAATGGGAACTCGAAGATCTATCCTTTCGCTATCTGCAGCCTGAAACCTATAAGCGCATTGCAAAGATGCTTGAGGAGAAAAGAGGCGGACGCGAGAGCTATATCAAGCAGGTTGTCACTGAAATTGATACGCTGCTCAAAGGTTCCGAGATTGATGCCAGGGTTTATGGCAGACCAAAGCATATCTATAGTATCTGGTCAAAAATGACGCATAAAGACAAACAGTTCTCAGAACTGTTTGATGTTCAGGCCATCAGAGTCATGGTGACCACCATTGCAGAGTGTTATGCCGCATTGGGGTTGATACATGGTCGCTGGCATCATATTCCTAAAGAGTTTGATGATTATATCGCCAACACAAAAGCGAATGGTTATCAAAGTCTGCATACGGCCGTTTATGGGCCTGAGGGAAAACCTGTCGAAATTCAGATTCGAACCAAAGCCATGCACGAGTTTGCAGAGTTTGGTGTGGCAGCACACTGGCGTTATAAAGAGCGCACCAAGCAGGATGCTGTGCTGGAGAAAACGATTCACTCCATCCGCAAACTGTTGGAAACACCGGAAAGTGATGATGAGGAGTTTTTAGACAGTTTTAAAACAGAGCTCTTCTCTGATCGTGTATTTGTGTTGAGCCCGGATGGCAAAATCATTGATTTGCCGCAAGGTGCAACCCCCCTTGATTTTGCCTACGGCATTCACACAGAAGTCGGGCACAAATGCCGCGGTGCAAAGGTGAACGGTCACATCGTACCGTTAACCACGCAACTTCAAAATGGTATGCAGGTCGAAATCTTAACTACGAATCAAGCAGCACCAAGCAGAGACTGGCTCAATCCGAATCTGGGTTACATCGTTAGCAACAAGGCACGTGCAAAAATCAAAGTCTGGTTTCGGCAGCAGGATTATGAGCAGAATATGATCGATGGGAAAACGGCAATCGATCGCGAACTCAAACGCATGCACATTTCAAATCCTGATACGAACAGAGCCATCACTCATTTTAAAGTGAATAGTGAAAAAGAGTGGCACGCTAAAGTCGGGCGTGGCGATATCACATCAGCGCAGTTAACGCAGGGTCTGAACCAGCTTTATGCCACTGAATCACTGAAAGCACTGCCCAATAAACCTAAAGTGAAAAAGAGAGGCAGTGCAGATCCATCGATCAATGTTTGTGGCGTTGGTAACCTCTTATCCTATATGGCCAACTGCTGCAGACCCGTTCCCGGTGATGAGATCATTGGCTTTATCACCCAGGGCAAAGGGGTTTCGGTTCATCGACCGGATTGCACCAACATACTCAACCTGGAACATGACAAACAAAAGCGACTCATTTCTGTTGAGTGGGCGGATCATGATGATCAGACATTTGAGATTAATCTTGTTATCCAGGCCATTGATCGTACAGGTCTGCTAAAAGATATGACAAGCATCCTTTCCGACCTGAAAGTGAACGTGCTCAGTGTTCAGACTCTGTCGGATAGAGATACGCAGATGGCAGATATGCAGATCATGATGGAGATAAAGGACCTTGAACAACTGCAAAAAGTCACAGACAAAATTATGCAGTTGCCGAATGTACTTAAGGTTTATCGGAAAAACGCATAAGCCTTCGGCTTAGAACACAATAGGAGTCAAGCCTGACCGTATGCCGTCATCGGCGATTAATCTAGCGGGTTAAAATCCCGCCAAAGGAGTTGTTCGTATACCTTAGTAGCACCGGGAAGCAGCGTATGAGTAATCATGGGTTGTGAATGAGGGGCAGGCTTGACTCCTATGCATTTCAAATCCGACTTGGTCGGATCAGGCTAAGTTATATTTTAATGATCAAAAGATCAGAAAACTGTGATGCTATATGTTATCTATGCTGTTACGGGTACAATTTCGTTATTTACTCAACCGGGATGACTTTCATGAGCAATGAGATCAATTACACGAACAACCCCTTACACGGCCTTGGTTTGAAAAGCTTGTTGACTGAAATAGTAGATCACTATGGTTTTGAAATACTCTTTGCCTATTTAAGTATCAATTGTTTTAAGACCAATCCAAGTATTGATTCCAGTGTTAAATTTTTAAAGAAAACGGAATGGGCGCGTATAAAAGTTGAAGCCTTCTATCTGTATGACTATAAAAACTTACCTAGAGCATCATATGAACAGTATTCACTGCCTCCAAGGGAGCGGATTATTCCAGAGGAGCAAGTGCCGGGTGAACCTAAAGAACTGAGTTTAGAAGATGCTGAGCGCTTGCGCGAAAGACGTGCAGCCAAGCATGCTGATAGGTTACGTGAAAAGCGTGGAAATAGGTCAGCTCCACAAGATCCGTGGGGTGAGAAACCCTCTAAAAAGAAAATTGATCCATGGGCGAGGTAAAGAGCGTTGTTTCACTGCTGTTCCGCCATGCGATAGGATTTTAATAAGCTGTTTCGTTCCAACTTTACTCTGCATTGCATAACTCTTTTCAGCACGTGTAAGTGGGTTTAAAAGGCCTTGTTTCTCGATCCGCCGCTAGCAGGTTGCCGAGACAAGTATTAAACCACGAGTAGGAGCGTGTAAGCGCGACCGTGATTTTATGCGCAGGATCGGGGATCCGAAGGGCAAGCTGGTCTCCGGGGCGTTTTTCTTGGTTCGTTCTTTGTACGTCAAAGAATGAACGAACCATACTTACAAGAATGGTTCCCTCTCTCTTTATAGTTCAGCTCTCTGAATAAATGCAGTTATTCCTCAGCTAAAGCAGCGAGTCCCCTTTCTTTTGCGGAAAAGAAAGGGGCGAAAGAAAGCCGCCCACGACATCTTTGCCCTGCGGGTACCCTCATCTGCATAGAACCGAAGGGCCACGGCTCCGCCGCTCTTCTCCCTTCGTTTACATTTGATTCAGTAAATATGTAAGTGGGTTAATATTAGCCCTTTATCCTCGCAAGTATTTTTGATGTAGCTTCAGCTATAATCTGCCCATGCTAAGCCTGCCCATCAATGATGTTCTGCCAGAGATCAAAGAGAAACTAAGTTCTCACAGTCGCCTTGTGCTACAAGCTCCACCGGGGGCAGGTAAAACTACCGCTGTGCCTATCGCTTTGCTCGGTGAGAAGTGGTTGGGTGATATGCAGATCATGATGCTCGAACCTCGCAGACTGGCGGCACGCAATGCAGCGGCGCGCATGGCATTTCTACTCGGTGAAAAAGTCGGTGAAAGCGTGGGTTACCAGATTCGTCAGGACAACTGCTTTAGCGATGATACAAAGATACTGGTGGTCACCGAAGGTATTTTAACGCGCAAACTACAAGCTGACCCTGAACTTCATAAAACGGCGCTGGTTATTTTTGATGAATTCCATGAACGCAGCCTGCATGCAGATCTGTCGCTGGCACTCTGCCTGCAGAGCCAGCAGGTGTTACGCGAAGATCTGAAAATCCTGGTGATGTCGGCAACACTGCATACCGATGCTGTAGCAACTCTGCTGGATCATGCACCGATCATTGAGAGTGAAGGGCGCAGCTTTCCTGTTGAGAACAGATATCTTGATCATATGAGTCGTCAGCACAACACACGGCCACAGCAGCAGTTGATGAACAATCTGATCAACACAGTCAAAACATTTATTCATGACCACGAGGGCAACTGCCTGGTCTTTCTGCCCGGTGTCAGAGAGATCAACCAGCTGGCCAGGCAGATAAAACAGATCCTTGAAAAGGAGTCGATCAACAATATCCTGATCGCACCGCTACATGGAAGTCTGAACAAGCAGCAACAGGATCTGGCTATAGTTTCGCCCAAAGACAGAGCCATGCGTAAAATTGTCCTGGCCACCAATATCGCAGAGACCAGCATCACCATTGAAGGCATCAGCTGTGTGATTGATTCAGGACTGGAGCGTATACTCGATTACAGCCCTGCCTCGGCCATGAACAGGCTCAACACCCGATCCATTTCACAAGACTCAGCCGTGCAACGCAGTGGACGCGCCGGAAGGTTATCAGCCGGTCTCTGTTACCGTATGTGGACTGCCACGCAACAGGGTAGTCTACTTAAACATGCATCGCCTGAAATTTTACACAGCGATCTCTCATCACTGGTGCTGGAACTGGCCAACTGGGGCGTGACTGACGTTGATGAACTGCAGTGGATGGACAGACCACCAGCCGGTGCCATCGAGCAGGCAAAGGCACTGCTGCAACAACTCAGTGCCATAGATGAGCGGGGTAACATCACTGCACACGGCCGTGACATGTTGAAGCTGGGCACGCATCCACGCTTAGCACATATGATGCTGGCTGCACTTCAACTCGATCAGGCTTATCACGCCTGTTTGATTGCCAGCCTGCTTAGCGAGAGAGATATCTTTCAAGCTAAAGCAGAGAGGAGTGCGGATATTCATGACAGGCTTAATATTCTTCTACACGCAAGGTCAAACCAGCACGGTATAGATAACCAGCAATGCAAACGCATCATACAAACCGCTGATGATTTTTTCAGACGGCTTAAACAGTGCAGTAGAGGGAAAATAAACAGAGAGAGACCGGACACTCATTATAGCGGCGTACTTCTGGCCTATGCCTACCCCGACAGAATCGCCAAACAGCGTAGCCCCAACCAGCCGCGTTATCTGCTCAGTAATGGAAAAGGCGCGGTTATTCCATCCTATTTTCAGCATCATCTGCATGAGTATCTTGTGGTCGCCAACCTTGATGCCAAACAGGGTGAAGCCTCTATATATCTGGCGGCAGATATCAGTGCTGAACAGTTGCAGGAGTTTTTTGCTGATCATATTCAGCATGAAGAGTGTGTTGAATGGAACGAGAGCGCCCAACGCGCCGAAGTTAAACAGATCAGCCGGATGGGTAAAATCATGCTTGAAGAATCCATTCTGCACGATGTGAAAGGCAGAGAGACTCAGGATGCGATACAGCACTGCCTGATGCAGGCCATCAGAAGCAGGGGAGTAGTAGCGTGTCTGAACTGGAGTGCCAAGGCAGAGAGCTTGCAACAGCGAGTAGAATTCATTCGTCACCATCTTGATCATAATCCCGCCATCAAAAAACTATCTGCTGACCAGTTACTGCCGGACTTTTCTGATCAGGCCCTAGGCGACAGTCTGGATGAGTGGTTACAACCGCACTTAAGCCATGAGAACAGCCTCAAACAGCTTCTTAAGCTGGATCTGTATAACTTGCTGTTAAACCGACTTAGCTGGGATCAACAGCAACAGATCAAGCTACTAGCGCCAGAGAGAATCGACGTCCCCAGTGGTTCCTCTGTGAAGATTGATTACAGCGATCCTGCGCAACCTGTCCTTGCTGTCAGGCTGCAGGAAGTTTTTGGCCTGTTTGATACGCCAACTTTGTTAAACGGGCAGTGTAGAGTGATGATGCATCTGTTGTCACCCGCGCGTAAACCGATGCAGGTGACACAGGATCTGAATAGCTTCTGGAAAACCACCTATCACGAAGTAAAAAAAGAGCTGCGTGGCAAATACAAACGCCACTACTGGCCAGATGATCCATTTACTGCACAGGCAACCAGCAAAACCAAAAAACAGATGAACCGTGAGTAGATTTGATAATCAAAGTGGAACCGCAGATGGACACTGATGAACACAGATGAACACAGATGAACACAGATGTGATTGGGGGAGCAGGGACGCTGTAGTTTCTTTGCGTGGCTTATAGCGCTGACTGTTCAGTAGAGTCGTATCCTTGTTTATCTGCGTTCATCTGTGGAAAAACGTAACTATTCTTCAACTGCGATGGAGGCCATTCCCATCGT
Organism: Mariprofundus sp.; assembly: GCA_021772775.1. Taxonomy (GTDB): domain Bacteria; phylum Pseudomonadota; class Zetaproteobacteria; order Mariprofundales; family Mariprofundaceae; genus Mariprofundus. Next base: position 24,832 of record JAJFLH010000033.1, on the reverse strand, counting down.
ACTTTAAGTACATGAAGAGCTATTGCTCTTGTTCTTTCTTTGGCGGTAAAGAAAGAACGAAAGAAAGCCGCCCACGACATCTTTGCCCTGCGGGTGCCTTCATACGAGTCACGCACTGCAGCCGCTGCTTACACAGATCTTCTCTGCATTGCGTAACTCTTTTCAGCAAATATATAAGTGGGTTTTGAAAGCTTTGGCCCTGACTTTATTTCCCCTTTCAGATCTGCCTCAGTAATCATATGTAAGCGGAGTAGAGCGGCGGAGCCGTGGCCGCTAAATGAGGGCACCCGAAGGAGCAAGCGGCGCTGTCCCGCCGCGCGATAGGATTATTCTGAAAAACGGGTGCTTTTATTGTTTCATTTTTTGATTCGGGGCGTCCATGCCCCTCACCCTGTGGGCGCCAAAAGGCGTCCAATTCCTCTGCCCTGAAGAATTATGGGCAAGCAAACAAATGAACGAATCCGCTTATACCGTCAGCGCCTCAGCACATCTCAAGCCGTCGCGGCATGGCTCTGAATTTCGCTTGCTCATGATGCAAAGGGGCAAGGCCCTTTTATTATTCTTCAACTGCTATTGATGCCATTTTCATGGTGCTTTCAAATGATTCTGCGCCCCCAATAAACAGACCATTATGGCAGAACATCGCATCATCAATACCTGTCACTTCTTGAAGCTCTTTACCGGACAGACCAGCCCATGCTTTAGGCAGCGATTTTCTATCTTCGAATGAGCCAAGCTCAGCAGGCACGGTTTGAATTCTCCATTGGCCTGTCGGAGCAGGGTAGACCACATACAATGCTTCTTCAGATAAGTTAAAAACAGTTTTTTTCCACGGGGTGTATTTTTCTAATACAATCACTCTTGGGTCTTCTGCATTTTCAATCGCTTGAGCAACAATAGCCTTGGCGCTAATACCGCCGCTTGCTGCTGCAATGAAGCGTGTTAAAACGCGCGATGCAAATACAACCGCTTCATCAAAACAGTCATCGAAGGAGCTATCCTCCTGCCAGGTCGGGTTGAACATTCCAATCGTCTGGCTAAGGGTAATACCTTTAATCACACCTTCAACATGACCGCAATCAATAGCATCAATGTTTGATACCAGACCAGCATCAACTGCATTGGCGACTTCCTGTTCACCATGGCATATCTCCAGGCCATATTTCTGCCAAATCAGACCAAATGAGGAGTAGGGAATACCATTTTCGCGCTCGCCAGCACCACCACGTTGATGATGATCAAAGCGGTTTGTCTCCGGGTCATATTCACCACCGACATCAACCACAATATCTGCCCTGGCGATAAGCTCTGAATCACGTGTGCGAATAAGCTTAATAGAAGGGAATATGGTCTTAAGTGCAGCGATGCTGAAAACATCATCTGCATGAAAATTACCGTTGTGCGTTGCTATAGTTTTATCAGTCATTTTTTTTAATACCATGTTAGAAAGAGATGAGGGTGCGTTAGTTACAATATTTTGGATCGCGGACTTTATACGAAGCCATCTAACAAATCAGCTGATGATCCATATACGTCATTTCCGCGAAAGCGGAATTCCAGATGTTTAAAAACTTTCTGGATACCCGATCGAGTCGGGTCTGACGAACAAGGAGCCGAGTTCTTTTACTATCTCCAAGAATCGCTTTGAGTATTTATTGAAGAGGCCTTAACAGGCAAGAGAGGTAGACGTTGCCGGCAACTTCTGTGGTCTTTACTTCGAAATCAATACCACCATTTTGAATATGATTACTTTTCTGTCCCTGCACAGCGTTTTGAACAAGCGCCTTGATTGCCTTGCTTTCCTGTTCATTGGATGGAGATAGTCCGACAAATCCCATTGAAAAACATCGGATCATGGCAGGCATATCCTGTTTTCCTGCTTGAAGTGGCCCCACCATACCGGCGCCTTTCTTGTTCACGGCCAGCGTGAAGCCCTCGGCGCGAGTCTGGGCGACCCAGGCTTTTCCATTATCGGATAGCTTCCAACCTTCGACCTGAAAAACATCTACCTGTTTCTCTAAGCCTGCCTTGATCGCATCCGCATCATATTCGGCGCAAGCAAGCCCCGGCATAAGCAGCATCATGATTGCCACCATTGATAACCTACACTTTCCCATAACTTCCCCTTACATACTAATACCGTGAGCGCTTGGATGCGCAGGAACGGCAAGGTATCACAGTAGACATGCAAGAGCGATGCAATGTCAGCGCACCGACTCTACTCAAGCAAGCCCTGTAATTCATCATCGATACTGTTGGATTCGGTAGGAGCGAATCGGCAGGGTCAAATCGTCAGAATCAGACGCGACCGATATTTATCATTCTATAAAGCTGACGGTATGAGAGCAAAGTGGTTTGTCCGTTGTTTCCAGCTAGTATCTGGACAGCTTCCTCATGTTTTCTTCATGATCAGGTGTTAGGACGCAAAGTAGTTGGTGGTGATGGTTGCTTATGACCGTAAACTGTCTGTAAAATGGAGAATCATTCTGAAAGAAGAGGGTTCAGATTTTACTGACATGGAGAAACCGCTTATTAACCATTAAAATGGCGAGGTGGTTTTAGCGTGGAGTTTTCAAGGATCAAGGGTGTTGTGATTGCAGCATCACTGGAGAACAGAACAACTGATGGCGCACATTATGAAAATATCCGTATCAAAGACGACAATGGTGAGGAACTCTGTTTTGAACACGTGTTGTTACCGGCTCAAATTGAAGCATATCTGAAAGAAGATAACACGGTCGATTTGCTTTGTTACGTTAAAACAGGCCGACCAGATATCACGGTTTATGCAGCGGTGATTTCTGATGATCTTGTGATTGATTTTGGCATCGCAGATAGCTTGAACAGGGTCTACCTGGCTAAGCGTAAGCAACAGATTACGTTAGCTATCATTTGTATTATCACGGTTGTCGGGATAATCGTTTCACCAATATTCCTTTTTGGGGTTTTATCCGTGAACAAGACTTTTGCTTCAATCATTCCTGATGAAATGGAACGAGAGGAAGCGATTAACTATGCTCATGCTCAAGTAGGGAAATAGATTGTGAATAAAGGTGGCAGTTACTAGTCGTCTGTCGGGCTTGTGATAAGTCTACTGCGCGGCAGGGATAGCGGCCAAAAACATCCGGGTTTATCGTTGCATAGTTACCACTATGCGGCTATCGCGCACTTTGAAAGTATGACCATACTTTCAAAGAACTTGCTCCTGCTCGCTACGATCACCCTAAGTCCGACAGGCTACTAGTTAAACTCGTGCCTAAAAACCGATGAGGCATAATAATTAATCGTTGAGATAAGTATTGTATCTCTATCCTGCATTATTCATGAATAATGCAGGATAGAATTGCATCACCACATTTTTTAGGCAGGTCACATTCCCTGCTGCAGATTACTCTGCAGTCCGTCGTTTACGTAAAATCCAGACAAACAACAGTGCGGCCCCGGCAATGATTGGCGTACTGACCGCTTTAACCAAAACAGGGTCGTAGGAGAGTGAGAAAACAACGGTAATTTCCTCAATCATATATGCCATCAGGCTAACCGTATAGTAGGTGAAAATCGCCACAGACAACATTTCTGCAGCTGCTTGCAGACGCAATTGAAGATGGAAGCGACTATTCATCGCCTTTAGCAATTGTTGCGATTGTTGCTCATGTCGCACATCAATACGCGTTCTCAACAGCTGACTTGTCTGAGATATCCGCTGAGATAATTGATTCAACCAGTTTGATACCGATTCACAAGTCATGCGAGCTGGCTCCAATCGTCTATTCAGTATGCCACTAAACGAAGGGAGCAAATCAACAGGTTGCTCATGTAGCTCTGTTAGTCGTTGTGACATCAAATCAAAATAAGCGCGTGATGCTGAGAGTTTCCTATAGTTCGATGCCACCATGTTTTCCACATTAGCCGCCAGTGAGGTCAAGTCCTCGAGCAACTCCTCATCGTTATTGCCACCACCTTTGGCAATGGCATGGGTCAGCTCGGTCAGCCGCGCATCTGATGCGGGCAATTCACGCAATAATGCTCTGGCAGAAGGCAGCACTAGCATTGCCAGCATGCGATATGATTCCATTTCGATCAGACGCAGGACCAAGCGTCCGTTCTGAGTTGCCAAGGGGGCTTTTGAGAACAGCAGCATGCGTAACATACCATCATCGCGGATTTTGAAGTCAGTGATTGCCAGCCCGCCGCTTCTACCAAACTTTGATACGGTCAGGAAATCACGATTGAATGAATCTCCATGGATATTGATCAGATCACGGTGATCAGTTGTCTCAGGGCAGGGAAGAATTGGCATATCCATAGATACAAGTAATTTACCTGGCAAACCGGCAAGCCATGATTGCGGCAATGCCTGCATCGGATTTAATGCAAATGGATTTTCCATCTGTTCAGGCGAGATAGGAAACACAAATTTGTAACCGGTGAACTCCTGATGCCGTTCCAGCTTGAACCTGAAACTACCGAAGTCATGGCGAATTCTGGAGTGATCTTTATCCAGCGCCTCACCAAAGTGCTCGAACAACTGTTCCAGATGAGCATCCTCCTTAGCCCGTTCATCAGATGTCACCAACATGGCGATATAAATCACTCTTGCCGGTGGTGTCAGCGGTTCATAAGGGTGTTGATGTAATTCATCATTCAGCGCATTTCGCTGCTCGTGAGGGGTTGGCATGGCGCTATTCATCACGGAATCATCTATCACTTTCGTTAGCACAGCATTAAAAAGTTTTGGTTTTTCCTTTTTACGCACGAGTAGCTGTCGGGTCGAAGCAAGTCGGGCTGTATCGTTACTGTTTTCTGATTATCAGCAGGACGCACTTAAATTCGACACATGCGGCGATTCCGGAGTAAAAACAGACGCTACATTTCGATCATTGGGAGAGTGTTTTTTTCGCGAGATACAAGATGAGATGGCACTTGCATGGTTCAATTTAGCGACTTAAAATGATGAGTTGGGTTGCGAAAGAAACTCAATCTCTTCTGCCGTGGAACTGCGGCCGAGTACCGTATTACGGTGTGGGTAACGGCCAAAACGATCAATGATATATTTGTGTTTGAGTTCAAATTCCAGATTGAACTCCACACCAGGTTGATCAAAAAGTTTCACTGCCTGCGAATGAATTGCCATGGATTCACTGTGCATATATGGCATGTAAAAGAAGGCTTTTTCAGGTGCGTCAAACTCCTGATCGGCTCCAATACGTACCGCTTCCTGTGCCAATACCAGCGCCATGCCATCCCACGCGAATGCTTCAGGTTTGTCCCTGAAGATATTGCGCGAGAACTGATCGAGAAGAATGATTTCAGCCAGGCGGCCCATAGCTGATTCGCGCCAGTTGTAGAGTTTTCCTGCAATGGCATCCTGATGTAGTTCACCAAAACGTTGTCTAATCTCCTGATCAAGGCGCTCATCTTTTTCCCACCACTGGCGGGGTTCAAGTTCCACGAACCAGAACTCAAGAACAGATTGAATACCCATATCAGACATATGATCACACCTTGTGTTTCTAAGTTTTCAGCGCTAAAACTGAAGTAACTATCCAGCTTACCACAGAGCTACCCCAGGGGACTCTCTCTGCTGCATCGCTCATTCATCTTGCCGCAGAGTAACGCAGAGGGGTTCTATTGTAATATTCAGCATGTTTTAAAATCAGTCTCACAGAACTACAAGTGGTTAAAGATATAGCGAAAGTGCATTTGGAAGGGCTTCTCAATCTGCGTCCATCTGTGGTTTCAATGCTTATGCTACAATATGAACCACAGTGAGTTAAGCGAATTCGGGTAGAATATCGGCGGAGAACACAGGCCCATCGACACAGACACGGCGATATTTTTCTTCACCGTTTTCCAATGTTTTAACCACACAGCCAGCACAACCACCAATAGCACAGGCCATGTGCTCTTCGAGACTCAGGAATGTAGGCAGATCAAACTGGCGTCCAACTCCTGCAACGGCATGTAACATCGGATGTGGGCCGCAGGAGAGCAGTACGCAGCGTGCACGTTCCTCATCACTCAATGCGGCCAGATAATCACGGGCCAGATGTGGGACATGGCCATCATAACAACCGTACAGACCAGCATTGGAGGCAAGGCGACAGGCAATGCCGCGCTCTTCCAGAGATGTGATAGATAGAATGGTGTTGCCAGATATGCCGGGTAGTAAAACAGCAGATGGTTTTAGTGCAAACGGGAATTCGACTTCGGAGCCGGCAAACACGATGCAATCAGCTTTGCCATTGAGCTGGTCAGCTGCAAAGATCATCGGTGGGATACCAACACCGCCACCAATAAGAATATAACGTTTGCTTGTATCGGACAGATCAAATGGTACGCCGATTGGGCCCAGCATGGCGATGGAATCGCCTACCTTTCGTTCTGATAGCAGCTGGGTGCCTTCACCAATCGCCTTGTATAACAGATCGACCGTACCTTTTTCCGGGTTGGTCAACATGATTGAAATCGGGCGGCGCAAAGCGCGTTCAGGTGAGACACGCAGATGCACGAACTGACCGGGTTTGGCATGAACTGCAGTTTTAGGGGCGTACAGACGTATGATAAACTGATCACCTGGATGGGTGATGTGCGCTAATACTTTAGCCTCTTCTTCAAACGCAGTGTTACGTTGTTCGTTAGCCATGGATTGTTCCCTCTACAAATACGACGCGTCCATTTTTTAGGGTCTGTTTAACCTGGCCGGTCATCTCTTTGCCATGCCACGGTGTACTTTTTCCTTTTGAAACCATTGTTTCACGATCAACTGTCCATTTGGCTTCAGCATCGAATATGGTGATATCAGCAGCAGCACCGATGTTGAGGGTGCCCGTTTCAAGACGAAGTAAAGAGGCTGGATTAGATGTCATTTTAGCGATCAGGTCGGACATTGATAAAATATCATCACGCACGAGATCCAGTGATACCGCTAACATGGTTTCAAGGCCGGTAATACCGAATGCCGCACAGGATAGACCACAGCGTTTATCATCTTCGTGATGCGGTGCATGATCTGTGGCAATTACCTCAATCGTGCCGTCACGCAGGCCTTCAATAATAGCCAATCGATCAGCTTCAGTGCGTAGCGGTGGGCTCATCTTGGCATCAACATTGAAACCTAATACCTCTTCTTCGGTGAGTGCAAAATGGTGTGGTGCTGCTTCAGTTGTGACGTTTAAACCTTCAGCACGTGCAGCACGAACCAGTTCGACACCACCCTGAGATGAAATATGAGCCACGTGATAACGCGCCCTGGTGCGTCGAGCCAGCATGATATCACGGGCGATCATGGAGTCTTCACCCTCAACCGGCATACCTGTGACACCGAGCTGGGTGGAGATCCAACCCTCATTGATACAGCCGCCAGCGGTGAGCTGTTTCTCTTCAGCATGTTGAATAATCATGAAATCAAAGCTGGACGAATATTCCAATGCTTTGCGCATCACACCAGCGTGCCAGATCGGCATACCATCATCGGAGAATGCGACGCAACCAGCGCGGGATAGTTCACGCATCTCAGTCAGCTCTTTGCCATCGAGGTTTTTGGTTACGGCACCAATCGGTAGCACATTACACAATCCAACCTGATTGGAGCGCTCAATGATTTGGCGTGCAATACCGGCATGATCGATATGTGGGCCAGTGTTGGGCATGCAACACATGGTAGTTACACCTCCGGCGACTGCGGCACGGGAACCGGATTCAATATCTTCTTTCCACTCCTGACCTGGCTCGCGCAGATGCACATGCATATCAATCAGGCCCGGACAAACAATCTGACCAGTGGCATCAATGGTTGCATCGGCAATGCCATCAAATGAACCAACACCCGCAATACGACCATCTTCGATCCAGAGATCGCACACTTCATCAATCGCATTGGCCGGATCAATCACGCGGCCACCTATAATTAGTAATGAGACGCTCATAACATTAATCCTTTCTTAGGTTTCATCGAGCCTGCTTTCCTATCATCTGTTGCTATCAGATTATTCATCGTGGTCATCACCACCACAAAGGGCAGCCAGTACTGCCATACGAACGGCTACACCGTGTTCAACCTGACTTAAGATATGGCTGTTGACGGAGTCGGCGACATCGGAGGCAATCTCCACACCACGGTTCATCGGGCCCGGATGCAATACAAGCGTATCACTGCCAGCTCTGTTTAAACGCTTGCGGTTCAGACCATAAGCTTCGTGGTATTCACGAATGGAAGGGATAGAGCAGTTGTCGGTCATGCGTTCGGTTTGCATACGAAGCATATAGACCGCATCGGAGCCGGGTAGGGCAGCATCGAAATCATTGTAGACTTCACAGCCATAGCGCTCAATCTCAGCCGGTAACAGTGTTTTCGGGGCAACCACACGCAATTTATATCCCATGATTTTTGCCGCAAGAAGATGCGAACGCGCTACACGTGAATGGGTAATATCACCCACAAGCGTGATAACTTTTCCTTCCATGGAGTTCCATGTCTGCTTTAAGGTCAGTAGATCGGTGAGAATCTGCGTAGGATGTTCATGGGCACCATCACCAGCATTCACAATAGATGTGTCACCCAGATAATCAGCCAGCAATTGGCAGGTACCTGATACCGAATGACGAATCACCAACACATGCGGTTGCATCGCTGCCAGTGTCATGCCTGTATCGATGAGCGATTCACCCTTCTTGGTGGCGCTGGTAGAGGCGGAAATATTAATCACATCGGCGGATAGGCGTTTGCCTGCCAATTCAAAGCTGGTGCGTGTGCGCGTCGAGTTTTCAAAGAACAGATTGATGACGGTTTTACCACGCAATGTAGGCGCTTTTTTCAGGGAGCGGCGGTTTATATCGATAAATGAATGTCCCAGATTAACCAGATATTCAATTTGTTCATGATCCAGATCAGCAATGCCGAATAGATGATGGATGGGGCGCATTATTTCACCTGCCTTTGTTCAATATGCCATGTGCCGTCAGTGATCAGTTTCACGGTGCAATCAGCAGGCGCGGCATGTGCTAAGCCTACGCAATCGGCTCGAATGGGGAGCTGTCTGCCACCGCGATCAACCAGGACAGCCAGTCTGATTGATGCAGGTCTGCCATAATCAAATAGCTCATCCATGGCGGCACGAATGGTGCGACCGGTATAGAGCACATCATCAACCAGCCAGATCTCTTTACCACATACATCAAACGGTAATTTGCTCGGACGTACTTCAGGGTTGGGGCCGATGGTATCGAGATCATCGCGGTAAAAGCTGATGTCGAGATTGCCACGGTGCACTGTATTACCTGCGTGTTCCAACTGCTCTTGTATGGCGTTGGCGACTTTAGCACCACCTTTGTGAATGCCGACCAGATAGATTTCACTGGCAGCGATAGCTGTAGTCATACGAATTAACGCACTCTCCAGCGCCGGGTTATCAAACAAAACGGTTTCACTCATTTCAACTCCGAGTGTGAAGCAAGAAAATCTTCCAAGATGACAGCGGCAGCTGTTTGATCAATTTTCTCTTTCACTTTTTTCTCATTGAGCCCTTGTCCATACAGACGTTCTTTGGCCGTCCAGGTTGAAAGGCGCTCATCCTGAAATGCGACGGGAAGTTTGCAGGACTGTTGCAATTGTTTAACAGCAGCACGGGCATCTTTGGCTTGTACGCCTTCACTGCCATCCATATTCATGGGTAGACCGGCCACAATGCCTTTCGAACCATACTCTTTGATAAGTTTGAGCAGTTGTTTGGGCCAGCCCTGGTCATTGCGATGCAGATAAGTAACACCACGGCATGAGTATGCCATACGATCACAGACGGCGATGCCGATACGTTTCATGCCGATATCTAATGCAATCAATGGCAGTTGCATTGGAGTAGGAGAACTGCTCTGATCGTTGGAATTCAAATTATTCGTTTGGGAAGGGGGGACGGTCACTCTGGAGTCGAGTGTCACAGGATCAGTAGTTGAGCAGGATTCGGCTGTCATCGAATCCGAGATTCTGCAAACTTTCTGTACAGGCGTCCACCATAGCGCTCATACCTGCTAAACATGCGACGGCATTTTTACTATTTGGAGCATCCGATTCGAGTGCATGTTGAACATAACCAATCGGGCCCTCCCAATTATCATGTCCCACTTCCAGTGTGGTTGATACTTCAATATCGTGGTTGCCCAGCTCTTCCAGTTCATCGGTGAGTAACTGATGCAAGGAACTTAGAAAACCGGCATAAATATGTATGTGGCCATAGTCATCCCGATGTTTGATGAGATGACGCCAAACACTGCGCAGTGGAGCGATACCTGTACCGACGCCAATCAGATAAACATCGCAACCTTTGTGCGATTCCAAGTCGAAACCTTTGCCCATTGGTCCTTCAATATCGAGTTCAGTACCACCTTGGATGGTGCAGAGGTATTGCGATAGAGAACCAGCATTTTTAACGAAAAACTCGTAACCCGCGCTATCTTCAGGGCTGGAGGCAATAGCGAAATAACCAGGGGAAGGCTCTTGTACACCGGGAATGGCAATACGGACATATTGGCCAGCTTGAAATGTGTTTACGGCATCACGCGTTTTGGTTTCCAGCGTAAGCTGCACCACTTCATCACGACAGGTTGGATCGGTCATTCGTACGTTTTCTTTGACCCGCATGCGATATGTAGAAGACTTAGCCACTTAACCCTCCAAAAGAGGGTGTATTGGATAGAAGGGGAGCCAAAGATGCAAGCAACAAAATCATTGGAATTACGTATGCCAGCCACATTGATGGATGAAGCGAGGTTTCAGCAGTTTGCAGAATCGCAACAAACGCTTGGCATTGCACTGGAAACAGATGCTGATAGTGGCGATAGCCTTCATATCGCATGGTTTAATATTGATCTGAATGAGAGCGAAAAGTGCGATCAAATTAACGCTGCACTGAGCCAGCTTGGTTTTTCCCCGGATAGTATCATTTTGACGGTACTGGAAAATGAAGGCTGGGAAACCGCTTGGCAGAAAGATTGGCGAGCTATGCCAGTTGGTCAGCGTTTGTGGGTGCGCCCCTCCTTTTGTGAGGCAGCTAGCGATAATCGCATTGATATTGTACTCGATCCAGGTATGGCTTTTGGTACCGGCACTCACCCGACGACTCAACTTTGTCTTGAAGCAGTTGAACGTGTCTGTCTGGAACAGTCGCCTGCGACTCTCCTGGACATGGGAGCCGGTTCCGGTCTGCTTGCCATTGTAGCTCTGAAGCTGGGAGCAGGCAGCGCTTTGGCCGTTGATATGGAAGAGGAGTCGGTAGAAGCCTGCAATGCCAATGCGGCTATCAATGGCGTTTGTTTAGATGCTTTATTGGGTGATACACCGCCTGTGCAGCAGTTTGATCTGGTGGTTGCTAATATCCTTGCTGCGCCTTTGGTTTGGATGGCCAAAGAGTTGGCCGCATGTGTTGGAGATCGTTTGATCCTTTCTGGTCTGCTTATTGAGCAAGTGGATGATGTAGCAGCTGCTTATATCAAGGAGGGCCTTCGTGAAGTGCGCCGTGATTCACAGCAAGAGTGGGCTTCGGTTGAATTGATTCGCTCGTAGGAGTCAGTTGGACTTATGCAGCTGTAGCGAGCAGGAGCAAGTGCTTTGAAAGTATAGTTATACTTTCAAAGTGCGCGATAGCAGGAAATAGTGGTGGCTATGTGACGAAAAAAACGGGCGGTTTTGGGCCGCTATCCCTGCCACACCAGTAGATTTGGCTAAGTCGGATAGATTCCTAGTATGGCACTTTCAGTAAGTATAAGTTATTGTTGTTGTAGATTTTTTACTCTATAAAAGAAAGGTTCAAAGCTTTAGTTGGAGAAAGGTATATGAAAAATAGGATGTTTTCTCTCATCGCTTTTGTTGTCGCATCTATTATTTGGATGGCTGAATCAGCAGTCCACTTTTTTATACATGATGAACCCCATTTTGAATTCATTCCGGCTGATCTGAATGAATTATGGATGAGGGTAGTTATTATCCTGCTCATTATTGCTTTTGGCATATTTGCTGATTCTTTTTCACGGAAGTTGGTGGCTACGGCTCATCAAGAGGAAGCAATCGAGAAGCAGGAGGAGGCCATTAAGGTATATCGGTCAACGATGGATGCAACTCACCATATCTTAAACAACCTTCTTAATCAGATACAATTGTTGAAGATGACTGCACTTGAGACTGAAAACTTCGATCAAGAAGCGATTGAACTGTTTGACCAATCGATCGATGAGGCATCCAACCTCATTGATAGACTGTCACATGTCGAAAATGTGACGGCAGAAAATATTTGGGCATCAGTAGACCCTCAACAAATAGCGAACCCCTCAATGACTCCATCCGACAGGGATAAAATAGACAACTAAGCTCTCGGTAGGCTGTTTTCGTTGCGCTCTTTTTCTGGGAACAGCTTATTATCGTGCAGTTGATGCAAGCGCACTCTTAAATATTGCCCGATTTGGAGTCTGCGCGAGCGAGCTGGGATGGCTGAGCCTTTAAGCTGGCGAGATAGGCGACAATATCTTTCGCATCCTGGCCACAGGCACGCTGAGATGGCATTTTTGTACTAGCCTTGCTGTTGCCTGTCAGCTGTTTAATGGCGCTCTTGGAGTTGCATATCCAGTTGTTAAGGGCTGCTTCATTCCAGTTGAAACTGGCCTCTGCTAAGGTATTGCTATATCTATACCCTTCTGACTTCCCTGCCTTTTGACCGACAATGCCGAACAGACTTGGCCCAAATTTAGCTTTTTGATTCTCTTTAAAGGTGTGGCATACCTGACACTTTTTGCTCAAGTTATGGCCGCGGATGACGTTAGCACTCTGTGGTTTGGATAGGCTTGCCAATGTTAGCTTAGGTGTGTTTTTACGTTGGGTGCTGGCTTGTTGTGTTGTTTTAGAAGCGCTCTTTTGATGCGATTGGGACTTAACTTTTGTTTTGTCTGTTTTTGCCATCATTGTTACTGCTGGTTTGCTTACCGAGGTTTGTTTCAGCTTCTTTGCAGGTGAAACTTTAGCTTGTGCAACCAGCGGTTGTGAGTGCGCCGGCATGGGGCTGGCGTGAAGAGCTGTTATGCTTTCGGATTGTTCTCTGTTGTAAGACAATGCGGCCAGATTTTCTGCTGCGATAACATGTTGGATGAGCTTCTCTGCTTCGGCTTTAAATTGTACGGCTTGATTGGCGACATTCTGATGGCTGGCCAGCTGAATGCGTGCTTCTTCAAGAGCTTTGGATTTTTCGGCCACTACTTTCTTTGCTATGGACTGATCCAATGCTGCTTGCATCAGAGCTGCACGGGCAGCAATAACTCTGTTGTGGGTGATGATAGCCCATCGGGCTTTGTTTTCAGCATCTTTTTTTAGTCGTACTGTTTCTTGTGCTGCATTGGCAATGATAGCTTGGACGGCTGCTTGTTTGGCCTCGGCTATCTCAATGGCCAACTGTTTATTGTTACTGGCCTCCTCAACAGCTTTTTTTGCTCGCACTGCCAAATCCATTGCCGTTTGCATCTCAGCTATTTTTTTCGCAGCGGCATCATTTACTGATAGATTACCTTGATCGTTTGCGTTGCCACAAGCGATGAGCACTCCGGCAACTGTGATTGTGAACATCCATGTCTTTAACTTCATTTATATCTCCTGCAATTCAAGAATACAGGGCGGACACTAGCTGTGTGAAACAGCCGGCCTGTGACGGAGATTACATTTTCAATGAAGTGTTAAGAATTGTAGAAAAGGTTCTTTATTCAGTCATCTAATATGCTAAACGCTTAAACGTAATAGCTCATTGTGCTTTAACGGCTGGACTAAGCGCTTTTTTGAGCCAGAAATAGCCACAAAATGCAGAGAGAATCGATGCTGCAATTATACCCAGGCGTTCATCAATGAGGAGGTTGTCACCACTGCTTTCAAATGCGAGTGAACCGATAAACAGACTCATCGTAAAACCGATACCACATAGTAGCGATACACCGTAAATCAGCGACCAGTTCACATGCTTCGGCAATGTGGCCAATCCCATTTTTACCGCCAGCCAGGCAAAGCTGAACACCCCAATCTGTTTGCCAATAAACAGGCCTAGTACAATACCAATGGTTACCGGGTGCTGAATCTCTTCAATACCCATGCCGCTCAGATCCACTCCCGAATTGGCAAAAGCAAAAACGGGCAGGATGATAAAGGCAACCAAGCCGTGCATATCCTGCTCAAGCTCTTTGAGTAGTGATCGGCCACTTTTTTCTTCAGGGGCGAGCGGGATAAACATTGCCATAATCACGCCGACCAGAGTGGCGTGTACACCTGATTTTAAGACGGCTACCCACATCACCAAAGCAATAAGCATATAGGGTGACATTTTGTAGATATTCATTCTGTTGAATAGAACCAGCATAGCAATGCAGGCAGCTGCCACGAGCAAGCTGATAGCGGAGATGTCGCTAGTGTAAAATATGGCGATTATGATGATCGCACCGACATCATCGAATATTGCCAGCGATACCAAAAATGTTTTTAGCGCCAGCGGTACGCGGTCGCCCAGCAGGGTCAGAATGGCAAGGGCAAAGGCAATATCGGTAGCTGTCGGAACTGCCCAGCCTTCAAGTGCGACCGAATTGCCTGCGTTGAAAAGAATATAGATGAGAGCTGGAACCAACATGCCACCGATGGCAGCAAACGCAGGAAGGGCAATTGCTTGTGGCGTGCTAAGTTCACCTTCGATGATTTCCCGTTTCAACTCTAAGCCGATAATAAAGAAGAAAACTGCCATCAGACCATCATTGATCCAAAGCAACAATGGTTTGGCAATATGGAGTGCTCCGAGACGCACCTCTACCGGCGTATCCAGCAGCAGATCGTAGAGATATGACAGCGGTGAATTCGCCACGAACAGAGCGAGCAGGGCTGCACTGATGAGAAGTATGCCGCTGGCTGACTCAAGCTTTAGAAATGATCTGATTATCGAAATCATTATCCCTCCATAGGTGTTGGGCGAGATGTTATCTTGTTCCCATTAATGTTTATATAAAGGTCTGTTCGTGGTTGTTCAGCTTGAAGCTTATCATAAAGAAGTGGTGGGGGGCTATCTCCTTATGTGGATCCCATCAGTATGGATTGTACTGACTGTTTGAGGGTTATTTTTTCAGGATTGCTGCGGTAATGGCAGTCGCCATGCGTCTGGGAGCTGTACGCAGTGAGAAGATTCGCAGGCGATTAAAAAAACCATGTATCGTTAAGGCCTTAGCTTGATTCATGGCTTGATAACCCTGAAGAGCAACATGCGCTGCGGCGGGGAGTTGCTTATCTTTGACTAAGCCTGAGTCTTCCATTACAGCCTGACTGAAAAACTCAGTCTGTGTGGCACCGGGGCATAGGCAGGTGGCAGTAACACCACACCCTTTTAACTCATAGGCCAGTGCTTCCGAGTAGGAGAGTACATAGGCTTTGCTGGCAAAATAAGCCGCCATACCGGGTCCAGGCTGAAAAGCGGCCGTAGAGGCGACGTTAAGGATACGTCCAAAAGCCCGCTCTTTCATGGCCGGCAAAAGACTTCGGCACAAGTGACTCGTTGCCACCATATTCAGTTGAAGCATGTCGTTTGTGGCGGGCCAGTCGTTGTCAGCGATGGCTCCGAATTGACCACAGCCGGCATTATTGATCAGATAATCGATCTTTAGCTGTTGCCCAGCGATATGCTCCAATAGCTGCGTGCGAGCTATAGTATCAGACAGATCACATGCAAAGAGCTTCACATCTACCTGTTCAGATAACTCAGTCTGAAGTATTTCAAGCCGATCCAAGCGGCGTGCTACCAGAATCAACGGAATACCGTCAGCAGCAAACAGGCGAGCCAATTCAAGTCCGATGCCGCTGGATGCACCGGTAATCAAGGCGTAATTTGAGCTCTTTTTATTTCTCATCACTATGAATGAATAGTTTTAGTTCTATACCTTTAAAGTAGCTATGCCGGCTTTCAAACGCCGAATGGACTCCTCTTTACCCAACAGAGCAAGGGTGAGGTCAATTGGAGGTGAAACCGGGCCGCCAGCAACCAGAATACGAATCGGTTGAGCAAGTTTGCCCATACCGAGCCCTACTTTTTCGCAAATTTCACCGATCAGTGCGTGGGCAGCTTCGCCAGTGAAATCATCCATCGCTTCGAGAGCTGTGATGAATGTTTCCAGCAGTGGCCATGTATCATCTTTAAAATTCTTTTTAACGGCTTTTTCCTGATACTCTGTAGGAGCCTGATAAAAGAAACGTGCACCTTCAGCCAGATCAAGCAGGTTCTTGGAGCGCTCCTGAAGCGAGGCGATTACAGGCTCCAGATCAGGGCCAGCAGTGACATCGGTGTTGAGCAGCTCTGCAACACTGGAGACAAGATCAGCTGCTTTTGCATCACGCAGATAGTGGCCATTGAGCCAATCAAGTTTCTGCTGATCAAAGCGGGCTGCTGCTTTGCCGACTTGAGTGAGGTCGAACAGTTCAATCAATTGCTGACGTGAGAAGACCTCTTCATCGCCATGTGACCAGCCCAGACGAGCAAGGTAATTGTTTACTGCATCAGCCAAATAGCCCTGTTCACGATATTCAGTGACGGCGACAGCACCATGGCGTTTAGACATTTTGGCACCATCAGGCCCGTGAATTAATGGGATGTGTGCAAATTGTGGTATGGGCAGTTTGAGTGCCTGATAGAGTTGAATTTGACGTGGTGTGTTGTTGAGGTGATCGGAGCCACGTACGACATGTGAAATGCCCATATCAGCATCATCAACGACAACAGCCAGATTATAGGTGGGGGTGCCATCAGTACGTAACAGAATCAGGTCATCCAATTCAGCATTGGGGAAACTCACATGACCGAGCACAAGGTCATTGACCACCGTTTCTCCTTCATCGGGAGAGCGAAAACGGATCACATAGGGTTGATCGGCAGGTTGAGCACTGCGGTGGCGGCAGCGTCCATCATACATCGGCTTTTTACCTGCGCTGCGCTGCGCTTCACGCATGCCATCAAGTTCTTCCCTGCTGCAATAACAGCGGTAGGCATCACCCTGTTTGATCAATTGATCAACCGCTTGAATATGTTGATCCTGACGTGCGGCCTGGAATATTGGTTCACCATCCCAGTCGAGCCCCAACCATGATAGACCATCCAAAATAACTTTGGTGGCTTGATCAGTGGAGCGTTCGCGATCTGTATCTTCAATACGCAGTACAAACTCACCACCGTGATGGCGGGCATAAAGCCATGCAAATAGAGCAGTGCGGGCACCACCGATGTGTAACATGCCGGTAGGTGAGGGTGCGAAACGGGTACGAACAGTCATGAGTTCTCCAAAGAAAAGTGTTAATAATAGAAAATAGAGCCGCAAGGTACTATGATCAGGTGATGATTTCACGAAGCATATTTTTCTTGTTGAATGAAACAATCCCTGTAACGCTTCGATAATGACTGAAACTGGATTTCCCTGTGTTGCCAAGCCAGATGCTCGAGTATTGATTCTAGGTTCGATGCCGGGTAGAAAATCATTGGATCAGCAACAATATTATGCCCATCCTCAAAATAGTTTTTGGCCGATTATGGCGGCGTTGTTCGGTTTCTCTGTCGAGCTTGATTATGACTCACGTTTGGCCTCTCTGTTGGAACATAAGATCGCCTTGTGGGATGTGGCACATCAATGTGTTCGGCCGGGCAGTCTGGATCAGGCGATTGAGATGGATACCGTCGTAGCCAATGATTTCGCAACGTTCTTTGCAGATCACCCGGCTGTTAAAACCATCTTCTTTAATGGTCGTAAGGCTGAACAATTGTATAAAAAAATAGTGCTTGGCTCTAAGCAGCAGGGTTTACAGTCATTGGTCATTTGTATGCTGCCATCTACAAGCCCTGCTCATGCCAGTATGAGGCGCCCGCAAAAGCTAGAGCAGTGGACTATTATCAAAGAGACCCTTGAATCAGACTAGAACAATCCCTATCAATCTCATTCACAACGATGTTTTAGAGTGTTTGGCACTATTAATAGAAAATTTTGTTTATTTAAAGGAGACCGCATGACCGCAACTGCAGCAAAAGAGACTCGCGCTTTTCAGACCGAGGTAAAACAGCTACTGGATCTGATGATTCACTCGCTATATTCGAACAAGGAAATTTTTCTACGTGAATTGATCTCCAATGCATCTGATGCAGCTGACAAATTGCGTTTTGAAGCGACCAAAGATGACGCCTTGAATGAAGGTGATTCTGACCTTCACGTCTATATCGATGTGGATAAGGAAGCACGTACCATCACCATCCGTGACAATGGTATCGGCATGAGCCGCGATGAAGTGGTGAATAATATTGGTACCATCGCACGTTCTGGTACCAAAGAGTTTTTCGGTCAATTGACCGGTGACCAGGAACAGGATGCTCATCTTATTGGCCAGTTTGGTGTTGGTTTTTACTCATCATTTTTAATTGCTGACAAAGTAACGTTAACTACGCGTCGTGCAGGCCTGACCAAAGAGCATGGTGTTCATTGGGAATCTGCCGGTGATGGCGAGTATGAGCTGGATACAGTAGAAAAAGAGACACGCGGTACTGAAATCGTATTGCATCTGCGCGAGGAAGCCGATGAGTATCTTGATGATTACCGTTTGAAATCGATCATTCATAAATATGCGGATCATATCCCGTTCCCGATCCGTATGATGGGCACACCGCTTCCTGCAGCTGAAGGTGAAGAAGAGAAAGCTGCTGAAATAGAAACAGTGAATCAGGCATCAGCGTTGTGGACGCGTCCAAAGTCTGAACTCTCTGATGAAGATTATAATAACTTCTACAAACATATCGGTCATGATTTCGAAGACCCGATGGCACATTTGCATCAGAAACTGGAAGGTAAGTATGAATATAGCTTACTTCTCTATCTTCCTAAGCGTGCTCCGTTTGATCTCTGGCAGGCTGAATCCAAACATGGTGTGAAGCTGTATGTGCGCCGTGTGTTCATCATGGAAGCCTCCGAAGAGTTGTTGCCACGTTATCTGCGTTTTGTGCGCGGTGTGATGGATACCAATGATCTGCCACTGAATGTGTCGCGTGAAATCCTGCAGAAGAGTCCTGCTATGGATGCCATGAAGAAGGGTGCAACCAAGCGTGTATTGGGCCTCTTGGAAGATCTGGTGAAAAACTCTCCAGTGACAGATGCTGAAATCGATTCAGATGTTGTTGATGCTGAGATCGTCGGTGAAGAGAAAGAAGAGAGCAGCGTTGATTACGCTGATTTCTGGTCTCAGTTTGGTAACTGTCTGAAAGAGGGCGTTATTGAAGATGATGCCAACCGTGATCGTATTGCCAAGCTACTGCGCTTCTCAACAACTACATCAGATGATCAGACCGTGTCGTTGAGTGAGTATGTTGCGCGTATGCAGGAAGGGCAGGATACGATCTATTTTATCACTGCTGAATCATTGGCTGCTGCTAAACACAGTCCGCATCTGGAAGTGTTCCGCAAGAAGGGCATTGAAGTAGTTTTGTTGCATGATCGCATTGATGAATGGTTGACCTCCCACCTAACAGAATTTGATGACAAGAAATTGCAATCAATTGCTAAGGGTGAACTTGATCTATCCAGCATTGGCGAGAATGCTGAAGAAGATAAGAAAGAGCATGAAGAGAAAGCCAAGGCTGCAGAACCTGCCGTTGAGAAGGTCAAAGAAGCTTTGGGCGATAAAGTCAAAGATGTGCGTGTAACAGATCGTCTGACAGAATCTCCTGCTTGTCTGGTCTCTGAGCAGTTTGATATGAGTTCGAATATGGAGCGCATTCTCAAGCAAGCTGGACAGAGTGTGCCGGATATGAAACCAATTCTGGAAATTAATCCTGATCATGAATTAATTCAGCGGTTGGCTAAAATGCGCTCTCAAGACAAAATTAATGACTTCTCCAGTATCCTGTTTGATCAGGCTGTACTGGCTGAAGGTGCTTTGCCGGAAGATCCAGCTGGTTTTGTTCGCAAAATTAACGCACTACTAAAGCAGTAAATATTCGAAAGGGGCTGTGCTTTTATTTATAAAAGTGCAGCCCTTATTTCTTACGCCTGTTTCATTCTCACGAGTACATTGCTATTTTTCTCTACCTTCATGAGATCTGTCATTGAATTACAGCGCTGATAATGCTGGACGGCCTCAATATAATGACCTCACCAAATGCTCGGTAGTTGATTTTTTTGAGCTTGCTCATGTCTAGGGTTTGTTTGGCCTATCCGAGGTCTCTAAGCCCTCTATTTTTGATGAAATGAGTTCTGTTATTTGTTTTGAGCTCCATTTGTCGCACATAAAGTATTCTTTCCTATCCAAGCGCATGAGAGGGAGACTTCAAGTTATGTTTTTCTCATTCTTGACTATTATTTAAATTCGTTTGCATTTTTCAGAGTGATTCTTCTTTTGCTCTCTCCTTTTTCTTGCTTTATAAAAATATAAATCGTGATGAAGACTTCTTTTCTGAAGGTCAACTAATTAATTTACTATTTTTTGGTGGTTTTTTGGCTCTGATATAAGGTCAATAAATAGATTGACTAAGTGCTATCTTCTTTAAGTAAAAGGACTTTATTTCTTATTGTAATTGTTTTCAGTGCAATCAGTTGAGCGTTCTTTGATATGAAGCAATTGATGCTGTGTTTTAGATAGTCCAGGTTTTAGAGCTCTAAAAATGTGTTGACCAACGCAATGATTGAAGTCAATGTTTTGGTTGACTGGTAAAGTGAACTGTTTTTTGTTCAGGGAGATGTCGTGAATAGCCCAAATGATGACATAAGCCTGTTGGAATTCTCCATACATCCACCCAAGGGGTGGTTGCGTTACAAACGTGATAAGTTCGGTATCACAGGGCCCCAGCTGGCGACAAAAATGGGAGTCAGCAAACAACGCATATCGGCGCTTGAGAAAGCTGAACTCAGTGGAGCTGCGAGTTTGAAAACCATGCGACAGGCTGCAGCGGCTTTGGGCTGTGATTTTGTTTATGCACTTGTACCCAAAGGGAGCCTGGAAGCAGATGATTCAGTGATTGAACATCAGGTGTTTGATCCGCTCGAATGTTTGAAATCTGCGCACTGCAGCGATCTTGTTGCTGAGATATGTAAGCTTTTCAAAATAAAACACTTGGGTTTGTATGGCTCTGCTGCACGCGGAAAGTTGAAGGATGAGAGTGATATCAACCTTTTGGCTGAGTTTGCTACTGAAGACTATCCGTTAGATTCCGAAATTGAGCAGATGGAAATTCAGTTTGGACGGCTTTTTGCAAGAAAGACGAACATTGTCAGTCAGGATATTCTCGATGATGAGGAGCATGTTGATGCTATCATGAGAGACCTTAAACTTCTCTATCTTACTTGATAATCCTAAGTAACAGAATTGTTTGCCATCATTGAAATCACAGATGAACGCGGCTTTAGGTGTGCTTTAACTCCAGGTTATATGTTCTAGGCACAGGTTGTTTAATTGTGACTGATTTATAAAGCGTGCTGAATTATCACATTGTATGAAGGATAATGATTTTATCTGTGGCCAAAATAAATGGTTTTGGTGTCAACTTGCGTGGATCAGTTTTCGCAACAGAAGAGCGAGCGGTATGCCAGCCAATGCAATGATGGAGCAGAGATAAAAAGCCGTAGTATAGCCATAGGCATTGGCAATCAGGCCACAGCCCATGATGCCGATAGTGCTGCCCAGGCCGAAACCGGCAGCAGAAAATAGACCTTGGGCTGCAGCATGGCGTGAATCAGGGGATAGCCGTTTGACCCAGGCGATAGCAGTTACATGGAATGCTGCAAAGCTGGCTGCATGCAGGAGTTGAAGCAGGAAGAGTAGGAAGGGGGCGGTGGTGATGCCAATACCTACCCAGCGTAGGCAAGCAAGACCAAGGCAAATACTGAATACAAGTGCAGGCTCTGCATGTTGCAGGTGTTTGGACCAGCGCCACATGAGGATAATTTCGGCCCCGACACCAATCACCCAATAGAGACCAATCTGGCCACCGGAATAACCGGCTTCAGCCAGATAAAGGCTGAAGAAACCGTAATATGCGCCATGAGACATTTGCATGATAAAGGCGATAGTCAACAGGATATAAAATGCCTTTGAAAAGCTTCTTACTTCTGCATCAGGTGTAGCTACAGGTTTGAATCTTGGGAAACCAACGGCAGCAAAAACCAGTATTAACATCAATGCGCCCAGTACAATTGGAAAGTTATGGATTTGATCACCAACCAGCCATATTCCCCCTGCTAATGAAGTGAGTACGAAACCAATGGAGCCCCAGACCCGCAGGCGACCATAATCGGCAGCATCTGATTCGGACACCGTAATCGATAGGCCATCGGTGAGGGGTAATATCGTTGCCCAAAAAATGCCAAATAGCAGTACAATTATGGCAAATAGAACAATATGATCTGAAAGGTCGAATAGGAATGCGCTTAGAGCAGCTAGGCATGAAGCGATGATGATGAATCGATGCGTTGCTGCTTCAGATCGACCATCCAGGATGTGCCCGATCCATGGTGGTGCGATGACTTTGGCCAGTGCGATCAAACCTGTCATCAGGCCGATCATGGCAGCATCAAAGCCGCGATCATCCAGATAGAGCGGGAAGAAAGGTAGGATTAGCCCCATCGCTGCAAAATATGCGGCATAAAAGAGTCTAATTCTGTTAAGCGATTGATGTGTGACCATGTTATGAAAGCTAGTGCTCTATAGCGAAAATAGGAATCGACGAAGTATGAAGGGATGAGGTCTGTGGTGGAGATGTAGTGAAATCGTTAAGCTGCCGCGATGAATCTGATTTGGTGTACTCGTAAGGGTGTTGGTCGCGGCTTTAAGAATGATTTGGCGGCATGTGTATCGTGTCAGTGTCGTCAGCGCAAACGTTGCAAGCCGTATGCTGAAACATCTCTGGAAGATATTGCGGCAGCAAATGTTGAATCCAAAAAGAATGGTCACCTGGTGGATGTAGAGTTTCCTCTGTTTGAGTCATCTCAAAGGGGATAAGACAAAACTCATACAGCTTGATTGTAATCTGATGACTCGATGTTGCGTTGAGCGAGCTAAGTAAGGAATATTATTCTAGTTGCTGGGGATTATTGGAGTCAGTGATTATTTGAGATGAGTAGTGATTGTTATCCGTGACGTTCTGTCTGTTGGACGTAATTGTTTCTATTGATCATTTTACCACGGCTTTCCTCAGATCTATGGTCTTAAAAGGTGTTTTTAGCAGTATAGTGGTCTCATTTTGTAAAGTTTCGATGTTTATTTCACAGATCAGTTGATCAGGGCGGCTGCTTCCATATTGATGATTGGAAAATAGACGTGAAATGCAGTTCCTTTGCCGAGTTGGCTTTCAACTTCAATAACACCACCATGTGACTTCACTGAACCATATGCCATGGATAAACCAAGGCCAGTACCTTTTCCGGCCTCTTTGGTTGTAAAGAACGGTTCAAAGATATTCTCTAGTTTACTCTCTGGAATGCCGCAGCCATTATCAACCATGGATAGTTTGGCAAACAGTTCGCCTGAAATATCCGCGTGTCTTTGATGGAAATCATCATCCCTGTTAAACATCGAAACATTGCAGCTGACAGCTGGGTTCCGCATCTCAAGAACGGCATCTCTGGCGTTGTTTATCAGGTTCATCACAAGTTGTTGAACTTGTGTTTTGTTACCCCGAATAACTAGCTCATCATCTGCAATGTTGCATTCGCATTTGATATGTTTGGGAACTGCAATGCCAGCGAGTTTAAACGCTTCTTTAGTGGTCTTTGAGAGAGAAAAAACCGACATTTCAGCAGCGTCCTGCCTGGCGAATATAAGTAGCTGTTTAATCATTTCCGATGCATGTCCAGCAAGCTCTTCAGCACTGGCTATTTTTTCTACAACATCACTATTTTCCATGGATTTCTTTTTTGCCAAATAGAGATTGCAGGTAATGCCTGCAAGCATATTGTTGAAGTCATGGGCAATGCCGCCAACCAGAGTGCCGAGTGACTCCATCTTCTGTGCACGAAAAAATAGCTCTTTATTCACCTCAAGTTCAGAGGATGTGTTTTTATGATGTTCGATCTCCATGTGTAATTTCTTATTGGTTTCCGTAAGCTCTTTGGTCTTGCTTTCAACATGTAATTCCAGATTTCCTCGTAATGCCTCCAGTTCATTGATTGTCCCTTCATGGCTACGGTGAAGCCGCTCTAGTTGCACCTCAAAAACAGCCGCAATCAATGAGAAAAATATAAATGCTGCTGGGAAATAAGTCAGGCTGCTATCATCATATGGAAGGTTTATGTGCCCCTTGAAGTGTAGGGCTATTAGGAGACCGTTGATTGCAGCATACAATCCAACCCAGTACCAGGCCACTGGTAGTCCCATGAGCAGAAACGCGAAAAAGGGTACGACGAGCGACCATATGATGCCGCTGCCTGCGATACCGCCATCAATAAATACGCATGTATATACCATGAAAGCATTAAACATCATGATATTGCGTACCCAGGAAAGTGATTCGGGGTGATGTATGAGCCTGAAACATGGTAGTAGCATCAATACAGACATAAGCTCTACCAGAGCCAGCCATTCATGTCCTGACAGATAATTAATGATGCAGAAGCTTGCAACGGTGGGTGTTGATATAAATGCAATCAATAAGATTGTTTTACACTGAATCTCTAAATGTTGCGCGGATTCAACTTGTAAGTGCAACTTTGATAAGGGTTTGAAGGAGCAAGCTGCGGTAGCAGCCTTGCGCTTTTCAAACACGACTTATCAAAGGACAAAGAATGAACTACACGCAGCTTACCCAAGAGCAACGGTATCAGA
>JAJFLH010000032.1 GCA_021772775.1 Mariprofundus sp. | reverse complement strand
ATGAGATCGGTGTGGTTGAATCTATTGAAGGGGATCATGCGCCACTACTAAAGGTAGGTGATATCGTGGTCAGAATTGATCCACACTATTTCCGACCTGCCGAAGTTGAGACCCTGTTGGGTGACCCAAGTAAAGCGAAAGAAAAACTAGGCTGGACCCCAGAGGTTTCAGTGCAGGAAATGTGTGCCGAGATGGTTGCTGAAGATCTGAAGGTTGCCAAGCGTCATTCATTATTGAGAGAGCATGGGTATGATGTGCCTATGGCAGTTGAAGGTTGAGTTTAGATATGGAAATTAATTCAAAGATATATGTGGCTGGGCACCGAGGATTGGTTGGTTCGGCTATCGTGCGGGCATTGCAGGCAAAAGGATTTGATAATCTGCTGTTGAAAACATCATCTGAGCTTGATCTGCGTAATCAGGCTGCTGTCGAAGGGTTGTTTGTCAGGGAAAAACCGGACTATGTTATTTTAGCAGCGGCTAAAGTTGGTGGAATACTTGCGAACGATAGCTATCCTGCTGATTTTATTTGTGATAATTTGCAAATTCAGACGAATATCATTGATTCAGCATATCGTAACGGAGTGAAACGATTATTGTTCCTCGGTTCATCCTGTATTTATCCAAAATTAGCTCCACAGCCGATGACTGAATCTTGCTTGCTTACAGGTGAGTTGGAGCCAACTAATGAGTGGTATGCTATCGCCAAGATTGCCGGTGTTAAGATGTGTCAGGCTTATCATAAGCAGTATGGATTTGATGCGATTTCAGCAATGCCGACCAATCTTTATGGGCCGAATGACAATTTTGATCTTGAAAAATCTCATGTGTTGCCCGCGCTGATTCGTAAGTTTCATCTGGCTAAATTGGCAACGGCTGGGGATATTGATGCGATCATTGCAGATGAACAGCGTTATGGAAGAATTCCGGATGATATTCTTTCCGGTCTCGGGCTAGTGAGGGGTGGTAGTGATCATTTTCAGGTTATGAGTGACTCCCCCAAGGTGAATCTCTGGGGCTCCGGTTCACCATATCGTGAATTTTTGCACGTTGATGATATGGCTGATGCATGCCTGTTTCTAATGATGAATGATACTTCATCAACCAATGATTCTCGGCTTTACAATGTCGGAGTTGGCTCGGATATTACTATTCGTGATGTTGCTGAGTTAGCACAGCAGATTGTCGGTTTTAAAGGTGAGGTTGTGTGGGACTCTTCCAAGCCGGATGGTACGCCCAGGAAGTTGATGGATGTGAGTCAGTTAAATGCTCTAGGCTGGAAGGCGAAGACCCCTCTTGCTGATGGAATTCGTGATGCATATAGAAGTTATCAGGCTGAGAATAGCACAGCAGCTACTCCTCTGCTTTCACAATCGGGAGCAGGTCTTTAAATAACTGATGCAACTCTTTTCTGTTTCACCCAAAGCGATGGTGACAAGTTTGATCGTAAATCGTTCTCTTATTTTACAAATGAGTAAACGTGAGATTATAGGGCGTTACCAGGGTTCTGTGATGGGGCTGTTGTGGTCATTTTTTAATCCGTTATTGATGCTGGCTGTTTATGCATTTGTTTTCAGCGTTATTTTCAAGGCCCGTTGGGGTGTTCATGTCACCAATCTTGATTTTGCAGCCATACTGTTTTCCGGCTTGATTATTTATACACTGTTTTCTGAATGCGTAGGCAGAGCACCATCATTAATTCTCGAGAACGTGAATTATGTTAAAAAAGTGGTCTTTCCCTTGGATATTTTGCCGTGGGTGAGCATGGTCGTAAGCCTGTTTCACGCAGCTGTCAGCTTTATAGTATTGCTGGCCTTTTTGCTGATTATCAATAGTGCTTCAGTGCACTGGATGATCATTCTTCTCCCTCTTATTCTGATGCCGTTAGTGATGCTGACGTTGGGTTTTACATGGTTGTTGGCTGCTTTAGGGGTATACCTTAGAGATATTAAGCAGGGCGTGGCTATTGTTGTGATGGCGATGCTTTTTATGAGCCCGATATTTTATCCGGCATCGGCTTTCCCTGAATCATATATGGTCTTCTTTTATATGAATCCACTTACCTTTATTATTGAACAGGCTCGTAGTGTACTTTTATGGGGGAACCTTCCTGATTGGCAGGGGCTATGTATCTATTATCTGATTGCTACTGCGGTTATGTGGCTGGGTTTTGCCTGGTTCCAGAAAACACGACGAGGTTTTGCCGATGTGCTCTGATAAATTGGAACCTCGAATGGACACGAATAGACACGAATTATCATTAAAGGCTGAAGCTCATGAGATAGTAGGTTGTGCAATGGAAGTTCTGAATGTTCTAGGGCATGGCTTACTTGAAAAGCCCTATGAAAACGCTCTGGTAGTAGAGTTTGGATTGCAGGCTGTACCTGTTATACAGCAGCCACGATTTGATGTGAATTATAAAGCAGTCAAAGTCGGTGAATATATCCCTGACTTGATCTGCTTTGAAAAAATTATTGTTGATACCAAGACAATAGAGAAAATCACGGATCATGAAATAGGGCAAATGCTCAATTATTTAAAAATAACAGGTTTACAGCTGGGTCTAATCATTAATTTCAAACATGGGAAATTAGAGTGGAAACGTGTTGTTTTAGATCGGAGGTATGAATGAAGAAGGTCATAGCCCCTATCTCTCAGGTAAGTGTAATTAAATATTATTCATTCGTGTGCATTCGTGTGCATTCGTCTGTACAAGGTGAATTGCGCTTACGCAAGAGAAGGTGCCCTGGGGTATTCGTGGTTCAACTCTATGTCTGATATTGCCATTCGAGTTAAAAACATCGCAAAAACGTATCAGATTTATGACCGCCCTCAGGACAGGCTCAAACAGAGTCTATGGTGTGGTCGCAAGCAGTTCTATCGTGAATTCAGTGCTTTGCATGATATATCCTTTGAAGTGAAAAAAGGTGAATCTGTTGGCATTATTGGCCGTAATGGCTCTGGTAAATCAACCCTATTACAAATTATCTGCGGAACACTGGCTCCATCATCTGGAACTGTGGAAGTGAATGGGAGAGTTGGAGCTCTTCTAGAGCTGGGCTCGGGTTTTAATCCCGAGTTTTCAGGCAGAGAAAATGTGTATATGAATGCATCAATTCTTGGTCTGAGTAAAAAAGAGATTGATGATAAGTATGATGAAATTGTCACTTTCTCCGAAATTGCTGATTTTATAGAGCAACCGGTAAAAACCTATTCAAGTGGTATGATGGTGCGCTTGGCATTTGCTGTACAAATATCAGTTCAGCCTGATATTCTGATTGTGGATGAAGCGCTAAGTGTAGGCGACTTTTTCTTCCAGCAGAAATGCTTTGCAAAAATTAAGGAACTGCAGGCTACAGGGACAACATTGCTCTTTGTCTCTCATGACACAGGAGTAGTTCGTGATTTATGCCAGAATGGTTTATATCTAAAGAATGGTGAGCAGGTTTTCTGGGGAGGTAATCTTGTGGCTATAAGGTATTATCTGTCTGAGGGCTCTGAAAACATTTCATCTGCCGCTACTGTGAGCAAAGGATCTAATGCAAAAAACACTAATAATTTCGATTCGTCAGCTTTGTTGGAAGGGGCACTCTGGCGTAACCCGAATCCAAGCAAGCAAATGAACCCAAAAGCTACTATTTTGGCTGTTGGTGTCTATGATACTAGCGGCGAAGCTGTGACTGCAGTTGAAATGGGATCAGAAATTGTGATTAGAGTAATGTACCAGTCCTTTGTTGATGATCGAGTGGATATCAATGTCGTTTTGAAAAACAAACATGATCAAATAGTAACTGCGATGGGTTCATACACGCTGGATATCCAGCCTCCAGTCATTCAAAATGGAGATGTTTCGGTATTTGAATTGCGGATGGAAATGATGCTTGAAGGCGGGCAGTATGGATTTAATGTTAACTTAGGCTCTGCAATAAACCAGTCTAATTCTGGGGTGTCTTTTCATGAAACTCCATGGCTTGGTCCTATCCAAGTTGTATGGGATTATGAAAATAATACGCCTAGGTTTTACGGTATGGTTGGGATTTCTGGCAAAGCTTCATTTATTTCGTTGTCTGAAGAAAAAGGTTGCTGATGTCACTAGAGAATAAATTATTTTACCATAAAGTAGTTAAATGGATCGCAAATACTTTTACACCTTCTTATCATAATTATTCAAAGTGGGAGCGTAAGAACTGGTGGCTAAGAAAGACGGGGATTAGGATTGGGAAAAGGGTGGCAATAGGACAGGACTTTGTGTTTTCTGTAGGCTGTGATAGCGAAAATATTTGCATAGAAGATTATTGTTCGCTTGGTTCCAGAGTTTCGTTATTAAATTTCAATTCTATAACAATAGGAAGGTTTTCAATGCTTGCGGAAGGGGTTACTCTTGTGAATGGGGGGCATGATAAAAACTCATTTGAACCATTTTCAGGGCCTTTGTCCATAGGGCGAGGGTGTTGGATTGGAAATGGAGCACGTGTGGTTGGACCTATAACTATTGGAGATAATGTGGTTGTTGGTGCTGGTGCTGTTGTTGTGAAAAATGTTCCTGATAATTGCATTGTTGTAGGGGTTCCTGCACGCATTGTTGGGGAACGCGATTTGCCGGATCGAGTATGGCATCATGAGGATACTTATTTTTGTCCTAATACGTTCACTATTTATGACTTAAATATGAATAAATGTAAGGAGAAAAGATGAATAATGAACTGATTTTAGGCCTCTCAATTTGTGGGCACGATTCATCTGCTGTTTTGCTTGATGTAAAGTCCGGTGAAATATTATACGCATTAACCGAAGAAAGGTTTTCAAATATAAAACATGATGGTGGTTTTCCAACGGCTTGTATAAAGGTCATAGAAGAGGAGATAAACGAAAAAAAATTAGGTGTTATAAAGTATGTAGCATTGAACATTGAAAAAGAGTTGTTTTTAAGTTCAATCAAATTGATTTTGAATCATTCTTTGGGTAGTGATAAAAGTAATAAGATTTTAGATGTTATTATAGCCTCGATCGATTCAATACAACTATTTCATGATGATCATTATCCTTTAAATTATATTATTTCTGAGTTGCAGAGAGAAGAAGTTAGCGAAAATACAGTCAAGGATATTGCTGATAAAATTATTAACTATGGGAACTTTATTTTAAGGTACTCTAATTTAGAACATTATTTGAAGAGTAAGTTTAAAGATGCGACAGTTTCTAGTGTTCCTCATCACCTATGTCATGTAGCAAGCTCCTACTATTGTTCCGGTTTTAAGGAGTCCGTTGCGATAACAGTAGATGGCCAAGGTGAAACTGAGACCGTTACTCTAAATGAAATTAAAGACAATCATATTTCTGTTATATCAAGGACTCAATACCCTAATAGTTTGGGGTCATTATATATGCATTTGACCTGGTATTTGGGCTTTGATGGTCATCCAAAATACCCAGGCTTTACTGATGAGTTTAAAGTGATGGGCATGTCAGCTTATGGAGTTCCAAAATATGTTGATATATTTAGAACAATGGGCGATGTGAATGAAAAAGGCGAGTTTCATCTTAACTTTGATAAGTATCTTGCGCTAAAACTAGTTGAAGGATGCCGTGGACATAATCAACCAGTATTTACTGAAGGGTTTTATGATGTGTTTGGTAAAAGAAGGTCACCCAAAGATCCATTAGAGCAAATACATTATGATATTGCTGTTTCATTTCAGCACTTTATTGAAGAGATAGGTGTTAAACTTGCGAAGTATTTAAAAACTGAGTATCCCTCGGTTGAGAATATCTGTTTATCTGGTGGCGTGGCATTAAATGGCCTTATGAATATGGAAATATTAAAGAAAGGTGGTTTTAAAAATATTTTCATCCAACCAGCATCAGGAGATGATGGCACCGCTCTAGGTGCGGCTTTATATACTAAGTATAATATTTTAAATGATGCCAATACCTCTTCTGAATTAAAAAATGTATATTTAGGCGTTGAGTACGGCGATGATGAAATCTTAGGAGCATTAGATAGTTTAGGGATCGAGTACAAAAAACCGGATTCTATTCACTCTGAAGTTGCAAGGCTGCTTCATGAAGGTTCAATTGTAACAAGGTTTTTTGGTAGGGCTGAATTTGGCCCTAGAGCTTTAGGACATAGAAGTATTCTTGCTAATCCATCTATTCCCAATATGAAAGATATAATTAATACCAAAATTAAACATAGAGAGCCGTTTAGACCATTTGCTCCTGCTTGTTTGGAAGAAAAAGCGAATGAATACTTTGATATAGATTGCAAAACCCCCTATATGCTTTTAATTTGTAATGGAAAGAAAAGTTCAAAGTTGAAAATACCAGCAGTCATACACGATGATAACAGTGCAAGATTGCAAACCGTTTCTAAAAATAATAATGAAGACTTTTATAAAATAATCTCTGAATTTGAAAAGCTTTCAGGAATTCCTGTTTTGGTAAATACATCGTTTAATGTGAATGGAGAAACGATAGTTGAAACGCCTCTTGATGCGATTGAATCTGCTTTGTTCATGGAGGTAGATTATTTGGCGATAGGCTCTTATTTGGTCTCACTTAAGGTTAATAACTCCAAGCTTATTAAGACTGATCGAATGAAGTTTTTAGAGCGCAGAAAAAAGAGATATTTATCTGAATTCTTTAGTAATGAATTGTTTATATGGGGTGATAATAATCCGATTGAATCTGAGTTAGAAATATTAACGAAGAAGGTGGCTGTATTTCAGGATGCTGCTGAAGAGAGATTGGATTTGATTAATTATTTGGATAGTGAATTAAAAAAGGTTAGGAGATAGTACTAGTGGGAGCAGTGAATTTTTCTTTGGATGTGAATCTAGCAGATGTGTTGAAAAGTAGCCTTGGGTTAGAGGCTTTTGTTGAGACTGGAACCTTTCGTGGTGAGACTGTTGATGCACTGAAAGATAAATTCGAAAGCATTTATACTATAGAGCTTTCACCAGAGTATTATGCCGAGGCGGTTTCTAAGTTCGAAGGCGATGATCACATTAATGTTTTGCATGGTGATTCATCGCAAGAATTGAAAAGGGTCGCTGGTGATTTGCAAGATACGGCGACATTATACTTTCTGGATGCACATTGGTGTGTTGCTGAAAATACAGCCTCTGAGCTTTCTCAGTGCCCTCTGTTGGCAGAACTAGGAGCTGTGGGGGCGTTAAACGAATCAAGTGTTATCATTATTGATGATGCACGTCTTTTTCTTGCTCCGCCATTAACTCCTCATGAAACTTCGCATTGGCCAACATTGGATGAAATTATTATTCAACTGCGAGATTTGAGTTCCTCTCACTTAATTATGGTTTTAAATGACAATATTATTTTCTATCCCAAGTCTGCATGTGCTGCCGTATCTGAGTATGGAAAAGAATATGGAGTGGACTGGTTAGATGTTCTTCATACCAATCGGGATTATGAAAACTTACGTCAACAGTTCGCTGGCTTAGGAGAGCAGCTGAATGAGAAGGATGAGCGAATGGAGAGCCTTCAGGAGCAATTAAGGGAGAAGGAGTCTAATCCTCAAGTTTTTTCAAGTGAAGTATTAGAGCACCTTAAAGTTCAAGGTTCAAAACAGATAGAATTAGAGGAGAGTATGGAGCTGCTGCTTAAAGAGTGTAACGCGCGATTGATTGTAATTGAGGATCAAAAGCGTGCTCTGGATACTTTTTTACAAGGGGATGTTTTTACGAGAATTAAGAATGTTAGACTTGTAAAGCGAATCATTGGTTTGATGAGGCCAAAGCTAGGTCAACTGAATCAACATCCGCCCAAGGCTGTCCAGTTGCCGATGAGTTATTCGAGGAAGATATCACTGGCTGATTGGCCGAGCATTTCGATTGTCACCCCTGCATTTGCACAGGGTAACTTTATTGAACGCACCATTAAAAGTGTATTGGATCAGGACTATCCAAATCTAGAATACTTTATTCAGGATGGTGGTTCGCAAGATGAGACAGTAGACGTTATTAAAAAATATGAACACAGGTTGAGTGGCTGGAAGTCGGAGCAGGATAGTGGCCAATCTCAGGCGATTAACCGGGGTATGGTTCAAACGTCTGGTGAAATCATGGCATGGTTGAATTCTGATGATCTTCTTCTACCCGGTTCGCTTGCATATGTTGCTGAATATTTTTCTAAAAACCCAGACGTTGATGTGATTTATGGCCATCGATTATTGATCGATGATAACGATATGGAGATTGGCAAATGGATTATGCCTAAGCATGATCATGAGGTGTTGTCGTGGGCGGACTATGTGCCTCAGGAGACGATGTTTTGGCGGCGCTCTATCTGGGAGAAGGCTGGAGGAAAGATTGATGAAGAGTTCCGTTTTGCAATGGATTGGGATCTGATTTTACGTTTCCGTGATGCAGGGGCAAGATTCACTCGCCTACCAAGGTTCTTGGGAGGGTTTCGTGTACACCCTGAGCAGAAGTCATCAGCAGTCATTCATGATATTGGTGTCGAGGAGATGAACCTTTTACGTAAACGTGTTTTAGGTAGAGTGCCGGCGCGTAGTGAGATTCATAGATCACTCTATCTCTATCTTATAAAACATATATTTGCACATTTGAACTTTGTTGTTCGAAAAAGAATGGGAGCTTAATATGAATGGTCGGTTTTATATTTATCGATTGATTGCACTTAGTACTGTTATTTTGTTTATGGGAAGCTGTGCTCAAGAAAATGAATCCCGAACATTTTATTCGACAGGGGAGTTGCATATTCAAGCTTCATTGATAAATAGTGTAGCCGATGGTAAGTCCGTGACATATTTCAAGAATGGAAACAAGAAAAGTGAGGCTCACTATAAGCTTGGAGTTCTGGATGGGGTGGCTGTTTCTTATTTCGAGTCTGGTAAAAACAGATCCCGGGCAGAATATAAGGCTGGGATGCTTGATGGTTCGAGTATTACATGGGATTCGAATGGGGTGGTATTGAATAAAGCTGATTTTGAGGATGGGAGACTTGTTCGAGAGTAAATCATTTTGAGTTAATCTGCTCCCCCTCTTCATTTTCTTATTATAGAGCGCTTTTTTTTTGGGGGGGGGGGGGGGGATTTAAGCCCATGATTTGTTTGTCTGATAATATTATTGTGTTTTATGAAGTCTACTTGTTTTTTTAGGGGCACTCTTGAATTTTCAGTTGCTTTGCTGATAATGCAATCTTGCAAGTAATTTGCTAGCGATGCGCAATTCTGTTTTTTGTCCTAGGTGTTTTTTCTTACCAGAAATGAGTTTTTATGCTATTAATTAGCGTTATTCAGTGTGCTCTGTGTGCTTTTGTAAGAGGTTCTGATTTGGTGTTGCTTTAAGTTGATCTATTAGAAAGGGGTATGTTAAATTTATGGCTATTGTTTTTACCTGCGCATTGGTTTTTATCTGGATAGTTACAGGCTTAGCTGTTTTTTCGTGTTTGCGATTTCGTGCGAGCTTTTATTCGCGCCTTTTACTTGCCCCGACTTTAGGTGTTGCACTTAATGTGCTTGTATTATTTACCTTAAGTAGGGCTGGTTTGCCGATTAAAACATTTGCTCTCGAATTGTTTGCTTTGATGTTATTGGCATCCTTATATTTTCTTCATCAGCAGCGAATGATCTTAAGGCGCCGGTCATTTATTCTTTATTGTCTTTTTATATTAGTTCCAATCCTTTCTCTTGCTGAGCCACTATGGCAATTCGGATTTGAATGGTTGGCTTTTGTGAATGGAGATATGAGTTACTATAGTGTTTCATCTACTCGGTTACTTGATTATGCTTACTCAGAATTACCAATATCCGGAAATCTTGTAGATCTTAAAGATCATTCGCTAATGACATGGGCATTTCATAATGAGATGTCATATCGTACAGGCTCAGAATTGCTGCTTGCATATCTTACGGGTTTTACTGGCTTGACGGCTCATCAAGAATATATGCCACTTCTTATTGCAATTCATTTTTGTGTTGCCTCTAGCGCTGCAGCATTAACTTTACTAGGGACCCGAAAATGGTCTTTTGCTCTTTGGACTTTAGTCTTAGTTGTGCTTTCCCCTATGCTCACCCTTGAAGTGACTTTTCAGCAATTGGCGCAAGCAATCGGACTGACAATGCTAACAAGTCTTTGTGTTTCGTACGTGAAGGTTATGAATGCTAAGAGATTCCTTCCGTGGGGTATTTATAGCATTCTTGCATTTAGCTGTTTGGCGGTCTCTTATTTTGAAATCATTCCTTT
The DNA here is from genome assembly GCA_021772775.1 of Mariprofundus sp. Lineage (GTDB taxonomy): Bacteria > Pseudomonadota > Zetaproteobacteria > Mariprofundales > Mariprofundaceae > Mariprofundus. Next base: position 59,640 of record JAJFLH010000032.1, on the reverse strand, counting down.
TTTTGTTCTGTATGTGTTTCTTTATGAGGCAATGAGATGGAAAGAATGGCGTTCTTCATCAGCAAGATTTTCTTATTTTCGTACCTTGGTGATTATGTTGTGCGGGGTGTTTGTTTTATTGAATAATTATATTTTAAGCACGGTAGAGCGCATATTGGTTGCGGCAAAAATGTCGTTTGAAAATAGTGGGATGAACATGCACGTCGATGGTACATCCACCTTTCCATACTTCTTTGTTCCTAGTAATGGTGCCACGCTTTTAGGGTGGATGCCATATAGTGGCCCCGAAAATTCAGTAGTCATTGTATTGGGGTTGTTGGCGACATTGCTTTTTACGGGCCTTCTTTTTACATCTAGGGTTAGATATCTAGCGTCTGCACAAATGACGATTGTCATGTTGCTGGTTGGAGTAGTCTTGTGGATTGGCGGGAATGCATATGGGTTATTAAAAATTGCTATGTTTATCCAGCCGTTCTTGGTGTCGGCTTTTGTTGGAATATTAGTCCTGTTTGTTACGAAAAATACTCTTCGCCATCTTGGATTTACTTTTATTGGTCTGACCTTAATTCCTGCGCAGCAATATAATATATCACGCGTCTCTGGAGATATTGGTTCATCACCTGTTCCGTATGCGTCAACCGCTGAACTTGGTAGACAGTTAAGGAGTATTCGAGATAAATTCAGTCATTTGACTAATGTGAAAATTTTCTCGGACACGCCATCGTTTGAATTGTTTTCCTTGGAGACCTATTACTTTAAGGGGGTTCATTTTGATAGTATTAATCGCTCTTTGCCATTAATGAATTCGGGTGGGGAGCCGCAGGAGTTTGTCTTTCTTGATGAAGGTGATGGTTTTGTGGTTGGTTTTAGATCAAAAATACACTCTAATGAGTATTTGCTGACTACTTCAAATGAATTTAGTATTGTTAATAGAGATACTGCTTCAGAAGGGTTGTCTTTACTGGTTCATCCTATTAGTGATTTTTCTAATCATCTTATATTGATGACCCGCACTAGAGGTGTTGACAACAAGGTAATGGATCCACCTATCTACCAGCTAGAGCGCGATCCTCTATTTTCAGGTGGTACCTTTTCAGCGATAGGACAATATCATGTTTATGAAGTGCTTGGGCCAAAAGAAGGGTCCAGGATGCAAATCTCCTTGAGTGTTTCAAATGTAAATCAGGAGGGGTATCTGTTGCCTCCTGTTAAAGTGGTAGGAGATAGGGATACAGTATTGCAACCTGTTGGGCGTGGCTCAGCTAGATTGATCAGTGATCGAATTAATCCTAGAGAAATAGGTTCTTCAACCTTCATGGGGATTGATTTTGGACGAAAGGCGATGAGCTTTGATCGTGAAAAGACAGGTGTGATGACATTGTTTGGTAATTATGTCAAAATGGATTCCCGTAAGGTTGTTGGATTCTCTAGGGGGATTTCGTATTTGGCTCCTGAAGAATATGCTCAAATTAAGAGGCCAGATTTTGTTCGAAGTATTCCTGCTGCATTAAAAGACCCTGGCTTGGAGTATTCAGGTATTTTTGAAGACGGTTGGATATCTGAGGCGGCCTATGTGGTATTGCAGGTTCCATCAAACAGCTCTAAAACATCGTTGCGTTTGAGGGGGCTCATTCTGGACGTCGATGGAGAGCCTTTTAGTCCATTGTTCACTATTAAGATTAATGATCGAATCGTATACGCTGGGAAACAGGGTAAAGGTGAGTTGGATCTTATGGTTCCACTGGACTCGGATTTGTTCGATGGTGCTTTGTTTGCTAAAATTCAAATTGAAAGTGATGCACTTCAGCGGCTGCCTAATGATGATGGGAGGCCTGTTTCAATGCTTCTAAAGGAAGTCTCTTTTTCTCAGCGTTCTTCTAATCTATATCCTAACGAACAGGCGCAAATTAAGAGGCCACAATCTGTTCGGAATTTCCCTGTAGCATTGAAAGATCCAGGACTGGATCATTCTGGTGTTTTTGACGATGGTTGGATGGCTGATGCGGCCTATGTCGTGCTTCAGTCGCTACCAAACGAATCTAAAGTGTCGTTGCATTTAACGGGTTTGATTCCGGACATTAATGGAGTCTCCTTCACTCCTTTGCTCACTATTAAGGTTAACGACGAAATCGTATACACTGGAAAACAAGATAAAGGTGAGGTTGATATTATGGTTCCACTTTCCTCGGATCAGTTTAATAATAGCTCGATTGCCAAGGTTCAAATAGAAAGTGATGCACTTCAGCGCCTACCTGATAATGATGGGAGGTCTGTTTCAATGCTTCTTAAGGGGGTTTGGTTAGAATGATCATGAAAAAACCTATCTATGTAACTCAACCTTATTTGCCTCCTTTGGACGAGTTTGTCCCTTATTTGGAGAAGATATGGGATAATAAGGTGCTTACAAACGGTGGTCCCTTTCATCAGCAGTTAGAAGAGGCTTTGGGTGAATATCTAGGTGTTGAGCATATCTCTTTGTTCACTAATGGTACGATAGCCTTGGTGACTGCTTTGCAGGCTCTTCGCGTAACTGGTGAAGTTATTACTACACCTTATTCATTTGTTGCGACGTCTCATTCTTTGCTGTGGAATGGTATCAAACCAGTGTTTGTAGATGTTGATCCCAACTCATTAAATATTGATCCTGCAAAGATTGAGGCTGCTATTACGCCGGAGACTACGGCTATTATGCCCGTGCATTGTTATGGGCACCCTTGTGATGTCGAAGCGATCCAGGAAATCGCCGATATATATAATCTAAAGATTATTTACGATGCCGCTCACGCATTTGGAGTGCAAGATGAGGGTGGAGGTATATTGAGGCATGGTGACTTGTCGGTACTGAGTTTTCATGCGACTAAGGTGTTTAATACCTTTGAGGGTGGTGCCATTATTAGCCCTGATGCGAAGGCGAAAACCCGTATAGATCGATTGAAAAACTTTGGCCATGAAGGAGAGTTGACTGTAGTTGCTCCTGGCATTAACGGGAAGATGAGTGAAGTCAACGCAGCAATGGGCTTGCTACAACTGCAGTATATTGATACGGCAATCCTGGGGAGAAAGGAAGTTGATGTTGCCTATCGTGAGCGTTTAAAAGGAGTGAAAGGTATTCGTTGTTTACCAGATACTGGGGAAAAGGTTGCTAACTTCTCCTATTTTCCAATTTTAGTGGATAGTGATTACCCTCTCGGTCGTGATGCTCTTTATCAGAAGCTTAAAGATCATGGTATCAATTCACGTCGTTATTTTTATCCGCTGATCTCTGATTTTCCTATGTATCGTGGATTGCCATCGGCTCATCGTGAAAATCTTCCAGTCGCGACTTCTGCAGCACAGAAAATACTCTGTTTACCTATCTATCCAACATTGGGTATGGAGGAAATAGAAATTATTACTGAATTGATTGGAGCTTCATAAATGTATTTTGATGGAATTCTCATAATAAGGGTGCTCAGATGAAGTTAGCTATTATGCAGCCGTATTTGTTCCCTTATATAGGCTATTTTCAGTTGATTAATGCCGTAGATGTTTTTGTTGTGTACGATAATATACAATACACAAAGAAAGGTTGGATAAATCGCAATCGTATACTGCAAAATGGAAAAGATGTTCTGTTTTCTATTCCTTTAAAAAAAGATTCGGATTATCTGAATGTTAATGAGCGGGTGCTGTCAGTAGGCTTTAATCGGGATAAGTTACTTAACCAATTTAAAGGTGCATATCAACGAGCGCCTTATTTTGAACAGGTGTTTCCGCTAATTGAAAGGATTGTGAGATATGATGATGTGAATCTGTTTCATTTTCTGCATCATTCAATTGTTAACGTTTGTGAATATTTGGATATCAAAACAGAGATCAGAATATCTTCGGATGTCGCCATTGATCATAGTTTAAGAAACCAGGATAAGGTATTGGCTTTATGCGAAGCTGTTGGTGCGGGCACATATGTGAATGCTATTGGCGGAATGGGATTATATTCAAAGGAAGACTTTCGGGAGAAAGGTATTGATTTAAAATTTCTCCAATCCAAAACGTTTGAGTATGAGCAGTTAGGCAATGAATTTTTGCCATGGTTATCGATCATCGACGTGCTGATGTTCAACTCAGTGGATAAAGCCAGAGTCTGTATTGCTACAAACTATGAGGAGCTGAGCAGTGTTTAAATGGAAGAAGTTAGGCAAGGTTTTTACTCCCCAAGAGGTGCAGGGGAGGCCATGGTTAAAGGAATTTGCGCAAGCACCTGCAACATTAGTATTTGAAGATTTTGTGCGAGTCTATTTCTCATGTCGGCCTCCAGTAGATGAGCAGGGACAGTTTGTTAGTTATTCAGCTTATGTTGACCTTGATCGTAATAACCTATTCAACGTGTTACGTGTCAGCGATCAGCCGATTTTGAATCTTGGCGGATTTGGTGAATTTGATGAGTTCGGTACTTATCCGGTTTCAGTAATCCGGGATGGTGACACTGTGCGTGCTTATTATGCTGGATGGACACGTTGTGAATCTGTACCATTTAATGTGGCCATTGGCATGGCGACCAGTCTCGATCAAGGCCAGACTTTTAGTAAACTTGGTAATGGCCCTGTGTTATCTTACTCTCTTGATGAGCCGTTTGTTCTAAGTGGGCCCAAAATTCGGCGCTTTAACAATATTTGGTATTTGTGGTATATCGCTGGTCGTAAATGGAAAATAGTTGAGGGAAGGGCTGAACCTGTCTATAAAATACGTATGGCTACTTCCAATGATGGTTTACATTGGTCCAAAATGAACAAGGATTTGATTGAAAGTCGTATTGAGGGCGATGAGGCACAAGCTAGTCCAGATGTGTTTTATGCCAATGGTAAATATCATATGTTTTTCTGCTACCGCTACAGTAGCAATTATAGGGGGAAAGCGAATGGTTACCGTATTGGTTATGCATCAAGTACCAACTTAAAGGACTGGGTGAGGGATGATAGCAAAGCAGGTATCGATATCTCCGAAGAGGGCTGGGATGCTGAGATGATCAGTTATCCACATGTTTTTGAGCTTGATGGAAAGATCTATCTGGCCTATTTAGGTGATCAGGTAGGTAGGTGTGGTTTCGGCCTAGCAGTGCTCGATGGTGAATTGGACTAAGGGAGATTCATGATGAAGTGGAGAAAACTCGGTAAAATATTTGATCCGACTCAACATTCATTGCCAAATGAATGTCTCGAGTTTGCGCAATCACCTCAAACATTGATGTTTGATGATTTTGTTCGCATTTATTTTTCTACTCGATCGGTGGATAAGAAGAATGGTAAGTACCTTAGTCACATTGCCTTCGTTGATATCAAAAAGAATTTTCGTGATATTATGCGTGTATCTGATCAACCAGTTATTTCTTTAGGTAAACTGGGGTGTTTTGATGAGCATGGTATTTTCCCTATGAATGTATTGAGACATAATGGTGTGATTTACGGCTATACTTGTGGTTGGAATCGTCGTGTTTCTGTATCAGTTGATACGGCTGTTGGTTTAGCGGTTAGTCATGATGAGGGAAAGACTTTCGAGCGCCTTGGAGATGGCCCTGTGTTGGCTGCTTCGCCGCATGAACCTTGTTTGGTTGGAGATGGTTTTGTCAAGGTAATAGGGGATGTATTCCACATGTGGTATATCTTTGGTACGGGCTGGAAAAAGTTCTCTGCTGATGCTCCCCCAGATCGTACTTATAAGATTGGACATGCTATTTCTAACGATGGTATTGAGTGGGTGAAGGAAGAATCTAGGCAGATTATTCCAGATCGACTGGGGAGCGAAGAGAGTCAGGCTCTGCCTACAGTAGTAGAGATTGATGGGCGCCATCATATGTTTTTTTGTTATCGGCAATCGTTTGACTTTAGAAAGAACATTGGACGAGGCTACCGTATTGGTCATGCATATTCGGATGATCTGGTGGATTGGAAGAGGGATGACGATGATCTTCTTCTTGACGTTACACCAGGAGACTGGGATTCCGATATGTTATGCTATCCTCATGTGTTCGAGTGTGATGGGAAGGTTTATCTGCTTTATAATGGCAACGAATTTGGTCGTTTTGGTTTTGGATTGGCAGTTCTGGAGCCATGAGGGGTTCCATTATTTATGGTCAGAATAAAGCATCTGAAAATGAGATCGTTGAACATTTAGCTAGTTGTGATGAGAATTTTGTTCCGCATTTAAGTTTGAGAGTCGCCTTAAATGAATATAGCTCGAAAATATATAATAATGCTGTGAGGTTTGAGGCGTGGTCGGAGGGTGCCCTGGTTGGGTTGATGGCAACGTATTGTAATGATTTGAAATGTGGAACAGCGTATATTACCAGTGTTAGTGTGTTAGCTGATACAATGGGAAGGGGTGTTGCATCGCGATTGATGTCAGATTGTATTAGGCATGCTGAATCGGTGGGGTTTCAACGTTTAGAACTTGAAGTAGATCAGAATAATACGAAAGCAATTCGACTATATGAGAAAAAAGGTTTTGTTGCAGTTGATGTGGATGATAGCTCCATTATCATGCGACTAGATATCATTAAGGAGTCATAAGTGAGTAAACAGCGGGACTATAACGAAGAGATAAACGATACAGAAGACCATCAGTATGCTTATGGTTTTGATTTTGATGTCATGCATCCATATATGATTAGATCATTCGAGCCTTTTTTTAATAAAGGTAACCTACTCGAGCTGGGTAGCTTTAAGGGTGATTTCACCAAAAGATTTCTTTCATGTTTTGATGATGTTACTTGTGTCGAAGCATCAGGTGATGCGATCCAGATAGCCAAAGAGAAGCTTGGCAATAAGGTGAAGTTTGTGAACTCACTTTTTGAAGAGGCTGAGCTTCCGACTAAGTATGATAATATTGTTTTGACTCATGTTCTTGAGCATATTGATGATCCGGTATTAGTGCTGAAGCGCATTAATGATGAGTGGCTGACTGAAGGGGGGAGGCTCTTTCTCGTTTGTCCGAATGCCAATGCTCCTTCGCGACAAATTGCTGTTAAAATGGGGCTTATTAGTCATAACTCTGCTGTGACTCCTGCAGAAAAAGAACATGGCCACAGGTGTACCTATTCGTTGGATACGCTGGAAAAAGATGCTAAGGCTGCAGGTTTGAATGTTGTTTGTCGGTCAGGGATATTTTTTAAGGCTTTAGCGAACTTTCAATGGGATGAGTTGTTAAAAACAGATATTATATCGAAGGAGTATTTGGAAGGATGTTATCAATTGGGCCAGCAGTATCCTGATTTGTGTTCGAGTATCTTTCTGATGTGCGAGCGAGGTGAATAATTTTGAAGGTTTCATTTGTTATCGCCGTTTATCATAACGAGGGTGCTATCTCTAAAACACATGAAAAAATCCAGTCGGTTTTTTCAAACGAGTTAAATAATCACGAGTATGAAATTGTTTTTGTTGATGATGGTTCGAAGGACGGATCTCTGAAAGAGATACTTAGCCTCAAGGAGCTAGATCCTAGAATTAAAGCAATCACTTTTACTAGAAACTTTGGTCAAATGGCAGCCATGCTGGCTGGTTTCAAGGAGGCTACTGGTGATGCTGTCATTAATATTTCGGCAGATCTTCAAGATCCAGTTGAATTGATTCCGCAAATGATAGAGAAATGGCAAGAGGGTTCTGAGATTGTAATTGCCCACCGGACGGATCGCTCTGATCCATTGCTTGCTAAGATATTCTCTAAAATAGCATATGGAGTGATGCGACTGTCAATACCTCAAATGCCATCTGGAGGTTTTGATTTCGTTTTGATGGATCGGATAGTCATGGATGAATTCAATGCAATTGATGTTCGGCATAGGTTCTTTCAGGGGGATTTACTCTGGACAGGTTATCGAACCAGTTGCATTCCATATGTTCGTTTGGAAAGAACGATTGGGAAGTCTCAGTACAATTTCGGGAAAAAGTTGAAAAACTTTCTTGATGCAGTGCTAGATGCATCCTATTTGCCAATTAGATTTATTTCGCTAGTAGGATTGATAACATCTGCATTTGGAATCCTGTATAGCTTGAGTATTGTGGTGAGTTGGCTTGCCGGTGGAACGCCATTTCAGGGTTGGGCTCCTCTTATGATAGCCGTTTTAGTGGTGGGAGGGCTGATTATGGTGATGCTTGGTGTGATTGGTGAATATGTTTGGCGCATTAACGAGGAGATTCGCAAAAGGCCTAACTATGTTATTCGCGAGAAGTTCAAGTAAGGGTGTATTGATGTGTGAGATTAATAATGCATAAGTTGAAGGTTGAATTTTCAAAGTTTACAGTTGTTGGTGCTATAAACTTTGTCTTTACGCTTATTTTATTTTATATTCTAGTTAAGATAATCTATGTTAATTACTTGGTTGCCCTTGTGATTGTATCTTTATTGGGAATGATTCTTACTTATGCATTAAATTATGTGTGGGTGTTTAAGACTGAAGAAGTGTTGAAATTCAAGGGACGTCTTATCAAATATATTTTAGCTGGATTGTTATCAGTCTCGTTAAATGTGCTCGTATTAGAGCGCATCGTAGAGAGCACTAAGTTTGATCCTTTTTATGTGCAATTAGCATTAATTCCATTAATTGTTGTTTTTAACTTTAGCACAGCAAAATTCTGGTCTTTAAAGCCTGTGTGAATTAAGCCTAATTATTTGAAATAATAATTCTCGCTTATTGGTCTAAACAGGTCAGCTTCTTCCCAATTTCAAGTTCACGGGAATAATAACTTTAGTCTTAACAAAAAATAAGGATATGCTATATATGAAAGAGTGCGTTTGTAACAAAATCAATATCCGAAGGGTGAATGTTGACCTATGATATTCACTACGTTTTGGTTTTTGGTCTTTATGTTTGGGTTCTTGGGCCTTTACTATCTTGCGGGCTACTTTGCAGTGAAAATACGCTTGAGGATGTTGCTGATCGCAGTTGCTAGTGTTGCCTTTTATCATCATTTTACCGGGGATGCAGGCATTTTACTGATAGTGACTTTAGGCTGTTTAACATATTTTGCAGGCAGGATTAAAAATTCAATACTAATCAACCTTGTCATCTTTTGCGTTGCATTATCTTTGGTGTTTTATAAATATACTCTATTTATATTTAGTAGTCTGGCGGAATTGTTCCCGGCTTTAAGTTCTATTCCTGCATCTGAATGGTCTCCTGTAGTTGCCCCTCTGGCGATTAGTTTTTTTGTTTTTGAATTTATTCACTATTTGGTTGATGTTAAAGATGGGAATAAGCCTATTTCTAGTCCCTTAGAGTTCTTAATCTTTGCTTCATTCTTCCCAACCTTGGTTGCGGGCCCTATCAAGAGATTTGAACATTTTATCCCATCCCTGAAACATGGAGTAGCCAACGCCAAACTGATATCACTTGATACACAAGTTGGTTTTTTAAGAGTGATTGTCGGCTTTTGTAAGAAATTTGTGAGCGATATGCTTACTCTTTACGTCGCTGGTACCGTACCAATATTTGCATCGTATGCTTTAATAGACAGATGGTTAATCTTTGCAGCTATTGCCTTTAAAATATATTTAGATTTTAGCGCTTACAGTGACATGGCTATTGGTTTTTCAAGGATGATGGGAGTTAAAATTCAAGAAAACTTTAATTGGCCTTATTTGGCAAGGAATATTAAAGAATTCTGGCGTCGATGGCATATTTCACTAAGTTCTTGGATCCGTGACTATTTGTATATAAAGATGGGCGGTAATCGTGTGTCTCCCTTAAGGCACGGCTTTAACTTGATATTAGTTTTTGTGATTTGTGGTTTGTGGCATGGGGCTGCCTGGAACTATGTGTTATGGGGGGCTTATCATGGGGTTGGCTTGGTTTTTCATCAATACTTTGAGACATTTATATTGAATTTAAAAGGTAAATCATTCGTATTAGACTTTAAACAAAGAAATAGAAAGTTTTCTTCTTTTCTAGGGGCGATCAATTGGGGGGTTTCTTGGGTAATTACCATGGTTTTTGTTTGGGCTGGTTGGCTACTATTTTTCTACCCTGTTGATCAATCAATATCGATGTTCAAGGCGCTTTTCCATGTTTAATAACTTGTTTTCCGTGATAATAGAGCATTTCAGGTCTCCCAGAATATTCCTTCTTGGGGTTATATTTGGATTTGGATTATGTGTCATATTTGGAATGAAGCTTGCCCACGATGGTTATTATGGAGCATTTGAAAGAGTTCAAGGGCCTTACCAAATCGATAATCATTTTTTGCTTTCTGCTTCTCAAATTTCCAAGGTTATTCGTTCAGGGTGTGACACTGAGAATGTGCTGGTCCTTATTGGTGGTAGTTCGATTATGAATGGGGTTGGTCAGCCAATTAGATACTTGTGGAGTAAAAAATTGAAAGAAAATCTGGGCGATGGATATTGTGTGTATAATTTAGCAGGTCCAGCAGGTGCTTTGAATGGTTTTGCTTCTACAACAATGGATATATTGGGAGCTGAATATAAGGAAGTTTTTCTTGTGTCGGATATGTCAGAGGGTGTGGTTCATTATCCTCCTGATGGTGTTATGAGTCAAAAACACTATTTTTGGGATGCCTACTACAAAAATATGCTTTCGACAGATCTTATGAATTATGTCTCTGAAAAGAAGGCGCTGTTTCAGGGGAATAGAAAAAAACTCAGTGAAAGTGCTCGTAATGATTTGGAAAAGATTGAACTGAGCATGCTGCTGGACGGGCTGTTTTACTATAACGATTTATGGACATATATAGATTACAATTACTTTACCAGTTATTACACACAAAATGCTGGCGCTTGGCAGTGGACACCTCGAAAAATATGGCCCGACTATGATTTTGAAGTGGACTTTGAAGTGTTGAAGTCTTTAACGCATTACACTCAGCCAGTCGATAGCGAAGCCTTCAAGGCTACGTTGAGTAAATACAGTAATCTTAGTGCCTATTACGACGATTCATCCGGGGGGGAAGAGGTTTCTTCTAGGTATTTGTCTAAACTTGCAAGGCAAATCGAAGATAATTACTTAACCAGAGTGAGTAGTAACATCATTCTTGCGTATATTGGAGTATCGCCATACTACTTTGACCACATGGCCGAAGATGTGCAAAAAGGATATGAAGACATATATAAATCTAAGGCTGAATTATTCGAGAGTTATGGTTATAGTGTTGTTAGACCACGTTTTGAAGCAGAAGATTTTATTGATCCATTTCACCTTAATACATTAGGTGGATGGAAGTTGGCTGATGAGGTTGCAGATAGAATACTAACTCTGGATAATGATTAATATGAGAGTTGCATATGAAAAACTATTTAACTAAATACTTTGCCAAGGCAATTTCCGGCCTGATCCTTTTTGTTTTAGGGTCGTTCGTAGGAGTGTTGGCACATTATAGCTTGCATCGACTTAGCCTCAGTATTGAGCCATTCATATATGTAAGTTTCTAGGGCAGTTACTCATAAGTACACTGGATAATTATTTCTGTCAGTAATGAAATTCGTACATGTAATTGAAACTTATAGCTTATCAGCGCCATATTGCTTGTGGATAGTCAGATTACCCTATGTCTGGATAACATAGCAGGCTAGATCTGGTAGTGGTAATAATGACAAGCTATTAGTAATTAAAATTGAACGGCGATATTTTGAAGGGCTCAGAAGCGTATGCAGAGCTAGGGCTATCAACTACTATAGATAACTGTCCTGTTTTAGAAGCACTTTAATCTTTGAGATAAGATATTTTTTATATATAGCCTTAGGTGGGTTAAAGTGTTCAATAAATTTAAAATTACTTTATGATTATGTAATAATCGTTGACGGATTGAGATCTCTTCTTTGTATCCTGTTGGATTGATTTGGTGTGATGTACCCATGGTTGCACATGTTGAGATAGTTTCCGGAATAATAGTGTGTGATGCACCTGCCAGAAATAGTTTTAGGTTAAGTTCATAATCACCGGATATTTTGTGCTCTGGGTTGTATCGGAAATCAGAAAAAACTCTGCGATTATATAATACGCCTTGGTGGTGCAGTGTGTTTTTTAAATACATTTTCCAATTAAAACTAGGGTGAAAACGGTTGCCTGTATCATAAACGATGTTGCCAGCGATAAGGTCTGGAGTGCTATCGGACTCCTTTAATATATTCGATAATGTGTTGCTCTCATGGATTTGATCATCAGAACCAAGGAATAGAATCCACTTCCCTTGCGCCTGATCAATGCCTTTATTCATCGCATCATAAATCCCCTGATCCGCTTCACTGATCGAGTAGGTGATATGGTCTGAATATTTTGATATTATTTTACATGTTGCATCGGTTGAGCCTCCATCAATAATAATCAACTCAATATTATCGAGAGATTGCCCTAGAATGCTGCTGATGCATTTTTCCAGTACCTGTTCGGCATGAAAGGTGGCGATAATGATGGATACTAATGGTGCACTTTTTTGACTGTGTTCAGTAATCACAAGGTAGATGTCGCACAATGAAAGTAGGATCGCTGCATGAGGCAATAGTTCTGTTTTGATGTGGGGCTGTCAAAACAATATTTCCTATATAGCATTGCGATGCTTTTTTTTGATCAGTTTATGTGGGATTGATGAAAAGTGAAATATTACTGGTTTTTCACGCACTAATTAGCGATGAGAAAAGTGATTTGGAGGAATAGTGTCAGAATTGTCCGTTTCAGTCGTTATCGTTAACTTTAATGGTGGTGAATTATTGACCAGCTGTGTTCGTTCTGCACTTTCATCTACTATTCCCGTTGAAGTGTTTGTATCAGATAACGGTAGTTCAGATGCTAGCATCTCTTTTCTAGAGAAGTCTATTCAGGATGAACGCCTGAAGATTGTTCTTAATAATGAAAACCTTGGTTTTTCTGCTGCGAACAATCGCGTGATTCCGATCACTGCTGGTGATTATCTGCTGATTCTCAATCCTGACTGTATTATTCAACCGGATACAATTGATGCTATGGTTGTTGAAATGGAATCACGCCTTGAAGTGGGGATGGGGGGGGGGTTGATTCGTAATCTCGATGGCTCTGAGCAGGCAGGGTGCCGTAGGCGTGTACCAACACCATGGCGAACAGTGGTTCGACTATTGGCATTAGATCGTATTTTTCCTAATCATTCAAAATTCGAAAGTGTGGTGATGCATCAAAGACCTTTGCCAAAAAATCCAGTGTATAAGGAGGCGATTTCTGGTGCGTTTATGATGGTTCGGCGAACTGCACTTGAGGAGGTGGGGTTGATGGATGAGGGTTATTTTTTGCATTGTGAGGATTTGGATTGGTGCATGCGCTTTAGGCAAAAAGGCTGGAAGATCTTATTTGTTCCTGATGTGGAAGTGTTTCATAGCAAGGGAGAGTGTAGCTATTCGCGTCCAATTCGTGTGGAGTGGCATAAGCATAATGGTATGATACGGTTTTATCGTAAATTTTTTCGTCATCAATATCCCTTTCTGCTGATGTTCTGTGTGATTGTTTCGGTTTATGTTCGCTTTTTTTGTTTGGCATTAGTTTCATTATATCGCAAGATTGCAAGGCAATGATTGAATTTTCTTTTTGTTTCTGTAGCTAAATGAAGATATTTGTAACTGGTGGGACAAGTATGATAGGGCATTTTTTGCTTCCCATGCTGGTGAGAGATGGGCATGAGGTGTTTGCTTTAAGTAGAGGGGATCCTCCTGCGCTAGAGGGGGTGTGTTGGATTAAAGGGGATCTTTGTGATCCAGAGTCGATTAACTTATATGAAAATGTGGATGTGTGGATTAATTTAACATTGATCTCGCTTTTGCCAGATGCGTTAGCAATACTGTTAAAAAGAGTGCATGTGAACCGCGTGATTGCATTTAGTTCAACCAGTCGGTTTACCAAGGTTCACTCGAATACAGAATTTGAGCGAAACATTGTCAGCTCGTTGATTGATGGCGAAAGTAAATTGTCTGAAGTTTGTGAATATCATAATGTATTATGGACAGTGTTTCGGCCCACTTTGATTTATTGCTTGGGTAGAGACAAGAGCTTAACGCTAGTTGCTGATAAAATACGTCGGTTCAGGTTCTTTCCTCTGTTAGGGAGAGGGAGGGGGTTGAGACAGCCTGTGCATGCTGAGGATCTGGCAATAGCCTGTGTGCAAGCTTTATATTCACATAAGGTTAATAATAAGGCTTATAATTTGAGTGGAGGTGAGGTTCTTAGTTATCGATTAATGGTGGAGCGTCTGTTCGATTCTCAGCATATTAGACCTCGTTTTATTCGTGTGCCAACTATCCTGTTTAGTTTACTTATTAAGGTTATGAGGGTGCTGCCAAAATACCGTTATTTAACGGTGGATATGGCTGATCGTATGCAGCTTGATATGGTTTTTTCACATGCAGATGCCTCTGATGACTTTGATTATGCGCCGCGTACATTTCATCCTTGAATTTGGTTTAGGCGTATGTGGAGGCTGTATTGATGCTCAGGTTTGTGAGTAAGAGACTCTGATGGTGGTGGCGACAATTGAAAATACTATACCAGAACAGTTTGTTGGATTGTTTTGGAAAACTTTTTTTTCTAATAAGAATCGTGGTGTGAGTGTAGAACATCATTTCCCATGGATTTTAGATGAAGTTGCCCCTATTTGGTGTGTTGTGCTGAAAGATGATGAGAAGGTGATTGGTGGCTTGCTTGTAAAGGAGTGTCATCTTCAAAGGGGGGGGGGGAGTTTAACAGTAGGCGCTATTGGCTTGGTCTGTATTGAGCCTGAGTTTAGAGGTTGTGGGTATGCTAAAAGGTTATTGAGTGTTGCTGAAAGAGAATCTGAAGAGCGCCAATATGATGCGTTGACATTATGGACAAGTAAATGGTCGGTCTATCGTAAGAGTGGCTTTGTTGTGCATGATGAGACAATGTTTGGTTGTGTGCACATGTATCCAATTGAACAAGCATTGAATTATGAGGTGGTTTCAGTGAGGCCGTTTCCAGATGGGTTGGGCCTACCTACATTTGCTGTGAGTGGGCATTTGTTGGTTTGTAATAAAAGTGAACTGTTTGTGGTTCAGAATAGTTACGATGAATATATTGTAGTGCGCTGGTCCGGGAATGTGGCTGATGTATTGATGATGATAGAGCATTACCTTCCAACTAGCTTCCAGCTTAATGCTGAAAAAGACGATGAGCTTGTTCTATTGTTAAGGGGTAGAGGAGCAGGCGTGAGTCTGAAGCCGGTGAATTTGCAAATGTGGAAAGTGCTCAATTCTAAATATGAGCTGAAGCTTATCAGTCATATAACTAATTTTGATGTGCTTGATCGAGTTTAAGGAGAGAATATGATTCCTTTGGTAAAAGTTGGGATGCCCGATAGAGATAGATTGATGCCGGCTTTAGAAGAGGTGTTATATAGTGGTATGATTGGCGAAGGTGAAAGTGTATATCGCTTTGAAACTGACTTTTCCAACATGTTTCATCTGAAAAATGGTCTGGCTTTTAGTAGTGGTACAGGGGCGTTGCATGCAGCATTGCACTTGGCTGGCGTATGTGATGGTGGAGATGTAATTTCAACCAGTATGACTGCAGAGCCTACGAATTTGGCAATTTTACATGCGGGTGGTACTCCGGTGTTTGCAGATGTGGATATCAATTCCGGTAATATTTCTGTCGAATCAGTGGCTGAGAAGATTTCATCTAAAACGAAGGCTATTGTGGTAGTACATTATGCTGGTATACCTGTACGTATGCATGATCTGATGGCATTGGCAGAAGCGCATCAAATTCCTGTGATCGAGGATTGTGCTCATGCTTTAGGGGCGAAGTATGCCGGCCAAGGAGTTGGAGCGTTGGGTGATTATGCCATTTTCTCGTTTCAAGCGATCAAGCATATGACAACGGTTGATGGTGGTTTCTTGGTTGTGAAAGATACATCTCAGCTTCAAGATGCTAAAAGGTTTCGATGGTTTGGGCTGGAAAAAGGTGTAGCGAGAGAGCAGGTGAATATTACTGATGCCGGTTATAAATATAATATGAATAATGTGACAGCTACGATTGGATTGATGCAGCTGGATGTGATTCAGCAACGAATCAATGCGCATAAAGAAAATGGCCGTTTTTTTGATCGCGAAATTGCGAATATTCAAGGTTTGTCTGTACCTGTTTTTGATGTGGATGCCGAACCTAGCTATTGGCTTTATACGGTACTTTCTGAGGATTCAGACAAGGTTGAGCAGGCACTAAAAGATATCGGAGTGATGGCCTCAAAGCTGCATAGGCCCAATCATCTACATTCTGTTTTTGAGTGTTATGCAGGCCCATTGCCAAACTTGAATGAATATTATCAACGTATGATTCATATTCCTTGTGGTTGGTGGCTTACAAAAGAGAAACGAGAGCAGATTGTCGATGTGTTATCGAATGTTTGCACTGCCCGCTGATGAAGAGCATACCATTATTCCAGGTTGTAAATGATGCATCCATTGAAAATGCCACTCTTGAGGTGATGCGAACTGGAGCGATTGCAGGCGGTCCTTACGTTGCTCAATTTGAGCAAGGTCTTTCATCCCTGTTAGATGCAGACCATGTTGTGACTGTTTCAGATATGACCAGTGCAATTTATATGATTTTGCATATGGTAGGGGTGAGAAGAGGTGATGAGGTGTTAACAACATCATTTTCTTGTATGGCCAGCCATGCACCTATTGCTGCGATCGGAGCGCACCCTGTTTGGGTGGATGTGCAGAAAGATTCTGTGTTTATGTCAATTGAGTCGTTTGAGAAATCCATTACCAAAAAAACGAAGCTGGCTATTTTTTATCATGTGGCCGGTTATCCAGGTCCAATCAGAGAAGTTGCGGAAATTTGCAAAAAACGAGGGATTGTGTTGTTGGAGGATTGCAATAATGCATTGCTTGCTGAAGTTAATGGAATGCAAGTGGGGTCTTTTGGCGATTTTTCGGTATTCTCTTTTTATCCAACGCGATTATTGCAAACATTTGAAGGGGCTGCTGTGGTGTGTCGAAAGGAAGAGGATGCACAATATATCAGAAAAATTCGCCGATTGGGTATAGACTTTTCTACCTTTCGTAATGCGGATGGTGAGATAGACCCTGCTTCTGATATTAGGCATGCTGGATGGGCATCTTCCCTTAGTAATTTGAATGCGGCAGTAGGGTGTGCACAGTTAAGTGGGGTGGGAGAAAAATTGAATTTGATTCGTTCAAATGTGGCATGTCTTTCTGCCTACCTAGAGTCTGTTGAGGGAGTTACAGTGATCCCTTCCTATAAGCATACGAGTCCATCATATTGGGCAATGCTTTTATTGGTAGAGAATCGTGACATGGTTTTGCGTTATATGAAGGCGCACGGGGTTCATGTTTCTTCTTTACATCAAGCTAACCATGTTTATTCCTGTTTTCAGCAAAAGGAGTGCAGCTATATCCCAAATAGCTGTGATCTTCAGAAAAAGATATTGGCAATCCCGTGCGGTTGGTGGTTGTCACGAGAAGATTTGGATGCCGTGGTGAGGGTGCTTATTGCAGCACTGAAGACCTAGTTCACTATAATGAAGCGCCATATTATTGATGTAGGTATGCTATTTGCCAGTAAATCTGGTGCTGTCCTGGTAGGCGTTGTGTTTTTGCCGTGGTATATGGCGTTGCTTGGAGAGACGCTTTTTGGGATTTTAGCAGTTATATTATCTTTTCAGGCGCTATTGCTGATGCTTGATTTAGGCATGGCGACATTATTGGCGCGGGACATTGCAGCAAGGCGTGTAATGCAGTCTGAGTTTAATGCGCGATTGTTATTTAAGCAGTCGGAGTTCCTGTTGATGCTGTTCTATCTGTCGTTGCTGTGTCTGTTAGTGGCTTGGTATTATGCTGTTCATCCACAGTATCTAGATGTTTTGGATGTGCTTGGTATTGTGTTGCTGTTCTTAACTCTTGTGCAGCAGAATGTTGCGTTATCTGCGCTGGTGGCATTGAAGCAATATGTTTTAGCCAGCTCCATTCAAATGATTGGAGTAACTGTTCGGGCATTTGTAACAGTGATGGCATTACAGGAGATTGCTGCAACACTAAGTGTGTTTATATGGTCTCAAGTAGTTATCAGTCTGTTTTTTTGGGCTATCACTCGGTTGAAATGCAAGACGTTATTGCCGGGATCTATTCGGTCGTATGAAATAAAAAGAGGTGCTATTATTGCACTTTTTCAACGAGGCAAGCCCTTGTTGATGGTGGGGCTTGCTGGCGCAGCAGTGATGCAACTGGATAAGCCTCTGGTTCTATATTATTTATCGGCATCGGAAGTGGGGGCTTATTTTCTGGCTGTGTCATTTGCGATGTTACCTTTGCTTATTCTAGCGGCTCCTGTTGCACAATTTTTTCAGCCTCGAGTTACGGAGGTGGTAGTAGAAAAGAACTACGAATCAAGTTGCCATTTATTGTGGAAGTTGTTGATGGCTCTTGTATGTTGTGTTGTTTTCCCTTCAATGCTTGTCTGGTTTTATCGAGATGAACTATTAATGTTGTGGTTACATGATGCTGAGTTAGTAAAAAAAGTTTCTGCATATGTCTCTATTTTAATCTGGGGTAGCGTGATTGGAGCGCTCGGGTATATTCCTTATCAGATTCTTATCGGGCTGCAGGATTTTTCATTTCAGGCCAAGCTATCCACCATATTAACTATAGTTACTCTTTTCGTTGTGGCAATATGCGCCTCAATGGGAAGAGTAGATGGCGTGTGTGTAGCTTATCTATTTTATCATTTTGCTACAGTTATATGTTCAGGTTTCAGAGCCTGGATGAAGTTTGAGGTGATTCGAGTTGAAAGATAGAGTGGTCTTGTCTGTGATTATTCCGACACATAATCGCAGTCGTTATGCAATCAAAACTATAGAAAGCGTACTATCTCTGGGTGAATCTGTTGAAGTGGTTGTAGCTGATACGAGTGATGTCGATGAGCTGTCGGGTTTAATTCAGATGCTTCCTCAATCAAATCAGGTGAAACATATTCGCCCAGGTGTTGGTATAAGTGTGGTGGATAATTTCAATGCAGGGCTAGCAGAGGCAACAGGTGAATACCTGGTGTTTATTGGTGATGATGACTTTGTTACGGAAGATATTCTTCAAGTTGTGGCGTGGGCAAGTAAAGAGCAGGTAGATGCAGTGAAGTTCACTTTTCCTGCCTTGTATTACTGGCCAGACTTCTCTCATGCACGTCGTGGAGATGAATATGCAGGAACGCTCCGGGTAACAGCATTTTCTGGAAAAGTGAAAAAACATGATGCCCAAAAGGCGATATTTGAGGCTGTACAATCTTTTGGGGATGGGCCGATGAATATGCCCCGGGCATATCTGGGAATGATTTCAAGGGTGCTGGTTTTAAGGGTGATTGAAAAATATGGTGCTCTGTTTGGTGGCGTAAGTCCCGATGTTTACAGCGCCTGTTTGATTTCATCAGAGGCGAATCAATGCTTTTTGGTGGATTTCCCTGTTATTGTACCCGGTGCATCACGTGCCAGTACTTCGGGGCAGACAGCTGAAGGTAAGCATGTGGGTAAGCTGAAGGAAAATGCTCATTTGGGGGCGTTTAAAGAGTTACAGTGGGATAAGCGCATCCCTGAATTTTATAGTGTTCCAACAGTGTGGTCATACTCCTTATTAAAGGCGGTTGATCAAATTAAGTGGAATAACCTGCAGGTGAATTATGCACGACTATTTGTGAAGTGCATGTTTTATCATCATCAATACCGCAAGCAAATATTGATAGCGCTGCGTTATCACTTTCAAGGAAAAACAGGTGTGCGGATGCTTTGGCAACTGCCGGTTGCGCTTGGCAAGGAGTTGTTTTGGTTGACAGGAAAAGCGTTTGCTCGCATGCGTGGGCTGTTTTTTCAGGAAAATCCTGCTGTGACCTTGGAATCGTTAGAGGATGTTGTGCAGGCCAAGGCTGAGTGTTCAGCATATATTAAGCAGCAATCGTATGTGCTCGCTGAAAGCCTGACAGGTGGATCTGGCCGGTGACTTATCTCATTAATGGTTTTCCGCTTTTAAATATATTTCTTGTTTTTGCACTATTGCTCGGTGTAAAATATATAAAGCCTTTTCCATTTATTCTTTTTTTCTTTGTGTATGCAACATTTCACTATGCTTATACCGTACCCTCTCTGCTTGTTGGAGATATGACTCAGTTAACTCATTTTCACAATGTTAGTAATATCTATGCTTTACTCGCTGAAGCAGTGTTTTTATTGCTGTGGGTGTTGTTGTTTGTTGTAAATAATCGAGAAAATGTTTTAGATCTTAGTGGGAGGGCTGGAAGGGTTTTCATTGCCTGTACTTTTCTTCTTATTGCTGCTTTTGCGTTGGAGCATCAGTTTTTTTCTCAATTAGAGCTTGGTTTATTGCTTGTTCGAAATGAGATCACATTAATTATGACGCTCTTTGTAGCCTATTTGTTCTCTTTTCGTTTGAGAGTGAGAGATGTTTCTTGGTCTCGGATTGAATTGAATGTTTTAATATCTCTATCTCTTATAGTTCTGGCTGTAGGTATATATGAAATAAGTTTGGGTCATTCATGGGCTAATTCGCTGATGCCTGATGGTAGTCCTTTGTTCAGGGCCAGCAGTACCTTGTTGAATCCCAATGTTTTAGGTTTGCGGGGGGCGGGGCTGGTTTTCTTTGCGGTCTATCTGAAAGATTATGAGAAAGCATCATTGAGTTATTGTGCTGTGCTTTTCTTTGTAGGTGCAGCCTTGGTCTATATAACAGGATCCAGAAGTTCTATGTTGTTTTTGATAGCTATGTTGATGATCTATGGTGGGTTAAAACTATGCACAGGTGTGACGTGGAGGCAGTCATTTAAAGCTTTGGGTTTATATGTTGTTGTATTTTGTGGTTTGTGTTTTACGGGGCTGCTTCATAGCTCTTTTTCGCCTTTAAGTGAGCGCTATCTATCATTACCAAAGAGCTTTCTGAAGGTTTGCTTTGGTGGTCAGGCTGATGTGCTATTGTTAACGTCTATATATGGGCGGGTTGGTGTTGATGTCAAAAAAGATACCATGATGCAGGATATGATGGAAAATCGCAGCGCTAAAGCTCAAGCTGCTGCTGAACTGACTGATGCTTTGCTATGGAGTCCATGTGTATGGAAGAATGGGCGGTTACAATTTATCGAGGAAGATCATGGAAAGTTTTTTTGTCAGGAAAAGGAGGCTTCTTGGGAAGGAGGGGAATATTATGATACCCAAATGATTGCCAGAAAAGCTGTTCCGGGTAAGTGGTTTACTGATAAGCAGGGGTATAGATATTGGGAACAGGATCGACGGTATGGATCACAAGATTATTCCTTTCTATTAGGGGAGACTGGATGGTTTGTTGTTAAGCATATGGCTGATGAGCAATGGCACACTCAGTCTGATGTGGAATTGTTATGGGAGTATGGTGTATGGATAGAGGGGGAGTGGACTGACCTTGGGTGGAAGCCATGTGTGTGGAAAGAGGATCATTTCTCTATAGGGATGGAATATCGGGGTGTGGGAGATTTCAACTGTCAGCAGATGTATGCCTGGAATGAAAGTCGATGGGAGAAAACTGGAGTTTTATCCAGACGTTGGGTGAAAAAGGAATGGATAAATATAGCCATGGTTAATGGTAAGGAGGTTAACCTTGATGAGGGAAAAGATTCTTTGAGTCCAATTTCATTATTAGCTGCCGGCTCATCTTCTAGTAAGGTGGTGTATGATAATAGTTATTATACAATGAAAAATGATCATTTTATTGTTTTTGTGTTATGGGTCTGCATGTTATTAAGTTGTGCTGTCGCTGGGGGAAGGTTCTTTTTGCAACAGCGAAATATAGAAGGGGTTTATGCTTTAACATCTTTGTCTGGTTTTGTTATGTTAGGTTTCATGCTGCAAGCATATGAGGTTTTTCCAGTATGGTGTATGGCATCTTTAATGTTGGCACAATTTTTCGCTTGGTTGGATGCCTGCTATCGTGATGAGAATTATATGTTATCTGTTGAATCTCAAGGTTAAGAATTATGCGCGTTTTGTATGCCCCTAATGTTCATCAAGGCGGTGGTCGGGCGCTTTTGTTGCCCCTACTTGAAGCTTTAAAGAATGCTAATGATGTAGTATTTGTTCTAGATGCCCGTATGGAGCTGCCTGTAGGAATGGATCTGCTTGGGAAAGTATATCGTGTGAGTCCGACACTATTATCTCGATTGTTTTTTGAGTGGCGCATGCTTCAATTAATTCAAGACAATGAAGTAGTGCTGTGTATGGGAAATCTACCACCACTATTTGCACATCAAGGTGTGCAGCGTGTTTTTGTGCAAAATCGTTATTTGATTGATGATGTGTCCTTATCACAGCACCCGTTGCCTGTGAGGTTGCGTTTAAAGGTTGAGAGGTGGTGGCTGAGGTCACGTTCTTCTTATGTGCAACAGTTCATTGTTCAGACCGAGTCGATGCAGCGTTGTATCAAAACTGCATTGGCAGTTGAAGCTGAAGTCCGTCCGTTTGTTGATCGTTCACAGCAAATTTCTCAATTAAATACTAGAGATGGTAGTCAGCAATATGATTTTCTATATGTGGCCTCGGGAGAGTCTCATAAGAATCATCAGGCTTTGGTTCGAGCATGGATTGTTTTGGCTGATAGAGATGTTTACCCCAGCCTTTGTTTAACGCTAGATGCAAATCGGTTTGCGAGTTTGTGTGCGTGGATCGAGAGTGAAATTCATCGTACAGGGGTGAGAATATCTATGATTGGAGAGTGTTCATTTAATGATGTTCAAAAGCTTTATCGACAATCTTCAGCATTAATTTACCCTTCGTTGTTTGAGTCATTCGGATTGCCTTTGATGGAGGCTGTTTATGCAGGCTTACCAGTGTTGGCAAGTAATGAGTTGTTTGTTACTGATGTGATTGAGCCATCGGCGCAGTTTGATGCGAATTCATCTCAATCAATTGCTGATGCAGTGCAAAGCTTTCAGTATCAATCAGCTAAAGTGAAGATTAAGTTGCTGAATGCGGATGAGTTTCTGCGCTCAGCTTTTTTATAAGGAGAAATAGGTGTTTCTACATAAAACTTTATTGATTACTGGTGGAACAGGATCTTTTGGTAATGCGGTTTTGCGCCGTTTTTTAGATACGGATGTTGAAGAGATTCGTGTTTTTTCACGTGATGAAAAAAAACAGGATGACATGCGTAAGCAGTACAATAATCCAAAGCTCAAATTTTATATTGGTGATGTTCGTGATGTGAACTCGATAACTGATGCGATGCGTGGGGTAGATTATGTTTTTCATGCTGCGGCTTTGAAGCAGGTTCCATCTTGTGAATTTTATCCCATGCAAGCAGTGCAGACAAATGTTATAGGTACTGAAAATGTATTGAACTGTGCGATTAATGCGCAGGTGAAAAAAGTGATCGTACTCAGTACAGATAAGGCGGTCTACCCAATCAATGCGATGGGGGTATCGAAGGCGATGATGGAGAAGGTGGCAGTGGCGAAGTCCCGTAACCTCGGCGATCATAACACGGTGATTTGCTGTACCCGTTATGGTAATGTGATGGCATCCCGTGGTTCGGTGATTCCATTGTTTATTGATCAGATCCGACAAGGAAAAGATATTACCATTACTGATCCTTCCATGACACGCTTTATGATGACCCTTGATCAGGCTGTAGAGCTGGTTCTGTTTTCTTATGAACATGGCAATAATGGCGATATCTTTGTGCAAAAAGCTCCTGCTGCAACGATTGATCTATTAGCTCGAACACTTGTGAATATGTTGGGGGTGCCGGAGCATAAAATCAGAACAATTGGTACGAGACATGGAGAAAAACTGTATGAGGCACTGTTGACTAGAGAAGAGATGGTTCACGCTGAGGATATGGGTGATTATTATCGTATCCCAGCTGATACTAGGGATTTGAACTATTCCAAATATTTTGAAGAGGGTGAAGAGATTGTAACCCAAGCTGATGAATATCATTCGCATAACACCTATCAAATGACTCAGGCTGAACTTGAGGATATGCTGTTAGGTTTGAGTGAAATTCAATCTGATTTAAAAGAATTTAATGTAAATACAGGGAATAAAAATGCTTAAAGTCATGACCATTGTGGGTACACGTCCAGAAATCATCAAACTTAGTGAAGTGATGAAAGAGCTTGATAAACATACGAATCATGTAGTGGTACATACAGGCCAGAATTACGATTATGAGCTGAATGAAATTTTTTTTGAACAATTGGGTGTGCGTCGCCCCGACTTTTTTCTTGAGGCAGTAAAAGGGACTGTTTCAGAGACTATCGGGGATATTATTGCCAAAGCAGATAAGCTTATTGTAGAAGAGCAACCAGATGCGATTCTGGTTTATGGCGATACCAATAGCTGTTTGTCGGTGATTCCTGCCAAGAAAAGAAAAGTGCCTATTTTTCACATGGAGGCGGGTAATCGTAGTTTTGATCAGCGCGTTCCTGAGGAGATTAACCGTAAAATTGTTGATCACCTGAGTGATATCAATATGCCACTTTCTGAGCAGGCGAGAGATTATTTGATTGCTGAAGGTGTCCGTCCTGAAACAATTATTAAAACAGGCTCCTCTATGCTGGAAGTATTGAATGCCAATATGGATAAAATTCAGGCTTCCGATATTTTACAGAAAGAAGGGTTGGAAACTCAGAAATACATGCTGATGAGCATTCATCGCGAAGAAAATGTGGATTCCGAGCAGAACTTTTCAGATCTGTTGGAGTCAATTGATAAGATGAGTGAGGTTTATGACATGCCTATCATCATTTCAACCCACCCTAGAACCAGAAAGAAACTTGAATCTATCGGTTATGAAGCAAAAAATGATATGATTCGTTTCTCTAAACCATATGGTTTTCATGAGTATAACAAGTTGCAAATGGAAGCGTTTTGTGTGATTTCTGACAGTGGTACCATTGCAGAAGAGGGCTCCTTGTTAAATTTGCCTGCGATCACTATCCGACAGGCACATGAACGCCCAGAAGGTATGGATGAAGGTACGCTGATTATGGCAGGCCTGAATAAAGATCGTATTATTGAAGCCATTGATGTTGTTACAACCCAACATAATGCCAAACAGCGCCCAATGAAAGTGGTGGCAGACTATAATGTCGATAATGTCTCTAAAAAGGTGTTGCGGATTATCCTCTCTTATACTGACTATATTAATCGTACGGTCTGGCATAAAACCAAGTAATGAAAAAAATATTAGTGTTAGGTGCCACCGGTCTGATCGGGCATCAGGTCTATTATCGTTTAAAGGCGAATGAAGAATATGATGTTATTTCCATGGCTCATACAAGGCAATTAAATTCAGAAACCTTATTGGTTGATGCGCGTGATGAGCATCTTTTAGAAAGAGCTATATGCCAGGTTAAACCTGATGTCATTGTAAACTGTATGGGGGTTTTAATTTTTGAAGCCAATAAAAATCCTGAGCATGCGATTTTTCTAAATGCTTATATACCTCATCGATTGAAAAGTATTGCCAATGCATTGCATGCAAAGCTGATACATATTTCTACTGATTGCGTTTTTTCGGGCAAAAAAGGTTCTTATATTGAGTCTGATCAGAAAGACGCTGATGATATTTATGGGCGGGCAAAAGCATTGGGTGAAGTGACAGATGAATCGCATGTTACGCTGCGTACATCTGTTGTGGGACCTGAGCTCAAAGAGGGAGAAGAGCTATTTCATTGGTTTATGTCTCAACGAGGGGAGATTCAAGGATATTCTGGGGCTTTGTGGTCTGGAGTGAGTACTTTGGAGTTAGCAAAGGCTGTGGAGTGGGCAATCGAGAATGATATTACAGGTCTGTATCATGTGACTAATAGCCAGCCCATTAATAAATATGAGCTGTTAATGCTGTTTAAAAAACATACGAAAAAAGATATACAGATTAAAGCGGTTGTAGGTCGAGTCACCGATAAAACTTTGCTTGATACGCGCAAACAACGAGGATATGTGATTCCTGATTATGATGCCATGGTATCAGATATGGTTGTTTTTATGAAAGCTCATCCTGAGCTGTATTCACAGTATTCACTTTAAGCGGTTTGTAGTTTGCGTATTCTTATTGTTACCCAATATTTTTGGCCGGAAAACTTTCGTATTACTGACCTTGCAACAGCCTTAAAAGATAAGGGCCATGAAGTTGTCGTGCTGACCGGTATGCCAAATTATCCCTCTGGGGAGCTGTATGAGGGCTATTCATGGTGGGCAAAAAACAGGGAGTTAATGCAGGGTATAGAGGTTGTTAGGGTGCCGCTGTTTGTTAGGCGTAAAAGTAAATCCTGGCAACTGGTATTGAATTACCTTTCATTTGTTTTATCTGCTTGTCTATTAGGACCGTGGATGTTGCGCAGACAACAGTTTGATGTTGTATTCTCATATGAACCTTCACCTGTGACTGTTGGGATTCCGGCGATATTGATGAAGTGGGTGAAGAGAGCTCCGTTGCTGTTTTGGGTGCAGGATTTATGGCCTGAAACACTTGCTGCTACTGGTGCTGTTAAATCACCACTCTTGTTGTCGATGGTAGGAAGTGTAGTGAAGCGTATTTATCAGAGCTGCGACATTGTGTTAGTGCAATCACGTGGTTTTATTGAACCTGTGGTCGCAGTTGGTGGAGAGCGAAAGAAAATTCGATATTATCCCAATTGGGCAGAGTCTCTCTATCAGCCTCTGTTATTAGAGCCAGCAGCGCCTGAGCGTAGTGAGGTTCCCGATAATGGGTTTATAGTGATGTTTGCTGGTAACCTTGGGGTGGCGCAATCTTTGGATACGATTGTTGCTGCTGCAGAAATCTTGAAAAATGAAACGATTCATTGGGTGTTTCTTGGGAATGGACGCAGGCGCGCTTGGTTGCAAGCTGAGGTGGAGGCAAAAGGATTGCAGAAAAAGGTACATCTTTTAGGCAGTCGCCCAATGGAGACGATGCCTGCATATTTTTCCTTGGCTAGTGTAATGCTGGTTACCTTGCGTGATGACCCTGTGATGGCGACGACTATTCCCGGTAAAGTACAGTCGTATCTGGCATGTGCTCGTCCTGTAATTGGGGCGCTGAATGGAGAAGGTGCTAGAGTGATTGATGAGAGTGGTGCTGGTTACAGTGTTGCATCTGATGATGTCGATGGGCTGGCGAATGCTGTACTCAAGATGAGCCGGTCGAGTGAGTCTGAACGAGCTGAGATGGGGGAATCAGCTCTCCACTATTATCAACAGAACTTTGACCGTGAGTGTTTGGTTGATCAGTTGGAAACATGGATGCGTGAAATGAGAGATTCTGGCAATGAGCGTTGAGAAAGAGATAATGATATGAATGTATTGATCACTGGTGCTACAGGATTTATTGGTCAGCGACTGTACGCAGCGTTAGCTAAGAGCGGTTTATATGTGCGTGTTCTGGGGCGAACAAAACCAGAAGGTGAGTTGAATTATGTGTGTTGGGATATGGATCACACTTTGGATGCCAAAGCGCTGGATGGTATTGACGTTGTTTTTCATTTAGCGGGAAAAGCGCATGCTTTAAATACCGATCACCATGATGATGTTGAGTATTTCTCTATCAATACAGCTGGTACGCGAAAATTATTGGATGCGGCAAAATCTGCTGGTGTCAGGCGCTTTGTTTATTTTAGTAGTATTAAGGCTGTAGTTTATAATGAACGTTGCAATGATGAGTCTTGTGATGACCTTCCGGATACGATGTACGGTCGCAGTAAATTTATGGCCGAGAAGCTGGTTTTAAATGGGGGTTATGTTCCTGAACCAGTCGTAATTCGCCCTACGATGGTTTATGGCTGTACAGAAAAGGGAAATTTACCAAAAATGATTCAGGCTATTCGAGCTCGGCGCTTTCCACCGCTTCCAGATACTCAAAACCATCGTTCAATGGTGCATGTGGAAGATGTTGTGTCTGCGGCACTGTTGCTTTCTAAACATCCGAAAGCAAGTGGTAAGTGTTATATTGTAAGCGATAGCCAGACTTATTCGACACGGCATATGTATGAATGGATTTGTGAAGCTTTGGGCCTCTCTGTTCCTAGCAGGAATGTTCCACTTTTTGTGTTGGAATTGCTGGCTTTGACAGGGGACCTTATTGGCAGGATATCTGGGCGAAGGTTTTTTTTTGATAGTGATGCGTTAGAGAAACTGGTTGGTAGCGAAGTTTATTCATCAGCAAGGATTGAGAATGAACTTGGTTTTTGTCCACAACGTAACTTACATGACTCATTGCCTGAAATTGTGGATTACCTTGGTAAGAGATCATGATTGTTATCGAGGATTAGAAGGAAATGATATATAATGAAAAGGATATTTGATCTTCTTTTAGCTATTAGCGTATTATTATTTATAATGATTCCTATGTTTTTTATTGCTGTCTTTGTGAAAATGACATCTAAAGGGCCAGTGCTTTATTGGTCTGACCGCGTAGGGGAAAATAATAAAACTTTTAATATGCCTAAGTTTCGCAGTATGAAAGTAGATACGCCAGTTGTTGCAACGCACTTGTTAAAGGATCCAGGAAGAGCATTAACTCCTATAGGGGACTTTTTACGTAAATCAAGTTTGGATGAGTTGCCTCAGATATGGTGTATATTTAAAGGTGATATGAGTTTTGTAGGCCCTCGTCCAGCATTGTATAACCAAGATGATTTGATTGCTTTGAGAACAGATAAGGGTGTGCAAGTACTTCCAGTAGGTATTACGGGCTGGGCACAAGTGAATGGCCGTGATGAGTTGCCTATACCTGAAAAGGTTGATCTGGATGCAGAGTATCTTGAACGGCGTTCCCTTTACTTTGATATATATATATTGTGGTTAACCTTTATTAAGGTGCTACGACGAGATGGGGTTTCACATTGAATGTTGTAATTCGACTTGTATTTTGTGCAGCTCTTTTTGTATTTCCTTTTTCAGTTGCGGTAACCAATACCCTTTTGGGGGTGGGGCTTGCTCTTGGTGTTCTATCAGGATGTTGGTTGAAGGGGGCAATGCTGTGCTGGCTAAATTATAGGCGTTTAACGATAGTTTTTGGTTTTTACATGCTAATGTTGGTCTTTGGTTTGTTATGGAGTCTTGATGTTAAGTGGGGATTACATGTGTTAGGTAGGCACTGGTTCTGGTTGCTTGTCCCAGTTGTTGTCGCTCTATTTGTAGAGTTTAGGTGGCGCAAATATTTTCTTATTTCATTATCATCAGGTTTAGCTCTTAATCTAGTTTATTGCGTGCTTCAAATGTATGGTTTTGTTGAAGTTACAACAGATGGTTCTAGTGCTGAAGATGCAACAGGTCATATTGGTCATATTGGTTTTGGATTTGTGTATGGTGTTTGGGCCGCATGGTTGTTGCATTTGGGCCTAATATGGAAAGGCTGGAGTCGTTATCTAGCTTGGTTTATGGCTGCTTGGTCATATGTTATGATTTTTTCAGCTCAAGGTCGTAGTGGATACTTAATTGCTATAGTTCTTATTGGCTGTTTATGCGTGAAGTGGGTGTTTGATTCTCAAAGTTGGCGAGTTGTTTTACCCATTATGGTTTGCCTTTTTCTTATTGTAACGGTTGTCGGATTTGGGCCCGGACAGGAACGCTTGCAGGGAACATGGGCTGCTTTGAAGCAGATGAATCAAGAGAATATATTGGATCAGGGTGATAGTGCTGATAATGCAACCTTAGCTACGAGAGAACGTTTAGTGATGTGGAAGGCCAGTTTGGATATCTGGTCTTTATATCCAATCCTAGGAGTGGGTACAGGTGGCCTGCCTCAGGCCGTTGTGTTGTTAAAGAAAGATGGATTATCTTCTTTTTCCCATCCACATAATCAGTACCTGTTGGCTTTAGTTCGTTGGGGGCCTTTGGGGGTGTTGTTTTTTCTGATGCTGCTGGTTGTGTGGGCAAGGGAAGGTTTAATGGTAGATTGGCAAAACTCGGTAACTGCACCGCTTTTTTCTTTATCTGCGATTGCACTTGCATTGCATGGATTGTCATCGGCAAGCATGGAAGAACATTTTTCTGCGATACTGGCTGTTCTGTTGTTAGCTGTGGCGATAGCTAATGATGAAGACAAAAGGCATATGTGAGTTTCTTTCGAAGGGTATAATTATGATAGAGTTTAATATGGTGGAAAAAAGATGGTTTGTATTTCTCCATGATTTATTGTGGATACCTATAGCCATCATTTTGGCTTTTTGGTTGCGTTTCAATATGGGTGAAATAGATCCGTTATCACAGTCATCAATGCAATTGTTGATTGTGATTGCATTGCCGTTACAAGTGGCAACTTGCTGGTATTTTGGCTTGTATCGTGGCGTTTGGCGTTTTGCATCTATTCCTGATTTGATGCGTATCCTCAAGGCTGTTCTTGTCGGAGTTATACTGACTATGTTGGTGATGTTTATCTGGCAAAGACTGTCAGGTATTCCGCGTTCAGTACTGGTCTTGTACCCTGTAATTTTTGCTCTCGGTTTGTCAGCTCCACGTATGCTTTACCGTTCATTCAAAGATCATAAATTTACATTAAAAACAAGAGACTCTGAGCGAGCGTTGTTGATCGGTGCAGGTCAAGCAGGGGAGCTCTTGGTAAGGGACTTGTTGAAATCAGATGTATATGAACCGGTTGCTTTTCTTGATGATGATGGAAGTAGGCAGGGCCGAGAAATTCATGGTGTACGTGTGGTTGGTCGGTTGCTTGATTTGGAGCAGGTAATAGAGAGATATGAGATTGGCGTGGTGCTCTTAGCAATTCCATCGGCCTCTCATCAGGTGATTCAGACTGTTGTAAGTCGTGCCCAAGGACTTAATATCCCTTGTCGAATTTTACCATCTGTGATTGAGATGGCTGATGGCCGAGTTGAAATGTCGCGTTTGCGTAAGGTTCAGATTGAAGACTTGTTAGGCCGCGATACGGTGGAGCTGGTTGAAGCAGGGATTAAATCATTTTTGACTGGTAAAAGGGTGCTCGTTACAGGTGCCGGTGGTTCGATTGGTTCAGAATTGTGTCGTCAGGTGATTAGGCACCGGCCTGATTGTCTGTTGTTATTGGATCACAGTGAATTCAGTGTGTATACGATTGATCAGGAGTTGCAGCCACTGAGGGATGATGTGAAGTTACACCCGGTGCTTGGTGATATCCGTGATTCGGAACGTATGCGCTGGGTGTTTGATCATTTCAGGCCTGAAGTGGTATTTAATGCAGCGGCCTATAAGCATGTTCCATTGGTAGAACAGAACCCTGCTGAAGGTGTGAAAACCAATGTGTTGGGTACATGTGGCATTGCTGATATGGCAGTTGAATTTGGCGTTGAAAAATTTATCCAAGTCTCGACTGATAAAGCTGTTAATCCCACCAATGTGATGGGGGCAAGTAAACGTTGTGCTGAGATTTATACGCAGAACTTAAACCTCCGCAATGATTCAACGTCTTTTATTACTACGCGCTTTGGAAATGTGCTGGGCTCAACTGGTTCGGTTGTACCGCTGTTTCGCAGGCAGATTGAGGCAGGGGGACCGATTACAGTTACACATCCGGATATTACTCGATACTTCATGACAATTCCTGAGGCTGTTAGTTTGATTTTGCAGGCCGGCAGTATGGGGGGGGGAGGCGAGATATTTGTGCTCGATATGGGCGAGCCCGTGAAGATTGTTGATCTGGCGGAGCAGATGATTCGATTGACGGGTTTGGAACCGGGCCGGGATATTGAGATTGCATATACAGGGCTTAGGCCTGGTGAGAAATTGTATGAAGAGCTGTTTCATGATTCTGAGCAGCTGGTTAAAACAATGCACCCGAAAATTATGCTCTCAGGTAGTCGATCAGTCGACTGGGAAGAGATGCAAGCTCAGCTTGCCGCGTTGAAGCAGGCATGCGCCAGTCGCGATGTTCCACTACTGTATTCCGAATTGAAACAATTGGTGCCTGAGTTTGTGCCTGATGCAGACGTCTAATTAAGAGAGGCTGTTTGGCATTTGGGTTGACTCTCCTTTTTGATATTTATCACCTTTTATAAGCTTGCAGTATATCAGCTAAGCGAAAGTCGTTGAGGATAAGTTTAAGCATGGATTGCGCCTTTGCCTGCTGCTAGGCTGCTGGCATGGGTGATCTTGAAGCTAAACTGAATGTATTACGTGTCGCAATTGATGCGGTTGATGATGAAATTCTGGAATTAATTCGCAAGCGTGCGCAGCTGGCTACGCAGGTGGGTGAAGCCAAACAGAATACCGGCAATGCGCCGTTTTATGTACCGAGCCGTGAGGCTTCGATTATCCGCAGGCTTTTGTCGCAGAATGATGCGGCGGCGGAATGTTCACATGAAACTAAAATTCCTGATGCGGCTATTCATGGCATTTATCGTGAAATTATTGGTGCCTGTTTGGCCCTTGAGCATCCGATGACGATTGCCTATCTCGGTCCTGAAGGCACTTTCAGTCATACCGCATCTACACGTCAATTTGGTGCTACGCCAAAATATATGGCTTGTGGTTCATTGGCTATGGTGTTTGATGAAGTAGAGTCAGGCCGTGCAACTTATGGTGTTGTGCCGGTAGAAAATGCTTTTGAAGGGGCTGTGACGCCGACTCTGGATCTGTTTGCTGATATGGAGCGCAATGTGTTTATCTGTGCTGAGGTGCAGTTGTCGATTCATCATCATCTGTTCTCTTATGCCGAAAATCTTGATGAGGTAGAAACCGTTATTTCGCATCCGCAACCACTTGGGCAGTGCCGAAACTGGATTGCATCGCATATGCCCAATGCGCGTTTGATGGAGTCTTCATCCACGATTCGTGCCGCTCAAATTGTTGATGAAGCAAAAAACAGCAGCGCTGGTGCTCTGGATTGGGAAAAATGCGCAGTGGTAGGCCCGTACTCCATTGTTGATCATTCAGAATTGCCATTGGTACAGCGTAATATTGAAGATTTCCATGATAATACCACCCGTTTCTTTGTGATTGGTCAGCATGATTCGCCTGCTTCAGGAGAAGATAAAACCTCATTGGTGATGTCGATCAAGGATGAGCCGGGTGCCCTGCATAAGCTTATTACATCTTTTGCTGAGCGTGGTATCGGTTTGACCCGCATTGAATCACGTCCTTCTAAAAAACAATTGTGGCAATATGTCTTCTTTGCTGATGTGCAAGGTCATCGTGATGATGCAGAGGTGGCAGAAGCTATTGTTGAGATTCAGTCCAAATTGGGCTGTTTTATCAAAGTATTGGGTTCATACCCTGTTTCCAGACCATTATAAGTGTTATACAGCTGAGTAGGCTGTTTAGGTCAACAGAAAGAGAAAAATATCCACAAGATTCACCGCTGAGACACTATCTGTGTCTATCTGTGTTCATCTGTGGCTGAAGATTGGGGTTCGATGGATAAGATGATAATTGATTGGATGGCACGTGCTGTAAGCCAGACTGCTGGGCTCTACCCTTATGTGCCGGGTAAACCTGTAGAGCAACTGTTAAACGAAAAGGGACTCTCACACGCGGTGAAGCTGGCTTCGAACGAAAATCCTTATGGCCCATCACCGAAGGCAATAAAAGCAATCAGTGCTGCTGCATCTGAGGTGAATCGCTATCCGGATGGTGATGGTAATCAACTCAAACACACTATAGCCGATTTCCATGCTGTATCCCGTGATCAGGTGTTGCTGGGTAATGGTTCCAATGAAGTGTTGGAGCTGTTGATTCGTTGTTTTGCAGGGGCCGGTGACGAGGTGATTTTCTCCAGTCGGGCTTTCATCGTTTATGCCTTGGCCACACAGGCGTCAGGAGCTTGCGCTGTCTCAGTGCAGGAAGCTGATGGTCTAACGCATGACCTGGATGCCATGGCTGCTGCGGTAACTGATAAAACCAAAGTGGTTTGTATTGCCAATCCCAATAATCCAACTGGTACATTACATGGTCAGAGCGCGATTCAAATTTTCCTCGATAAATTGCCTCGCGATGTCGTGGTCATTATTGATGAAGCCTATTATGAGTTTGTGGCTGATGAGTTGGGTGATTCCGTGCACGAATTGCAGCATCCTGGACTGGTGATCAGTCGAACATTTTCCAAAGCGTATGGATTAGCTGGTTGCCGGGTGGGTTATGCCATTGCCGCTGCTGAAATTGTGGCTTTGGTAAATCGTTTTCGTGAACCGTTTAATGTGAACCTCATGGCACAAGCTGCTGCAGTAGCTGCATTAGGTGATCGCGATTGGGTGATGGCTCGTGTGGCTGATTCCAATGCTGAACGAAGTCGTTTGCAGGATGCTTTAGATAAGTTGGGGCTGCTTGGTGGTGAAAGTTTTGCTAACTTTGTATTGTTGCGCCACAGCCAATGCAGTGATCTTTTGCGCCAGTTGGAAGATAGGGGCATTATTCCTCGCCCACTGGCAGCGTATGGTATGGCAGATTATTTGCGCATCTCAGTCGGTAATCACGAAGAAAACAGTGCTTTTTTAGAAGCTTTGAATGAAATTGTTGCAGGTTTGCAGGAGTAGTTTTGTCTACTGACGGTATAAAATCTGATATGCCACATGCTGAGGCTGGTGACTTTTCTATCGGTCATCTGGTTGTGATTGGTGTGGGTCTGATTGGCGGCTCGTTTAGTTTAGCATTGCAAAGAGCCGGAGCGGTCACACGGGTGAGCGGTGTTGGACGCAATGCTGAAAACCTCAAGTTGGCTGAAGAGTTAGGCATTGTTGATGGCTGGTCGCATGATATCGCTGAGGCAGTTCGTGATGCCGATGTGGTGTTGCTGGCTGTGCCCATGCAGGCCTATGAATCGGTATTTGCTGCAATGGCGGATACACTGCCCGATTCTGCCGTGGTGACGGATGCTGGTAGTACCAAACAGACTGCTATTGCCGCTGCGCATAAATGCTTGCCAAAACCTGAGCGTTTTATTGCCGCCCATCCAATTGCAGGTACCGAACAGTCTGGTGCAGGTGCGGCATTTGCCGAGTTGTTTGATCTGCGCCTGTCGGTGATTACTCCTGAAGAGAGTTCTGATGCAGTAGCTTTGGCACTGGTAGAGCAGTTGTGGAAGAAAACAGGCAGTCGCGTAGTGACGATGCAAGCAGCTGAACACGATGAGTTTCTCGCTTCTGTAAGCCATCTGCCGCATTTGGCCGCGTTTGCTCTGGTCAATGCAGTCAGTCGTCAGAAAAGAGAAGGGCACGATCCATTCTGCTTTGCAGCCGGTGGTTTTCGTGATTTTACACGTATTGCATCATCATCACCGGAAATGTGGCGTGACATTTCATTGAGTAATCGTGATGCCCTGTTGGTTCAGTTGGACGCCTATCAACATGAGCTGAATGGTTTGCGAGAGTCATTGTTGGCCGGCGATGCGGACAGATTGTTAGAAAAATTTAGAGCGGCCCGTGAAGCACGTGAAACATGGCTGGCTAAACATGGGGAAGGATTGTAATGGATATCGGCGGAACACTGATTGCAGGGCCAGCGACTGGGCCATTGAAGGGGAATATCACCGTTCCAGGTGATAAATCGATGTCGCATCGCTCAGTGATGTTGGCTTCTTTATCTGATGGAATCACAGAGATTAGGGGCTTTTTGCCCGGTGATGACAATATCGCAACAGCTCAAATGTTTATCGATATGGGTGTGAAAATCGAGTGGCTAAACGATGAAAAAACCGCTCTGCGTGTATTTGGTGTCGGTCTGCATGGTCTGAAAAAACCGGCCAATATACTCGATGCCGGTAATGCAGGTACCTGTGTGCGGCTGATGACTGGAGTGCTCGCTGGACAGAGCTTTGAAAGCAGCATGACTGGTGATGCCTCATTGTGTAAGCGTCCGATGAAACGTGTGGTGACGCCGGTTCGTAAGATGGGTGCCGTTGTAGATGGAAAAGAGGGCGGTGATCTGCTGCCGATTACTGTTTCCGGTGGAATACTTACAGCCATTGACCATGTTTCTGAGGTGGCCAGTGCGCAGGTGAAGTCGTGTGTGATGCTGGCGGCTCTCTATGCCGATGGTGTGACTACGGTGAAAGAGCCGAAACCAACCCGTGATCATACCGAACGCATGTTACCTCTTTTTGGTCAACCGGTTGATGTGGCTGATGATGGTACGATCTCTTTAAATCCAACTGATAAACTGACGGCTCCTGAGCAGAGTGTCGTTATTCCTGCTGATCCCTCCTCGGCCTGTTTCTTTGCAGTAGCGGCCAGTTTGGTGGATGGCTCTGATGTAACCTTGAATTCAATTGGTATCAATGCCCGTCGTGATGGTTGGCGCCGTGTGATGCATGGCATGGGCGCTGATCTATCCCTCTCTAATGAGTCGGCAGTTGGTGAAGAGCCAGTGGCTGATGTGCGTGTGCGTTCCGGTGGTTTGCATGGCCTGAATGTTGATCCGAACGATGTGCCTGATGCGATTGATGAATTTCCTGTGATTTTTGCGGCGGCATCATTGGCTGATGGTGAATTTGTGCTGGAAGATGCAGAAGAGCTACGTGTAAAAGAGTCTGACCGTATTGCTGCTATGGCCAATGCACTGCGTGCTGCCGGTGCTGATATGCAAGAGCGTGCTGATGGCGCAGTGATTCAAGGCTTGTCTAGTTTGAAGGGTGACGCTGATGTCGATGCGCATGGTGACCATCGTATTGCGATGGCGATGGCTGTGGCGGCACAGCGGGCAGAAGGCGAGATTCGTATCCATAATGCAGCTGCCATTGCGACCAGTTTCCCTAATTTTGTATCGCTGGCACAAAGCATTGGCATGAATGTGCGTTGGGCTGATGAGAGTGAAGCTTCAGATGTCTGAGTGGCAAGCTATCGAGGTTTTAAGTATTGCTATCGACGGGCCGTCGGGCTCGGGTAAAGGTACGGTGGCAAAAATGTTGGCGGAAGAAGTTGGTCTGCCGGTTTTGGATACAGGATTACTGTACCGATTGACCGGTTCCGTGGCTATGCAGCGCGATGTCTCATTGGCCGATGAGACGGAAGTGTCGGTTCTCGTTGAGAAGTTGCTCGGTGAGATTGAGTGGACAGTGGATGGTATTTTTCTAGCTGGTGAAAATGTTACGGCGGGCCTCCGCAGTGAGCAGGTTGGTGCGGCAGCTTCAAAAGTTGCATCCATGCCATCAGTGCGTGAAAAGCTACTGGGTTTGCAACATAACTTGGCTGAGAAGGGCTGTATTATGGATGGCCGTGATATCGGTACGGTGGTGCTGCCAGATGCGCCAGCCAAGTTTTTTCTGACTGCATCGATACGTGAACGGGCTCGCAGGCGTTGGGCGCAACTCAAAGATGATAGCGATAATAGCCTTGAGACGGTGCTTGAAGAGTTGAAAATGCGTGACCAACGCGACGCTGAACGTCAGCATGCGCCACTGAAACAGGCTATGGATGCGATCGTCATAGATTCGACCACGCTACGTGTCGATGAAGTTGTGGATCGTATGCTTGGCGTGTTGGAACGCAGAAAATTGATAGTTAGATCGACATAATAGCTTAAAGAACCAGAAACACGATACGCAAACACACAAAATTGACAGAACACTGAATAACAATTCGTTATGAATTGACATAACCGGGACGGTATAAAGATGAGTGAAACCAATAGCTTGGACAACACACAGGAAGTGCAGGGAGATCAGGATAGCGCCGTGATAGATCAGGCCGCTGTGATCGAAGAAGAAAAAGTATCAGCTGCAGCTGAGCCTGAAGAAGAGTCATTCAAACTGATGTTTGAAGCTTCCTTGAAAGAGCAGCCTATCCTCAAACGCGGCGAGATGATTACCGGCATGGTTGTTAATGTTTCTGCAGATACTATCACGATTGACGTTGGCGCTAAGGATGAAGGTACGATTCCTGCGGCTGAATTTGCTCAGGCCGGCATGGAAATGCCTGCAGTCGGTGATGAAATCGACGCATTGGTACAAGCCACTGGTGGTAGCACAGGTGTGAAGTTATCTGTGTTGGAAGTTAAACAGCGTGAAGCATGGACGGCTGTAGCTGCTGCGGTTGAAAGTGGTGAAGCGATTGATGCTGTTGTTACGGCTGCAATCAAGGGTGGTTATAAAGTCAGCTTGTCTGGTTTGAATGCATTTATGCCACGTTCTGAAGCTGATACTGATATGCATATCAATGCTGAAGAGCTGGTTGGAAAAACATGTAAAGTTGCGGTGTTGGAAGCACGTCGCAAACCGGAAAATGTTGTGGTATCGCGTAAAAAGCCTATGGCTGCAGAGCGTGATGCTCAGAAAGCTGCCTTTTTTGAAGGCAAGGCTGCGGGCGACAAACTTAGCGGTGAAGTAAAACGAATGGCTGATTTTGGCGCCTTTATTGATCTCGGTGGTGTGGATGCGCTGCTGCATGTTTCTGATATCTCATGGCGTCGTATCAAACATCCATCCGAGATGTTATCTGTTGGTCAAGCTGTGACTGTTGAGATTGTGAAATTGAATGCGGAAACGGGTAAAGTGTCTGTATCAATGAAAGCGCTGCAATCTGATCCCTGGGATAATGTGGCGATCAATTATGAAACAGGCATGCGTTTGACCGGAACTGTTCGCCGTTTGTTGGAATTTGGTGCAGTGGTTGAAATTGAACCGGGTATTGAAGGTATGATCCATCGTTCTGAATTGAGCTGGATTAAACATGATGTAAAACCTGCCAGTGTATTGGCTGAAGGTGATGTGGTTGATGTCTCTGTATTGGAAGTTGATGCAGAAGCACGCCGTATTCGTTTGAGTCTGAAAGCTGTCAGTGAAAACCCTTGGCAGTCATGGTTGGCCGATCATCCGATTGGTTCGCATATAACCGGAAAAATTAAAAATGTTACTGATTTTGGTTTCTTCGTGCCCGTTGCTGGTGGCATGGATGGACTGGTTCATGTTGAAAACCTGTCATGGGATAGAAAAGGTATGGATGTGTTGCCTGAATATACCAAGGGCCAGGAAGTTGAAGCTGTAGTGCTTGGTGTTGACGTTGAACAGCAGCGTATTTCTCTCGGTATTAAACAGCTTTCCGGTGATCCGTTCGAAGTGTTCATGTCGGGCGTTAAACGTGGTGATAGTGTAAATGGTAAAGTCTCTGAGTTGAATCAGGGTGGTGCCGTGGTTGAAGTTGCAGAGGGTGTACATGCATTCTTGGCTCGTCGTGAAGTTCCACGTGATGATGCAGATTTGAAAGTCGGTGATGAAGTGGAAGCGAAAATCATTGAAGTAAACCGTAAACGCAGGCAGGTAAGCTTGTCTATTAGCCAGCAGTTACGAGATGAAGAACGTGATGCTGTGCGCAACTATTCTCAACAGAGTGCCGCAAATTCAACGCCGTCAGCTTTGGCATTGGAGCTGCAGCGTAAATTCTTGAATAGATAGTTGTGAAGAGATGATGATAAATTGGCCCAGCTTTTGCTGGGCTAATGAATCGGCAATGGATGTCAATTCTTGCCATGCTTGGAGTGTGTGATGACGAAGTCTGAATTGGTTGAAATGATAACTGAGAAGCAGGAAGGTATTACCCGCCGAGAAGCAGAGGTGGTGGTCAATACGATCTTTTCGGTTATTGGTGATGCGCTGGCAACAGGGGATCATGTTGAACTGCGTGGTTTTGGTAGTTTTACTACCAAGCAACGTAATGCCCGTTTGGGTCGAAATCCGAAAACTGGCGATTCTGTTATGGTTCCTGCAAAAGTTGTTCCTCACTTCAAGCCGGGCAAAGAGTTGCGCGAGCGAGTAGATAGCCCTGCTGAATAAAAAAACTATGCAAGGTTTTAACTCTGTGAACTGGATTAACGTCCTGTTGGTCATTGTACTAACATCGTTTGCTACCATGTTTGCAATGGCAAACTTACTGCCGGTACAGGTTCATTTTCTTGGTGTTAGCAGCTCTTCTATTCCAATTTATGTGCCTGTGTTTATAGCCTTCATGTTGGGTTTTTCGGGTGGCGTGTTGGCTTTAAGCTTCTCCAGACGTAAACACAAACAGGAAATTGTATGGCTTAAGTCTGAGCATGACCGCTTACAACGAGAAGTGGATAATCTCAGAAATATCCCATTGCAAGACGACGTATGAATACACTCTTACTGGCGATTACGGCCCTTGCGCTGGTGGTGCTGGTGGCGTTGGTATTGCGTCCCATTCAGGAAGAAGAGGAAGCCAAACCGGAAGAAGATGAGCGCATTTCACCACTGTTGCGCGGTATCAACTATCTGCTTTCCGATGAACCGGATCTGGCTTTGCAGGAGATGGTTCAGGTGGCCAGGCTACGTTCTGAAGCGGCTGATGTGTATATGGCATTGGGCGAGATGTTCCGTTCACGCGGTGAAATTGGTCGTGCTGTGCGTATTCACCAGAACTTATTGGCGCGTCCCGATCTCCCTCAATCTATCCATCTACAAGCCCATGTGGCTTTAGCCATTGATTTCCAGACGGGCGGTTTGTTGGATCGGGCACTGGTGCAATACCAGAAAGCGCTCGACATTCAGTCTGATCATGCCGTGGCCTTAGAGGCTAGTCTAAGAATTCGAGAGCAGAGTAGTGAATGGCTTTTGGCTGAGGAGCTATTGTCGCGCTTAGAGCGTGTGCGTGATGAATCGTACGGTTCACATCGTGCTTATCTGTTCGCAGAAGTAGCGCGTCACTGTTTTGAACAGGGTGATTTTGATGCAGCACGCCTTGATGCGGCCAGAGCATTGGAACTGGATGCGTCATGTGCACCAGCGCGCATTGTTGAAATTGATCTGGCCTTGCAGCAGCAGCAGGCTGATGCTGCTGAAGCAGAGGTTCGTTCTTTGTGGGAGCATGCACGTGAACATTTTCCATTGGTTATTCCTTCATTGTTACAACATCAGAGTTTTTATCAAACACATGCTTTAACTCTATTGCGTGAGTTTTGGTCTGAAAGTCGTGATGCGGAACTAATTTTGGCGTGGCTTGAAGCCTTGGCTCAACATTGCACTATGGCAGAGGCACAACAGTTATGTGATGAATTGGCTTTTAAGCCGAGTTCATTGCGTCAATCCCTGCGCTTAAATGCAATACTGGGTAATGATGCCGATGTACATACAGATTTTGCCCGTCAATGGCGCAAGACAGCCAAGAACTATGCTTGTGAACAATGTGGTGTCGAAGTGGTTGAAGTGCGCTGGCAGTGTCCACAGTGTCACTCTTGGGGTACTTTGCATCCCAAAGTTGAGGAGAAAGTTTAATGTCGAATGATGCAATGAAAGATCGCTTGATGGTGGCTCTCGATGTGAACAGTAGTGATGCTGCTCTGGCCATGCGAGACAGATTAGGTGATTCGGTTGGTTGGTTGAAAGTGGGCTTGCGCCTGTTTGTTGCTGAAGGACCGCCTTTGGTGCGTGATTTGAACCAGTCGCATCAGGTCTTTCTGGATCTTAAATTTCATGATATTCCCAATACTGTTGCTCAGGCGGTTGAAAGTGCCGGTGGCTTAGGGGTGAATATGATCAATGTTCATGCTGGTGGTGGCCCTGAGATGTTGGCCGGCGCAGCACAAGCCGCAGCAGATTTTTCTGATATGGCATTGATTGCAGTGACGGTATTAACCAGTGATACGATGCCAAAGGATCAGGCCAAAATTGTAGCGCTTGAACGTGCTAAAATGGCACAGGATGCCGGTTTGAATGGTGTGGTATGTAGCGTATTTGAGGCAGCAGCTATCAAGTCTGCGTGTGGGACTGATTTTATTACAGTTACGCCCGGTATTCGCTGG
This sequence comes from Mariprofundus sp., assembly GCA_021772775.1. Taxonomy (GTDB): domain Bacteria; phylum Pseudomonadota; class Zetaproteobacteria; order Mariprofundales; family Mariprofundaceae; genus Mariprofundus. Next base: position 17,956 of record JAJFLH010000032.1, on the reverse strand, counting down.
GGTGGTCAGGATCTACAGGATCAAAAGCGTGTCGCAGATCCAGCTTCTGCTATCGCTGGCGGATCTGATTATCTGGTTGTTGGACGCCCGATTTTACATGCGCCAGATCCTCGCCAGGCAGCACTTGAAGCGTTGTCATTCATGCGCTCTGTTTAATTGAGATGTGTGCACGGTAGGGTGATTACAGATGAGTGAACAGACGTATGAATCAACCCTGGCCTCCTATGCGTGTAAAACAGGCCATTCTCGTGGTCGGGTGCATGGTGAACCGGAAACAGCACATCGTAACCCTTATCAACGAGACCGTGATCGCATTATTCACTCCACCGCTTTTCGCCGTCTGGAATACAAAACGCAGGTCTTTGTGAATCATGAAGGTGATCACTATCGAACCCGCTTAACGCACTCCATTGAAGTAGCTCAAATTGCACGCTCCATCTGTCGTTCGATGCATCTGCATGAGGATTTGGCTGAAGCTGTCGCTTTAGCGCATGATCTGGGTCACACACCTTTCGGTCATTCGGGGCAGGACGCACTTAATGCGGTCATGCAGCCTTATGGTGGTTTTGAACATAATCGCCAGTCTCTGCGTATTGTAGAAGAGCTGGAACATAAATATGCCGCCTTCACGGGCTTGAATCTCAGTTATGAAACACGCGAAGGCATTGTTAAACATCATTCAACCTATGATACACCGAAAAATAGCGATTTGAGTCACTATCACCTGCATGAGCAACCAGCATTAGAAGCTCAGATTGGTAATTTAGCTGATGAAATTGCCTATAATAATCATGATATTGATGACGGTTATCGCGCTGGCATGTTATCGATTGATGATCTGAAAGGGCTAGCTCTGTTTGGTCGTTTTTACGAAGAGGTGGAGCAAGAGTTTCCTGATGCAATTGAGCGTCTGAAGGTCAACGAAACTGTTCGTCATATGATTAACTTTCTTATTGTCGATGTGATTGAAGAGACGAATCATCGCATTAAAGATCAGAATATCACCAGTTTTGCCGATGTGCGCGAAGCCAGTTCTGCTTTGGTTGGTTTTTCTAAACCAGTCAGGCGGATGAACGGAGAGATGAAGAAGTTTCTCTATAAAAATATGTATCGCCATTACCGCGTTGCCCGCATGGCCAATAAAGCAGAGCGGGTATTGCGTGAGATTTTTGAGGTATATATTGAGAATCCATCCATGTTACCCGAAAATCAGCAACATGAGATGGCTGAAGCCAAAGCAACTGACTCTCTAACAAAAAACCGTCAGGCCAGAATCATTGCCGATTATATAGCCGGCATGACGGATCGCTACGCATTAGAAGAGCACGAACGCCTTTTTAATGTGCATGCCAGGCCATAATTCAGAGCATCAAAATATTTAAAGCTCCAGACTCTTTCTATTCATTTCATATATTTTGCTAGGAATAGTCCAGGATGCATGGCTAATTTAGAAAATAGGCCTAAGAATTGCTAGGAATAGATTATGAATAGTAAAGTGATTGATGCGATTATTTCTCCGGAAGAAAACTTGGGACTTCTGTCCAAGGTTGAGGTTGGTCGGTTGCTCGATAGTAGTTCCGGGCCGCTGTATGATGTATTTCGATCTTGCGCTTTGGCGGTACTCAATTGTGATGCCGATATTGATGATGGTCATGTGTTGCTGGCTCGTCACCAGGAATTTGAAGTTCATGTTCGCCAGGTCGAACGTGGTATTAAATTAGAGCTGCTCAATGCCCCAACCGCGGCCTTTGTGGATGGGGAGATGATTCAGGGTATTCGTGAACATCTGTTCGCTGTGTTGCGGGATATTCTCTATACCTATGATAAGGTGGCTGATAATCCCAATCTTGATTTGAAAACGTCTGAAGGTGTTACCAATGCAGTGTTTCATATGCTGCGTAATGCAGCTGTTTTGCGCCCTATGTCGGAACCGCGATTGGTAGTTTGTTGGGGTGGACATTCAATTGCACGCCGTGAGTACAGTTATACCAAAGAAGTAGGTTATCAGATTGGCTTGCGGCAGATGGATATCTGCACAGGTTGTGGGCCAGGTGCGATGAAAGGGCCAATGAAGGGCGCAACGATTGGTCATGCCAAACAACGCATCAATGATGGTCTCTATCTGGGGGTGACGGAGCCGGGTATTATTGCAGCAGAATCACCCAACCCTATTGTAAATAATCTGGTTATTTTACCCGATATTGAAAAGCGTCTCGAAGCCTTTGTGCGTACAGGTCACGGTATTGTTGTATTTGCCGGTGGGGTAGGGACAGCGGAAGAGATTTTATATCTTCTCGGTGTTTTGATGCATCCTGATAATAAAGATATCCCCTTTCCTTTTATTTTGACCGGGCCTGAGTCTTCGCGTGCTTATTTTGAGCAGGTGAACCGCTTTATTGAGGATACTTTGGGCATTGAAGCGCAGCAACGCTACAAGATTATTATCGATGATCCTGCGTTAGTGGCATTCAAAATGAAAAAAGGTATTGCGGAAGTGCGTCAGTATCGGGAACAAATTGGTGATGCTTATTATTTCAATTGGGCATTGAGAATCGATGCGGAGTTTCAGAAGCCTTTTGCACCCACGCATGAAAATGTACGGGCTTTGCAACTGCATAAAGATCAGCCACCTTATATGTTGGCAGCCAATCTAAGGCGTGTTTTTTCAGCTCTTGTTGCAGGCAATGTGAAAGATGAAGGTATTCGTGCGATCAAGGAGTTTGGTGATTTTGAGGTTTATGGTGATGCCTCTATTATGAAACCGGTAGATACGCTATTAGCTTCATTCGTAGCTCAGGATCGTATGAAGATGGAGGCAGGTAGTTACCGTCCCTGTTATAAAATTATGCTAAACGATAACGACTAAGGTTGAGGTGTTAGGCCAGAAGAGATTTGAAATCTGGAAAAGTACATCTTTCAATTCCTTAATAGCCATGCCGCGACGGTTTGTGATTAAACTGAAAGGGGATTGAAATCAAAACCAAAGTTTTTTAGTCCCCCGTTAGCAGACTGCCAATCTTGTTTGTTTATAGTCGGAGAAGAGCGGCGGAGCCGTGGCCGACTATACACACCAAGATTGGGGCCCCGATAGGGCAGGCTGGTTTCGGGGGTCCCTTCTTTGCTACTTTCTAGGGAGCGCAAGAAAGCAGGAGCTTACGATCACCAACATAACAACTCACGGCAACAGTTCAGCCATGCAGAGTATTAGCAAAAGACTCAAAGCAATGCCTATCTTTTAAAAGCTTTTAAAACCCAGGAATATCTTATTAATTGCAGACGATGTGGCGTGCCTGGTGCTGGACTGAGGCTTTGTGCTGAATGGGCTTATGAATCGTCCTTCTTACGCGCGTTCCATGAACTCGCCGGTTTCTGTGTTTACTTTTACTTTAGTAGCTGACTCCAGATATGGCGGAACCATAATGGATGCACCAGTTTCCAGTGTGCCTGGTTTGTAGGATCCGGTTGCAGTCTGGCCTTTGATGGATGCATCACACTCGACCACTTCAAGCACAACAACCATGGGTAGTTTTACGTTAAGCGGGCGCTCATCATGTGATTCAACTGTAACCATCATCTCTGGCAGCATGTAAGGCAGTGCACTTTCCAGCATCTCTTCAGGCAGTGTTATCTGATCATAGGTTTCGGTATCCATGAAATGATAGTCATCACCATCAGAGTAGAGATATTGCATTTCGCGCTGGTTCAATATGACACGTTCAACACGTTCAGTAGAGTTGAAACGTTTGTTGGTCTTGGTGCCTGTTTCAATATTGCGCATTTCAAGCTGCATGCAGGCGACACCTTTACCGGGTGTGACATGGTGAGTCTTCATGATGCGCCATAGGGCATTGTTCCATTCAAGAATGTTTCCGACACGAACAGAAGTGACATTGATTTGCATATGAGTCTCCAGAAAAAAAACCATGAAAATTATTTATTACGGTCGCGAACATAGCCATTTGATGCTTTTCCGGCAAGAATTGGCGCATGTTCATCTATTCTTTGTTTTTATCGATGTCGAAATGAGTCGTTTTCCTATTCTTCAGGAGAGTATGGATGCGTTTGTCCGGGCATTGGAATCTGATAGTCAGGCAGATCCTGTTGTGGCATTGCATGCTGAGGAGTGTTTCGAAGCGCTTGCCCAGTATCTGATTCATTATTCTGATCTGTTTAAGGATCAGGACCTCTCCGAGGATGCGGATTATGCTGAATGGGAACAGGGCCTGGAAGAGCATATGGCCAAGTTGCTGGATGGTGACATTGATCCAGTTGGAGATTTGGGGAAACTACCTCTGGATAAATTGGATCCGGAGCATCTGCGTGATTTTCTTGGCTGGTTTGTATTGCGTGAAACCACTGACGCTGATGTCTTACACGCTTATACAAAGGCATTAATCGGCTGGGCTGATTTTATGCATGCAGAAGATTGTTTGAATAAGAGTGAATATCTTGCTTTTACTCAAATACTTGCCGAAGTAGGGCTTGCCGCTGAGCGTACAGCGCGGGTCTCCCAGGTGCTGTTTCATTTTGTTCGGTCAGGTACAGGTTTGTCACCGCGATTGCGGGGGCAACGTTTTTCCCGTTTTGTTGAAGGCCATGCTCGCGTGTCGGAGCTTGATAAGGGTTTTCTACACTTTAACTTTGAAAGTCATGGTGAGAAAATTGGTCCAGTGGTGTTGCCGCAGGTGGTGCTGGATTTGATTGAAGTGGGCGATGTGTTTGATGTTGAGCTGGGTTTACGCGGTGATAGTTGGGTGATGGTGGATGTTGGGCCTGTTTACCCTGGCTGCGTATATGTTGAAGTGGAAGAGTATCAGGGTTTGGAAAAGCTATCTTGATATAGCTCTTTCAAAGAGCACACCAAGAAAGGTGAAGCTTGGCCATTATTCAGCATGCTTTATAAATCAACCGTAGTGATACGAGGGGGGAAAATGTAGCTGGGATGCACTCAAGCGCTTCAAAATCTGTGTTTAACTGTGGTTCCGAAAGGTTGTTCTAATCAGTCAAACTCCTTCAGCCACAGGTACCTTGAGATAATATCTGTGGTTTCAATGCTTATACTGAATAGTTGATAGGTTTGATGGATCTATTGCGTACTCTGCAGTGAAATTAAAGGCATAAAAAAAGCAGGGGATGACCCCTGCCTTTTTATGTGATTATGTTTGCTGTTTCTGAGAATCAGTCCAGATGTTCGTCGATGAACTCGGAAAGCTTGGCTTTATTGACTGCGCCTACTTTAGTTCCCTGCACATTACCGCTGTTAAATAGCATTAGAGTGGGGATGCCACGCACGCCATATTTGCCGGGAGTATTAGGGTTATCATCGATATTGATTTTGGCGATGGTGACTTGGCCTTGCTTCTCGCCTGCAATTTCGTCCAGAATTGGCGCGATTTGTTTGCAAGGGCCGCACCAGGGTGCCCAAAAATCAACAACAACAGGACCGGAAGCTTTTAATACATCGGCATCAAAGCTTTCGTCGCTAACATGAATAATTAAATCTGAAGACATATTGTTTTCCTCGTTTGTTGGTGGAATAGTCGATACGTTAGTTCGAGGGGAGAAAAGCGTCAACCATGTCAGAGAATCACACATTAACTAAGGTCATTTGCCAGCGTATAGATGCGGCTGGTGGATCACTTCCATTCGATCAATTTATGCAGGCTGCTCTTTATGAACCTGGATTTGGTTATTACGATACAAAGACCGTATTCGGGGAAAAAGGTGATTTTGTCACCGCATCAGAGCTGGGGCCGTGGTCATCTCTGGCCATGGCTGATCTGGTTTTTAATGGTTGGCAGCAGATGGGGGAGCCAGATGAGTGGACGCTGATTGAACAAGGTTCCGGCTCCGGGCAACAGCTGGCTGCACTGCTTGATATATTGTTACAGTTTTCCATGACAGCGCCTCAATCTGTAATTTCAGTGGAGCACTGTGCAAGCCTGCGGGAGCGCCAGGCCCAGCTATTTTCTGAACGTGAACTGAAGGTGCGGCAGGTCGGGTCTTTGGACGAACTCGAAGCCGCAGAACATGTGATCTATTATAGCAATGAGTTGCCGGATGCCTTTCCAGTCCCCTGTTTTCATTACAAAGATGGGGATTTTTATGAGCGCCGTGTTGGGTGGCAGAATGATGAGTTTATCTGGCTTGATGCTGAACAGCCTATGGCTCAGCCACCTGAAATTAGAGCTGAGGTGGTTGAAGCGTGGCCAGATCATTATATTTCGGAATGGAACCCGGCGCTGGCTGAATGGCAGGGCCAACTCTCTAAGCTTATAAAAAGTGGTTTTGTGTTCACTGTCGATTATGGCTATTCGCATCAGGAGTATTATCGCCAGGCACGTGTTGAGGGAACGATGTTGGCTCATATTGGCCAGACAGCCACTGAAGCGCTGCTTCTTGAGCCGGGCAGTCGTGATATTACCGCCCATGTTGATTTTTCAGCCCTGATCAAAGCCGGACACGAGGTCGATCTGACACCGCTGTTGTGGATGTCACAAGGTGGTTGGTTGGCGCAATCGCCATCCGTGCAGTCGCTCATTCAATCACTGGCAGCCCAAAACGATGCGGTGAGTATGCATCTGCTGGCTCATGCCAAGCGTATGTTGATGCCTTTCGGTATGGGAGAGGTGTTTAAGCTGCTGGTGCAGTCGAAAGGGATTGATGCCCAAAAGCCGGCCTATCTGTCTCAGTTCGATCATCTGGATGTATTGTGATGGTGAGGCTTACGTTTGAGCATGAGTCTGAGGTTGAAGAAAGCAATTTAGACTCCTCCTTATTGGATATTTCACTCAAACACGGTATTCCACATATGCATGTCTGCGGAGGGCACGCACGTTGTTCAACTTGCCGTGTGCTGGTGTGTCAGGGGCAGGAGAATATGCTGCCTAGAAACGCCGCTGAACAGGCGCTGGCAGAGCAGAAGGGGCTGGAAGATAATATTCGTTTGGCTTGTCAGGCGCGTGTGAAAGGTGATGTGACAGTGCGACGTCTGGTGCTTGATCATCAGGATGTTGATCTGGTCATGCAGGAGCAGCAGCAAACCACTGGTCGCGAACAGAATGTAGCGATTTTATTTAGTGATATCCGTGGTTTTACCAGCTTTGCAGAACGTCATCTCTCCTACGATATTATCCATATTCTCAACCGTTATTTTCAGGAGATGGGGGAAGTGGTTTTGGCCAATCATGGTTATATTGATAAATATATGGGTGATGGTTTGATGGCACTGTTTGGTGTGGATGAGCAGGATAGCTCGATCAACTGTATGCATGCTGTCACATCGGCTCTGCAGATGGGTGAAGCACTGGAGCGGGTGAACCGTTACCTCAAACAAAACTTTGATGAGCAGTTTGAAATTGGTGTTGGTGTTCATGTTGGTGAAGTGGTGCTTGGTAATATTGGCCATCGGGACAGAGCTCATTTCACGGCTATTGGCGATGCGGTCAATATAGCCAGTCGAGTTGAAGGGGAGACGAAAATGATTGATTCTTCCGTGCTGGTTTCGCAATGTATGCATGCTCATATCTCTAATCAGGTTCATTTTGGGCAAACATTGAAAACAGAACTGAAAGGAAAAAGTGGCGATTATCTATTATATGAAGTGCTGGGGCTGAAGGGCGAGTGAATGCAATGGAAGTAAGTGTCGTAGGGCGGGCTGAGAAGTTATTGCCCGGTGGTGAAACGCTGGTGCGTGTGGACGGAGCATCGGTATTGGTTGCCAATGCTGTGCCCGGTGATCTGCTGCAGTTGAAGATGCAGGCTAAGCGCCGTGGTGTATTGCGGGCGAAAATTGAGAAGGTCGTTGAACCATCTGATCAGCGTATGAAGGCTGTTTGTCCGGTGGCTGATCAATGTGGTGGTTGTGCGATGCAATCTATCTCTACTGCCGATCAGGCAAGCGTAAAATCAGCTTGGGTATCCGATGCATTTAAGCTCTTGATGGATTCTGATACGGATTGGATGCCTGTTCAAACTGAAAATATTGGTTGTCGCCGTCGCTTGCGCTGGTTCATAGGCAATAGTGAACAGGGGAGATTTTTAGGCTTTTATGCGCCGGCTTCGCATCAAACCGTACGCCATGAAAGCTGTATGGTAGCAACGGCTGAGCTGAATGCGGTTAGGCAATTGATTGAAGAGAATGTCGATTTGGCTGGTTTGGAGAGTGTGCAGGCGGTACAGCTTGATGATGGTGTGCATCTTGTGCTTGAGGGCGCTGTTCGTCCTGATCTTATCGAAATAGAAGAGCTGGATGGTTTGAAGCTGCAATGGTGGTGGCGAGACAATAATCGTATTACCCGGCCACTTCGCAAACCTGTGCAAGCGTTTCACGATTTGTTGCCTGCCGGTGAAACTGATATTTCGCTGGCGGTGGGGCCTGATGATTTTGTGCAGGGGCAACGCGCCGGCAATCGTAGCCTGATTCGACAAATTCAGGATTGGGCAGGGCCGGTTAATAGAGTTGCCGACCTTTTTTGCGGTATTGGTAATTTGTCATTGCCTCTGGCAGCAGCGACAGGGGCAAAAGTGTTCGCTGCAGAACTTAATCCAGCCAGTGTACGCGCTGCATCGGCCAATGCCAAAAGCCTGGGTATAGCTTCTCAAATCGTGGTGGCTAACCTGTTCGAAGAATTTGATAGAAGCCCGTATATTGGTGCTGATGTGTTGATTCTTGATCCGCCACGGCGTGGTGCCAAACGTTTGTGTCATCAGATGGGGCAGTTGTTGCCGAAGAAGATTATTATGATCTCATGCGATGTGGCAGCCGGGGCGCGTGATGGGGCTCTGCTGAGGCAGCAGGGTTATCGTTTGAAAGCCTTACGGGCAGTTGATCTGTTTGCTTTTGCCGGTCATGTTGAAGCGATGAGTTTGTGGGAGCAGATGTGAAGAGAGCATGATACGCTTATGTTTTATTGCACTGCTTGTATTATTGGCCTCCTGTCAGGGGATGGAGCAGGAAAAAGGGATCTTACGCGTTGGACTGTCCCAAATGCCGATCACCCTGGATCCTCGTTATGCAACAGATGCCGCGTCTGCTCGGGTGCAGGATTTTGTGCATCGAGGTTTGTTGAAGCTGGATGATAGTTTCAATGCGCAGCCAGATTTGGCGCTTCGCTGGGAGCATCCTGAGCCGCTATTGTGGCGCTTTTATTTGCAGCAAGGCGTGAGCTTTTCTGATGGGTCCAGTGTGGATGCTGCTGATGTGGTGGCAACCCTTGAGGCTGTGTTGGATGCAAAACTTACCAGTCCCCTGAAAGCGAGTTTTGCAGCGATTGCATCGGTGCAGGCAGAAGCCGATAACATCGTTGTCATTCGCCTGAACAGACCGGATGCCTCTCTGTTAACCCGTTTGAATCTGGGTGTGCTACCTGAATCGATTGCAGGTAGGCCGCATCAGGCACATCAAACTATAGGTTGTGGTTCATTTCAGCTTGTAACGTGGACGGAAAGTGCACTTACACTGCGTCGTGTCGAAGGGCTCAAAGGTGATGGTAAGCCGGAAACAATTCGTTTTTCTGGTGTGAAAGATCCGGTGACACGTATTTTAAAATTAACACGTAGTGAACTGGATTTTGTGCAAAATGATCTGCCCCCGCATCTATTGTCGTATATCAAAGAGCAAAAGCTCACTATTCAAACACGTCCTTCGACAACATTTTCATATATCGGTCTGAATATCCAGGATGAGACACTGAAAGATCTGCGAGTCAGGCGTGCATTGGCTTTGGCATTGGATCGCAATAAGTTGAAGAAAGCGCTGTTTGCAGACCTTCCTGAACTGGCTGAGTCCGTGTTAACACCGACACATTGGGCATCATCTGCTTTGCCTTTCACAGCCTTTGATCGTAAAGAGGCTGGCAGATTATTGGATGAAGCTGGTTTTACTCCCGATTCTCATGGTGTTCGTTTCACCATTAACTACCGCACCAGTACAGATCCAACGCGTTTAAGGTTGGCAACCGCGATTGCTGCAATGTGGCAAGAGGTGGGTGTAAAGGTGTCGATTGAGTCACTGGAGTGGGGCGGTTTCTATGCACGTATTAAACGTGGTGACTTTCAGGTGTTTTCCTTGGCTTGGGTGGGCATCACTGATCCGGATATTTATCGCTGGATTTTGCATTCTGAGATGTGGCCGCCAAAAGGAGCTAACCGTGGTCGCTATAGCAATGAGCAGATGGATCGCTGGCTGGATGATGCAGCAGCGGCGAGCTCACAAGATGAGCGCAAACGTTTGTATGCTTTGATACAAAAACAGATGCGGGATGAGATGGTCTATATTCCTCTTTGGTATGATCCTGTCATTTCCGTCTCTGGGGCTCGTCTGTCTGGATTTAAGGCAAAACCTGATGGCAGCTTGTCTGGCTTGATGGATGCTGAACTATCCGACTAGATTGTCATTGTATTGATGACGTGAGCAAGATCATTCGACATAATGCGCAGCCCCGATTTGTATTGTTTGAATGCGATCTGATCGGTTTTGGCCAAATGGCCAAGTTTTTTTAATTATTTCAGGAGTTTACATGTCTGATCGTAACCAGTTTTTTAATGCGCCTCTGGCAGATTCAGCGGTTGAAGAAGCGATTGCTTCCGAACTTGGCCGCCAACAACATACACTTGAGCTAATCGCCAGTGAAAATATAGTCTCAAAAGCAGTCATGCAAGCGCAAGGCTCGGTCATGACCAATAAGTATGCTGAAGGCTATCCAGGCCGTCGTTATTATGGTGGGTGTGAGCATGTCGATGCAGTTGAACGTTTGGCTCAGGATCGTGCCCGTGAACTGTTTGGTGTGAAACACGTTAATGTGCAGCCGCATTCTGGTTCACAAGCCAATATGGCTGTCTACATGGCTGCGATTAATACTGGTGATACTGTGATGGGTATGGATCTGTCACATGGCGGACATTTGACACATGGTTCATCGGTAAATTTCTCCGGTCGTTTGTATGAAATCGTTGCTTATGGTGTGCGCAAAGACAATGAATTGATCGATTATGATGTGATGCGGAAAATGGCAGAAGTACATCGTCCGAAAATGATCATCGGTGGCGCATCGGCTTATGAACGCGGTATTGATTTTGCGCGCATGCGTGAAATAGCTGACTCAGTTGGTGCCATTTTGATGGTGGATATGGCGCATTATGCTGGTTTGATTGCGGCAGGTGTTTATCCAAGCCCGGTTGGTCATGCCCATGTTATTACCACAACTACCCATAAAACATTGCGTGGCCCTCGCGGCGGAATGATCATGACAGATGATGATGACCTGGCTAAGAAGATCAATTCGCGTATTTTCCCTGGTATTCAGGGTGGCCCATTGATGCATGTGATTGCGGCTAAAGCAGTAGCTTTTGGCGAAGCTTTGGGTGATCTGTTCCAAGCCGATCAGAAACAGGTCGTGGCTAATGCCCGTGCTATGGCTGCCACATTGATTGAAGGTGGTTTCCGCATTGTTTCCGGTGGTACTGATTGTCATATGTTCAGGCTCGATGTGCGTCCGCAAGGTATTAACGGTAAACAGGCTGAAGAAGCGCTTGAGGCAGCTGGTATCACAACCAATAAAAATACTATTCCGTTTGATCCCGAATCACCATTTGTAACCTCTGGTATCCGTATCGGAGCTTCTGTGATTACTGCGCGTGGCATGAAAGAAGCGGAATCTAAACAGATTGGTGAAATGATTCTTAAAGTATTGAAAGCACCTGAAGATATTGCTGTTCAGCAGGCTGTTGCCAAGCAGGTGCGTGAACTTACTGATAAATTTCCTGTCTACGAGGAATAAGTACTACCTCCTGAGTTAGTCGATAATGTTCTGTCCTTTCTGTGCCAATGATGACACCCGCGTGGTGGACTCCCGAGTTGTCGAGGAGGGGCAGGCTGTGCGCCGTAGGCGAGAATGTGAGTCGTGTGGTAAACGCTTTTCATCTTATGAACGGGCTGAGCTGAGATTACCTTTGGTGATTAAAAAGGATGGTACGCGCCAATCCTTTAATGTGGAAAAAATTCGATCCGGTATGCAAAAAGCACTGGAGAAGCGTCCTGTTACAGCTGAGCAATTAGAGAAGGGGCTCAATGATGTGCTTCGATCAGTACAGGAAACAGGTCAATCAGAAATTGTAGCGGGAAGTTTGGGTGAATTTGTCATGGAGCAGTTGCGCAGGCTTGATGGCGTGGCTTATGTGCGTTTCGCTTCGGTATACCGTGAATTTACAGATGTGGATGAATTCCTCTCTGCAGTGAAAACAGCAGTCGGGAAAAAGGAGTAGGGAATGGCTATCAAAATTGCAGTGTTACCTGGTGATGGAATCGGGCCGGAAATTGTTGCTGAAGCAGTTAAAGTGATGGATGTGTTGAATCGTTCATTTGGACTGGATGCGACCTGGAAAGAGGGCACCATTGGTGGTGTCGGTTACGATGTTGATGGCGACCCTTATTCTGAAGCAACACGCAAACTGGTGCATGCATCTGATGCTGTACTGCTCGGTGCTGTTGGTGGGCCACAATGGGAGGGGTTGGATAAACCATTGCGTCCGGAAGCTGGTTTGTTGCGTATTCGTGAAGATCTAGGTCTGTTTGCCAACTATCGTCCGACCAAAGTGCATTCTCAGTTGTTGGATGCCTCAACACTAAAACCTGAAGTCATTGACGGTGTTGATATTTTAGTCGTTCGCGAGCTGGTTGGTGGTATCTATTTTGGTCAGCCGCGTGGTATTGAAACAGTTAATGGCGAACGTCGTGGTTATAATACCATGGTCTATACCGAGAGTGAGATTCGCCGTATTGGCCGCACTGCATTTGAAGCAGCACGCCTGCGTTCAAATCGTGTTTGCAGTGTAGAGAAGGCTAATGTGCTTGATGTGTCGGAATTGTGGCGCGCGGTGATGATTGAACTGCATGAGAGTGAATTCTCCGATGTTGAGCTATCTCATATGTATGTTGATAACGCGGCGATGCAGCTTATCCGTAATCCTCGTCAATTTGATGTGATTGTATGTGGTAATCTGTTCGGTGATATTTTGTCGGATGAAGCGTCTATGTTGACCGGTTCAATTGGTATGCTGCCATCAGCATCATTGGGTGAGAAATTCGCTATGTATGAGCCGATTCACGGTTCGGCACCCGATATTGCCGGCGAAGACAAGGCGAATCCACTGGCAACGATTTTATCAGTGGCCATGATGTTGCGTTTCACTCTCGATAGAAATGATCTGGCTGAAAAAGTTGAGAAGGCCGTCGAAAACACTTTGGATGCCGGTATACGTACGGTTGACCTGGCTTTTGGCGGGGAGGCATCTGTCGGCTGTTCAGCCATGGGTGATGCGGTTTGTGCTGCACTTGAGGAGCTAGCTTAATGAAGGAACGTTTCATTGATCAAAAAGAGGGATATAGCGTTGCTGTCGTTGGTGCTACCGGTGCGGTTGGACAGACCATGCTGGAGATCCTGGAAGAACGAAAATTCCCAATTGCTGAATTGATTCTTGTGGCATCGAGCCGCAGTGCCGGATCAGCGATTAGCTTTAAGGGTAAAAGCTATATTGTGCAGGATCTGGATACTTTTGATCCTGTCGGTGTTGATATCGCGCTGTTTTCAGCCGGTGGCGATACATCTAAAACACATGCGCCGCGCTTTGCTGAAGCCGGTTGTTATGTAGTAGATAACTCCAGTGCCTGGCGTATGGATAGAGAGATTGCTCTGGTCGTGCCAGAAGTGAATCCAGAGGCTTTGGAGATGGCGCGTGAGAATAAGATCATTGCTAATCCAAATTGCTCAACCATTCAGATGGTGGTGGCCTTGAAGCCTTTACATGAAGCTGTGCCGATTGAACGTGTGGTTGTCTCTACCTATCAGGCGGTGAGCGGTGCCGGTGGCAAGGCTATGGATGAGCTGGCCAAGCAGACAGGTCAGTTACTCAATGCGCAGAGTGCTGAAGTCAATGTGTTTCCTGCTCGTATTGCATTCAATGTTATTCCGCATATTGATGTCTTTATGGATGATGGTTATACCAAAGAAGAACGTAAAATGATGGATGAAACATGTAAGATTATGGGCTCAGATATTGCGGTTACAGCCACAGCAGTACGCGTGCCGGTATTCTACGGTCACTCTGAATCAGTGAATGTAACGTTTGATGGTGCTATGAATGCTGAAAAAGCGCGTAAGCTATTGGCAGACTTTGATGGCGTATGTGTTGTGGATGATCCACAAGGCGAAGATTACCCTATGCCAACCGAGGCTGCAGGAACTGACCCCGTTTGGGTCGGCCGCATCCGCGATGACCACTCTTGCCCTAATTCTTTGCATTTATGGGTTGTTGCCGATAATGTGCGTAAAGGTGCGGCTCTAAATGCTGTACAAATAGCGGAAATTTTGATTCGTAGCTGTCGGGATTAACGTCTAGTTTAGCTGTTTTAGGGGGGAGTATGAGGGGTCAAATAAGGCATAAAGGGCTTTGGCGTAACGCTGTTGTCGCTTGTCTTGGTGCTACTGTTCTTCTATTTTCCAGCTTGGTGCAGGCGGCTTCTCTGGATAAGATTGAGGTTGCCAGCTCTTTAGGGCAGCCGCTATATGCAGAAGTCCCTCTTCATCTTGAAAGCAATGAACTGCTTTCCAAAGTGTTCATTGAGATTGCTTCGGCCTCAGATTACAAAATCTTTGAAGTATATCGTGATCCAATCCTTGATGGTATTCGTGCTGATGTTGCCAGTGATGAGCGCGGTGCGCGTATCAAGCTCTCTTCACGAGCTGCTATCCAGGCTCCGTTCTTTAATTTAGTACTGAAAGTTCGTTATGGTCGTGTTACACACTTTAAGAAATTTTCAGTATTCCTGGATTCTGAAAAATCGATTCAGAATGTTGCTGCATTGGAGCCAGTGGCTCAAGTAGAGGCGACGAAACCATCCCTTACATCACAAACTTCTGAATCCGCTCCAACCGGTGCGAAGTTGACCCAGTCTGCAGGCAATGTGGTGATGCCTGAGCAGAAAGTTGCAGAAGAGCAATTTGCTAAGTCTGATCAATGGGCCAGAACTGATAAATATGGACCAATTGTTAAAGGCGATGGCCTATATACGGTTGCCAAGCGTCTACGTGTGGATGAACGTTATAGTATCAACCAGGTCATGGTTGGTTTGTTTGAAAACAATAAACCCAGTTTCAATCAGGAAAACATAAATCTGCTCAAAGCCGGATCATTTTTACAAGTCCCTGAAGGCAATGAAGTTGAGAAACATAATCCATCCGAAGCATATCGTATCGTTGCTAATCACAAAGCGGCCTGGAAAGAGCAAACTCACTATGCGGTTGAAGAGGAAGCTCAACGTACGCGTTATACAAATCGTGTGCGTATTGGAGAGCAGGCCGAGGGTGAAACTACAGCATACACTGCACCAGCTGTTGAAAAGACACAGGATTTACTTAACCCTGTAGAGGAAGAAGCTGTTTCAAGCGAAAAAACAGCTGTAGAAATAGATCTGCCTGAAGCTGTTCAAGAGCTGATAAGCCCTCAGCTTGATAAGATGATGCAAGTGCAGGCCGAAACCAATCAACTATTGGCCGCTTTGCAGGAAAAGAACGATGAGCTTCAACAGCAGCTGATTGCCAATAAAGAGAGTGTTGATGAACTCCGTGAGAAAGCTGATGAGGGTGCTTCAGCGGCATCTGATGCACGAGTTGAAAAATTAGAGATACTATTAACACGTTTGCAAGCTCAATTGGACAAACAAGCAGAACAAACGACTACTGTTCAGGTTGCTAACGAACCGGACTGGATTACACGGACACTACTTGTTTTAGTCATTCTTATGCTTGGTGTGATTGCTGTGCGCATGCGCAAAGAGCCAGAGCACCCGGCTGAACAGGTTGAGTCAACTCAAGCTGAGCCGGAAACTGAATCAGCTGAAGTGGAGCCAAAAGCTGAATCGCTAGAGGAAGTGGTTGAAGAAGCAGTAGATGATATTGAGACCAATGAAGAGCAGTCAGAAGCCAAAGCAACTGCCACATTGGACTCCATGTCTGCATTTACGGATGAATTAAGTGATACCGACACCTCTGAACTGGAAAGTTTTGACGTCGATTCCAAATTTGATCCGAATGTAGATTACCTGTCTGAAGCTGATGTTTATATCCGTTACGGCATGGATGATGAGGCTTTACAACAGCTGGATCTGGCGTTGCGCGTGAATACTGCGAATAGCGAAGCACATATTAAGAAAGCAGAGCTGCTGCATGCTAAGGAAGATCAGCCTGGTTTTGCTGCCGCTGTTGCTGCAGCTGCAGCCGTTCTGACTGCGGTTGAACTAACTAATTATAAATCTTCGGTTGAAGCGTTTGGCGGCGTAGCTGATGTTACTATAGCTGAACCTGTGCTTGATGCTGATTCACCAGCTACGGTAGTAATTGAAGATGAAGGAAATGAAAATTTTGATCTGTCTGGCATTGAAATATCAGGTGCTGATTCAGAGATAGAAATCGCAGATGATTTGCAGCAAAGAGAGATTGCAGAAAAGCCTGAAGCTGAAGCAGCTGAGGCTGTCGATGAACTGGACTGGTTAAGCGAACCCTCTTTTGGTGAAGAAGAGGTTGAATTAGATACGAATGACCAAGCTTATTCTCTGGCAACGGAAGATTCGCTTAAAGAAGAGCCAGTAGATTTAACGTTTGAAACTAACAATGTTGTCCAAGGCGTAGATGACGTACCGAATCCGTTGGCTGATAGTGCTGCTGACGAAAATATCTCAATGGAATTTGTTGGTGATGAACTTACCATAGAGCACTTTGACGTTGAAAAAGATCTCAAAGTAGAGCCGGTAGAGAGTACTGCTAAGACATCAGAAAGCTTTGATGCTGGAGCTACACAAGAATTAGGTAGTTTGTTATCAGAGTTTTCTGATATGGATGATACTGCAGATGATCTCCCTGAATATGGTGCAAAGGCTTCAGAATATTTGGATGCCGAAGCTGTCCAACCAAAAGCTGTATCGGAACTCAGTGATATCAGTGATGTTGAAGATGATTTATCTGGATTCAATGCAAGCTCTAGCAATAAAGTAGCAGAAGAATTTGATGCCAGTGCGACGCAGGACTTGGATAGTCTATTATCAGAATTTTCTGATATGGATGATACTGCAGATGATCTTCCTGAGTTTGAGACAAAAACTTCAGAAAATTTACATGTCGAATCTGCCCAGCCTGAGGCTGTATCAGAACTCAGTGATATCACTGATGTTGAAGATGATCTGCCTGAATTCAATGTTGCAAGCTCGAGCACGAAGGTATCAGAAGAATTTGATGCTAGTGCTACTCAGGACTTGGATAGTCTATTATCAGAATTTTCTGATATGGATAATGTTGAAGATGAGTTGTCTGCACTGCGCTCGGCGTCGGGCGCTGATTTGGCAGAAGGATTTGATGCGGGTGCAACCCAAGGCTTAGACAGTCTGTTATCAGAGTTCTCTGATATGGATGACCTTGGAGATGAGCTCTCTTCGATCCAGTCTTACTCTGAAGGTGATGCAATAGAGGAATTTGGTAATCTGTTTACTGAATTTGCAGAACCGGCAAAAGTTAAAGATGTTCAAATTGAAAATGTTCAAGTTGAAGCAACTGCAGATGCCGCGACTGAAACAGTAGAAGAGTTTGGCAACCTGTTATCTGAGTTTACTGAACCGGCAAAAGTTGAAGATGTTCAGATTGAAAATGTCCAAGTTGAAACAACTGCAGATGCCGCGACTGAAGCAGCAGAAGAGTTCGGCAGCCTGTTGTCTGAATTTTCTGAGCCAGTAAAAACCGAAGATGATATCACCGTTGTAGATGAAACAGTTATTGAGGAAGTAATAGCTTCAGAAGGTGGCGCAGAAGAGCTGGGTAACCTGTTATCAGAGTTTTCAGCGCAAGAGAGTGCTGAAGATGAACTCTCTATTGTAGATGAAGTTGTTGCAGATGAAATTGTTTCTGAGGAA
>JAJFLH010000031.1 GCA_021772775.1 Mariprofundus sp. | reverse complement strand
AAAGTTAAAACCGAAGAAGCAGAGAGGTTTGTAAATAAAGCACAGGTGCTTCATGACAAGCAGCTTAGTTCGGAGCGCGCAGCACATTCGCAGTCTGCACAACAATATGCGACCGGGGCTGTCGCGCAGCGCGCCATGATGGCACCGACAGCGCCTGGTCATATCCGCTTTCCCTCCGAGCCACTTGACCGGGAGAACTATGCGCACCTGGAGAAGAACGGCGTGAAGCTGGTCAGCTCCGAGCCGGTCTCCACCTTCAGTATCGATGTCGACTCCGGCTCCTACAGTAATATCCGCCGCATGCTTAATGAAGGGCGTCTGCCGCCGCAGGATGCCGTACGCATTGAGGAAATGATCAATTATTTCTCTTATGACTACAAAACGCCGAACAATCTGAAGCAGCCGTTCCGAGTTACCACCGAAATGGCTCCTGCCCCGTGGGATGTTCAGAAGCATCTGCTGCATATTGGCATCAAGGGATATGAAATGGATCGCAGCCAACTGCCTGCTTCCAACCTCGTTTTTCTTGTCGATGTCTCCGGCTCTATGTTTAGTCCAAATAAACTGCCACTGCTCAAATCGGCGTTGAAAATGCTCAGCTCACAACTCTCATCCAAAGATCGTGTTTCTCTGGTCGTGTATGCCGGTGCATCCGGCGTGGTTCTTGAGCCAACTCCGGGAAATCAGCAGGCACGAATTGACTCTGCACTGGATGTTTTACGGGCCGGTGGCTCCACCAATGGCGGGGCGGGTATTCGGCTGGCCTATGCCATGGCTGAGCAGGGTTTTATCAAAAATGGCATCAACCGTGTGATTCTGGCTACCGATGGAGATTTCAATGTAGGCACCACCAATTTTGAATCATTGATTGATCTGGTTGAAAGTAAAAGCAACTCTGAAATTTCGCTGACCACCCTTGGATTTGGCACAGGCAATTATAATGATCAGCTGATGGAGCAGTTGGCCGATAAGGGTAACGGTAATTACGCCTATATCGACACCATCAATGAGGCACGCAAGGTGTTGGTAGATGAAGTCGGCTCTACGCTGATGACTATAGCCAAAGATGTGAAAATCCAGATCGAATTTAATCCAGATGTGGTTTCGGAATATCGTCTGATCGGTTATGAAAATCGCATGCTCAAACGTGAAGGTTTCAACAACGATAAAGTCGATGCCGGTGAAATTGGCGCGGGCCACACCGTGACAGCACTGTATGAGATCACCTTGAAGGGCAATAAAGGGCGTATTGATCCGCTGCGTTATGATTCAACAACATCAAAGCCCAAAGCTTCAGCTAATGAGATTGCTTTCTTGCGTTTGCGTTACAAAAAACCTGGTTCAGATAAGAGCCAGCTGATTGAATATTCGCTGCATAAAAATCTGATCAAACAGAGTATTGCCAGAAGCACCAATAATTTCCGTTTCTCGGCTGCCGTGGCGTCATTCGGAGAGCTGTTGCGTGGCGGCAGCTATGCCGAAAACATGGATTACGATGCTGTGCTGAAACTGGTGCGCCACTCTAAAGGGGCTGATGAGAACGGATATCGCGGCGAATTCCTCAATCTGGTGCGCACAGCTGCGGCACTGGATTCGCAGCATCTGTCATCGACTCAGAATAATCAAGACGATGACACTGTTTTCGAGTAAAGGAAACAGCCATGTTTCACAGTATGTTCAGCAGAAGGTGCAGGGCGATCATATTAAAAATCGGGGGGCTGATTATGCAATGCATTTAAAGCTTCGTCATGCCCCAGGGCAGCCTCTCTGCCTTACCTTCTCGAAGTTTCATCGGGCGAGGTGAATGGCGTAGCCAGAGAGGGTGCCCTGGGGAAAATCCATATATTAGAAGTGGATTCCCAGGATGAGGCAGCAGAGAGCTCTTTCCTCCCTCTGTTTGCGGGGGTACATTGCCTTGTTATGGGACAGGAGAAGAGCGATAAAGAACTGATGCTGCGCTACAAAGATGGCGATGCAGATGCCTTTGTTGAACTCTATACCCGCCACAAAGCTCCGCTCTATCGTTACATGTTACGCTCATCTGCATCGAAAGCCGAAGCCGAAGAGTTATACCAGGATGTATGGGCCAGTGTGATCAAGAGTCGAACCCGATACAGTGCCACAGCAAAATTCACTACCTGGCTCTACAGTATCGCAAGCAACCGGCTGGTAGATCACTATCGCAAGCAGGGTAAATGGGATCAATATCTGGTCGATGATGATAGTGAGTCTTGCGCGGTCGCTGCAAGCTTCGAACAGCCGGAAGCACAGGCAGACATCAAGCAGCAGGTGTTGCGTCTTATGTACTGTTTGGAACAGCTGCCGCCACCGCAGCGTCAAGTGTTTCTGCTCAAGGAGGAGGCGGGGCTCACGTTGAATGCTGTTGCCTCTTCCACAGGCATTGGTTTGGAAGCCGCCAAAAGTCGCATGCGCTACGCCTTGGGAAAATTGAGATTATGTATGGGAGGTGAAACATGAACGATCGGAATAGCGATCTGCATGATAAGCGGCTCTCACACGTTTATCAGCAGAGCCGCATTGAAGAGCCGCCCATGGCGCTGGATTCAGTTATTCTTACACAAGCACGCAAGGCCGTTGAGAAACCGGCGAAAAGGAGCATCTGGCGTAGTTTAGGGTGGCGTACACCTCTTGCTTCTGTTGCCGTTGCCATGTTGACGGTATCACTGTTTATTCAGATGAAGCAGGAGCATCCTGAAAGCATGGCTCCAGTGATGATGGATGCTGCTCCAATTCAGCAGCAGGGGACTATGGCTGAAGAAGATGAAGAGGCCCTGACTTCTGTTGAAACGCTTGCTAAAGAAGTCGTGGAGAAAAAAGCTGCGACGAAAAGAGTCGTCCGACAAGAATCTGTACCTCCCACCCGAGCATCAAAAGAAGTCAGCAGATTACCCCATGCCAAACAGAAGTTCGAGATGCAGCGGCGAACAGCGGCTGTTCAACAGTTGAAATCTGAACCCGCAGCTATTCAGGCCGGTAGTGTGGAGTCAGATATGATGTATGCAGAACCGGCCACGGTGGCTGCGAGAGAAGCCAGGCCGGCGAAAATGATTGAGCTGTCGATTGACAACTGGTTGAAGCAAATTCGCGATCTGATCAGAGATGGAAAAACAGATGATGCCAGAGTGAGTCTAAAGAAGTTCAGGAAAGCTCATCCGGACTATTCATTACCAAAAGATATTGTTTCTGCTTTGGAGTAAGTTGTAACGGTGATTGGCATGAGTATTGCGTTGTTTACAGAGATAGCCAAGGCATGGTTTTGTGAATGATGTGGTTGATTTCTTCAAAATGGAATGAAAAGAGTATACCGTTAGTTACTTATTGAGGATGAAGCTATCAAACCTGAATAAGCGAGGAGTTAAATAAATTGGAACTTTTAATTATTCTGTTTATCGCAATACCTTTTATCATTGGAGCCGTAGCGCTGCTGAAATTAAAAACTGCACCTGCTTTCAAAAGGGGAGCTGCGACTGATGATTTACCTTATCTAAAAAAAGAAGTTTTTTTCACAGAAGGTGAAAGGGCATTTTATAGAGTGCTGAAGTCGGCAGTAGGTCATCAGTATGAAATCTTTGCCCGTGTAAATCTGGAAGATTTGTTGGAGCTTGAGAAAGATCTTATGAGATCAGACAGGCAGTTCCACCTTCACAAGATAAAAGGGAAACAGATTGATTATATTCTTTGTGATCCCAATAATTCAAAAGTTCTCTGTGTTATTGAATTGGAGCACAAAACGCCTAACAGGCAGAAGAGAGTGAAGCATGAAGATTTTATAAGTGATGCCTTTAAAGCTGTAGGGCTTACTCTGGTGAGATTTGAAGCCAAACAATACTATGATGAGAACGAAATTGTTTCTCGGCTTCAACATGTCATTAAAGGTGAAGTTTCAATGGCTGGAAAAGAACCCGAGGCTTAAACAGATCGTTGAGGCACTTCGTAGATCTATAAGCTCTAGCTAACGGAACTTCGGCTCTCCACTTTATCGGATCAGACCAGAATAACATATTTAGATTCCATAGTTGATGTCAAAAGAGGCGATGTTATCAGGGCTGAGGAACCCTGCAGTCCCACTTAAATAATTTTGTACCCCAGGGCACCCTCTCTGACTATGTCATTCACCTTGTGCCCCAGGG
The DNA here is from genome assembly GCA_021772775.1 of Mariprofundus sp. GTDB lineage: Bacteria > Pseudomonadota > Zetaproteobacteria > Mariprofundales > Mariprofundaceae > Mariprofundus. The sequence goes on along the minus strand of JAJFLH010000031.1, from coordinate 160,182 downwards.
GGCCTCTCTGGCTGCGCCATTCACCACGTGATACCCGAGCTGATCGGGTACCCAGAAAAGCGTTGAGTGACTGGATTGATTCAGCGCTTTGCGCCTCACCCTACGGGCGGCTTGCAGCCGTCCAAGCGACTTCGTCTCTCTGTCCCGCCTTCGCGGGAACAAGGTGAATCGGGTTATGAATGCGATTCAAATGCCTAAATGTCTAGTCTGATCTAAACGGAATGCACTCTTCCTCAGGAGCTCGACTTATTTGTCTGTTATTGGATGATTGGGGCTTGTTTATGACAAGGAGAATGAATGAGTTCACGGTATATGGTGTTGAAAAATGGCAAGATCATTGCACATGAAGATACCTTTGAAGATGTGGAAGGAGTGATTAGCCGCGATTTCCGCTTTAAAAAGCAGGATGATTATGAAGTAAAAGACCTCGAGTCTGATGAACATACCTGTTTGATAGAGCTGCTGGAGCAGTTGCGTATCGATGCCAGGCCCAAAAAAGAGATCAAGTTTCCTGAGCGCAAAGCACAAAAGCCCATCGCGCGTTCAGCCATTGTTAGAAAACCGATCTCTTATCCAACAGCACCCCGGAAACCCATTACGAGAAAACCGATCCAGCGTAAACCTGTCGATTTTTCGAAAGTTAAATCTTATGAAACACCCAAACGTAAAGCCTATAACAAACCTAAGGTGCGGCGTAACGATGTGGTGGATGATCATTATAGCGCATGGCTGGGGCAGCAGCCGTGTATTATCACTGGCATGACAGCCGATAGGGGGATTGGCCCTTACAATATACATTGCCACCATGTCAGAGGCCGTATTCCTCGTAATGATTATAATCAGGTGCCGTTGATCGGTTTTATGCATACATGGCATGGAGACAGTTATCATGTGATGGGGAAGAATAGTTTTTTGGAAAAATGGCGTGATAAAATTGGTGATGCTGATTGTATTATCGAATACTTTGAGTCGCATGCCAAACTATTCAAATCGCAGTACGATCTGATACATGCTAAAGACCGTAAGAGAGATACTGCCGAGATATAACGCTACTACTGTTTGCTATTATTTTGAGATTGCTAATGTTTTATAGCTGTTGCAGAGCAGGTTTATGCTTTGCTTATCTATGGCTGCATGCTTTCAGTTTATAACTGCTATAGCTTGCCCGCCATGAGCGACGAATTAAAGAATGATTCCACAACCTGGGCTTTGCTGTTTTGCAGCTGGCTGATTGCGGCGACATCAACTCTGGGCAGTCTATTTTTCAGTGAAGTGATGGGCTTAGTACCCTGCGTGTTATGCTGGTATCAGCGTATCTTCATGTTTCCATTGGCGATCATCTTGTTGGTCGGGCTCTACCCATTGGATAGAGCGGTGATCCGATTTGCTCTGCCGATTGTTTTTATAGGAGTGTTGTTCACGCTCTACCACTGTTTGCTGTTTTATGGGCTCATTCCAGAGAGTATGCAGCCCTGTCAGCAGGGAATATCGTGCAAGGATGCGAGTATGATGCTGTTTGATGTAGTGCCGATTCCACTGCTTTCACTTGCTTCTTTCTTGACTATAACTGTTTTATTACTCGTAACCCGAGCCAGGATGAAATCATGAAAAAGAACTATCTAATATTAATAGCTATCGTTGTTATGGGGCTTGTTTTTGCTGGCGGCGGCTATCTTTACAAGAGCCAACAGAGTGATATGCAGACCAAAGTTGCATCGCAATACAGTGATGCCTTGATCAAGCCCTATTCGCCGATGAAAGGTAGTACAGATGCTAAAGTTACCATCGTCGAATTTTTGGATCCGGCTTGTGAAAGTTGTCGTCAATTTTATCCCTTTGTAGAGAAGTTACTGGAAAAGCACGAAGGGAAGCTTAATCAGGTCATTCGTTATGCGCCGTTTCATCCTGGCTCAGACGATGTGGTGAAGATTCTTGAAGCGGCAAGAAAGCAGGGGGTCTACTGGTCTGTTTTGGAGCACACGTTTGGAACACAGCCTTATTGGGCCTCGCATCATAATCCTCAGCCAGAGCTACTATGGAAATATCTTGAGCACTATAAGTTTGATGTGGCGCGTTTAAGGGTGGACATGAATGACCCTGAAATTGCCGAACATATTAAGCAGGATCTGAAGGATGCCCATCAGTTGGGTGTGAAAAAAACCCCTTCATTTTTTGTAAACGGCAAACCGCTCACCAGCTTTGGTTATAAGCAATTAGAGGCGCTTGTAGACGCTGCGATAGCTGAACACTATTAATCTTGGACAACTCAGGCTTTCATATCTTGATAAGCCCAATTACTGGATTTAGAGAGACTATCTTTCCTGTAGTGACATAAAAACATATAAGCTCCCCTAAAAAGTATATTTCTTCATTAAGCTTGATGATGAAACACCATTTATTAGATGACAGAAATGAATGAATCTCAGCAGGGTGCAATAATGATATACCCGGCCCCGTGTGTTTACGGGAGTAAATAAATGAGATTCAGAGAAATGCTACAATGATTGACCTGACCCTCGAGACTCTTCAGGCCTTTAAACGCTGTCCGCAGGCTATCTTTGTGGCGCCACGATTTGAGGCATATCAACAGGTATCCAAACTGATTCGGGAAATATTCTGGCGCTATGCGATTCAGGTTGAATCGCTCTCACTCGATGAAGCCTATCTGGATGTGACCTATAGCGAATCATGTGGGGTTCAGCCACAAAGATAGCGCAGCAGCAGATCAGAAAAGAGATTCGAGACCGGTCTGATTGCGTCAGCCGGTGTCTCCTACAATTAATTCCTCGCAAAAATCGCCTCGGATATGGATAAACCCGATGGCCTCTATGTGCTCAGACCCGAAGCAGGGAACACCTTCAACAGGTGTTGGGCAGTTCGGCAGAGTATTTTTACATGGCAGAGCGGCATTCGGTTAAAGGCTCCCTAGTGCGCAAGTCATTGGGCAAAGAGACCACCTTTGCCAAAGATATTCTGGATCGGGAAGAGTTGGTGGAGCATGCAAAACAACTGGATGAGAAAGTATCGCTTCGTCTGCAAGCTCAGAAGCTCATGCCCAAAACGATTACGCTGAAAGTTAAATATGGTGATTTTAAACAGATCACGCGCGCGTTCAGCCAAGCTCAAGCGTTTACCAACTTGAAGGATATTGAAGCACAACTCCTCAATATGTATCGCTAGAGGGTCCGAACACATAAGTATGTTATTAATCTATATAGATTAATATTTTAAAATTCTTTATTAATGTTAAATCTAGGGCTTTGGCCTGTTCATTAACTGTGTTGTAACGGTTTTTAGATCATCTGAATGGTGTGATTCCCGCAAGAGAAGGCATGAAGAATTTCGAGAGGAATGACCTTGATTCGCGGATTTTATTCGGAGAATTCACATAGTTAATGCAACAGTAACTAAACAATAAATAGACTAGCGGAAGTGGTATATGAGCTGCCGCTCTTGCATGAGGCGTTGCAGCACACGCGTGATGAAGCGTTGTTATTCATCAGTTGTAAAACTACATTACGTCATGCGAATATATGCTCGGAAGGATCTGCCAACTAGGGCTCATGAATAAACCACAGACAAATTTGATAAAACCAGCCATGGCCTTACCCGGTAAGCATATCCTTATTGACTATTGGGGCGCACAGGGGCTTCAGGATGTAATTTTTATCGAGAAGGCAATGCGAGTTGCAGCTCAAGCTTGCGGCGCAACTGTATTGCAGGTCAACCTGCATCAATTCGGTGAAGGCTGCGGTATAACGGGTGCAGCCATGCTGGCTGAATCTCATATCACTATTCATACATGGCCCGAAATTGAGTTTGCTGCACTCGATATATTTATGTGTGGGGAGTGTGATCCGTCAAATGCGATCTCACCACTTGCTGAACTATTTCTGCCGAAAAAAGCGACTGTGACAGAAGTAAACCGAGGCTCACAATGAGTTCAATATTTGAAAACAGATCATCCTCACCGTTGCTGTTCCTAGCTTTGCTTTTAGGCGCATTCATACTATCTTATATTCCGATTGTGAATTGGCCCTTCTCATGGATGATGACATTTTTCCATGAAATCAGTCATGGCATTGCTGCATTGGTGACGGGTGGCTCCATTGACTCTATCAGATTACACCTGCGCGGATCTGGCTTATGTACCACGATTGGGGGTATCGGTTTTATTATCTCTCTGGCCGGATATCTGGGCGCTGTCATCTGGGGTATGGGTATCTACCTGATGGCTGATAAATTGAATAAACGCCATACCGATGAAATGGCACTGTTTATGGCTTCCATTGTGTTGTTATCGGCTGTTTTATGGGGGCGTGATATCATAACCCTGCTGATTATGGCTATTCTGATTGCTGTATTAGTAACGGTGATGAAGCTTAATGATAACGCTTTCATCAAAATAGCACTCAAGTTTATTGGTATATTTATCCTGCTTGATGCGATTAAAGCACCACTTCATCTGATCGATGGGCGTCATTATGGTGATGGTGCCCGATTAGCTGATTTGACCGGTATTCCAGAGCTGATTTGGGTGATGATCTGGTTTTCAGTTGCTGCCAGTGGTCTCTACGCACTATGGAAGATGTCGAACAGGGAGAGTGCATGAGAGAAGGGAGAGCTGATCCGCACTGCGGTATAGCAAAAGAACAGTGGAGAGAGCTTACAATATGAAAATATCAATTAAACTACTGCTTCTGCTATCCATGCTGTTTACATTGGCCGCCTGTTCGGGAGACCCCGATGCCATGCGAATCAAGGATTATACAGAGCATACAACGCTGCAGTTGAATAGCCTGATCAAGGCGCTGAATAGTGGCGAGATTAGCAATGCCTCTATTCTTAAAATTTATGCGTCGAAACTTAAAGCGCAAAAGCCTGAGTTTGCAGAGCTCACTGAGCAGTTCAGCAAAATGGCAAAAGCTGATAATCCCACCATCAATGACTTTAAACGGCGACTGAAGCTTGTTCGTGAGCAGCCGAATAGTTTAGGCGATCAACAGGCGGTCATTCAAGAGTTGTCGGCACTGTTGTCGGGTACAAAAAAAGAGATGTATGGTGACTCACTGCTCGATGTGATCAATACCATCGCCGATCTCTCCGATGGAGCACTTCCGCGTCTGCAGACGCCTGCCAAGGCGAAGGATGAGTTGGCGGCCAGCCAGCTGGTGGGTAATCCGCAATATGGGCATTGGCAGCAGGATAGTGGTGGGCAAAGTTTTTGGGCCTGGTATGGACAATATGCGCTGATCAGCAGTCTGCTGGGCGGTAATCGTTATGGCTATAATAATTGGTCGTATAACAGGGGCTGGAGCCACTATAATGACTATGGACGCGGCAGGTACTCCAGTTCAAGCCAGCGCAGCAAGTATGATTCAATTCAAAAAAAGAATGCGCCAAGTCTGAAGCAGTATGGCAAGAGAACAGGCCGTACCCAGTCATCCTATTCAAACAAGCGCAGTAATTCTAAATATGCGTCAACACTAAAGAGGCGTGCCACAACTGCGGCAAAAGCAGCCCGTTACAAGAGTAGTTATGGGGGCTCAACGAGCCGGCGTGGCAGCTCATCGGCTAGCCGTAATAGTAATTCCAGTCGCTACGGTAGTTCTTCACGTTCAAATTCATATAGCAGCCGATCTCGTTTCGGCGGAAAATAAGAGGGGAAAGGAAATATGGAAATTTTAAATCTAATGAATCTCGATGCCCATTATATTCAGATTCTGCTCATCGATCTGACCACTGCAATTGTACTGCTGTTTATTGCGCGTCAATTGCTGAGCATGACGCATAAAGTATCAACCAGAGTTGCCCTGGCTGAAGATGATAATCCGGCATACGGCATATCTCTGGCCGGCATTATTCTGGCCATCACAATTATTTTGACCGGCGTACTGTTCGGCGATGCGCATTATAGTCTGTTTGATGAATTCACCAATGTGGCTATTTATGGTTCCTTGGGTGTTTTCCTGATGCTGTTTGCCAATTTTGTGTTCGATAAAATGTCGATGCCCAAGATTTCAATACCGGCAGCTATTCAGCAGAGAAATATCGCTGCCGGTCTGGTCAATGCGGGTAACCTGATCGCCACTGCTATTATCATCCGTGCAGTGATGATCTGGTCAGGACTTGAAGGAGTGTTTGGTATATCTGCAACGATTGCCGGCTTTATTCTGTCACAGCTTATTTTGACCTTTGTTTCAAAATACCGCATCAAGTTATTTAATGCGAATAATGCAACGACCTTTCAGGAAGCAATCTACGGCGGTAATTTGGCCGTTGCATGGCGCTTCACCGGTTTCCGTATAGCTGTCGCTTTGGCTATTACTGCAGCATCCGGTCTGGTGCCTCCTTTTTCTGGAGATATCTTTACCCCGATGCTGCTCTGGCTGCTTGTTTCGCTGGTCATGCTTGGTTTGATTGCAATGCTCAATATCATCACAGATAAAGTACTGCTAGGTGGTATTGATCTGCGTGATGAGGTTGATTCACAACAGAATGTAGCTATTGGTGTTACACAGGCTGCAATCATTATCTCAATCGGTCTGATTGTAGCAGCGCTGATGAATTAAGGCCGCTATAGCATGACAGGCTCCAGCCTCAAGTTTTTCAATATTAAGCCTAAGACCAGAACTCTTACCTATGATATTTCGCTGATCACCATTATGGCTGTGCTGGCGGCATGTGGCCTGATTTATCAGTACCTGCTATCCCATTATGCGGGGCGGGTATTAGGTATGATGGAGCATGCCATATTCACCATGATCGGCGTCATGATTGTATCGATGGGGCTTGGGGCATTTCTGGCGAAAACGGTCTCTTGCGCCTTTACCGGTTTTGCATGGCTGGAGGCTATCATCGCCTTTTTTGGTGGCACAGGGATTCTGGTGATAGGGGGCATGTTCGCGTTTAGTTTTATGTTCCCTGAAATTATTGGCAACAATTTCAGCATGCCGGCAGATCTGGTTCCAATTGGCGGGTTTGTTCAAACAGTGCAACAGATAGCCGGTATTATCCCCTACATTATTGGCTTCATTATAGGTCTGTTTATCGGCATGGAGATACCGTTCATTGCGCGGGTGCGAGAGCATATTTACGGTGAACATTTGGCTCATAATGTGGGTACGATTTACGGTGCGGATTATGTCGGTGCAGGTACTGGTGCAGCTATCTTTATCATGTTCATGCTGAATCAGCCGCCTGAAGAGGCCGCCGTTTATACAGCCGCCGTTAACCTGCTTGCCGGTCTGGCATTCTTCTTTATGTTCAGAAAACGCATCCGCTGGAGTGCGACTCTGTTGACCGGTCATGCTCTGCTTGGCGTGATGCTGCTGGTTTTGTACGCTAATGCTGCAAATTGGAATCAATCATTTGAGGATGCGCTCTATAAAGACAAGGTGATCTATAGCCTAGATACCAAGTTTCAACATATCACCTTAACAAAACGCATGATCTCACCTGAGTATGGACCGGTTTACGCGCTATATCTGAATGGTCGCACACAATTTAATAGTAGTGATGAACGTATCTATCATGACATGCTGGTGCATCCTGTGCTGCTCGCATCTGCGCGTCAGAAAAATATACTGATCATTGGTGGTGGTGATGGTCTTGCGCTGCGGGAAGTTCTGAAGTGGAATCCGGACAACGTGACCCTGCTGGAGTTGGATCGGGAGATGGTTCGCCTCTTCTCTGAGCCGGTGATGGCTGATGGCGTACAGGTGAACGAGCCGCTTCTATCATTGAATAAAGCTTCATTTTCAGATTCAAGAGTGAATGTGATTTATGGCGATGCTTTTAATTCTGTCGATGTACTGATTGGTGAGAACCAGAGATATGATGCTATTATTGTTGATCTTCCGGATCCTAGTCATCCAAACCTCAACAAGCTCTATACGACCAGTTATTACAATAAGCTTTATCATCTGCTGGCCGGTGATGGCGCTATCGTGATTCAGTCCACTTCACCGTACCATGCAAAAGCTGCATTTCTGACCGTTGGTGTAAGTTTGAAGGCATCCGGTTTTAAGCATGTCAGTCGATTCCATCAGAATGTACCAAGTTTTGGTGAGTGGGGCTGGACGATCGCAACAGTGAATGGCTTAAGTCCTGAGACGCGTATCGCAGACATGTCCGGTGATATGCCTGAAGATACATGGGCCAGCAAAGCGTTGATTCTCGGCTCCTTTCACTTTGGCAAAGATTTCTTTGCTTCTGAAGCGGATATTAAACCCAACCGCCTGGGTACTCAGGCCATGTACCAGCTTCATCAACAGGCATGGATGCAAGAGCAGGGGCTGGCGGAGAAAAAAACAGCTGACTGACATAATATGTCTTGACATTATATGTCACATTTAGATGATACAAACTACAAGGAGAGAACAGATATGTTTGATATTAATATAGTTCGTAAATTGCTTGAAAAGTATGACGGCGATCAAGGGGTGTCGTTTGACGTTCAGGAAATTCCTGGTGAGACACCTACATTCTCAGTCGTTGTAGATGGCCGTGAAGAGCTGCCTATCTATATCTCATCGACCGATGAAGAGGTGCTTTGCATTTGCCACCTTTTTGACGAGGACGAAGTGAGCGCTGAATCGCTGGCAGAGATGAATAAAGCGATGTTGGCCATGAATCTGCCTATGCCGCTATCCTCATTTGGCATTATTGGAAGCCAGTATGTTGTGTTTGGTGCTATGTCGGCGCGATCCGACATTGATGAGCTGGCACATGAGCTGGCCACACTTAGTGGTAACAGCATTGACGCAATCGAAGCATTGTCAGATTACCTTAAATAATACAAGAGAAGTAAGGAGTAAAAAGAATGAGTCAAAATATTTTTCAGAAACTTGTCACACTGGTGAAGGGCGGTGCAACCCAGGCTGGCGAAGCGATTATTGATGCCAATGCCATCACCATTTTTGAACAGGAGATCAAGGATGGTCAATCCAACCTGGATAAAGCCAAAAAGGATCTAACGCTGGTTATGGCAAAATCGATGGATGCTGGACGCAAGATCAGCAGCCTGAACGCAGATATTGCCAAGCATGAAAGCTATGTAGAGAAAGCGTTGAGCAAAGATGATGAGAATCTGGCCTTGGAGATTGCAGGTAAAATCACTGAATTCGAAGCCGACCTGCAGATTCAGCAGGGTGCCAAAGATCAGTATGATACACATATCAAACGCCTGAAATCGCAGATCAAAGATACACAGCAGGGCTTGGATAAGATGACTCGCGAACTGACGATGGTGAAAACAACCGAGAGTGTTCAGAAAGCTTCGCAGGCCATTTCATCAAATTATGCATCAAGTGGTTCAAAAGCATTGAGTGCAAAAGAGTCCCTGAATCGCATCAAGGCACGTCAACAGGAGACTGAAGACCGGCTGGTTGCAGGTGAAGCTTTGCGTACCGAGTTTGAGGGCGAATCACTGGAAGATAAGTTGCGTGCAAATGGCATTATCGAAGATAACAGTGGTGCAAGTAGCGTGCTGGATCGCATTAAAGCGAAACAGAACCAGTCTAAATAATGGCCTGGCTGAAAAAACTTTTTAGCAAAGGTGATAGTGATGATTCGGAGAGAAGGCATTCTCTGAATCATGCTGCCGAACTGGACAAGGGGGACATTATAAAGATGTCCTTCCTTGATCAGCAGGATCTGAGCAATAAGCGCTTTGAAGTTGTTGAGGTGAACAGCTACGACTTTGAGCGTGAGCTGGAGACATCTTTCACCTTGAAAGGGCAATCCGGAGATATCTTTTTCCTCTCTGTATGCAAGGAAAACGGTAAAGAGTATCTCTCCTTTTCCAGGATACTACAGAGATCGCAAGTGCTGGATCTTTTTAGTGAGAATGATTTTGCTCAAGTGTTCAATGAAGGTGCTGGCACCAGATTGGAACGCAACGCGGTACCGGCCGGTTTAGAGGATTGGACTGCTGCCACTTATGTTGAGGAAGAAGATTGTATTAAGGGTTATTACCATAAAGGTGATTATAGAAAGAGGCCACTGCCTCGTTTTGAAGATGAGTCCTGTGGTCTTGAATATTATCTGATGGCAGGTTCAGAGAATAGTGCAGCCATTGAGATTGAAGTGTATGCATCTGGTGAAACTGAAGTGTTAGCTGTTGTATATCTTGATATGTCTGCTATTGAAGAGATGTGGCCCGCAACATAAATGTGCAGTGGTATGAGTTACAAGGGCATGCTTTTTTTGATTGGATCGGAGGGGTAGTCTATGGCTAAGCAGTTGCCTGAAGCATGGAAGAAGAATGAACCGGCTATCAAGGCTATTCAGGTTGCTTTTGATCTGGATGAAGAGATTGGTCGTGCAATCAAATCGGCGGCTGTCGAGAACGGCTTAACATCATCTGCCCAAATTCGAAAAATGTTGGGGCTTCCTTATTCGCTGCCGAAGCGTCCGCGCCTGACAACATCGCTGAATGAACATGATTATATCGCCTTAGGCGAGCGGCTGGGCATCGATCCAGCGGATAAAATTGCTATCCGGAACAGGATTATCGAACTGCTCGCTGATATGGTAAAAGAGTAATTGTTGGGATCTGTTCACCCCTGCAGTGGTGTTAGGGCTTAGAGCCTTCTTTTCAGGTTTGAAGTGGGTACTTACTGTGAGCTGGGAGTCTCAAAACTTCCGGGACATAAATAATGTGGATCATCAAGGAAAGTTGGTAGAGATATGAAAGCGCCAATAGCAAAAAAAGTGACGTGTGAAATCACTCAACATGGGTTTAGCAGAAATGATGAATACGCATGGTTGAGAGATAAGAACTGGAAAAGGTTTATTGATGGAGACCTCACGTTTGCAGACCCAGATGTTAAAGCCTACATCGATGCTGAAAACAGCTATAAAGATTCTATCATGGCAGAGAATAAAGAGACCGAAAAAGCCCTCTACAATGAAATTCTCTCCAGAACCAAAGAAGACAAACAGAGTTATGCTTTCAAAAAAGGAGGCTACTACTATTACGCAAGAGAAGAGCAGGGGCTGAATTACCCTTTATTGTGTCGGAAAGAAGCGCTGGCCGATGGCTCAATGTCAGTTGTCGAGCAGATCTATTTCGATATCAATGTAGAAGCCGATGGCAAAGAGCTCTATAGCTTTAGATATAGTGCAGTAAACCGTTCCAATACGTTTTTCGCTTATATGTATAATCTGACTGGTTCGATGGGGGGCACATTAAAGGTTTGGGATTTGGCAACAGGTAAAGAGCTCGGCTTTTCAGTCGAAGATACGACCGGGCACTTTCTTTGGGCCTCTAACGAATGGATCTACTATGTTGAGCAAGATGACTCTTCACGCGGCAAAGACGTATATAAAATCAACATCCATCAGGGAATATCCTCAAGGCAGTTGGTGTTTAGTAAACCTGATAAATACAAGGATATGTTCCTGGCGATCTCAGAGACAACAGACCGCTCTTATCTGACGATTGATCTAAGGTCAGGATCTAGCCAGGTGCTGTATGTCTCGAAAACTGGCAGTGAGCACTTTGATGAGTTTATCGTGGGGCAGCACGATATCACTTATGAGCTGGATCATTACAATGAACAGTTTTATATCAAAACTAATGATTTTGGTGCCGGTGATTTTTGTGTGATGTGTTGTCCGGTTGATCAATCCCGTTGGCGTAAAAAGCACTGGCGTGAGCTGCTAGGGCAAACATCAGGCTGCTCTATCAATGCTATTCACATCTACAACACCTACCTTATTCTTGAACGACAGAATAATAACAAAGCGCTGCCTGAGTTGGCGGTTTACAATCTGAATGGTGAATCTACTGCTACAGATCTCAACGTAATCGCGATGCCTGAACAGGTTTATGCACTCTCATTTATTGGCGCCTGGGAGTTTCAGGACAGCAAGGTCTGTTTTATTTTTGAAACACCGTTATCAGCAGAATCTACCTATGAACTCGATCTGAAAAGTCTAAGTCTTACACTGCGGCATCATGAATCGACCCCAAATTTTGATAGTGCTAACTATGAACTGAAAAGAGAGATGGCCAAGGCTAGGGATGGAGAGCTGGTTCCAGTTACCATCATCCACAAAAAAGGCATGAAACTTGATGGTTCTCATCCTGCCTTTGTATATGGCTATGGCTCATATGGCGCCGATATGCCGGCATACTTCAATGCGTCACGATTCAGTTTGATCGATCGTGGTTTTGTATTCTGCATAAGCCATATTCGGGGAGGCGGTGACAAAGGTTTTGACTGGTATCTGAATGGTAAAATGAGACATAAAATAAACAGCTTCAACGACTTCATCGACTGCTGTGAACACCTGATCTCTTCGGGCTATTCATCGGCTGGAAATATGGCAATTCATGGCGGTAGTGCTGGTGGGCTGCTCATGGGGGCTGTCACCAATATGCGTCCTGATCTGTTCAAGGCGGTCATCGCTGATGTGGCCTTTGTCGATCTGGTCAATACGATCTCAGATGAAACCTTGCCACTGACACCACCGGAGTGGGAGGAGTGGGGCAATCCGATTGAGAGCCGTGGCGATTTTGAATATATGATGTCCTATTCGCCTTATGATAATATTGAACGAAAGGCGTACCCCAATATGCTCTACAATTCAGGCATTTCAGATGAACAGGTCACCTACTGGGAACCCACTAAAATGGTGGCCAAGCTACGTGAATATAAAACCGATAAGCGTCTGCTGTTACTCAATATGAAAATGTATGCTGGCCATGCCGGTGCCAGTAAAAAGTATGAATTTATTGAAGAGAGAGCCTTTAGTTATTCGTTTATTCTAAAATCTTTTGGAGTACATCATAGCAGATCCTATTAGATGGCCAAATAACTATGCCACTAGACTATGTAACCGCATATGCCGTGCTAGAGATGGCAGCATTGTCTACGTAAAAAGGATTCAGACGACAATCCCTGAGAATAGGATTAAGTCTTGTCCTCATCATTAGGCATTAACTCTTTTAGAGTAGTTAGAGCAAGCATCGCATTGTTGAGGTCATGTTCAAACTTTGCTTCAAAAGCTTGTTTATCTTGAATGCTTTTATTCAGTTTTTCATAAAGCTCATGCACCAGAATGGGTACATTCTCATCAAGAACTTTCTCTGAACTTGGAACAGGAAAAGTGCTTAGCTCGTTTTGTAGAATCAGTCGCTCAGCCTCTGATTCCTTCAACTGGATTTGAAGTTGTTCAATCATTTTATCCTTAGCGGCCAACTCCTCACTCTCTCTATTTTGAGCAACAGGAACGTAGGTATCAGCAAAAAGATCGAGCTCCTGTTCATGCGCAACAGGCTTTGGCATCTCTTTGCTTTTTATCATTGCCAATGCCAACCGGCCTTTTGCCATAAACATCTTTCGATTAAATGGCTTTAAAAGAAAATCATCTGCACCTACAGCTATATAGTTGGAGATAATATTGACATTATTCGAACCCGTTATGATGATAATATGAATATCTGGATTCTGTTCTTTGCAATAACTCAATACCTTTAACGTATCGACGCCGGGTATATAAACATCTAAAAAGATAACAGCTGGTGACTTATGCGAAGAAAAATATTTTTGTGTATCTTTCAGTGTATATGCAGAAACGGGAGCGTAGTGAAGTGCTCTGATCATCGGGCTTAGTGTTTGATGAGCGGCTTGCTCATCATCAATAATCATCATTGAACCAATTAGGTTTTTATCAACTTCATCATGTGCATTGCTTGAAAATAATTTATTAAACATAATCTCTAACTCCAACTGAATCTCGAGGCTGGCAGTATTAACTGCACATCGGAGAATTCAAGAAATAAGCATCAAATGATCTGATAGTATTATTGCCTGTAATGAAAATATTGAATCGCTATGCTGAAATTGGATAGCTTAGAATGTCATAGCTTCCAGTCTGAAAAAACGTTAAAGTCGATTGTGTGAGGCTGTTGAGGCCATCAATCTATTTGAATGGGGTGGGATTATGTCAGATAAAGTTATGGTAGAAGTTACGGATGCAGACCTTAAGGCTCTTAGCAGTGCAATCGCTGCGATAAAAGCCAGAGTTTCATCTTTTGGTGATAGCGGATCAGAAGTCATTGAAGACCTGGCAGCTCTTAAAGTATTACGAAAACGGGTGATTGCAGCTCAAGAAGCGGCTAGCGAATAATCAACGCCAAGATCTTAGATAATATATATAGATGTCAGATCTTAAAGCGCTTTATAGCATTCTTAGTGGTCTGGCTAGCTAGGTTTTCCACACTGACACCACGTACATCAGCAATGCATTCTGCGATATGACGCACATAAGCTGGTTCATTGCGTTTGCCGCGATAGGGAACTGGTGTGAGATAGGGCGCATCTGTTTCAACAAGTAGCAGATCATCAGGTACTTTGGCCGCCACTTCTCTTAAAGCATTATTCGATTTGAATGTGACATTGCCGGAGAAAGAGATCGACATGCCGAGATCAATAGCCTGTTTGGCGGTCTCCCAGTCGGAAGAGAAGCAGTGCATAATGCCACCGCATGTTTCGACACCCTCATCTGTTAAAATACGGATAGTTGCTTCATCGGCATTGCGATTGTGTACAATGATCGGTTTATTGCATGCACTTGCAGCTTTCAGATGAGTACGGAAGCGTGATTCCTGTATCTCCGGATCTACACTGTTACGAAAGAAATCCATGCCACTTTCACCAATGGCTACACAACGCGGGTGATCGGCTAACGATAATATTTCATCCTGAGTCGGTTCTTTATCAACCTCATGATTTGGGTGCACACCGGAGCTGAACCAGACATTGTCACGTGTTTCTGACAATGCCCTTAGTTCAGGTACCTGCTCCAATTCAACAGCAACAACCACACAGCGTTCAACACCCGCCACTACCATGCGGTCAAACATGGCATTCCGATCATCGCTATAATGTGGAAAATTAACGTGGCAATGGGTATCAAACAGAGTGATCTCAGCCATGCATGATGGCCTGTAGGTGTTGAAGTTCAATGTGATGAATGTCGCTGAGGTCATATCTGTCCGCGATGACATTGATCGCATCACGATCAGCTTCCCCCAATTCAGATACGACCAGATCAGCACCACTGAAATCATGAGCAGCAGTATAGTCATTGATGGTTATTACACATTTCATATTGGCATCACGCACTGATCTCCAACCATTACTGGAGTCTTCTAGTGCGATGGTTTCTGCTGCAGATACACCAAGTTTTTCAATGGCGTAGTTATAGATATCGGGAGCAGGTTTTTTGGCAGGCACGATATCGCCCGCAGCCAATACGGCGAAACGATCAAACCACTCTTTACCGAGTGAATGTTCAATCAATGCATCAAGTGCTGCAGGGGTAGTGGTAGTGGAAACACCCAAGGTGATGCCAGCCAGATAGGCTTCTTCCAACAAGCGACGTACGCCAGGCCTAAGTGGAATGAGACCTTCGGCGATCAGGTTTTGATAATGGATGGTTTTGCGTGCATGCAGGGCAGCAATCTCTTCAAATGGCATTGCAGGCATGCCACCACGATCAATATCAAATTGAATACGCTCTTTGCCACCGGTTACTTCCAGCAGTTCACCATATGTAGCTACATCCCATTGGCGTGTAAGCCCTGCTTCTTCAAAAGCCATATTAAAGGCTACACGGTGCCCGTCACGTTCAGTATCAGCCAACGTGCCGTCTACATCCCATAAGATACATTTTAACTCTGCCATGCTATTCCTCCAAAAAAATCATTTAAGGTAAATATTGCCGTTGAATCCTGATCATGCGGTTATTGCCGTTCGTGTGAACTGAACATACTATCACCGCATGAGTCAAACAGAGACCCCGGAAATCGTCCGCAAGGCTGCGACAGAAACTGCTGAACCTCAACTACAACGTCCCCCTATGTATCGTGTGGTTATGTTGAACGATGACTTCACACCGATGGAGTTTGTAACTGATGTATTGATGCGTTTTTTCCATAAAACAGAAGAGGTTGCCAATCAGTTGATGATGCAGGTTCACCATGATGGCAGTGCCAGATGTGGTATTTTCACACGTGATCTGGCCGAAACCAAAATTCATCAGGTTGAAACCGCCAGCCGTACCAGTGGGCATCCATTGCGTTGTATGATGGAGCTCGATAGCGACGACTGATCGTTACAGTTGCATTATTGGCATCAATATTGCGAGTTGTATATAAGTAATGTTTTGTGATGAGCTTTGATTAAAAGGTGATTCATGAAGATTGGTATGACTGACTGATTAAAGAGGAGTGAATATGGGTATTTTGAGTGAAGAACTTGAAGAAACACTGAATGATACGTTCCGAAATGCACATATTCGCCGCAATGAGTTTGTGACTGTCGAACATCTATTACTGGGGCTATTGGATAATCCTAATGCGTT
Organism: Mariprofundus sp.; assembly: GCA_021772775.1. GTDB lineage: Bacteria > Pseudomonadota > Zetaproteobacteria > Mariprofundales > Mariprofundaceae > Mariprofundus. The sequence continues at coordinate 143,802 of JAJFLH010000031.1, read as the reverse complement.
GGGCGTGTTACTCGGTTGTCGTGCTGATATTGAGACCTTGCGCAATGAACTTGTCGCTTTTATCCATGACCATGTTGCTATTTTACCCGATGACGATGGTGAGACGACTGCAAGTATCGGACTTCAACGTGTGATCCAACGTGCCGTGATGCATGTGCAGGCATCGGGTAAACGCGAAGTTACTGGTGGTCATGTGCTGGTCGCTATCTGTTCGGAAAAAGAGTCCCATGCCGTACATTTCCTCAATCGTATGGGTATTACCCGCTTGGATATTGTTAGTTTTATGGCCCATGGCGCGCTAAGCAATGAGTCATCGCAGGGCGAAGCCCACATCGAAAGGCCTGCCATAGAGTCCGATAAAGCGGATGAGAATCAATCGCCCCTGCATCGTTACTGTGTTAATCTGAGCCAACGGGCACGTGATGGTAAAATCGACCCTTTGATTGGACGGGCTGAAGAGCTTGGGCGCTGCACTCAGATTCTTTGTCGTAGGCGTAAAAACAATCCACTTTTGGTGGGTGAAGCAGGGGTAGGTAAAACCGCCATCGCCGAAGGTTTAGCTTTACGAATTGAAGATAAAGATGCGCCTGATGTGATTCATAATGCTGTTATATATGCTCTGGATATGGGCGCATTGCTGGCAGGTACAAAATACAGGGGTGATTTTGAAGAGCGTTTGAAAGCTGTATTAAAAGCTCTGGTAGAGGAAGATCAGGCGGTTCTGTTTATTGATGAAATCCATACCATTATTGGTGCGGGAGCTGCCAGTGGTGGCACGATGGATGCTTCTAATTTACTTAAACCTGCTCTGGCTAATGGCGAATTGCGTTGTATAGGTGCAACGACCTATCAGGAGTTTCGTAATCTATTTGAAAAAGATCGAGCCCTAGCCCGGCGCTTTCAAAAGGTTGATGTACCTGAGCCGAGTGTGGAAGAGACCGTTGAGATACTTAAAGGTTTGAAACCAAAGCTGCAGGAACATCATGGTGTACGCTATAGCCGTACAGCGATTGAACAGGCAGCCAAATTGGCCAAACGTCATTTGAGCGAGCGTCACCTACCTGATTCAGCCATTGATGTTCTCGATGAGGCCGGAGCCTCCATGCGCGTGAAGCCGGAAGATAAACGCCGCAATCAAATCAATGTGCATGATATTGAGAGCATGATTGCATCAATGGCTCGCATTCCACACCAGCAGGTCAACGCATCAGATAAAAAACGTCTCTCACATCTGGATCGTGATCTGAAACTGTCCGTATTTGGTCAAGATAAAGCCATCGAGCAATTGGCATCGAGTATTAAATTATCTCGAGCTGGTTTGTCACATCCTGAAAAACCCATTGGTTCGTTCCTGTTCACAGGACCAACCGGAGTTGGCAAAACCGAAGTGGCGCGTCAGCTCTCCCGTGTGATGGGCGTTGAATTGATTCGCTTTGATATGTCGGAATATATGGAATCCCATACCGTCTCCCGTTTAATTGGTGCGCCTCCGGGTTATGTTGGTTTTGATCAGGGTGGTTTGATGACCGAAGCGATCAATAAAAATCCACATGCCGTACTATTACTGGATGAGATTGAGAAAGCCCATCCGGATCTATTTAATCTGCTATTGCAGATTATGGATCATGGCACCTTGACCGACAATAATGGACGCAAGGCTGATTTCCGCCATATCGTACTCATCATGACCAGTAATGCCGGCGCTTTTGAAATGCAGCAGAATACAGTTGGCTTTAACCCTCAACCGCGCAAAGGTGCTGATGATGAAGCGGTAAAACGTATCTTTACGCCGGAATTCCGTAATCGTCTTGATGCCAGTATCGGTTTTGCACCGCTATCTGAAGAGGTGATTCTGCATGTCGTGGACAAATTGCTTGCTGAACTGGAAATTCAACTGGATGAAAAGAAAGTGGAGTTGGAAGTAACTCAGGCAGCCAAACAATGGATGGCCAAATATGGTTTTGATGCCCTGATGGGGGCTCGTCCGATGGCACGTTTGATTCAGGAACATATCAAGAAACCTTTAGCAGATGCCATCTTGTTTGGTGACTTGCAAAAAGGTGGTTTGGCATTGATAGATTGCGTCGGTGATAAGATTGTTGTGTTGCAACCGGAAATTGAGTCTGCGTGAGTACTTTCAAACACGGAGAGAAAGCAAACACTCCAGCCAGTTCAACGACTGAACGTATCAAAAAGCCGAAATCATATACCAGCACTGTTAGTCATGAAGAGAGCGCCACACTTCAAATTGAGATGCAGGCTATCGGAGTGGTTCATAGCAGCTACCACGAACGTTTTTCTACGCCTCGACAAGCCACGCTCGATGCGCCGGAAGCTGCTAAAATTCATCTGAACAGGGGTTTTAATTTTGAGCAGGCGGTGCAAGATCTGTCTGGTTTTTCACACATTTGGGTCGTTTATTGGATGCACTTGAATAAGGGCTGGAATCCCACTGTGGTGCCGCCACGAGGGCCGAAGACTCGGCGCGGCCTGTTTTCGACACGTGCGCCACATCGTCCGAATAGCATCGGACTATCTGCTGTGCGTTTGAAAAAAATCAATGGCCGAGTTTTACATATTGAAGGTCACGATATGTTGGATGGCACACCAGTTCTTGATATCAAACCTTATATCCCTTATGCCGACACCATAGTTGATGCAACAAGTGGATGGCTTGGTGAAGTCGGTCTGGTCGATCCGTCCCGATAGGGCAGGGGGACGCTATCTTAGATCAATCAGATAAGAGTAGCCGTGTTATCAGTGAAATGCATATAGAGTGCCATTGAGAGCTTTAAATCGTTGATCTTTTTATGATGAAGCTGAGACATGCTGATTCAAGAGAGCCATTAAATTCATAAGAACTCTGCAACTATATAGAATTCAAAAATAGCGCTTTCAGGATAGATAAGGTAAATAATTATTTTAAGGTTCTCTTTATTGTAATCCATGACTATCATCAGGCCTGATAATTTCATGGGGGAGTTACCGATGCATGATAAGCCTTTTAACGATGCTGACAAAGAGGATTTCAGCTTGAATAATTTTGATTTAGCTGATGATAAACCTGAATCAAGCAATGCTGAAATGTCTGAGGACTTTAATAGCATGATTGGTGGTGAAGACCCCTTCGATCAAAAAGATAAACTAGAACCAAGCATTCCCGAAGCGTTTAATCCCGTTGAAGATAGTTTTACTGCGGATGAGATGAACTCGTTTGATGACCCTAATTTCCCTTATCCTAGCGTGGAAGAGCCTGCTGTAAGTGCTGATCATTTCGATGAAGGTGCAGAGGCTTCCGAAGAGGGCTCGGATAACAACAGTTCACTTATGGTATATATAGCTGTCGCGGTATTGGTTGCTGCGGTTGTTGCTTGGTTTAGCATGGGTTCGAGCGATGACGCTGACGTTTCTGAGAGACCAGTTTCACATGCTGTTTTAGATAATGATGTTCAAATGCAACGAGCTGAGAGGAAATCAGCAATGCTTGAAGAGCGCGTGAACTCACTTCAGCAGCAGTTGCTATTAAAAGATGAAAAAATTGCTGAGCTGACTCATGTTATTTCGGAGCAAGCCATAAAACAGAAAAGACTCATGGCTCAAAAAGCAGCTCTTGCAGTTAAAAAACAAGTTGCAGTCGTACAAAAACAGATTCCAGCGGTTCAGCCCGTGGTTGTAAAACGGATTCAACAAGCTCCTGCCGTGAAACCTGTTGTCAAAAAGAGTGCCGTCGGCTGGGTTATTGTGATCGCCTCACTGAATTCACGTGGAGCTGCTGATAGAGCAATAGCAAACCTCAAAGCGAAAGGTATTGCTGCCGAAGTTAATCCTATTATGGTGAAAGGAAACCCGTGGTACCGTATCCGGGTCAGTGGTTTTACCAGCCGACAAGAAGCAAATGCTCAAAAGGCTTATATGGCGAGTCAGCATGGCATCAAGGATACCTGGATTCATAAACCTAAATAGTTATTAAATAATCACCATGAGTGATCGCAGTATATGTAGGCTGAAGCTGAGTGATGCAGAACAGAAGCTTGAGGCCGATAGTGGAGAATTAATCCTACTCACTGGAGATGTTGGTTGTGGTAAATCTGTCTGGCTGAAGAGATTGGCTGGCATGATAGCTAATCCTGAAATGATCCATATCAGTATGAATGAATCGAAACCGAAAATACGGATGTTATTTGATCGCTGGCCTTGCCTCTGGTTGGGCCAGACGATTGAAGAAGAGTTAATATTCGGTTTGAAAGAGCATGTTTCAACAGCACAGCTTGCAGATACCTTGTTGGCCTGGGGGCTGGGAGATCTGCATTTATGTTCAGAGCCTCACGCTCTGAATCGCTTGCAGTCCATTCGTTTAGCATTTGCTGCAATGACTTTAGCAAAACCCGACCTGATACTATTGGATAATCCTTCAGCAGCATTATCTGAAGATATGGCCATGAACTTATCTTCAGATATTGCCAGCTGGTTGCATCAGTCAAATACAATCGTAGTCGTCGCCTCGAATCGCTGGCATGATTGGCGTTCTGTGGCAACCCAGAGATGGAACGTTAGCACTCCCAATGCGTTGCCAGAACTGATTAATAACTGATAACGTCTTTTAAAAAGGAACAACATGACAGAGAAGGTCCATTTTTCGTTCGCATTGAGTCCGCGTATGCGTTCGTTTATTGAGTTGCGCGATGCGCTCGACTGTCTTGATACAGCTTACACGAACCAGCTTGGCTCCAATTGGTTGCATGCAGCCTGTGATTTGCGTGCCTCTCTATTGGGAGACCATGGCCGCAAAAATGCGGTTCCTGAAATTATTGCTCTGTTTAAAGATATGAAAAAATATCTAAAAAAACTAGCTGATGATGCGCCAAAATATCATGATCATATATTACAGTCCTGTGCTCAAATTGATCTGCTTATCGAGCAGCTCAAGCCGGGCTTGCCTGAAGCGGTGCAATACTTAACTCAGGATGCTTTGGTGAATGCCTACCTCAATGCACAGAATAAACACGATTGGTTAGGGCATAAGATGTGCATGCAGCAGAGTATTAATGCAATTTGGCAGCATGCTGAATTACGCACTCAACCACTGCATCAGGCGCTTTCTCCCTTAAGTCATGCGATCAATAAGCTGAATGATATGTTGAATAACTTTGTCGGTTGGGAATCATGCGTCGCTGAAGGTGGCACGGGGCATATTTCGCCATCTCGAGGCAAAGATTTTGGTCTACTAGTGATTGCGCTGCCAGCGGATGCTGTGGCTGAAGGTGTGATTCCAGATATTTCAGGTAATAAACTTGCTATCCGGCTACGTTTTCAGCGCTGGGGGCCAGGTGAAGCTCCCAGCACTTATAATGATGATATACCATATGATATGATGCTGGTGCCAATTGGAAACTGTTGATATGAATAGTGAAACAGAAAAGTCCTCAAAAGAGCTCATGAAATTCCGCTGTCCTATATGTAAGCAAGCGGTCAAACGAACCAATGATGATTTTCCATTTTGCAGCTCTCGTTGCCGCACTATGGATTTAGGACAATGGGCCTCAGGCGATTACCGCATTGCTGGTGAAGCGGCTTTGATACCAGATCGTGTTGACGATTATTGAGTCTCTGCTTTTCTTGTGTAATACATAATGCGATTGATTCTTGCTTCAACATCCCCATATCGTCGTGAATTATTAAACAGACTACAGCTTCCTTTTGAGCAAGTGGATCCAAACTTCACCGAAGCTACGATGGACTCCATGCCACCCGGTGAGCTTGTACGCTATAACACCTTAGGTAAAGCTCGAGCTGTTTTACACCATGATGATTATGCCCAGGCTGATGTCACTATTATCGCTTCAGATCAAATTGCCTTGTGTGGATCGACTGCATTGGGAAAACCCGGAACTGTTGCCAACGCGTGTGCTCAGCTGAAGCTTTTATCGGGTCAATCGGTGCTATTTTTAACCGGACTAGCTGTCGTGACGGCTGTATCAGAACAGTTTGAGATTATTTCTTTTCAAGTTCACTTTCGTGAGCTCTCTGATGCTGAGATTGAAACTTATGTGCGCACTGAACAGCCACTGCATTGTGCCGGTAGTTTCAAGTCAGAAGGTTTGGGCATCTCTTTATTTGAACGACTCGAAGGTGATGACCCAACAGCACTTATTGGTTTGCCACTGATTCAATTGACCCAATGGCTGAAACCTCTGGAGTTTATTGCCAGCGACAACAGGGCATACGAATAGTCATAGTTTAAAAGCACATCACTGGATATTGTTGGTTTTCCGTTTTTTTCGGCGTGCTTTGAAAAACTGTTTTAGTAGGGTGCTGGATTCCTCAGCTAGCATACCGCTGACCACTTCAGTTTGATGGTTTAAGCGTTGATCTGAGAGTAGCTGATAGAGTGACTCTACCGCGCCTGTCTTAGGCTCGGCTGCACCATATACAATACGTGCAATTCTTGCGTGAACAATTGCACCGGCACACATAGTGCAGGGCTCAAGCGTAACATAGAGTGTACTGCCAGTGAGTCTGTAATTGTTTGATGCCTTGCAGGCGTTTCGAATAACCCGCATCTCTGCATGCGCAGATGCATCATGCTGACTGATCGGTGCATTATGTTCTGCAAATGCGCTACCATCCGGAAGAAGCAGCAGAGCACCGACAGGAACTTCGCCAATAAGCGATGCTTTTTCAGCCTGTTGCAAGGCTTTCTTCATGTAATAGATATCAGGTTTCATCAGCGATTCTGCTTAGGGTCGAAGTAATCGCGCAGCCCTTCACCGAGCAGATTATATGCCAGAACGGTGATGAGAATGGCCATGCCTGGAAAAGCTGACAACCACCAGGCAATTTGAATGGTGTCTTTTCCCTCTGTCAAAATATTGCCCCAGGAAGCATCCGGTGGTTGCACACCAAGACCTAAAAATGACAAACCTGATTCGACCAAGACTGCACCTGCAATACCGAGAACAGCGGATACCAGAATCGGCCCCATGGCATTGGGTAGCAGGTAGCGCCACATCAAGCGCATTGGCGGCACACCAAGACTTTGTGCTGAAAGTATAAACTCACGCTGCCTCAAGCTTAAAAACTCAGCTCTGACCAGACGAGCGACTCCCATCCAGGAGGTTAAGCCAATAACAATCATAATATTCCAGATCGATGGCTCAAGAAAAGCAATGACGGCCAAAATGAGAAAGAAAGTAGGGAAGCACAACACCATATCAGTCATACGCATCAATATAGCATCAATTCTACCACCAAAAAAACCAGCCAGTGCACCAAACATGAGTCCTAGAGCCAATGAAATGCCAACTGCGACAAAACCAACGGCTAGCGAAACTCTAGCGCCATAAAGCATGCGTGAGAAAATATCCCGACCTAAAGTGTCTGTCCCGCACCAGTGCTGCCAGGAAGGTGGCATAAGAATAACACTAACATCGATATCAGCTGGGTCATAAGGAGCAATCCAGGGAGCAAAAAGAGCCAGCAGAACAATGGTGAGTACCATGACAGCACCAACGATCATGAGGGGGAAACGATGCAAAAGTGATATCATGATTTACCGCCATTGCGCATGCGTGGATCAACCCATGCATAAGCTAAGTCAGCGATTAGATTTCCGAACAGGGTCAACACAGCGCCAATCACTGTAATCCCCATAACCAATGGATAATCACGCGACATCACTGCTTCAAAGAATAATAGCCCCATGCCGGGTAGCGAAAATACCTGTTCAACAATCACAGAGCCACCAATCAAGCCCGGTATGGATAGACCAAGCAGTGTGATAATAGGTAGTACGGCATTTTTCAGTGCCAATTGATAACGTATCTTCGATTCCGGCAGCCCCATCGCACGGGCTGTTGTAATATAATCGGAACGAATAACATCCAACATACCCGTTCGCATGAAGCGACTCATGCCGGCGAGGCCACCAATAGCAGAAACAAACACAGGTAGAATCAGATGTTTGAGCAAATCAACTTGCTGTTGCCACCACCCCATCTGTTCCCAGCTATAGTCATGCAAACCGGAAATGGGTAGCCAATTCAGATTCACCCCCAAAGCAATCATCAATAACAGAGCCAACCAGAAAGAGGGGATAGCAAAACCAATAAAGACAAAAACAGTCATGCCCTTATCAAACCATGAGTCTTGCCGCACAGCACTGGCGACCCCAATAGGGATGGCAATCATAATAATAAAGAACATAGCCAAAAGGCTGATCCATAAAGTAACAGAAATTCGTTCTGATATTTTATCAATCACAGCGCGACCGTCGGCTGAAAAAGATTGTCCGAAGTCGAGCACGACCAGCCGTTTCAACCAATTGAAATATTGTTCATGCAGAGGTTTGTCGAGACCATAGTAGGAACGTAGTCTCTCAATATCTTGAGAAGAAACTTTGGGGTTAAACTCCTGCCCAACTACACTGGGTTCACCCGGAGCAAGATGCATCATGCCAAAAGATATGATGGTAATACCAAACAGTAATGGGATCATGCCAGCAAGGCGTTTAAATAAGTATGAAATCACCTGCGAACTCTAGCTTGTGTTGCAACCAAAGCCATCTCCATCTTGCTCAAGTAACCAGCGAATGAAGAAGCCTAAATATTGCAAATAGCTACTCTATTTGTGTTTTTATTTTCATTTAATAGTCTTGACATGATATGTTTTTATTGTTCATATACACATATATCAATGGATAGGGGGACTGATAATGAAAAAATATATACTGGCACTTACGCTCGCGATGGCGTTTGCCTTTTATGCGCCACTCTCAATTTCTACTGCTTCGATGGGCTATCAACATGCGCAAGCTGCTGAATCGGCGAGTGCGGGTATGAAACGAGTGACACTTATTATCAAGAAGTTGCGTGATGCAATGGGGAGTATGAAAGATTTTGATGAGCTTGAAAAAGCTGGTTTGAGAAAGAAAGATGTGGATCGAATGCGTCGTGCTATGGATACTAAAATCCAGCAGATGATGGAGGATGCAATCTATGCTATCCGTTCAATATAAGATAAAAGCACTTATCCTGCTCTGCCTTATGATTGGAGCTCCTTTGATCACAACAGCGACTGAAATCAGAAATATTAACTTTGCAGTGCTTCAAAAGGTTTCTGATGGTTTTGAGTTTGAGCCTATTGTGCTGGGTAAATTCAGTGATTTTATTAATGTTATGGAAGGTTCTCAGCTTTTGTTGCTTTCTCATACGAGGAATTCAATTACTGAAGATGTAATTAACCTGCAGCAGGATGTGTTGCGTGAATCTTCGGAAGGTCTGAACGATATTGGCATCTCTTGTAGTTTGTCCTTTTTGGAGACCAGTGAAGATGAAAATAATTTGTCGTTTGAGATCGGAGGCTTGTGTAAAATCCTTGATTCTTTGAATGAAAATATATCGGCTATTATTCCTATGGCCAGCTTACCCGATTCCGATCAAGGTATTGAAGCGTGGGTTGAGCTGTATGAAGATGAAGAGAGCGGAACTGCTTTTTATGCCAACGTAAGTACTGGAGATTAATTGACTGAATAGTCTTGATTGCTAAGACAGGAAAGCACGAAACACTGGGCTTGTAGCAGTACGCAAGCCCAGTGGTGTTTTCTTTATGTAACTTTATAACAACACAGAAAACCACTTGTTAGATTCGCAGGCCTGTCATTCAATTGATCTTTTTGTGTTAAACCTTTTTCTAGAACCTTTTGCGTAAATATTCTAAACACCATCAACGACACATCTTTCTGATGTTCATTTTTTTGGATGCGAACAGAGAAAGTATGGTACAATAGTTCCGAAGTAGTTTATGAAATAAACAAATGAGCGAGTACTGAGCCATATGCACTTAAAATATCAGCTGCAATTGATTCAATCGGGCGTACTTACTGAAGCCCAGCTGACTAAGGCTGAGACTATAGCCAAGAGCGATAATAAAAATCTTATTGCCACCTTACTAGAAATGCATGATGTCGAAGATGCTGTGCTGTTAAATGCACTCTCAAAGATATTCAAAACACCTTATGTTGATCTGCGTGGTTGTAAAATAGATGAAAGGTTACTGCAGATTTGTTCTGACAAGTTATGCAGAGATTACGCTTTTATACCGATCAAACAAAATGATACAGACATTTTTATTGCAACAGCAAACCCTAATGATGTAGGCATGCTTGATGCGCTGGCGTTTAAACTGGGTAAACGCATTATTGCAAGGTTCTCTCGACCTGACCATATTCAAGCCAAAATTCGTGAGCTTTATCAAAACTCTGATACAGCATTTGATGCTGTGGTCGATGATTTGGATGAAGACCATACATTGACTCAGGAAATGTCTGTTAGGCAAGAGACCTCAAGCCTGGATGAGCTTAAGCGTGGAGCAGAAGACTCTCCGATCATTAAATTGGTTAATGGGGTCATTATCCAAGCCATGAAGATTGGCTCATCGGATATACATATTGAACCCGGTGAAAACCAAAGCATTGTGCGCTTACGTGTAGATGGTCGATTAAGACCAATGATTCGTTTCCCCTCTAAAGTACATCCTCTGGTTACTTCTCGCGTTAAGATTATGTCCAAATTGGATATTTCCAATTCGCGAACGCCACAAGATGGCCGTGCTCGCGTGAAGCTATGGGGCAAGAGTTACGATATGCGCATTTCAACCTTGCCTGCACTGCATGGTGAAAAGGTTGTGATGCGCATTTTGGACAAAGGTGGCCTGGCCCTGAACCTTGATGTGCTCTGCTTTGAGAAAATTGCATACAAACGTATTCGCGAGTGTATCACAGCACCTACCGGAGCAGTTTTGGTGACTGGCCCAACCGGTAGTGGAAAAACAACGACGCTCTATTCATTTCTTCACCATATCAAAAATGAAGAGATGAATCTGATCACCATTGAAGACCCCGTAGAATTTCAAATTGATGGTATTAATCGGGTTTTAGTGAATCCCAAAGCTGGCATGACATTCCCGGCAGTGCTGCGTTCAATATTACGACAGGATCCTGATGTGGTGATGGTAGGCGAAATTCGTGATGAAGAGACAGCTGAAATAGCTTTGCATGCTGCTCAGACCGGCCATCTGGTGTTATCAACGCTGCATACCAACGATGCTCCTTCAACTATCACGCGCTTGCTTGATATGGGCATAGAGTCATCAATGTTAGCATCATCACTTAATTTAATCGTGGCACAGCGTTTGGTACGTCGTTTATGTCCAAAGTGCCGCAAACAGCTCAAGCCTGATTCAGAATGGATCGAACGACTCGGTATCCCTGAAGACGTTGTTTTTTATGACAAAGTAGGTGTAAATATTGCATGAATATTGGCTACAAGGGGCGCTTGGGCGTTCACGAAGTGCTCTATGTCAATGATCGGATGCGCAAACTGATTTCGCGTGGTGCTACTGATCGTGAGTTGATGCAAGCAGCCAGAGAGGATGATATGCTCACCTTGTTTGAAGACGGTTTATCCAAGGCTTTGGCCGGACAGACCAGCTTACAGGAGGTAGTTCGAGCTTCAACCTTACCAGAGCGTTATAATATGGCTGAACATCTTGATGATGATCAACAGTTGATGAGTTTTGGTGAAACACAACGCCAAATGGATAAGGTTAACGCACAGAAAAAAGTAGCGACGGAGCAGAAAACTATTCTTGTCGTCGATGACTCCATCAGTGTTCGTAATCTGGTTGAATTTGTTTTAGATGCAGATGGTTATAAGGTTATGCAGGCGGAAGATGGGCAACAGGCATGGAATATACTTCAACGCTATAAACCTAATCTTGTGCTAACGGACTATGAAATGCCTAACATGAATGGCATTGAACTGCTCAGGAGGATGCGTGAGCAGGAACGTTTTAATGATGTGCCAATTATTATGTTAACGGCACGAAAAAATGAAGATGATGAAGTACAGGGTTTTAATGCTGGCGCAGATGATTATATTGGCAAGCCAGTTGAGCCACTGAAACTTCAAGCGCGGGTAAAGAAAACATTGAATTTATACGAGCATATTATTTCTAGAAGCAAGGGAATGCAATAATGTCTGCATCCATAGATTCCACCTCAAACAGAGTAGAGGAGCAGATTGATTTATTACACACCGTAATAAATGGGCAACAGGTTCTGGTTCGTTCATCGGAGATTAAAGAAGTGCTCCGTCCCAAAACGTTAACGCCAGTTCCTATGGGGCCAGATCATGTTATTGGCTTGGTCAATGTAAATGGTCAGGTTTATTGTATTATAGATGCTGGCGGTGTTACTTCACTACCACGTTGCCAGAGGAAGGTTGGCCCACGAACACGGTTCTTACTCTTGCGTCATAACGCCATGCATGTCGGAATATGGGTGGATGAAGTAAGTAAGATGCAAAAAGCAGAGCATAGCGTACTTGCCAACGCAGACAATAATGGTGACAGTGTCTACCGTATTGAAATTGATGGTGTCGCATATGATCTACTACAATGCATCAGTTTATTGCACTAGCTTTTAAATTTACACAGTTTTAAATTTTATATTATAAAGTAGGGGGGAATATGAACGAAAAAACAGAATCAGCACCGGGGAATCAGGTATCACTTAATCAGTTAGCTAATCGCAACTTTATGTTGTCATTACTGCTTTTTATCGTATTGATTGGTATTATTTTCTTCGCATCATTACGCGATAGCGCCAATACAAATACTCTGGTGGCAGTTTATGATGACCAGTCTCGTTTAGGTCAATTTAAAGCATCTATTTCAGATGTTATGATACCTATCAACGATTTCACGATGACTGCAAGTACAAAAAACTTTGCTAAAATTAATGCCGCGATCAAAAACTTCGGTGAGCGTTATGAAGATATCAAATCTATTAAGCATTTAACGGCCCAGGATCTAGAATCTCTTGATCAGATGAATAGCCTGATGGCTGAGGTTCTCAATATCGCCAGTGATGTTGCAGATGGAAAAATTACAGCTAGTCAGGCACCACAAGTTGCGGTGATTGCGCAAAGTCTGGTATTGCAATCCCAAGTCAAAGTAGATGCCATAGTGAAAGGTATGGAAGAGCAGCTAAAACGCAGCTCTAACCAGCGTGAAGAGCAGGCATCTATGCAGTTGTATCTATTGCTGGGCTTTATCGTATTGATCATTCTGTTGTTAGAGTTCCTTAACAGGAAACTGATGAGACATGCTCAAACAGTATCAAAAGCTTCTAATAATGTGGCTGAGAGTGCTGGTGATATTCTCGAGGCAAATAAAGTACAAGCCAGCATCACTGAGCAGCAATCCAAATTTATGGAAAAAGTCATCAAAGGACTTGAACTTATCTCTGTATCCGGTGCAAAAATACCTGTTGCTACCAGTAAGTTAGAAAAGAACTCTGGTGTGATATCTTCTTTTGCTAAAGGTGGTGTTGTAGAGATTGAACATGCTCTCACTTCAATTACAGGCGTCCGTGGAAGTGTGGAACTTCTGTCTACGAATACTGGTGTAATCAGCGAAAAAGCAACAAAGGTTTTTCAGTCGTTAGAGCAGATTCAAGAAGTTGCAGATGAAGCAAACTTACTTGCTTTGAATGCTTCAATTGATGGTGGTTCATCGATTACCAATGAAGTACAACGCATGGCAGATCAGATTCGCGGTTTCGCCGATGATATTCGTACTTCTATGCAAGCTGTCTCCAGCGCTTCTGGCGATGCATCGAAAGCAACTGCGGAAAGTCTTGCTTATGTCGGTAAAGGTGTCGAAGTCATCCAGAACACTTCAGACATGCTGAACAGAATAGAAAACCTGTCTGAAACGAATGGCCAGTCCTCAGCAATCATTGTCAAAGCAGTTGAGCAACAAAATGAAAGAAACAAAAAGATCTTGCATGTACTCAAGCATATCGCCCAACTGTTACATAGCTCAGATGATAAATTGCAGGCCTATCAAGAAGCATCCACACGTTTGACTGAAGCATCCGAAAGTCTGCAGAACATGACCTGATAGATCATATGTCCAAATTTGATGTGAGCGGTTTTCTGGCGGAATTCTTTGATGAAGCCAGAGGCCGCTTGCAAATTATTAATCAGAAATTGGTCTCATTAGAGGCTGGCGAACTGGATAGTGCGGGGTTAATTCAACTTCGCAGGAATGTGCATACCATCAAGGGATCAGCTCAAATGTTGGGCGTTCAGGATATCAGCGATTTATGCCATGTGTTCGAAGATGCCGTTGATTTAGTTACTACTGATTTGCCTGCAAACCGCTTGCCAATCATTCAATTTCTATTGGATTTACATGACAGTTTGCAGTCAAGATTAAAGCATCAAGATGCTGAGGTACGATTGGACATAACATTGAAACAAGCAAAGCTAGAAGAGCTAAAGAAAGAGTTTAATGCTGATCTTGAGGCGATAAAAGCCACAATTAACAAAGAAACAACAACTGAGAGTAGCGATACCCCCAGTGCAGTAGAAGCACCAGCTCCAAGAAAAAGGGTTCGCCGTAAGAAGAAAACTAAAGTGGCCCATAATCTGATTGCTGCGGTGATGGGAAGCATTGAAGTGTCTCTCGATAATAATGATGCAAAAGAACAGGACAACACAGAAACGATTAAAGCAGAGGCTCGTGTAGAGGTTGAAGAAACTGCTGATGTGGAGCCAGTAGAGTCTGAGGCCGCTCTGGAAGTGGCAGAGTCCACCCAACAATCTCCCGCCGTCACCACGAACTTCAGGCCTGACTTACCAGCCCTAAGCCTTGAAGATAACACCCCACAAACAACATCGGGAAATTTCCTGCGTGTAGACGGTGGCCGTCTGAATCAACTTTCTAATCAGGTGGTTGAACTGGCTGCCGTTCGACATCGAGAAGAGTCAGCCGAGAGACAGCTGCTAAGCCTTGCTCGTGACTTTCGTCTTGTGAAAGATAAAATCATGTCGGATAATGCCGACAATTTAACCGCGATGGCTCCCATTCAAACATTGCTTGATCGCCATCTTCGCCAACTTCAGCAATGCAATACCGCACTGCTTCAACAGCAAAACCATGCATTTAGTATGTTAGATGGTGTAAGGGACCAACTATTGGGGTTAATGCTTAGGCCTTTGAGTAGTGTGTTTGCAATATTTCCACGCACCGTCCGAGACCTTACGAAACGCAGTGGTAAATCAGTAGAGCTACTGGTCACAGGTGACTCTGTTGAGATGGATCAACTTGCTGCTGAATCGTTAACTGAACCCATGATTCACTTGATTAATAATGCGATCTCACACGGTATTGAGACACCAGAAGAGCGACTTAAATGTGGTAAACCCGAAGAGGGTCAAATCACCATTAGTGCAAAACAACAAGGCAACACCATTCAACTTAACATCACGGATGATGGCAAGGGTATGGATGTTGATGAGATCAGAGAAAAAGCCATTGCTCACAGTATTATCAGTCAATCTGAAGCTGAAGATATGGACAGATCAGAAATTCTAGAGCTTATTTTTCATCCTGGCTTTTCAACATTGGAAGACGCAACCGAACTAGCAGGGCGTGGTATGGGCATGGCTATTGTGCTTGATGTCATGAGTGAGTTAACTGGAAATATTCACATCCATAGTGAAAAGGGGCAGGGGACACAGTTCAGTATGATTTTCCCCGTCAGCCTTACAATACAGAAAGCCAAACTGTTTCGTATTGCTAGTAATAGCTTCGCAATGCTTGATAACCTGGTAGTGCAGGCTGTACCGCTAAAAGATCAAGAGATCCAAAAGGGAGCCGGGCCATTCAGTAGGGGCTACATCAATTTTAACGAGCATCGTGTTCCCGTTATTGATCTGCGTGATGCGATGGGCGGTGATACTGATAAAGCTGCGGCTGAGCAAGCCAAGCTGTTGATTGTCGAACATTTGGAAGGGTTTCTAGCTATCGTTGTGGATGAAATCATGAATACAAGCGAGGTCATGATTCGAGAGCTTGACCCTTACCTCAAACACTATCAGCCGGCAGGTTTGATGGGCTGTACTATCACCAATGATGGTGCTGTACATTTAATCATCGAGCCCAACGGTTTAAAAGAGATGTGGCGCACAGCCCCTGATCTTGATGTGTTAGAACAGACTTTTAGTGAAGATATTAAATTTGATCAGCGTGTTTTACTCATCGATGATTCCAGAATAGCACTTAACATTGAGAAGAAGCTGTTTGAAAAAATGGGCTTTCATGTCGATACCGCAATGGGCGGGGCAGATGCACTGGAAAAAGTTAGTCTGAATGAATATAGCCTCATAGTTACTGACCTTGAAATGCCTGATATTGATGGCATTGCATTGATCAAGCACTTTCGTCATAAGCTAAAATATACCTTGCCGATTATCATAATTGCTACGCGTGCAACAGAAGCTGAGCGCAAACGAGCACTTGATGCAGGAGCGAATGCCTATATTGCCAAACGGCAACTTAAGGGTGGCGAAACTAAATTAATGAAACTTTTTTCTAAACTATTGAATGAATAAAAGTTCAACTCAGTAGAACGCGTTCACAGATAACTATAAGCTCTGATTATCAGCCACAGAAGGACTTCTTGGTACTGTAGTGTGATTGTGCATATTTTTTCTTGTTATTTCACAATAAAAAAGTGAAAAAAGGTGTTTTTACACTTGAGTCTCATGCTTGTCTGGGTATGCTTCGCCCATCAAAATTGAAAGGCCGGCATAGCTCAGTTGGTAGAGCAGCTGATTTGTAATCAGCAGGTCACGGGTTCGACTCCTGTTGCCGGCTCCATTTTTTACTCCCCATCGTTAGAGACCACAATCACCTTACAATGCAGAACACTTGGTCGAGATTTGACTTTCGCAGCATGCGTGACACTCATCACATTGAATCTATCAACCTATCTACATACTTCGGACTTAAAGCAATAGCAAGGAGTCTGAATATGATCAAACAATTCAAAGAAACGGAATCGGGACATGATCTACAGAGTGATTTGGAAACAATAGTTATTGTAACAGTAATCATAGGCGTAATGGGATTCACGACGTCTATATTATAATTTCTCTAAAAACAGAAAGATCTCATTGTGATCATTTTCTCGATGCCTATTGCAGTTATTCGGGCAAGCGTACTACAGCGCAATCCAAATATTGAGAGGTAAGCTTGGGAAAATAGTTTATCTCTTTAGCCTATAGAGTTAGTTGCATCAGACCTAAATTATGATGGCATAAAAAAAGGAGCTACGTTTCCGTAACTCCTTTTTAGATTGGCGTCCCCAAGGGGATTCGAACCCCTGTTGCCGCCGTGAAAGGGCAGTGTCCTAGGCCTCTAGACGATGGGGACATCGTTGGACCGCGGCGAACATTAGCGAACAAAATTCATGCGTCAATCAAAATGTTTTTATTGTCTAGTTCAGCAATTAGATTCCTAGTCATGAGTCTATTAGACTGCTATGTTAACAAAATGATTCATTCATTTTTTGTAGCATCAACACCACATATTCATTTTGGAATTGGTAAACGATATGCACTGCCTGAGATTATTATGCAGCAATATGGACGTAAAATATTACTTGTAACTGGTGCAACTTCATTTGATCACTCGTCACATTGCCAAGATATATTATTGGCTTTACAAGCCGACTGTGAAATTCGACGCATTCGAGTGGATTCAGAACCATCGCCGCAACTGGTCGATAGAGCCGTGGCTGAATTCCATGCATTCATGCCTGATTGTGTGGTTGCTATTGGCGGTGGAAGTACAGTCGATGCAGGTAAAGCCATTGCTGGCTTACTCAGCAGCGGTGATTCAGTCATGGAGTATCTGGAAGGGGTAGGGCGAGGTAAAACATATACAGGTCCATCGACTCCTTTTATTGCAATTCCAACAACAGCAGGAACTGGAGGTGAAACAAGTAAAAATGCTGTTTTATCTGTCATCAGTAAGGATGGGTTTAAAAAGTCATTTCGTCATGAAGAACTGGTTCCCAAACATATTATTCTTGACCCTGAATTGACGATTAACTGTTCAGCTGCGGTCACTGCAGCCTGCGGCATGGATGCCTTTACACAGTTACTTGAATCATTTGTCTCCACGCGTGCCAACCCAGTCACTGATGCGTTGGCTTTGAGTGGATTAGAAAAAGTCCGAGCAGCATTACCTGTAGCATTTGATCAGGGTGACAATATAGAAGCCCGTGCTGCGATGCTTTATGCATCTTCCATGTCGGGCATAACACTGGCGAATGCAGGCTTGGGCTCAGTGCATGGGCTTGCTTCACCGTTGGGCGCCTATTTTCCTATCCCGCATGGCGTAGTGTGCGGAACGCTATTGTATGAAGCCACACGTACCAATATCACTGCATTGATAGAGCGCAAACCTGATAGTTTGAGTTTAAAAAAATATGCCCAAATAGGGCGGCTTATGACACTTCAGCCAAACTTGGATGATACGACTGCGCATCAAGCGCTACTTGCTTTACTCAAGCAATGGAGTGAGAAGTTAAACATGCCAAAGCTTTCAAACTATGGTGTTGTTACGGAAGATATTGCCAATATCATTGCCAATATCAGTGGTGGAAGTATGGCTACAAACCCAATCGAATTGACTAAAGCTGAGCTTGAGGCACTGATTCAATCGCGTTTATGAGATTACTTGAGCACGATCACTTGGAAACATCTTTTAATTCAGGCCAAGCATCGCGGATATATTCATAACCTGACCATAGTGTAAGCGCTGCAGCGAGCCAGAGGAGTACTAGGCCAGTTTCATGCATGGAGTAACCCAGAATATCGATGTGAAGCAGCAGCAGTACAATAGCTATCATTTGAATAGCTGTTTTCCACTTTGCCATTTGAGATACATGTACAATTACCGCCGCCCTTTGCGCCAACCATTCACGCAGAGCGCCTATGGTTATTTCACGACCGATGATAATGACAGCCAGGAGAGCGGGAGCCATATCGGCAGAGACAAGCAGTACCAGTGCTGTCGCAACCAGAAGTTTATCTGCTACGGGATCAAGAAAGCGGCCAAAAGCAGTCTCTTCGCCGCGTGTGCGTGCCAAATAACCATCCAACCAATCTGTAAAGGCTGCCAATGAAAATATCGTAGCTGCCAGCCAGTAGCTCAATGGGGTTGGCAAATAAAATACGGCCATCAAGATTGGAATTAGAATCACACGTCCCAGAGTTAACTGATTAGAAATAGTCCATAGCATATGTCACAAGTATCACCGATGGCAGGCGTAGGTAAAGGAGAAATCTAGTTTTTATGATCTAATGGCGCTTATTCAATGCGTTATACTATGCTCTTCTCTATCAATTGGGGTGATAGAAGTTATTTCACCAAAAATAGCCTCATAACGCGTTACATTTTCAAGTAAAGCAGCTGCAATACGTTTGGCATGACCAGGAGAAACTACAACACGGGCATTCACAACGCCGGCAGGGGGGCTAGCAAGAATAAAGTCGAGAATGAACTCCTCAGAAGTGTGGCTGGAAATAAATTGATTGGCATAATTACCTCGCTGTACAGCTTCAGGTACCTGAATTTGTAGTTCCTGAGTATTTTCCACTTTAGTTTCATCTTTACTGGCCATGATTATAGATCCTTATTAACTGTTTAATATTATTAGTCATTTAATGAATGCCATAGGCATTATGATCTCATTCTTTCTTTTACTTCCTGATAAAGTGATTCCATCGTATCAAGATCCATATCAGCCAGGGAATCCCCACGATCTGAAGCTGTTTTTTCCATACCTCGAAAGCGAGACGCAAACTTGCGATTGGTTTGCATCAAGCATAACTCTGCATCAAGATCCAATTTGCGTGCCAAGTTTGCAAGCGTAAACAAAACATCACCAAATTCATCCTCAACTCTACGTTTATCATGTTGATTGATCACTTCACGCTCTAGTTCATCCAACTCTTCACGCATTTTTATCATCACATCGGATGCTTCGGACCAGTCAAATCCAACACGTGCAGCACGCTGCTGCTGCTTTTGAGCATATTTTAGTGCGGGTAATGGTGAGATATCATCCATCAAGCTACTGCGTTTCGTTTGATTTGAATCATTTAAACGCTCGAGATCTTTTAGGCGATCCCACTGATCGTTTACATCTATTGGCTTAGCATCGTCAAAGACATGGGGGTGACGATAAATCATTTTATCTATCAATGTATCAATGACATCAGCCAGATCAAATTGTTTGGCTTCCTCAGCCAAACGAGAATAGAACAGAATTTGGATGAGAAGATCTCCTAACTCTTTTTTAAGAGGCTCCCATTCATCACTGGCATCAGCCAACTCAACAGCTTCGATCACTTCGTGAACTTCTTCAAGCGTATATTGTCGCAGTGAAAGCAAGGTCTGTTCACGATCCCAAGGGCACTCTTGGCGTAAGACTTTCATAAGTGTTTGTAATTTGTCGTAATATGTCTGTTGCTTGTTTATTCTATCTGGCAAATGACCTCTCCGTTATCGTCTGCTTTTATAACTTTACATAATATCCATTATGCGACGTTTAAAGTCCTTCTTAATTCCTCTGGCGTGATACCAGCTATTTCCTTATTACCTGTTTGCCAGAAACATCATATCTTTTTTCACCACCTCTACAAACTCCCTTATTCTGAAATTCTGAAAACAACGCATTCAATCCTCTTTGAATATATATAATACAAAGTACAGGACTATTTAATTATTTCTACCATGTCACAGTGCTGTTAGCTTGCACGCCATGAATGAATCTAACCTTTTACTCACACATATGCAGAAACGTATCCTGATACTGGATGGTGCCATGGGCACTATGATCCAGCGTCACAAGCTTGAAGAAGCCGATTATCGTGGTGAACGTTTTGCCGACTGGGCATCTGAACTGAAAGGTAATAATGATCTCTTATCATTAACTCAGCCACATATTATTCGTGATATTCACAGTGATTATCTGCAAGCTGGTTCCGATATCATCGAAACCAATACATTTAACGCCAACGCCGCCTCCATGGCAGATTATGGCATGGAGGAGCTGGTTTATGAGTTAAATGTCGCCGGTGCTAAACTGGCCAGAGAAGCTTGTGATGCAATCGCAACACCAGACAAACCGCGTTTTGTTGCAGGTGTATTAGGCCCCACATCTCGTACCGCTTCGATCTCACCCGATGTGAATGATCCTGGTTTTCGCAATGTTACCTTTGATGAGCTGGTTGAAACCTATATCGAAGCCACACGTGGCCTGATTGATGGTGGTGCAGATATCATCTTGATTGAAACAGTTTTTGATGTGCTCAACGCGAAAGCGGCTGTATTTGCTGTGAAACAATACTTCGAAGATACCGATGTAGAGCTGCCGATCATGATCTCTGGCACCATCACAGATGCATCTGGACGCACCCTATCCGGTCAAACAGCTACCGCCTTTTACAACTCCTTAGCACATGCTAATCCGATCTCTATTGGCTTGAATTGTGCCTTAGGTGCCGGTGAGTTACGTCAATATATTGAAGAGCTTTCTAATACAGTTTCCTGTGCTATCAATGCCCACCCGAATGCCGGCCTACCGAATGCCATGGGTGGTTATGATGAAACAGCGGAAGAGATGGCGGCCGAGATCAAAGAGTGGGCTGAATCCGGCTTCCTCAATGTTATTGGGGGCTGCTGTGGTACGGGCCCAGATCATATTCGTGCTATGGCCAAGGCTGTTGAAGGCATTGCGCCCCGCCCTGCCCCTAATCAACCTGTGATATGTCGCCTCTCCGGCCTTGAACCACTGCATATCGATAACAACTCTCTGTTTGTGAACGTTGGAGAACGTGCCAATGTGACCGGGTCAGCTATGTTCAAACGCCTGATTCTGGAAGGTAACTATAATAAAGCACTCGATGTATGTCGCGACCAGGTTGAGAACGGTGCTCAGATCATCGATATCAATATGGACGAAGCAATGCTCGATGGTAAAAAGGCGATGGTTACTTTCCTCAACCTGATCGCTTCTGAACCAGATATCTCGCGTGTACCTGTCATGATCGACTCATCAAAATGGGAGATTATCGAGGCAGGTCTGAAATGTTTTCAAGGTAAAGGTGTGGTCAACTCCATCTCTATGAAAGAGGGCAAAGAAGCCTTTGTACATCACGCCAAACTATTAGCAAAATATGGTGCTGCAGTTGTGGTTATGGCTTTTGACGAAGAGGGTCAGGCCGACACCTTTGAACGTAAAATTGAAATCTGTGAAAAATCTTATCGTATTCTGGTCGATGAGTGTGGTATTCCACCGCAGGATATTATCTTCGACCCGAATATATTCGCTATCGCAACCGGTATTGAAGAGCACAACAACTATGCTGTTGATTTCATTGAAGCAACCGGCTGGATCAAACAGAACCTGCCACATGCGATGATCTCCGGTGGCGTATCTAACGTATCCTTCTCTTTCCGTGGTAACAATCCGGTTCGTGAAGCCATTCATTCGGTATTCCTCTACTACGCCATCAAACAGGGCATGGATATGGGCATCGTCAATGCAGGTATGCTGGAAATTTATGAAGAGCTACCCAAAGAGCTGCGTGATGCAGTGGAAGATGTCGTGCTTAACCGTAATGACAATGCAACCGATCACCTGCTCTCTATTGCCGATAACTATCGTGGCGATGGTACCGTGGCCAAAAAGGCTGACGAAGAGTGGCGTAAGTTACCGGTAGACAAACGTCTTGAGCATGCTCTGGTCAAAGGCATTGATGCATTTGTCGACGAAGATACTGAAGAAGCGCGCCAGCTGTTCAATCGTCCGATTGAAGTGATCGAAGGCCCATTGATGGATGGCATGAACGTGGTTGGCGATCTGTTTGGTGATGGCAAAATGTTTCTGCCGCAGGTGGTGAAATCAGCCCGTGTGATGAAAAAAGCCGTGGCTTGGCTAATGCCATACATTGAAGAAGAAAAAGCTGAAGGCGCCTCCTCCTCGAACGGTAAAGTGTTGATGGCAACTGTAAAAGGTGATGTGCACGATATCGGTAAAAACATCGTGGGCGTGGTGTTGCAGTGCAATAACTTCGAAGTGATTGATCTCGGTGTGATGGTGCCTGCTGCAAAAATTCTGGACGAAGCCAAGAAGCATAATGTTGACATCATCGGCCTATCCGGTCTGATTACACCATCTCTGGATGAGATGGTACATCTGGCCAAAGAGATGAAGCGTCTTGGTTTTACCACGCCTGTCATGCTTGGTGGTGCTACGACATCGAAAGCTCATACTGCTGTAAAGATCATGCACGAATATGATGAACCGGTAATCTGGGTGAAAGACGCTTCACGCGCAGTTGGTGTAGCTCAGAACCTGATCTCCGCAGCCAATCGCACTGATTTTGTTAGCAAAACCCGTGCAGAGTATGAGGCGGTACGTGATCGTTACCTGGGTCGACAGAGTCAGACAGATTGGCTCTCGCTTGCCGATGCTCGTGCCAATATAACTGCATTGAATAGCAGAAATATTGCTGCTGCACCGGCAACACTGGGTGTACAGGTATTAGATAATATCTCCATTAGTGATATTCGTGATTATATCGACTGGACACCATTCTTCTCTGCCTGGGAATTAAACGGTGCTTATCCACGCATCCTCAACGATCCTCATAAGGGTAAAGAAGCGCAGAAAGTGTTCAATGAAGCTCAGGTGTGGCTCGATACAATCATTGCAGAAGAGTGGTTCACCGCCAAAGCTGTATTCGGCCTCTTCCCTGCTGCATCCACAGATGATGACAGCGTCATTGTTTACGACGCAACGGGTAAAGAAACAAGCAGGTTCCATTTTGTGCGTCAGCAACAGGATAAAAAGGATTCCCGTGCCAACCTCTGTCTGTCTGATTTTGTGGCCAAAGAGAACGATCATATTGGTGCATTTACCATCGGTATCTTCGGAGCTGAAGAAAAAGCGAAAGCTTATGAAGCCGACAACGATGATTACGCTGCCATTATGATTAAGGTACTGGCTGATCGTTTGGCTGAAGCACTGGCTGAAATGTTGCATAAGGATGTACGTACGAAGCACTGGGCATACGCTGCAGATGAATCACTTAGCGTTGAGGAGATCGTACGCGAAAAGTATCAGGGTATCCGCCCCGCTGCCGGTTATCCTGCCTGCCCGGAACATACGGAGAAAGCTACGTTATGGAGTCTGCTCAATGTTGAAGCGAACATTGGTATGGAACTGACTGAGTCCTTCGCCATGTTGCCTGCTGCTGCAGTCTCCGGTCTCTATTTTGCTAATCCTGAAGCCCACTACTTCACCGTTGGAAAAATCAACAAAGATCAGGTGGCAGATTATGCTAAACGTAAAGGCATGAGCATGGACGAGGCTGAAAAGTGGCTGGCGCCTGTGTTAGGTTATTGATTAAGCTTTAATGCCGATAAAGTCTTTGTTTAAGGCCACTTCTAAATATTTAGAAGTGGCCTTAAACATCGCTCTATCGTTTCAGTGCTTTGCTAATCGCATCGACATGTATTGAAATTTGTTGCGCACATACAATAAAAGCCTCTTCACTTTTTTTGTATGGATCTGCAACATTTATTCCTTTCATATTAGCGGATGAAAAATGACTAAGCAATAACACGCGTCCACCAAGATGAGGAAACTTCTCTTTCACATGCTGTTTCTGCCCATCACTCATCACAAAGACGACATCCGCAGACTGCACAAGTTGTTTAGACATCTGTTTTGCACGATGGCCGCTTAAATCTAACTCATAATCATCTTGTGCAATTTTTTGCATCTCTGGTGCCGCCGGATAATCAACTAACGCACCTAAACCTGCCGAGTCAACTTCGACCCCTGGCAAGGCTCTGGAGAGCAATGCCTCGGCCAGTGGAGAACGGCAGATATTACCAATACATAACACCAATATACGATTAAACATATTCAACCCAATATTCACAATCCATGTGAAGAAAAATAGCAGGGATAACCATCAGTTAAAGCACCTTATTCTAATTTATTTTGATATTCTGCAGTTTCAATCAAATGATGCGGCAACTCTTTTTTGGTCTTTCCAGCCAAAACACCCAGTGTCGCAATTTGATTGATAACATTGCCCGGGCCTGATTTAATCCTGTTTAGAGACATGTCATATGCATTTCGCGCCTGTTCAAGCCTGTTGCCAATCTCTTCAAACGATTCAATAAATGAGACCATTTTATCATGCAGTTTACTGGATCGATCAATCAATTTGACGACGTTCTCACTTTGGCGCTCATAGCGCCAGAGTTGTTCGATCAATTTTAACGTTGCATAAAGGGTCGAAGGCGTGACAACAGCTACCCGCTGCTCAAAGGCAGATTCAAAAATAGTGGAATCGGCTTCAATCGCCATCAAATAAGCCCCCTCAATAGGCATAAACATCAATACATAGTCAGGAGAGTGCACATTCGGAAGGTGATCATACCTCTTACTCGACAAACTATGGATATGACCTTTCAGACTACGCAAATGTGCCGTTAACGCCACTTTACGTTCTGCCTCTTCACTAGCTGAAACAGCTCGCTCATAATCGGTAAGGGAGACTTTTGAATCAATGATCACCTGTTTATCGCCCGGCATATAAATAACCACATCTGGACGTAAACGCCTTCCATCCTCACCTGTAAAGGATTGCTCGCGAGCGAACTCCTCACCTTCACGCAAGCCTGACGTTTCAAGAATGCGTTCAAGAATCATTTCACCCCAATTGCCTTGTGATTTGCTCTCACCTTTAAGTGCTTGTGTCAGATTTAACGCATCACTGCTCATTTGCTGATTCAGTTCTTTAAGTTGATTTAAATGCTCTTTGAGCGATGCACGCTCTTTGCTGTCATCGGTATGGATCTCATCGACGCGTTTGCGAAAATCCCCCAACTGTTCTCGCATCGGTTTCAATACTTCATCCAGGCTCAGACGGCTTTGTTGAGATAGTGATTTGCCCTTCTCTTCAAAAATTTGATTGGCCAGCAGCTTAAATTCATTACCCAACTTCACTTTGGCCTCTTCCAGTAAGGCCAACTTATCTATGGCCGCTTTACGCTCTTCAGATAAGCGTGTTTCCAGCTCACTTATTGTAGATTTAAAATCACCAATCTCTCGATTCAAACTATTCAGGCTAGCCTCTTTAGCCGCTAAACTCTGTTTGAGCTCATCGGTTTGTTTTTCAGCCTGCTGAACACGCTCACCCAAGGATGCATTGGAAACTTTCTGCGTGGTTATATTCTCTGTCTGCCTCTCAATCAGACTCCTCTGCGATTCAATGTCACCTTGCAGCGTTTCGATTGAGGCATGTAAAAGTGTAGCCGCTTTTTTTTGATTACGTTCATGCAGAAACCATAAACCTAAAATCAGAGCTATAACGCCAATAAGAACTGTTTCCAGCATTTCAATTACCCCGATCCATACAGCTTAAGTTGCATCCTTTAAATCGGCTATTTCCGATGCCAGCAACTCCTGCGCATCAACAATAACATTATAACGTTCACGAGCGGTTTTCATCAGTCGAGAAGCAAACTCTGGCCGATCTATCAGCACTTTACAGAAATCACTCTTCTCCATGATATAAAGAGCACAATATGTCTTGGCCCGCACCGTTGCTCTACGCGTTTTCGAGATTAACAGACTCAATTCACCAAACACCTGACCATCTTCCAGCGTGGATATCAGTTCACCTTTACGCGTAATAATTTCGACACTACCACTTTGAATAATAAAAAATTCGCTGCCTTCAGAGCCATAAGTGATAATTTCATCGCCGGCATTGAACACCACGGGTTTGAGCATCATCGCAAAGGCTTGCAACATCGTTTCACCACTGCCTTCAAACATTGGTACACGTTCTAAAGCCGCCCTCGGCGCACGAGCCAACCAGCGGCGATGGCCCGGTTTCAACAGCTCAAATGCTGCTTTAGGGCCCCATGATCCAAAGGGATAGTTAGGGAAATGATCCGCTTTTTCCCTGCTCCAAACCTCCTGAATTGGTTGTACTATCTTCCAGGCCATCTCCACCAAGTCTGAACGGGAAAATAGTGATGCATCGCCATGCATACAATCATGCAACATGGTTTCATAACCCGTGCCTGGATTTGAGATAAATGCTTCATCATACTCAAAATGCATATTGACCTTGCGCATCTGCATGGCCGGGCCAGGACGCTTAGCCAGGAAGCGCAGTTCAATCCCTTCACTCGGCTGCACATGAAAAACAAGCTGATTGGCTTCCAGCTGTGAAGCGGCGGGGGTACCTCTAAAGGTGAATTCGGGGGCACGATGAAACTGTACGGCTATTTCAGTCGATTTGTTTTTTAATGCCTTACCGGAACGGATGTAGACAGGCACGCCATGCCAACGCCAGTTATCAATGTGTAATTTCAGTGCGGCATAGGTCTCGGTATTGGAGTCCGGATCAACCATGTGTTCCTGTCGGTAGCCTTTGGCCTCTGAACCATCAGGCAGCGTACCAACATCATATTGACCACGAACGGCATGATCATTCACCTCTTCATGTTTCATAATACGTACTGCACTCAACAGTTTATACTTCTCATTGCGAATCGCTTCAGCATCGAATGATGTCGGTGGCTCCATGCAGAGATAAGCCATGATCTGAAACAGATGATTTTGAATCATATCGCGAATCACGCCGGATTTATCATAATAACCACCGCGCCACTCCACACCCACCTGTTCACCGGCTGTAATCTGGATATGATCGATATGGGTATGATTCCACAGTGGCTCAAACATGCCATTGGCAAAACGGAATGCGAGCAGATTCTGAACAGTCTCTTTGCCCAGATAATGA
The DNA here is from genome assembly GCA_021772775.1 of Mariprofundus sp. GTDB lineage: Bacteria > Pseudomonadota > Zetaproteobacteria > Mariprofundales > Mariprofundaceae > Mariprofundus. The sequence goes on along the minus strand of JAJFLH010000031.1, from coordinate 116,041 downwards.
TCGATGCGATAGACCTGACGTTCATGCCAATAGTTAAGAATTTCACGATTCAATGCCTGTGCCGATGCCAGATCCGTACCAAACGGTTTTTCAACAATAATCCGTCGCCAGACGCCCTCTTCTCTATTTAAAGCAACAGCCTCTAAACTCGAAGAGATCATGCCAAATACGGATGGTGGTGTGGCCATATAAAACAACACATTGCCGTCGGTATCGTATTGATCATGAAGGTGATGCAAAGATAAGTTCAGTTCCTGAAAGGCTTTAGTGTCATCAAAACGTCCGCTGAGGTAATGAATTTTAGCGCAAAACTCTGACCAGAGCGCATCATCAAAGTCTTCGCGGCGAGAAAACTCATGAACATCCACACTCATCTTTTCGCGAAAGGACTCTGTTGTGAAATCATCCATAGCCATGCCCAAAATCGCAAAACGTTCAGGCAACAGGCCATCGCAATGCAGATTAAACAACGATGGAATAAGCAAACGCTTGGTCAAATCACCCGAGGCACCAAAGATCACTAACAGACAGGGATCTGAGTCCGGCCCCTGCAAATTCAATGCAGATAAAAAGTCTGGGGGAATTTCTTCACTACCTGGTTGGTTCATTCTCTCTCCCCGAATCCGCATAAGCACAGCGCTTGCATAACTGTCGTGACGCTACTCCAGCCGACTGTTCGATCCAGTGAAAACAAATGAGTTCACTGAACCGTAGCCATGCAATTAACTGGAAGCTCTACAGGGCTGTTTCGCTCCTTATGAGAGGAGAGAAACAGTGATGCAATTAAGCTTTTAAAAGTTCAGAGACAGATGCCAAAGCTGCTTTCAATTTAGCTGGCTCTGTGCCACCTGCCATTGCCATATCGGGTTTTCCGCCACCTTTTCCGCCACAGATAATTGCTACCTCACGAACAATATTCCCAGCGTGAAACTGCTTGAGGAGGTCTGAGGTAACACCTGCTACTAATTGAACTTTTTCACCTTTTACCTGGCCAAAAATTATGATACCCGATTTCAGTTTCCCTTTAGCTTTATCCATGAAATCACGCATGTCAGCAACGTCTTTTACTTCAGCTGTGAGCAACTTAACACCATTGATCTCGACAGCTGAGCCGATCAACTCATCGAGTACACCCGTTGCCGCCTTGGATTTGAGTGATTGTAATGATTTCTCAACCTCTTTGAGCTTCGTTTGTAAGCTTGTCACACCATCAACGGCTTCAAATGTGCGTACTTTCATTTTACCTGCAACCGCATTCAATGCCTCTGCATCAGTCACATATGTCTGATAAGCAGCCTGACCAGTCACAGCCTCAATACGACGAACTCCAGCAGCAATGCCTGTTTCTGAAATGATTCGGAACAGACCAATATCACCAGTGCGGGATACATGTGTGCCACCACAAAGCTCAGTGGAGAAACCGGCAGAAACCACACGTACTTCATCACCATATTTTTCACCAAACAGCGCCATTGCACCTGAAGCAACCGCTTCATCTTGAGTCATCAAATTGGTTTTAACCTCATCATTAGCCCAAATGGCAGCATTAACGCTAGCTTCAATCTCAGCTCTTTCGCTATCTGAAACGGACTGATGATGACTAAAGTCAAAACGTAAACGCTCTGCATTGACCAAAGAACCAGCCTGTTTAACGTGATCACCCAAGAGATCTCGCAGCACTGCATGCATCAAATGCGTCGCCGTGTGATTGCGGCGAATAGCATCTCGGCGAACGCCGCCAACTTCAAAGTTTGCACTGCTACCGAGCTTAAAAGAGCCCCGAACAACTTCACCGACATGTAGAAATAGATCAGAAAGCACTTTTTTGGTATCGGAAACTTTAAATACAGAGCCTGCTGCTGTGATCAAGCCGGTATCTCCAGCCTGGCCGCCTGATTCAGCATAAAAAGGTGTTTGATTGGATATCAACCACGCTTCATCACCCTCATTCAACAGTTCAACACAACTTCCACCAATAATCAGGCCTGTGATGACAGCTTCAGCTTGTAGCGTGCTGTAGCCCAGAAATTCGCTTGCACCATGTTGTTCATGCAATTCAAACACCGCCTTTGGCAGAGCCGATTCTCCGCTTCCACCCCAGGCAGCACGAGCACGTGTACGTTGCTCTTCCATGCAGACTTCAAAACCATCCATATCCAGATAAATGTTTTGACCTTTAAGAATGTCAGCCGTTAAATCGGTCGGAAAACCATAGGTATCATAAAGTGTAAAGAGTGTCTTGCCGGGAATAGTTCCTGCAGCTCCTGCATCTCTGACGGCCTGCTCAACCAGTTTCAGTCCTTTATCGAGCGTTTTGATAAAACGCTCTTCTTCAATACGAATAAGCTGTGCAATTTTGCTCGCGGCTTCTACCAGTTCAGCAAAGTGACTACCCATCTCGGCGACCAAAGTCGGCACAAGTTTATACAGGAATGCCTCATTCATACCCAACAGGCGCCCATGACGACAAGCGCGGCGTAAAATTCGGCGTAGTACGAAACCACGCCCTTCATTGGATGGCAGAACACCATCAGCCATCAAGAAGGCAACTGAACGCAGATGGTCGGCTAGCACACGCAGCGATACATCATGCGCTTTGTTTTCACCCTGCTTGATACCAGTCACAGTACAAGCCGATTGAATCAGCTGTTGGAATAGATCACTACTGTAGTTGTCATGTGTACCCTGCATCACCGCAGCCACACGCTCCAGGCCCATGCCTGTATCAACACTCGGTTTTGGTAATGGGTTCAGTGTACCATCTGCATCACGATCAAACTGCATGAAGACTAGGTTCCAGATCTCTACAAAGCGGTCACCCTCTTCTTCCGGTGTGCCCGGAGGGCCACCCCAGACATCAGCACCATGGTCAAAAAATATTTCCGAACAGGGGCCGCAAGGACCAGTGTCTCCCATGCTCCAAAAATTATCTTTTGCACCAATACGAGCGATTTTTTCTTCGCTGATACCGATACCCTTGGTCCACAAATCATAAGCTTCATCATCTTCTTCAAAGACCGTGACAAAAAGTCGATCTTTATCGAGTGCCAGCTCAACGGTTAAAAATTCCCAAGCATAAGCAATGGCTTCTTTTTTAAAATAATCACCAAAGGAAAAATTACCCAGCATTTCAAAGAAGGTGTGATGGCGTGCGGTATGCCCGACATTTTCCAGATCATTATGCTTGCCACCGGCACGTACACATTTCTGACTGGTCGTTGCAGTACTATAAGCTCGTGTCTCATTACCTAAAAAAGTATGTTTAAACTGCACCATACCAGCGTTGGTAAACATCAGCGTTGGATCACCATGTGGCACCAACGAACTTGAGTCCACCAGAGCATGACCTTTTGATGCAAAATAGTTGAGAAATTTTTGCCGAATCTCGGATGTTTTCACCGGGAATCCTCCGTTCTTTCTTTCAATACGCGCAGAACAATATCAGTTCCAAATCCTTTATTCTGCAAAAAACGAGCCTGACGTTGCCAAACTCGTTCATCTTCAAAGCGAAATCCGGTTGGATCCCGCATTAACAATAACTCACGTGCTGTCTGTTCAGCGTCGTAATCTTCCGTCAGCTCGTCCAGAGCTGCTTGCACCGAGACTGCATCAGCACCTTTTTGTTGAGCTCGTTTTGCCGCCAACCAGGGTGTTTCACCTTTTTCTATACGTGATCTCACATAAGCTTCGGCATAACGCAGATCATTGAGATAACCATCATGTTTAAGCTGTGCTACAACGAAGCTAATCATATCATCATCAAGCTCGCGGCCGATAAGTTTTTGCTGGATTTGAGCTGTGCAGTATTCACGTCTGGCCAACAGACGGGCACAATAGCTATAAGCTTCCAGCTGTTCTTTATTCATCTCACTACTCTTTATAATGAAGTTCTTATTCAGACGTTTTATTCAGCGACCTCAACATCATCACCGACACCTAATTCATTCCGAACCTTGGCTTCTACTTCAGCCAACATTTCAGGATGATCTTTCAAGAACTTGATGGCGTTATCACGACCTTGGCCAATCTTTTCATTGTCCTTGGCATACCAAGCACCGCTCTTGTTCACGAAGCCATACAGTACCCCCATATCGAGCACTTCACCGGCATGCGACACACCCTCACCATACATAATGGAGAACTGTGCCTGTTTGAACGGTGGGGCTACTTTGTTCTTCACCACTTTTACACGCGTATCATTACCAAGCACTTCATCACCCTTCTTGATAGCGCCGGTACGGCGTACATCCAAGCGAATAGAAGCATAAAATTTCAACGCATTACCACCAGTCGTGGTCTCCGGATTACCGAACATCACACCGATTTTCATGCGAATCTGGTTAATAAATATAATAGTGGTGTGTGAACGTGCAATCGAACCGGTCAGTTTACGCAAAGCCTGAGACATCAAACGTGCATGCAGCCCCATATGCGAATCGCCCATATTGCCTTCAAGCTCTGATTTTGGCGTCAGAGCAGCTACGGAATCGACAACAATAATGTCCAGTGCGCCGGAACGGGTAAGCATATCAACGACTTCTAAAGCCTGCTCACCACAATCAGGCTGTGAAACCAGTAGATTATCAACATCAACCCCCAGGTTTTCAGCATAAATCGGATCGAGCGCATGCTCAGCATCGACAAAAGCAGCCTGGCCGCCGAGTTTTTGAGCTTCGGCAATCGCATGCAGTGCCATGGTGGTTTTACCAGATGATTCAGGCCCATAAATTTCAATCACACGACCGCGCGGATAACCACCGACACCCAATGCTGCATCCAACGCTAACGAACCACTGGGAATCACTTCAACAGGTACTCTGGCCTGATCTCCAAGACGCATTACCGTACCCTTACCAAATTGTCGTTCGATCTGACTTAAAGCGGTATCCAGTGCTTTCGTTTTATCTGACATAGTAATTATCCCTCGTTCCGTGTGCGCCGTATTTGAATAGAAATGGCGTATGACCATCACTGACATTAATTGTGTTTGCGAACGGTAGCATGCCCTACCTATCGGCAACAATGGCCAAGGTGATTTGGCTGTTTATTTCATCGGCATGACATCATCAACTTGCCATTCACCGCATTGCCACGTGGAATAAGGCGATGTTCACCCCCGATCTAAATCGCTTACCCCCCCCCTTTAATAAAGATTTGCCGCTATCTAGCTGATTTTAATGGCAAAGCCTGGCTTGTAGGTGGATGTGTTCGTGATTTGATGTTAGACGTTTCACCGAAGGATTTTGATGTTGAAGTGTATGGTATTGAATCAACAGAGCTGCAAGTCATACTTAAACAGCTTGGTCGTACAGAACATGTTGGTCAGCAATTCGGTGTATATAAACTACGGATGGACGCTTTTGAATTCGATGTGGCCTTACCACGCTCAGAAATCAAGTCTGGTTTTGGCCATAGGGGCTTTGATGTTAAACCAGATCCGTTTATTTCAAAACAGAAAGCCTGTTTAAGGCGAGACTTTTCCATCAATGCGATGATGTTAGATCCGCTCACCGGTCGATTCATTGATAAGCATAATGGTAGAAAAGACCTTGAGAACAAAATACTGCGCCATGTCAGCCCTGCTTTTGCAGAAGACCCACTCAGACCACTGCGAGCCATGCAGTTTGCAGCACGCTTTCAACTCACTCTACATCCTGAAACTGCACTCTTGTGCAAGAGACTCCTGTCAGAAGCTACCACTCTACCTAAAGAACGTGTTTGGGCTGAATGGCAAAAATGGAGTCATGCGCCCCACCCATCATATGGACTACAGGTACTGAAAGATAGTGGCTGGTTACAACTTTACCCAGGCCTCGAAGCTATGCTCAACTGCCCACAGAGCCCACGCTGGCATCCGGAAGGTGATGTCTGGAGACACACGTTACAGGTTTGTGATCAGGCTGCGGCGATAGCTAGCCGGAATGATATAGATATAGAGACAGCAGAATATCTAAGCTTTGCAGCCCTGTGTCATGACCTTGGTAAGCCTGTGACAACATGTAGTGACGAGGCCGGCAACATTCGTTCACCGGATCATAGTCAGGCGGGGCTATCTATTACTAAGCAGTTTTTACAATCTATTGGAGCCCCCAAGCGATTATCTCCATACATGACGGCTTTAGTTTCTGAGCACATTACTCACTTGAGTGGCCAGCCCACGGAACGTGCTGTACGGCGTTTGGCGCATCGGCTTGAACCTGCAAATATAGAACTTTGGGAAATGCTGGTTGAAGCAGATGCTTCAGGTCGCACTCCTGCCCCGCCATCGCGCCCTGCTTTTGCCTGGCTTCAAGTGGCCACATCGCTTCAACACCACCAAAACAAACCAGCCCCCATTTTAAACGGCAAGATGCTCATACATATAGGTTTTGCACCTGGCCCAAAGATGGGGGTAATGCTTGAAAAAGCCTATCAAGCTCAATTGGATGGTCTGTTTTATGATAAACAATCAGCCATTGACTGGCTCCCTCAAGAGTGGTAAATATTATTAACTGAGTAGAATACTCAAGCATTTAATATTGTTGTTCTTTTTATGCTGAAGCTTTATTATGCCGCAGCTTTCAAAAAGGAGCCTGTAATGCCCCACTATCGTCGATTTTCCGATGCCTCAGTCAGTGAAAAAATGCTGGATTCCATGTTTCTCATTACTATTGGTCTGGGTTATCTGTTCGCGCTGACCCACGTCTTCTATTCACACGCCGGGCGTGATGGAGAAGCAGGCTTATCTGTCAAAGATGTTGAGATCGCTTACTTTGGTGAAAGTCATCAGACTCGCCTTGGCGCAGCGCTAAATGGCCCAATGTCAGGCAATCTGGAGAAACCGGAACAGAAGGATGTTATTCTAGAGTGGATTGATGCCGGTACTGATGAAGCAGCATTTAATGAGAGAATCGCTCCAATCCTCAATAACAATTGCATTATGTGTCACTCGGTTGAAGCTGAGATGGGACTACCTCCTCTCACCAGTTATCCTGATGTCATGAAGTTAACACACACTGATACAGGTGCCTCTGTACAAAGCCTGGTCAGAGTTAGTCATATCCATCTCTTCGGTATTGCCTTCATACTATTCTTTGTTGGCCGTATCTTTATCTTATGTGAGATGAATCCAATGCTTAAACGTGTTACTGTTGTTATTCCATTTATCGCCATCCTGATCGACATCACTTCTTGGTATATCACCAAAATCATCCCCGGTTTCTCTTATGTTGTGGTTCTAGCCGGTGGATTAATGGGGATATCGCTTGCCATGCAGATTCTGGTTTCAATGTACCAAATGTGGATTTATAAACCTAAAACTGATGCACACACTCTTTCAGAAGACAAAATGCATCAATAATTCACATCAGCGAAATCATTTAACCCTTAAGTGCATTCATTCCACTACAGGTTTGATCTCACAAAGTTTATCATTGCTTCATCGTTTATATGGGGCATTACAAAGGAGAACGACATGAAAAAAACATATCTTATCTTGGCGGCAGCAGCTTGCTTTGGACTAAGCTCACAGGTCGCAATGGCTGACGGAATCAATGCTGAAAAACTTTACAGCAAAAAATGCAAAATGTGCCACAAACTTGACGGCAAAAAAATGGGTCCTGGTTTTAAACAGATGAGTAATGATCCTGCTGTATTGAAAGAGATTATTACCAACGGCAAGAAAAGAATGCCTAAATTCAACAAAAAGTTTAACGAAGAACAGATTGACGCACTGGTTGCACTGATTATTAGCACGCAATAACGCAACAAACCTTGCACTCAGAACTCATGTGGTAAATAGTTAAGCCCATCAATTCTAATGGGGAAGGAGAGATTTATGCGAATTAAACTATGGATTGGAGTGGCAGCGGCTTTATTTATGTCACCCTTGGTTGCCTCAGCAGCTGACAACTTGGATGGGAAGGCTCTATACGATGCCAGTTGTGCATCCTGCCATGGTGCTACAGGTGAAGTAAGCAAACTGGGTAAAACTTTAAAACCTTTTCCAGCTAGAAACCTCAGAGCCATTGCCGAACACGTAAGCAGGGATGAATTTCGCCGTATTATCACTTATGGTGTAAATGGCACTGCGATGACGCCAAAGAAATACAGCCTGGATGCGCTGGAGATCGAAGCCGTCATTGATTACATCAAAACATTTAGCTACACACCTAATATTGCCAACGGCAAGAAACGCTTTGGTGCAGTCTGTATCAAGTGTCATGGTTCTGATGGACGTGCTCAAACAGGCATGGGCGCTAAAAACTTGGTCTATTCCAAACAAAACTTTGATGAAATTATGCATACTATGCGTTATGGACGCCCTGGCACATTGATGACCAGCAAACGTCATCAATTAAACAACAAAGACCTTTCCGATGTTGCCAACTATGTCTATTCACTGCGTTATATGTCCAATTCATCTAATGGTAAGAAGCTATTTGCCAGTAATTGCACAACTTGCCATGCCACACCTCGTGCTATCAAGCTGATTGGTAACGCGGCTGCAACACGTGTTGTTGCTGATTTGGATGATCGCCTATTGGATCTTCGTATTCGCCATGGTCGTCATGTCAATCGCGCTGGTAAACATATTGAAAAACTTACCTCAGATGAAGTTCAAGACCTCATCGTATATATAAGGAACAACACAAAATAATGACTAGCAGCAGTTCTGATCAAAGCGCCTCCCAATTGGGGGGCGCTAATCTTTTCAACCTAGAGATTATCAAAAAATACGATAAAGCAGGTCCACGTTATACCTCATATCCGACCGCTCCGATGTTCCATACAGGCATTGGTGCTAAAGATTATGACAAGACTCTGCAGCGTGTTGCTGCTGATGATGCGCCACTGTCGCTTTATATTCACATCCCATTCTGTAATACCATCTGTTATTACTGTGGCTGCAATAAGATTGTTACCAAACAGTACCATCGTGCAGAGCCCTATCTGGAGCTTTTGCTTAAAGAGATTGACCGTGTAGCTGATAGCATGACTGATGATAATGGCAATGATTGCCAGCGCCCTGTGACTCAGCTGCATTTTGGTGGTGGCACCCCTACTTTCATGAACAACGATCAGATGCGTGCGATCATGAACAAACTGCGTTCACGCTTTCAGTTCGTTGCCAAAGATGATGGCGAGTTCAGTATTGAAATCGATCCGCGTGAATGTGATGAAGATACCGTTAGTGTTTTAGAAGAGATCGGTCTGAATCGAATGAGCATGGGTGTACAGGATTTTGATCCAATCGTTCAAAAAGCAGTCAATCGCATTCAGTCTAAAGAAGAGACCATGCGTGTGCTCACAGAAGCGCGTGAACACGGTTTTGAATCAATGAATATCGATTTGATGTATGGCCTGCCACATCAGACAGTAGAGACCTTTGATGCAACCTTGAAGACCATTATTGATTTTAGTCCTGATCGTATTGCGCTGTTCAATTATGCCCATATGCCACATATGTTCATGCCACAACGCCGCATTGATGAAGCAGCTATCCCTACGCCACAGGAAAAACTGAACATCCTTGAGCACAGCATCAACACATTGCTAGATGCTGGTTATGTGTTTATTGGTATGGATCATTTTGCCAAACCGGAGGATGAACTTACTGTAGCTCAGCGTGAAGGTAAGTTATACCGCAACTTCCAGGGCTATAGTACTCAGGCTGAGTGTGATCTGATTGGTTTAGGTCTCACCTCCATTGGTTATATCGGTGGTGGTTTCTTCCAAAATGAGAAAGAGATGGACCAATACACTGAATGTGTCGATCAAAATAACCATCCTGTATTCAGAGGTTATATCCTCTCCGATGAAGATCATCTGCGTCGTCAGGTGATCATGCGTTTGATGTGTGACTTCGCTCTGACTTATGCACCCTTTGAAACTGAGTTTAACATCAATTTCAAAGAGCACTTTGCCGATGGCCTAGCAGATCTGCAGGAGATGGTTGAAGACAAGCTCGTTGAACTGCGTGAAGATGGTTTAACGGTATTGCCAGCTGGTCGTCTGTTGATTCGTAATATCGCCATGGTATTCGATGAATACCTGCAAAAGAAAAAAGAAGGCAGTAACTTCTCGAAAGTGATCTGAATTCGTTTCATTCGAAAAGGCCGGGCTATATGCCTGGCCTTTTTTATGCCTCATTCCCCCGATAAAGGAGATATGCCATGCAAATCCAAAGCGATACCCGCCCCCTCTACGAACGCATCGGTGGCGAAGCCAAACTACGCCCACTGGTTCAATCCTTTTACAAACATCTGGATGAGTTGCAGGAGATACAAACAATCCGCTGGATGCATGCCGATAACCTGCAATCAGCTGAAGATAAACTATTCATGTTTCTCTCTGGCTGGATGGGTGGCCCATCACTGTTCATAGAGAAGTTCGGTCACCCGCGCCTGCGCCAACGTCATATCACCTTCAAAATCGGTGATGCCGAACGTGATCAGTGGATGCTCTGCATGCGCCACGCCCTTAATGAGACAATCGACGATAAAACCCTGCGAGATGATTTGTATGCCTCTCTTTACGCCGTCGCCGATTTCATGCGCAACCAATCAGAATAACAGCACAGGGCTATTATTACTCCTTTGCTTGATTGGGCAAATCAGTAGGAGTTAAGCATTGAATAGTCTACAAATTAACATTAGGAGATTGTTCATAGATGGATGATTCAGCAGCCATTCTTCAGCGCCTCATGCCGGACAAAAAGCGTCTTCTTCAGAAGGGTGATTACCTGTTTCATCAAGGCGATCATGTTGAGTATATGTATGTCGTACGCCAAGGTGTGGTCAAATTGGTTCGCCACTCTATCGATGGCAATGACATCATTTTGCAGCTCGCCGTTTCTAAAGATATGATAGCCGAAGCCTCTCTATTTTCGGATAGATATCACTGTTCAGCCATTGTACAGAGCCAATCCGCAGAACTATCCTGTTTTGATAGGAAAAGTCTGCTTATTGCCCTTAAACGTGAGCCTGACACCATGATGGAGCTAGTAGAGCTGTTTGCCCGCAGGATACGCCATCTGCGCGCGCTGCTCGAGATCAAGAATATTCGCTCTGCCAAACAGCGCATGTACTGCTACTTCCAACTTGAAGCAGATGGCGGTCATGAGGTACATCTACAACTATCTTACAAGGATATGGCTTATCAGTTGGGCTTGGCGCATGAAACATTTTACCGCAACTTAAAATGCCTTGAGAACGAAGGGAAGTTGATAAGAAAGGCATCATCGATTCAATTGCTTTAATGGCTATATGATCCAAATCATACAGAGATAAATACTGAGCTGGCAGTATTTTCCTCCTTACTGCTGCTCTTCACATAGTCCAGCACACATGACGCCATTTGCAAATAAGGAGCATGAAGATGAAAAAAGCAATACTGACCACAAGCGCAATAATATTGATGGGCTTCTCCATCTACGCCTATGCTGCAGATCATGATCCTGCAAAACATGGTATGACGATGCACCAACAACATATGGCTGCAGGCCTGGATGAGCGCATCTCTCTCAATCTACCGCCTGCAATGAAACAGCATCAGTTATCCAATATGCGTTCACATGTGGAAGCATTGCAATCCATTATAGGCCTTTTGGCCGAAGAGAAATTTGACGAAGCATCTGACGTTGCGCACAACAAACTGGGAGCAACACCGGCAATGCAGAAGATGTGCAATATGTTCGAGAATGAGGATTTCAAACAAAAGGGCTTGGCATTTCATCAAAGCGGTGATGATTTAGGCGATGTCTTAAAAACAGGAAATATCAAAGAATCCCTGCGCGCACTGCATACAACCATGAATTACTGTGTAAGTTGCCATGCTAGTTATCGCCAATAGTTGAGGCTCCAGCAAGAGTCTGTGCCCATCTCCCCCCCCCCCTCAGTTTTCTTTGGCTAGTAGACCTTCAAGCAGATGGGCTTGCTGTTTCATCTCTTCGATCATGTGATCACGAAATGCCAATACTCTGGCCGTGCGTTTGAGGTCTTGGTGAAACAGTAACCAGACACCTAGCTTCATCTGCGGATCGGGTGGGCAAACTCGCACCAGTTCCTGATCTGTATCCCCCATAAAACAGGGAAGATAGGCCACTCCAATATGTTGTTTGAGAGCTGCAGCTGTTAATAACGTATCATCCACATAGATATTTTGGCGTTGACCGGCGGCTTTTTTTCCGGTCCAACTTTTATGAAATGCACAGCAGTTCACCCCCAGCCATACCGGTTTAGTGCCCTCCTCCTGCATTTGTTTCAAATACTCGTGGCTGGCATACACCGTGGTTGCAACCGTACCCAGCTGTTTACCAATCAATGCATCGTTCGGTGTATTGGTCATACGAATCGCCACATCAGCATCACGTTCAACCAGACTACTGTTTTTGTTGGAGGCCAGCAGGTGCAGATCCACATCTGGATAATTCAAGCTAAAACGTGCGAACATGGGCATAAGAATGCCTGACGCCATCATATTGGTGGCAGTGACGCGTAATTCACCGGTCAGGTGGGTGTCCCAGCCGCCCAGAGAGCCATCGACTTCCAACACCTCATGCTCCATTTTACAGGCCGCTAGTTTCAGGCTTTCACCAGCAGGTGTGAGCTCATAACCACTCTTCTTGCGTTCAATCAAGCGCACACCCATCGTTTTCTCCAGCGCCCGAATACGCCTAGATACCGTGGAGTGCTGCACACCCAGTTTACGGGCACCTCCACTGATAGAGCCTTCACGCGCTACAGCCAGAAACAGTCTGAGATCATCCCAATTCATCAGTACTCCCTGTGCATTTTTGCACATCTTAATTCTTATTTTAGGGAATTGATAGATAAAAGCACGACAACTATCCTCCGCTCACTTCCGAAAGTAGGCGCACTTCATCTACTACGGATATCCGGAGAATTTATGCTACTGGAGCAAAGCCAATTTTGTCGAACAGTATCGAGCCGAATCGCATTGATCTCTTTGGGTCACAGTGCGCGATGCGAATGAGAGTAAAGTGAGACCAAGTCCGTCGAAGTCCGCCTCAGAAGCCCTCAAACAGATACCGGTACGTCAGGAGCATGTGCCTGGAGCCAATGTGTTACATCCGTCACGGCGTCTCCTGCAATATCTAACGCTATTCATCCTGATTATAATCCCGGTGAGTGGTCTATTTCGTATCGACCTGGAATCTGCCAATTTTATTCTGCTTGAAAGACAGGTCTGGTTTTCGGACTTTCTGCTTATATTTGGTCTATGGCTATTTGTCGCCAGTCTGCTGGTGATGAGCTATTCATTGGTGGGGTCAGCTTTTTGTGGCTGGATGTGTCCGCAGAATACGGCTGCAGAATTTGCAGACATGCTGACACGTAAGTTGCTTGGGCGTAGTGCGGACATGTTGGATATTAGTGGTGAACAAATGAAGGTGGCTGTGCGCAAACAGTCCATGCTGAACTATCTTCTGCTAGCGATCGGCTTGCTATTACCGGCCATGCTTTATGCCCTGATTCCCCTGCTCTACTTTAACCCGCCATCGGTTATCTGGTCTTACATGACGCTATCGGAAGAAGCTATGAATAATGGCAGTCTCTACTGGATATATCTGATTTTCACCGGTCTGTTTCTATTTGATATAGCAGCAGTGAAACATTTGTGGTGCAAATACATGTGTTTCTATCGCGTCTGGCAGGAGTCTTTCAAATCGACTTACTCGCTGCGCCTTCGCTATGATGATCAACGAGCGGAGCGCTGCACGCAATGTCATTACTGCGTGGATGCATGTGTGCTTGATCTCGATCCACGCACTACCGGCCAGATTGATAACTGTATCAATTGTGGAGCATGTGTAACGGCCTGTGATGAGCTCAATAGCAAACGCAAAAAGGGGAATGAACCCGGCCTATTAAGCTTTGTAATCGGTGAAAAAAATAGTACCTCAAAAAAACTAAACCCTGCCGCTCTTTTTCTGATGCGCTCAAGCCCCCCCCTACTGTCCACGCTGGCCGGCGCCTTACTGTTAGGCATGGGTATTACCGCTTACCAGAGTGAGGAGTTCTCTGTTTCTCAAATGGCAGAAAATAGTGCCGGTAAGGTGCTTGATTACAATATCAATATTGCACATAAACTGTTCTCACCTGCTAATGTTACAATTCAGGTTGAAGGCCTTAATGATTCGTTTTTATTGGATAAACAGCAGATTCATTTTGAAACGGCCGGCCGTAAGAGTGTCATCCTGCATGTATCAGACACTCTGCCTGCAGGGCTGCACCGCTTTCGTGTGGTGGTCAGTGCGGATAATGGCTGGTCGGACAGGTTTCATGTGACCCATTTCGTAAAGAGTGAGAAAACTGGCAGCACATCGAACTTATGAAAACAATTCACAAACAGTTTGGCTTCATTTCAAGCAAAGAGGAGAAACAATGACTTCCACACCATCATCCCCCCCGGCTAGAGCTCGTAACCAACAAAAAGCAATGGATCAACGTGGATTAAAGACGTTGATGTTCTGGGTTGTTTGGGCAACGATAAGCGCGGTTGTATTTATGCAACTCTATCAGCAGGCAGATCTGTGGGAGTTTATTCGTCATGACACTTCACGTGTGACATGGGTGATTATCAATGCTTTTGCTCTCGGCGTATTTGTCAGTTTTTTGCATGTTTTGTTATTGACGCGTGAATGGTACTTTGCCTATCGCATGGAAGCGAAGCTTAAACATGGTGGCCTGCACGCAGCCCGTTTACCCATGCGTCGCGTATCGAGTGCATCAAGTCGTTTTTTTGAAGCCCTGCAGCATATCGATAAAAGTGGTGGTCAGGTCGTATTAACGGATCTGAGCACCGTAGAATTTGCTTCTCATATCCGCTCCAGTCGTTTTGTCGGTTTGTTGGGGAGTCTGCTTATTACCATTGGTTTGATCGGTACAGTGATGGGCTTAACTGTAACCTTAACCGGCCTAAATGGTGCTCTGAACAATGTCGGTGCAGACACTGAGACCATGCTGAATAGCTTGAGCGAAGCTCTATCTGGTATGGGGTTAGCATTTTATACTACCCTGCTCGGTGCCATTATGGGCGGCGTACTGTTGCGTGTCTTTGCCTATATCACTGATAACTCCATTGAAGCCCTGCAAGATCTATTGGTGCGCAGCTGCATGGTGTATGCCTCGGTTCAGCTAACAGCTTCAGTGCAGCGTGATTTTCTTATCTTGGATGAGGTACTTGAAGGCATGGATCAACGTCTATCCATGCTGGGGCACTCATTAACGTCGAGTAAAAAAGCCATGGCGGAATTTTCAGAAGAGATGTCTGCAATGAAAGACGCCACACGATTAGATGAAGCCGATGATGAGGTGTTTAAAGCCATTGCCGTCCATCGCCATTATGCCAAAGTGTTGCGTTATGAATTGAGTCTACAAAAACAGCTGGCCGGCTTTAAACAGCGCCTGCTTAGCGCTATGGGATTTCAAACATCGCACGCTTCTTCAACAACAAACGATAAAGCTGAGAGCTAATTATGCGTTCACGTAAGAGTCAGGATACCGCTTCAATTTACGAGGTTTTTTCCGATATGGCGCTGTTAATGCTCGCAGCATTTATATTTCTATTGGCGATGATTCTTCTCGTATCGAAGATGCAAGGCAGTGGTGAGTCAGAGCTGAGTAAAGCTGAAATCGCCAGGCTTGAATCGGCATTGGCAAAATCGAATGCGCGTAATATTGAGCTTTTGGAAGAGATGAACACCTTGGCCGGCAGTGATAGTTCAGCACAAATGGAGAAAGTGCTGACTGCGGCAGGTTTTAGTGGAAAGGGTCGCAAAGACTTTGAGCTGATGGTGCAGGGCTTACGTGCTTTACCAGGTAAAGATCTGCATCTGATGATTGATGCGACAGGCTCCATGCATGGCGTGACCTCCTTTTTGATTCCTGTACTCCGAGTGATTGCAATACGATCAGGTAAACACTTAAGTGCTGTGAGTTGGTATGCCGATATGAAAACAGATACGTTCACCGGCACAATGGGTGCGATGTTTGATCAACTGATGCAAGAGGCACCATTTATTGGTGGCAAAGAGACGGTCGGCCACGCCTTTGATACTGTGACCAAGAGCTCCCCTATTCCCGGTGCTTATCTTCTCATCGGTGATGAAGCTCCAACGGATACGGTTCATTATCACGCCATTTCAGCGCCAGTATTCACCCTGCCGCTTGGCAGTAGCGATACCAGCACAAGAGTGTCTTTTGAGAAAATTGCTGAAATATCAGGTGGTAGAATGCTAGAGCTTAAGTTCCGTTAAGTGTGGCACTTTAGTATTAAGTGTTAGGTATCATGCTTCGATATAATGAACAACAATACCGAAGCGTGGCGCCGTTTCTTTTGTAATACAGTTATTATTTTTTCCTAAGCCTTACATACCATTTTCGTTCAGGAGGCCCAAAGCCCTCTTCCTTACGGTATACGGTATCGCTCTCAGCTATCCATCTGCCGCTAAACGAGCCACCCTTGATAACAAGGACACCTTTTTCAAATGACCAGGTTCCACTTTTATTCCATGAGCCATCCCAATTCATTAAAGTTGAACCATCTGTATCAAAGCGAAATTGAGCACTTGATCCACCACGCCCCGCCATAGGATCATCTTCATTCCAGACTCCTGACAGTGATCTTCTTGCTGAAGTAGCCTTTTTCTGGGCCGGAATATCTGCTTTCTTCTCCTTATTTTTCATCTTTGGCTTTGCAGCGTGTTTGGACTCGCCCTCCTCTTTTGTCGCAGAGCTGTTTGCCGTCATCATATCACTACCTTTCGGCCCGAAAACTTCAACTTCTGCTAGAGAAAGATAGTTTATTCCTTTCAATTGGATACGAACATAGCGTGCTTGAACATCGTCAAATCCAACAATGTTTTTTTGTTTCGCCACCTCAACCAATTTAGCCATCTCTATTGCATGGGAGCCAATCGGCTTGGTAGAAAGGATCACGTTAAAATTATTCAGCCTGTCACCACAACAATCTGTCCGATTATAGACATTGACCGTCCTGACTGTTTTTACACTTCCCAAATCAACTTCCCACCATGCCCCCGGCTCTGCATCAGTATGTGTGACTGAATTATTGCCCCAATTTCCATCTATATTACCATCAACCGCCCACTTGGCAGATGAGCCAAATCCATTTGTTGATTGTCGAGCCATTTTACCTTTAGAAAGGTTAACTATTTCAACATCCCCACTCACTTTAGTAGCCTCGGAACTCCCCAGTGAGGCTACTCCAACATTCGGACTTCCCTTCGTTCCGTCACCGTTTGCCTCAGGAGCACCCTCATGAGTAAGCATATGGAATTTATTTGTCTTCTCCGCTAAACGAAAACTCTTCAACATGGACTCATAACCGGCTGCATAACTTTTAAATTTGCCAGGCGTACCAATCATTCCAAATGAGTACATTCTATCAGGCCCGTCAAATACAACCTCCACCTGCTCAAGCTTTTGTCCATCCATGAACCAGGAAAATCGTAGTCCCTTACCTCTGACATTGTCGACCTGCACAGCAGAAATATTTTTAATCTTCGCATCAAAACGTTTCTGCATCTGTTGAGAAAGATATTTAATCATCTCTTCACTATTTTTATATTTCCCACCATCTTTCCCATACGCCATTGGCTCATATGTGATGTTTAGAGCGCCACTATTGCTTATGAATTTAGTTTTCTCTCCTTTTTTAGTGATGCTCATCTCTTCAGGGTATTTAAAACTAATCTTATGCTTTTTATCTTCATACCTTTTCATACCGCTCAGATTAAACTGTTTCTTTTCCTTCTTGAGCTTAGTAACTTTGGCTTGGGCAGGCTCCTTTTTTTCCAGGCTGGGAGACTTGCTAAGTTCCGGTTCTTTCTGAAGGCTTTCAGCGAGATCAGCATAGGTCTGCACCATATGGAGTTGATCCATGACGGCTTGAAACTGATCGGCAAAGTTGATATCACCAAGCAACCATACCCCATCCTGCTTAAAGAACAGGGCCATAAATTCGTTGTCGCTAGCCTTCTTATCTCCCCTATTATTCGCCATGGTTGTTTTGGCCTGATATCGCACAAGGCCAGTTATTCCGCTGGGAGAAATGGAGATCTCCTGCACCACTACTTTATAATCTTTGAGGTCATACATCTTCCAAAGCTCAATGGCCGTACCGATCCGCTCTGCCATACTTTCTCTGCTGGCAAAGAGAAACAGATCAGCATATCCCTTGGGATCCTGCTCCTGACTAGCCTGGTAATAAAGGTTAATGATTTTTACCAACTCATTTGCATCCTTTTTACTGCCGCTGCTCAATTCATAGGCCTGCCCCATGGGGAGCAGAAAAAAGAAAATACTCAATAATCCAAGGACTCTTGTTACGCCTTTCATTATTTGCCCTCCGGATCGCTAGAGTAATAGAGAACGTCAACCAACAGAGGCTCGATATCACTTCTGTTACCTGCCTTATCAACTGCCTGCACGAGCAAGGTCACCTTACGGGTATGCACCTTGGCCCGGCCAGCCCGAAAGGTATCCGCAGCATACTCCAATGTGCCCTTCATACTCTTTATCACACTACCAACAGCGATCTTTTCGATTTGGGAGATCTCCTTTCCGAGTAAACCATCAGGCAAAATCGCAGCAACCCCAGCCTCGATTAACCCTATCCCTTCAATGGCCACCAACATGCCGCGAACCATGCCCTCGCTGCCTGTTTCAGCCTCCCGCACCAGCACCCTGCTATGTTCGGCCATGGTCTTCATTGTGGTCTTGCCGCTGTCATAGATCTTATAACCGTTCATCACTCGACCAAACATTCCCAGGGCTGCGGTGTTGCGTATACTCTTTACACCTTTAAGCTTCTTCAGGTCAGCATTACTTACCAAAAAGCCCCGATCCTGGTAATTTTTAATAAGCCCTTTCATATTGTTCGACAGAAGCTTCATCTTGCCAGAGGCATATGCCATCATCTCATCGTTGCCCATCTTCAGCCCACCAACAGTAACTGAGTCGGAACCGAAGAATGCTGCCTTCTGCTTGTCCCAGAGACTCACGTCAAAATCAATTCCCATCGGCGGCGACCTCCAGCCGAACTTGATCTCTCCACCGGGGTAAAGGCCCTTCAGGGTGACCGGACTGGTGTTTTTATCCGCCCCCTCTGTGAGGGTTCCCCTATGCCGCTTATTGTTGGCCCATTGAATTTTGCCGTTGGGGGCAAAGAGAATAATCTCTTCCACATCGTTTTCTTTATCAATTATCTGAAAGGAAAATGTCCCCCATGCCTCATTTCCAACTGGCTTTGGATCATTTTTTTTCAGGTTAATAATCTGGGGCTTGGATTGACTCTGATTGATATAGACAAGAGCATTTGCATACTTGGTGGAAACATTGAGCCCCACCCTCTTCCCCTTAAGCAGATGACGTTCCTTATACTCGGGAAGAACAAGCTTCAGACTAAAGCGCCCCTGGGCATCGGTCTTGATTGAGCGGGGCTTAATCAGATTACCGGCTCTGCCCCAACCGTCGATGGTGATCTTCTCTCCGGCAACGCCTCTATTCAATTGTTTTTTAGTGGGATGAAGAATCTTGTTAACGGTTCCTGATATAACAATGCTCTCCTTGCCATTGAAGTTGCCGGCAAACTCATTTTTCTCGAGCTCGATCTCAATGGAGCAAGGGTCACAGGAACCACCGCAATCCACACCCTCTTCGTTGTTGTCTTTCTTCCTGTTATAACAGGCATCCACCTGTTCTACTTCACGACCATCAGCCCCCCCCAAGCCCTCCACAGGCTTTTCGGCTACAGCATCACATACCCCGCCCTTGTCAGTATCTAGCTCGCCCGAGTCAATATCCGTCAAGCCATTATAACAGTGCGCCGGTCTATAGATGTCTACTGCGTATCCAGCGTCAATAAGTTGCTGCAAAATTTTCTGGGCCATCTCTTTGATATTGTAATCCTTGTCTTTATGGCCATTAATCTCAAAGGCAACGGCATAAGCCGTTGAAGACGAATAGGGCTGTGGTGCATCTGTCGTATTTGGGTTATTGACTGTTACGACCTTTATTCGACCTAAATATTTTTTCCCCTCTACTCCATGATATTCTTCAAACCAAAGAGCGCCATTCTCAATGTACTCTTTTGATTCTGCCGGTACCGGGCCATATTCAGTTACATGTCCATACTCCTGCTTCAATACAGGGCGACGGGTAAACTTATCATAAAATTCATAGCGACACTCTGCCCCATACCTCGATTGGTTCATTTCAGATGGGGTATAGAGCTTCACTGTTGTTCCTGCTTTAACAAGTACTTCACCGCTAGCTGTTTTTTCTACCTCAGATGCAGGCCAATAGCCGAGACTATCTCTGCGACAAGTAGCATAGGCAGCATTGTCCTGCACTGCCTGCCAAATAACTTTTTGCTCATCATAAGCGTACGGACATTTTTGATCTGCTAAACATAGGGAAGACGAAAGAAAAATAGATCCAAAAAGAGACAGAGCAAAAATGAGGCGATGTTTTTTTCTCATCTGACACCTCGGAGATTATCATGTAGTGAACTTATAAATTTTAATTTAGGCATTTGCGCTGCCTCCCGGCTGCCGGCCTTACTACTGCTTACTAAAACCTCATTGTCTTTGACTGCCTAGGGCCAAGCAAACCAAAACGTTTATTATGGACTTCTCCACTAACATAGGTGACAGTGACATAGATTATCACATTAGCCTGAGTCACAGGGATGTAATCCTCCAGAACGACCACCAATTACCCAGTATGATCCACCGTTGGCGTAATTTCAATATGCTTACTCTTAGAGTCTCCCGATTTTTTGTCCCATATATGTGTAGCTATCAACTCCTGAATGGATAACTTTTTGCAATACCGAAACCTTGTACCGTTAGTTACATTAATGCTATGACTGTATAGGAACTCGGGGGCCGAAAGGAGTCCCTGCCACCATGGTCCAGTAAGTGGAGTAAGTTGCAGTACCATTATTTCTGGCCATGCCCGCCCCCAGGCTCTGCATGCCCGAAGCCATGATATTTCGACAGTGACCGCCACTATTTAACCAGCTGTTGATGACATCGGTGACATTCACCTGCCCAGCCGCGATATTTTCAGCCAGAGCACTAATGCATAACCCGCTGTGCCATGCTTGAGCCATTAAACCCCGTATGACTTAAATAATTATTGATCATCATATCTTCGGAGTGATTGCTGGCCATCACTTCAAGAGCATTATTCCAGTTGAGGGGGGCTACAGGGCCATGAGAAGTTAGTAATGCGTTGCGGTTGCCCGACAGCTGAAGTTGCACTGTTGGCGCACATCATTGATCTGGGTAATAAAGTGATTCTTCTCTACCTGATTCATCGCATTATTTACAACGATGATCAGACCAGCACTACCGCTAACTGCTGTCCTGAGCAGGCACTTGGTACACTATTGCCTGTAACCGGAGAGCTTTCATCTTCGCTACCACAGGATGAAACTAATAATACAATCATGAACACAATCACATTGGGCATACTTCATCTGCTATAAGCTTAGGAGATAAAGTTTCACTCTCATTTAGTAATATAAAATGATTTGGATCATGGGTGATGGAAATGAGAAAGGTCTTTGGAGGTATGTGAGGTCACTGTATCTGCACCTATTTAGCTCTTTTAACCGAGCTAGATTCATGCGTATAAGCACTTTCCAGGCGATCTTTTTAGTTTACGAACTACCATAAAGTAATCACTGTAAGGTAGTGATAATATGGCCCTAATGACAAGTAGGAGCAGGAATTCTTGTGATTTATCCACTTTTTGCATCATCGCTTCAATAAATGCCTTTGTCTTAGTTAACAGTTCAAAAGAGTGAAGTAAAGTATTCTTAAGTTATTGTTTTATAGGGCTTAATTAAGACGCCTAAATTTTAGGCAAAAGTTACTGAGTGAGTAGTATCTATTGATTTATATACGGTTTTGGATTCTATCCACAATGTTATCCACAACGTCTGTGGATACAAAAACAATCACTGTATTTAAAAATATTTAAGTTGAAACGGCATCTAAGCAATGTTACTCAAGCCCTGCATTTTTTCGAGGCTGGCATGTCTCTTCAGGATCAAAGCTAAAAGGTAGGTATTTGAAGTTATTGCGTGCTGTTTCCCACACCCACTTCCCCTATTCAACAGAAAAAAACGTGTGATAGAAGCTAGACCATCTCTTCTTTGATGGTGACATGTTTAGCTTTGCAAACGGAGCAATGGAATCGATGAACCTCTTTGCGCAACTCATCAATCGTATTGAATGGCGTTCTAGGCAATATCTTCGCGGCGTCTTGGGAGAAGTCACACGCTTCACAGTATAAGGAATAGATTGGTCTGTTCTCTGGCATCTTCTGACTCCGCATTATCAATGTAACTCTACCCGCTCACCCGCAAGCGAAACAACTGGATGCACGATGCAAGACCTTCCCCATGTTGCGCAATGGATGATTCACCTCATCGAATATCTCTTACCCTGCCTTCAACAGGTCAAACACAACACGCGCAAAGGAAGCTGCCTTCGCTGGATCAGAAAGAATCTGCAACATCTGATTTTGATGTGCATCGCTGCTATCCATCACCGCATCATCAATAGCTTTTGTAAAATCACCCAGCATCGCCTGCTCAGGTGTGTTGTTGGCGATCTGACTCATCACCAGTGCATTCTCACTGACCTTATCTCTAATCGTATAAGCGTAGTTGACCAAGTCTTTTTCAGTAAGATGATCGGTAATAAACAGCTCATTAAGACGCAGAATAATCTGTGAGAGCAACTCCTCTTCTTTCTCTTTCGGTTTGGCACTGCCCAGACCTTCACCGGGTGTAAGCGTATAATCTGGGGAATCCGGCTCCATAACTAAATCTTGCTTTCGTATCTCAGAAAGTCGGTAGTGACTGAGCACCAGGGAATGCAGATCAATATCATCTTCTTCTATGATCGATTCACGCAGCATTGGCCGCAGGTTACGGGCGTAGAGGCTCAGCTTTTCCAGATCCTTATCATTGTAATCCACAATCTGAGACATAAACTCGTAGAAGCGTACGAAGGTTCCCAGATCCTTCTTAAAGATCTCCAGCGCATCCTTCTCCTCTTTACACTCTTTAAAGCTCTTCTCTGCATTGGCTATCAATACAGCATCACCGGTTTTCTTGCTGCGTTCAAACATCTCTTTGGCCTGCTTGAATGCCTCAATAGCGGAACTGTAACGAATCTTCCAACGCTCTACCGCAGGTTTACAGATATTGGATATCGCAGCATTGCTTTTGTTCTTCACAAAGAAGGCTTTGCAGAACTGCTCAACTTCCTGCCAAGTGAAGATTCCAGCTGCGCGCAACTTATCGAACAGATCAAAGATCAGATCAGGGTCGGAGACATCAGCCAGCTCAGCTGTTTGATAATAGGGTTGAAATGATTCAAGGATATCTTGCGGTTCGTTAAAGAAATCGAGCACAAAGGTGCCACTCTCCGCTTTGCCGGGATAGGTGCGGTTCAAACGTGACAGGGTCTGCACACACTCCACCCCACCCAGTTTCTTATCTACATACATGGCACAGAGCTTTGGCTGATCAAAACCGGTCTGAAACTTGTTGGCAACGATCATCACCTGATAATCATCAGAATCAAAAGCCTTGCGCATATCACGCCCTTTCAGATTCGGACTCATACTACTCTCGGTAAATTTTACTTCCTGTAGCCCCGCTGCACTTGGGGGCGCTCCCGGCTTCGTGCCTCCCGCGACAGAGACTGCCCCATGAGCAGAGCGAATGCCTTGGGTATTGGTACTTCCATGTACGGCATCTTTCTCGTTGAACTCGACCTCACCAGAGAAGGCCACCATCGCACGAATCTCTTCATAACCGCGCTTACCAACTTGTTGAGAGATATATTTATCAAAACCGATTTTGAAGCGCACCGCCTCTTTGCGCGAACTGGTCACCACCATCGCTTTGGCCTGACCGCCCAGTAATCCCATCACGTTATCTTTAAAGTGCTCGACAATTACCTGCACCTTCTGGGCGATGTTGTAGTCATGCAGGCGTACCCACTGATTGAGTTTCACCTTGGCCCTTTTACTCTCCACCTCTTCATCTGCGCCCTGAATGGACATAGCCATCTTATAGGCCACCCGGTAGTTGGTGTAGTTCTTCAACACGTCGAGAATAAAACCCTCTTCAATCGCCTGCCGCATGCTGTAGACATGATAGGCCTCGGGTCTGTTGGTTTTGGACGGTGCTTCATCAGGATTTGGCAGGCGGCCAAACAGTTCGAGAGTTTTGGTCTTTGGTGTCGCGGTAAAAGCAAAATAACTCAGGTTGGCTGATTGACGACGTGAAGCCACTGCCGCATCAAGAATATCCTCGCTGGTCAGCTCCTCATCACTGTCTGCCGGAGCATTCTCCTTACCGCCCATCATCAGCACTTCTTTCAACTGGCGTGCTGTTGAGCCTGATTGCGAACTGTGCGCCTCATCGGCAATAATGGCGTAATGACGTTCCTTCAGGCTGGTACTGTTCTCAATCGCTTTTAACACGTAAGGGAAGGTTTGAATGGTCACGATAATAATCGGCTGCGAGCCTTCCAATGCTGCGGCCAACTTCTCAGATTTCGAGCCATCTCCCTCTTTGCGATTAATGCGCCCTACTACCCCATCCACATGTTCAAATTGGTAGATGGTCTCCTGCAGCTGATCATCAAGCACAGTTCGATCCGTCACAATAATCACCGAATCAAACTGCTTATTGCCCAAATCATTATAGAGTGACGAGAGCTGATGTGCTGTCCAGGCAATGGAGTTTGATTTGCCCGAGCCTGCACTATGTTGAATCAGATATTTATGCCCCGGCCCTTCACAAGCCGCATCACTTACCAGCTTATTGACCACATCCCACTGGTGATAACGCGGGAATATCATCGTCTCTTTCTTGTACTTCTTACCCTGCCAATCCTCTTTCTCTTCAATCTGAAGATGCACAAAGCGGGCAAGGATATTGAGTAGATTTTCTGGCAGCAGCACCTCATTCCACAAATAGTCGGTGGCGTACTGGTTCACATCCTCCGGCACATCGTTACCGGCACCACCGCCCTCTGTTCCTTTGTTGAACGGCAGAAAGAAGGTGTCATCCCCCTCCAGCCGGGTTGTCATATAAACCTCATACTGGCTGACCGCGAAATGAACCAGTGCCCCGCGCTTAAAGCTAAGCAGTGGCTCAGGATTCTTGGTGGCCGGGTCAATAGCAAAACGGGTGGTTTTGTACTGCTTGATAGCATTCTCTACCGACTGCTTAAATTCTGATTTAAGCTCCAGTGTCGCGACTGGCAAACCATTCACAAACAACACCAGATCAATGCGCCACTTCTTTGCACGAACTCCAGTTTCCGCTTCGTGTTCATCCGTTGCCCAAGGGCTATAGACCAGCTCAGGCACCACGCGCAGGCGGTTTTTCTCATAGCGTGCCAATGTGTCCGGGTTCAGGTCGTGTTCAGGTTTAAACTGACAGAGGCTAAAGCGAGTGCCCCGATCTTTGATCTGATGACGAAGCACGCCGAGCATACCAAAGGTGCGCATCTCTTTATTGGCTGCATTGGGATCGGCCTTATTCAGTTGCGAAGCGACACGCTCCAAAAACTTCTGTTCAGGGTTATTGGGGTAAAGCTTACAGAACTTCTGCCACTGGCCGTCTTGGGTATCCTGCACAAAACCCAGCAGATCCTCTTCATAGAGTGCCAGCTCGCGGTTGTAGTTCTCAGGGTTTCCCAGCAACCAACCATTAGCGACCAACTGCCTGATCATGTCATTCTGAAATGTTAATTCATTCGCTTTATTTGTCATTCGGCCCCGCCCATTTTAAACAATTCATATTAAGCTTTTGGCTTTAGGTGCCAGCGGAATGAATATCGCCCCACTTCACGAGCCCACTTAGCGTAAACCATAAGGTCGTCCTCAAGTCGCGGTGCTTTTAACTTGCTAAGCGAGTCTGAAGCCACTTTCATGTCAGCAACCATAATTAATGAAGCCTCTCGCAACTCTTCAAGTCGACATTCGCGGTCTAGTAAAGGAATTGATTTTTTCGATCCAGCATCCCTATTCGCAAGCAAATTGGTACGATTTTCTTCATAACGATCAGACAATCTCTGTAACCATTGTTTGAACGAATCTCCTTCAGCTCTGTATAAATCATCCAGGATTTCCGGGGCAGAGTCAGCGCGTCCGACACTTATCGCCAAAAGTAGTAACACGGCGCGGTAGCTGCCGTTATCCCTATCTGTAAAGGTCGAAAAATCCTCTTCAATTGAGGCCGCGCGCACACGGATCAGGCGATATATATTTACTAAACGCTTGGCGAGCCTTGGCGTATCAATGAAGCAATATAATCCCGAAATAAATTGCTCTTCACTATCGGTGAGAAGCATTGAATCAATTCGTTCGGCAGTTTCTAGCTGTTGCTTCTTAACACGATCCTCCTCTTCCTTTTCTCTACGCTCAGCTTCCTCTTTCTGCTCCTTTTCCCTGAGTTTTCCTGCTTCATCCGCAGTTTTTTTGCCCTCCTCCTCGGAAACATCAACTTCAGGCACAGGAGCGTCAGCCACAGGAGCGTCAGCCACAGGAATATCAGCCACAGGAATATCAGCCACAGGAACGTCTGGCACATTCTCAGCCAGTACTCTTGGCTCTGCGATCATCTTACCAACCAAATCTCGATAACCAGCTTCCTGCATTCTTGGCAAAGAAAATGGGATTTGAAATATTTTTTCCAGATAATTATGAGCGTTAAATCGGTGTTCCGCTTGTGAAGTACCCTCCAGAGTTTCGGTAAGTGGATTGTAAGCTTCATTTAAAGCCCTCTCTAGCCATCGCGCATCAACTGCGACCACGACAACAAACAGATCGAAGGCCAGTAGCAGGTGTACAGCTTGCAGCACCTCCACAACTCTCTCAGGCGGACACCGATCAAGGTCATCGATATAGAGAACGATTCGCTCAATAGGTGCCTTTTTTACTGACTCATTAGAGTCCGTGTCCGCTTTTTTATCCATACGACCGTTTTTTTGCCAATCACGAAGCAATACCCCCAATTGCTCAAAGTCTTGCCGAATAACGGAGATCAACCCTAGTCTATCCAAATAGCGTGAGTCTTTAACTCGGCCACTAAGGAAATCATAAACAAGCCCACCCTCATTTATTCGTTGTATCTCTGCTTCAGCCTCAGAGATTTTTAAATCAGCACTTCTTATATTTTGTTCTGCTTTAGCAATCTCAAAATTACAGTTATCCAGTTTATTCTTCAGGGCTTTCTCATCATCCGAAAGTGGAACTTCTCCAACATCTGACTTGTGAATTTTGTCTCGTATTTTTTCCAGATAGCCCAAGGCTGATGTAACTCGATTAATATTTTTCCCTGCCCACGCCACTGCTGTACCAATCACAGCCCCAAGCTGAATAAGAGGGCCACCTATTGGAGCAAGATAGCTAGCCATATAGTTCAGAACCATGGGCCCACATACACATACTAATATAACGCCAGCCACCAGCAGTGCAGAATCGCGAGCACGATCCCCTGTAAAAGCTGTAGCTAAAGAAGCGGAAAGACCAGCCCCTCTACTATAGACCTCAGTCATCGAATGGTAGATGCGCTCCAAATCCTCTGCACCCTTCATAACACTCTCGATACCCAGCGTTTTCGAAACCTGTTCTATTTCTTTTTTAAAATTTAATACATCTGAATCCTTCACTACATGATCCCATACCTCTTGAAGGCGGAGAGACTCTCCCTTTTCAATTAGTTTCTCCCGCTCTCTTTGTTTATCTTCAAGTTTTCTCCCTGCCTTATGCAGTTGTTTCATAGCTGTATTTTTAGCTATGTTTGCTTCCTTTTGTTCCTTTTGGCTAGAGCTGATATTTTGACGAAGCTTACGACGGGTTTCCTCAACCTCATCTGTCTTTGCGCTTAACTCCTCAGACAAGCTGTCAAAAATATGTGAAGCGAGACTCGCCCAAAGGTCTGAGTCCACATAATGCCATGCGTTAAACTCGATCTGTGCAACACGTGACACAGCACCAACGCTAGGTTTGAGATTAACATCCTTACCTGCAGCCAGCGTTACATTTTCCTGCATAAGCCGCATGAAAAAGCTTTTGCCAACCCCCCAGTCACCAAGTAGGCCAATAGCAAAAGGCGGTTTAATATTTTCTGCAACCATGAGAGAAGAAAATATCTTTGCCTGCTCTTTTAAATCAAGACTATCGTGTTCACTCGGCTTATAGGTCCCATCCCTTCCCATACCCTGAATAGCATCGTTGCCCAAATAGGCACTAGGAGATACGGGGCCAGAGGGAATCGACTTATCATCTTTTTCCATCAAACCTTTTTTCGCAGCTTCCCATATCTCTTCGAGCTGTATCGCCACCGCGAGTGGGATTTCAACTCCACTCGATTGGCTCACCCATATTGATTCGTCTTTGGTTTTTTCCCTCAAAGTAGCAAGTGAAATGAGAGGGGTCTCCTGTAGAGAGTCCCAGAGAACATCAACTTGATTAAATGTTTTTCCTAAGCTTGCTTTGTCCTTATCCCAATGTGATCTTGTTTTGATTTCACCATGAATTCTACCAGACCCAATAATTCCAGGATTATTGTCCCCTTGTCTCATAAGAAACACCCTCTCTCCGACTGAGACGGATTTCCTGTTTCCAGTACTCCAACCAAGGATGACATTTTCTTGCTCTTTCAATTTTTTTATGGTTGAAGCAATAGCTGAAACTTCATGAAGCTTAGGATTCCAAGTGAATAGATAAGTTTTACTGGTGAGACTTTCTGAGGAAGAAGTTGAATCGGGGGGAGTAACATTGTCTTTAAGATTAGCTGTTTTTTTAGAAATAGCTTTGCCTTTATGTGGGGATTTCTGATAGGCATTGCTTGAATCTTCTGAAGTGACCTCTCTGCTTGAATCGTTACCATCTTGCATAAGTCCTTCTACACCGTTGTTCCTAAACCAAGAGTTAGAGAGTTCTAAATATGAATCAAGGCGAATACTTCCTTCTACAATCGACTGGTAACGTTCATGAACATCTGACAGACCCAAGGAATCAAAGGCTTGTCCCCATTGATCTAAATCATCTATAAACGTTGTAGGTTCCTCTTCCCGCCATAAGTAATTATATTCTGAACGTAAACGCTCCCCTGGGTAATTGGATAAAGAGCTATAGTCTAGTTCAACTTCTCGCCCGGCTAGAAATGCTTCTTGATCTAATGCATGAACAGCTGAATCAATAGCTAAAGAGGGTTCACCATCAATTAAAGCCCTGAGGCCATCAGCGATAAATTTTGCTGATGGCACTCTTGGGTCCAATCTTTTTTCCAAAGTTCTTGCTATTAACCTCTTATGAGCATCCTTCCACTCATAAAAGAACGGCACTGCACACAATATAGCTTCGATATCCAACACATGGCTTTTCGCTTTTTCACCAAAGCGAAGCATCGTGTCGATATCACCAGTTAGCATTGTCCTCCAAAAGCATCTGGCTAACAAAATACCTTGAAATTCAACGGGAAGTTCATCCAAGTCTTTTGGGCTAAGACTAAACAGCTGATTCATAGCTTCTCCTGTATATCATCTAGAGCAAGGCCCAGAAGGTTCTCTTCATACAGAGCCAGTTCACGGTTGTAGTTCTCCGGTTTTCCCAGTAACCAACCATTGGCGACCAATTGCCTGATCATGTCGTTTTGAAATGTCAGTTCATTCGCTTTATTCGTCATGATTGCCCCACCCTCTATAATACCCTGTTACCGCAACTTTCCGACAAAACCGTACAACTCCATCTTTATTCTAGAAATGCCGAAAAGATTGCTTTTAGCACTTACCCCCATAAAATATGTCGCAACACGGCCCGCGCCCCTTCATCTTAGGATGTAAGCGCGGGTTTTTTATTGCCCAAATCACTGCGACATTGCCTCGATTTCCAAAAAGCAACTCAATAACAACAATACCGAAGCCTGGCACCGTTACCTACTAAACACTCAGTCAAAATGAACTTCTCCTTGCCTGACCTGTTTTACAAATTCAACGGCATCAAAAGTGAAGCGAGCTCCATTTTGTGGGTGATGATCAATCAGCATAAATTTAGAATGTAGCTTATTAAGGATTTCGGGTTCTCTTGAAAGTGCATCTTTAACAGCCTTCCTCGCTTCTTTTAGGGGGACTCCGCATGTATTTACCACTTCAGAAACCAAATCTTCTATTCGTTGCCTTCGGGATGTCCCTATAGAGTTTTCTTTTATATGCACATAGGCCACTTTCTGAAACAACATCGGTGAAAATATTAGTGCATATTGTTTTGGATTAGTTTTAGTAGCAAACTCATCCAGTGCATGTCCGATATCTTCAGTGCGAATGAAATGCTTATAGAATTCAATAAACGCATCTGACATATCACCTGCGCTGACTTCCACCTCAGGTGCTAATAATCCATATACAGGGCATGGCTCAGTTATTGAGGCTATACTCTGTAATGCAAAAGCAGAGTCACAAGCACCACATGTGAAAAATAAATTATTAGCACATAATATGTTAATCTCTTTGAAAGAACTGAACACCTCCTTCCAAGAAACAGACGTACCATCTAATAGTTTCAAACTTTCTTTTGATGCATGACCATCTACGTGTATCAACGGCACTTCACCGGTGCGCTGTAGATGTTTTTTTACATCTTCAAAAACTTCATTCAGCTCCTGTTTAGTATGACATCTATACCGATGACAAAAGAGACCCGTTTTTTTCTCATAAAGAACTATATCTTGGATCTGTTCTTCGAGTTTTCGTCCTGTCTGCAACTCACCATCTGGCACCAAATCAATGATGACAAAACCGTTACAGTAAAAAGATAAATCAGACATATTCTTGTCTATCTCTAATATCTATTTTTCCGGTAACTGCAGCAGAGATCAGAGCCGCACGGCGTTCTTTTAGCAAGAGAACCGCATTGTTTACCTGTTCTATTAGATTTCTAAATTTAGACTTTTGTTCATTGATATAAGCTACAATTTCACCTTGTTCATTTAATGGCGGAACGGCAGCAAGAATGTCACTAAGAATGCCTATGTTAATCACCCCCATAGTTCCACCTCTGCTCAAGAGTTCAAATTGCTTAAACACCATTTCACTTTTCAGTAATTCTCTAACATAGAAAGGATCACAGTTCTCATTAATCTCTGCCTTGATCAATCGGGGATTAATGATTCCTGGCTCTGCGTCTTCAGGAAAGACTGCAATCTTCCCAAAGGTACCCACACAGCTAATTAGAATATCGCCAGAAGATGTAATGTATCGAGATAACTCTAAATAATGCTTTTCTTCTATATAATAATCCCCAATCGAAAAGTCATTTGGGATTACTTGCTCTTGGCCATATACTTTATACCCACGCTTAACGTACATGTCCTTAGTGATACTTGATCCAAATGGGCCCGCAATTATTCGGTCACACAGGAATTTGAAACGATTTACATCCCAATGCTCCGGCACTTCGCCTAACCATTCGATACCTGAGTCGCGCATGGGGGCGTTGGGATTACTCGGGCTGTCCGTGCCCTCACCCTTCGGGCCAGCGGCAGAGCCGCTGTTTAAATTTGTTCCGGGCAAATTTGTCAAACCTTTGGTGACGGCATGGCTGATGACGGCCTGACGTTTTTCTTTGAGCAGTTTGATAAGCTGTTGTTGTTTTTCGATCAGGGTGTCGATTTTGGTGGTTTCGTGGTCGAGAAAGTTGGCGATATGTGTCTGTTCTTCTAGCGGAGGGAATGGAACTTTTAAGCAAGTTATATTTGCTACGGCTAACCCTGGCTGTGCTGCTGAAAGGTTATATTGATTTAAATCCATTGACCTCAGTGTTTCGCCGAACCATTTGAAATTTATTGGCATAGAAGGATGTACAACTACAGCGTGTTCAGATGCCCAGAATTCACCATGTGCATAATTAATATTCCCACACAATGCGCCCTGCCTTCCTATCAGAATGTAGTCACCATCATGGTTATAATTAGATGTGTATCCTCTTAGTCCATTGCCGCCGTAAACAGGGTATTCACCTTGGGTATTGATTTGTTCAGAAGTGATTGCATCTCCACTTCTTAAGAGAGCAAAATAACTTATTTTCTTTATTTCCCAATGTTTGGGAGCAGAGTCAAACCACTCAACACCTGAACCCTTATACTCAGGATAAGCCTGATACTTCATAGATCGCCAGCCAATTCTTGTTCTATCGCTTCAATGCTTGGCAGTTTGGATTGCAGGTTTTCCGGTAGTGATTGGGTGAGTTGGTATTCCGATACACCCATCGGTTTCTGGATATCGCTCAAAGCATATTCGGCGACAAGGCGATCTTTGTTTTTACAGAGAAGAATGCCAATGGTGGGCTGATCAGATGCATGACGTAACTGCTCATCCACCGCTTTGATGTAGAAGTTCAGTTTGCCAGCGTGTTCGGGTTCAAAATCTCCAATTTTCAGTTCAATGACCACATGGCAACGCAATTGTGTATGATAAAATAGCAAGTCGATAAAGAATTCCCGCTCGCCTACCTGTAGTGCAAACTGTTTACCCATATAAGCAAAACCAGCACCAAGCTCCAATAAGAAATGGGTGATATGCTCTGTTAATGCTTGCTCTAACTCTCGTTCACTGTGCTCTTTGCTGAGGCTCAGAAAATCAAACAGATAAGGATCTTTCAGGGTCTGTTTGGCCAGATCGGATTGCATGGCGGGTAAGGTGGATTCAAAATTGGTAATCGCTTTGCCTTCACGCTGCCATAAACCGCTTTCTATCTGATGGGTTAAAACATTGCGGCTCCAGCCATGGGCTTGGGTTTGTTGCACATAATACAACGCCTCTTTTATGCTTTTTGACTTGGCGATGATTTTGAGATTGTGGCCCCAGGGGATCTGAGTCAATTGGCCAACAGCCTGTTGGCCAATTGGTTCATCACTTGTATAGAATAGAAACCACTGACGTATGTATTTGATATTACTAGAAGAAAAACCTTTTATTTCAGGGAACTCTGCCCTCAAGTCCATACTTAACTGCTTTAAAAAACCATCCCCCCGCGAAAGCGTGGGGCGGAAATCCATGTTTATTGAATCTGTTCCCATAGGTCCTCCCACTGTGGATTATTTTCTTCGATGAGATTGATCTTCCAATCTCGGTTCCATTTCTTCAACTGTTTCTCTCGTGTAATGGCCGTTCCCATCGTTTCGTGCTGTTCAAAATAGACCAATGTACTGACGTTATACTTTTCTGTAAATCCCGCGACCTGTTTGTTTTTATGTTGCCAGACGCGCTGAATCAGGCTGCTTGTAACACCAATATAAAGCGTACCATTCTTTTTGCTGGCCAGAATGTAAACGCTGGGATTTTTATTCATGTGTAGAAGGCCAAGGCTGGATTCCCACCTTCGTGGGAATGACGAGAAAAACCTGTACCAATTGCGAAGCAAGTTGCTTCGTAATTGGTACTCATGAATGAACCTCTTGTAGTAGCTTCATAATCTCTGCGCTCACGGCATCAAGGTCGGCATCAATCTCTGCCAAGTCTCTTGGTGGTTGGTATTGATAGAAATGGCGGTTAAACGGGATCTCATAACCGACAATACCGATCTCGCCATCCTGTGCATCCCGCTTGTTTGCATCGATCCATGCATCAGGCACGTGCGGCTGCACTTCTTTGGCGAAATAAGCCTCATTGATTTCATTCACTGAGCGTGTGGGATCAAGTGGCACATTTTCATTGTCGCGCAGATCACTATCGGGTTTGTACTCAATGATTTGTCCATTCACTTCAAACAAGCCATAGATTGGATTCGGCTTTGGCAGGGGATTGCGTCCTGCATTCCCTGCATTTCCACCGTCCATGGCGGTCACGCCCTTGTGGACTTTGCGGATTACTTTTTCCGCCTCAGGGTTTTTCCAACTTACTGCAGCAGTGATCTGTTTCTTCTCTTTGGCTTCAAGCTTCACACCTGTTGCTTTAAGCACCGCCTCATAACCATTCATATCATCATGCTGTTCACTGCCGATAATCTGTTGCAGTGCTCTGGCTTTGAGCAATACCTGTTTCTGATTCAGCCACGTTTTGCTATCAAGAAGATCCTTGATCTGTTTCTCTTTCAGCTCTTTAAAATGGGTTTTGATATGCAGGCGAATATCGTCCTCGAACTCGGCCAACACGCCGTAGCTTGCACAGCCTTCATGGTCTGACCAATCCCCACCATATTCAGCATAGACCCACTGCATCACTGCATTCAACGGCTTAGGAGCAAATCTTAAGCTTGCAATGCGTTCGTCACTGAATTGATAGGATTCACGCAAGGGGCGCTCAATGGTAATCCGGCGATAACCGAATTCATGGCTATCAAATATCTTACTGGAAAAGGTCTTCACAGCTTCTGTTTTTGGATTCTCCGACTGCCTGCCTCGATTACTCTTCTGTTCGGGAGCTTTATCCAATACCTGATTATCAATAACCTCGAATTCACCAAAACTTCGAGTAATGGTGCGAATATCATTTTCGCTCATAACATTACGTTTAGAGCCAAGCGACTTACGCATTTTACTGCATAGATTCACCCCGTTAATCAGTTGAACCTTACCTTTTCGTTCATCCGCTTTTTTATTGGAGAGTACCCAGACATAGGTGGCAATACCGGTGTTATAAAACATATCGGTAGGCAGGGCGATAATCGCTTCGAGTAGATCGGCTTCCAGAATATAGCGGCGGATCTCCGATTCGCCGGAACCTGCCCCGCCGGTAAATAGCGGTGACCCATTGAGGATAATTCCAATGCGCCCGCCCTGAGAACCAGTTTCTTTACGTCCAGCTGCGTTTACGCGCTCTGACTCATTTGGCCTGAGCTTGCTAATCAGATGCATAAGAAAGAGTAGCGAACCATCTGACACCCTCGGAAGACCGGGGCCAAAACGACCATCAAAACCTTTCAATGTGTTTTCGTCTTTGATCTCTTTTTCGATCTTCTTCCAGTCCACACCAAAGGGAGGGTTGGAAAGCATGTAATCAAACTTATCGGCATAGAGCTGATCATTGGAAAGCGTGTTCCCCAGTTTGATTCTATCGACCGGCTGACCTTTGATCAGCATATCCGCCTTACATATTGCGTAGGATTCTGGATTTAGTTCCTGACCATAAGCACGCATAACGGCTTGTGGGTTTAAAGCTTCTACATACTCCATGCCTTCGGAGAGAAAGCCGCCTGTGCCTGCTGTCGGGTCATAAATGGTGCGAATAATGCCCGGCTTGGTGAAGGCATCATCATCTTCCATAAACACTAACGAGGTGGTCAGATGTACAATGTCACGCGGGGTGAAGTGTTCACCGGCAGTTTCGTTCGAAGACTCAGCAAAGCGGCGGATCAACTCTTCAAATACCTTGCCCATATCATGGTTGGATATGGCTTTAGGGCTTAGATCGGTAAGGCGCACCTTCTGCACGATTTTATATAAGAGATTAGCATCATTGAGCTGGCCGATGAATTCAGAGAAATTGAAGTATTCAAATATCTCCCGCGCATCTCTGGAGAAACCCTGAATATAGGATTCCAGATTATCTTTGATGCCAGCTTCACCCAGCTTGGAGAGATCCATTCTGGAGGTGTTAAAAAAGGTAAGATCAGCGGCCTTGAGCAGAAACTTCTCCTGCGCCTCTTCTGGCAGCTCCATCCCTTGGACTCGCTCATATTCGGCCAGCACAGCCTCTTTACTCTCAGCAAGCACACCCTCAAGGCGGCGCAACAGCGTAAACGGCAGGATCACCCGCCCATATTGGCTCTGCTTAAAATCACCACGCAGAAGGTCAGCCAGTGACCAGATATATGCGGCTAAATTTTTCGGTGTTTCACTCATTGATTATTATCCAATATTCATAATTATTAAGATTGTGAAATAAAAAACTGATTGCCCTCTCCCACAGAATGACTTCGCTAGCATAGACCATTTTTCACAGTTCGTGAATGAAGAAGCGCCGCACATCAAGGCAGAGAGCCTACAGCCAGAAAAGAAGGATTCATCATCAAGGTTGATGATAAAACGCATTTATTTTCGGGAAATCGGGATCAATCTTCTCTTTTGGATAAATAATTTAGTGAAATTGATGAGAGAGCGAACAGATAAGATCAGTTTTAGAATTTGGTGGCGTGCTCCTTTGAATTGTAAACAACGGCTCAGGGTACTTTGGCCATTCTGAGCAATCGCAACCTATACGGTGTGCCAACCGGCCTTTCATCTGTACCACCATTAGGATCTGTGGCGTTATTAACAGCGAAGAACATATTAATTTCATCATTTTTTTGTACTTCATCACTGAGCTCATCAGGCGGAGCTCCAACAGGGACCGCATCTCACTTCATAAGAACGTAAACACGCTCACCACTCACATGATAGATGATGCGATAGGCTTTAAAGAAAACCTCCCGATATTCATGGATAACCACTGCTTGCAACACTTTTGGATAGCTACCGCGTTCGGGCATTTCACTCAGTCTGGCGAAAGGCTTTTTCTACTCATCCGCTGACCTGCAGTGTTCAAATCAAATGTTTCCAGTCGTCGGTATTGTGGCCCTTCCGGCCTTAAAATAGAGTGATACAGATGTATCCTCCCTACCATCCAATCAATCTCTGGTAGAGCCGCTATCATCTGCATACGTTGCATATCCATGAGCTGGTTATGCGCCTTAGATCTGGCGACAGTGATATGGGCTTGAAAAGAGGTCTCTTTGGCTGTGCGTTTATGAACTGCCATGTGCCCTGCTCGTCTGCAACAACGTGTAAGATGTTTGAGATGGTTTACATCGGGCTTCTCCTGAACGCCCACCCAGAACACATTCGCTTTTGAAGCATTTGGAAACACGCCATAGTTCTTAAGTTGCAAGTGAATTTCAGAGCTTTGAGACGCATATTCGGCCAGCTCTTCTGCAAGGTCATCTGTTTCATCACCAGAAACATCGCCATAGAAAGCGACAGTCAGATGCCAAAGATGCGGAGGAACTTCACGCCATAGATCAGGATCGAGATGCCCACGTGCCTCTTGCCACCAGAGCTCTATCTGATCTTGAACTGGCTGAGGGATTTCAATAGCGGCAAACAGGCGCATGGTTTATTTGTGATGCCCGAATTGATCCATAAAATAGCTGCTGACAAGCACCTCTAAAGCCAAAATCATGGCCAGGGCGACTACTATGCCGATAATGATTTTTGTTGATAGCTTCATGTTTTCTCCGTGTCACTGCCCATTTGTGCGATCTATAAAGCAGCCATACTTACGATTATTGCTTTCGAGTATGATCATTAGAAGCATTAAAACTACATCCACAAGCCATTTATCGCTATTGCATTTTTAGATTGATTTAAGCCAAGCGCAAATGCATCACTCTGATTGTAGTGTTGATGGTTTTAGTGAGCGATTTGCTCGTTATATATACAGTGAAACCCAAGCTGAAGTGTGGCTGGCGATTCGCAGCTTACTGCAAGCAAACCCTTGCGTATATTCGATGGATCATAGTTTGGCCCCGATGCTGTGCTAAGGTGCCTATGATCAAGCCACTATAAACTATTGCAAAATCATAACGATTGAATGGCCAATGCTCGGAAGAAGATAGTATTGAAAAAAGACGAATGTCTGCGTTCCAAATTGCCGTTGTTGTCATATGAACATGCAAATAGAATGGTATGAGTTTTATCTGTATGGATGTTGTTCTCAAAGGAACATGCATGAAATAATCGGCAACAGTGTGTTTATTTATCCACTACAAGTGATTAAGAAACACACCGCTGCCGATTGTTATTACTTATTAAACATCAAAGCTGATGAGGTCAGGCTACTGGAAGCGCATCAAAGCGCTCAACATCATCTTTTTTCAGTAAATCATTTATCTGAAGTTCAGGCACTCTGCCGTAATCATCTTCGAAGCGTTCAATATCATCTTCTCCGAGATAATCACCGACCTGAACTTCAATCAACTGAACAGGAACTTTACCGCGATTCTCTAAACGATGCGTTTCACCAATAGGGATATATGCACTGCCGTTTCTAGCTACAATTTTGACCATGTCGCCACAGGTGATCGTTGCTGTACCTGCCACCACGATCCAGTGCTCTGAACGATGTTGATGCGATTGCAGGCTCAGCTTGGCCCCAGGCAATACATCAATTCGTTTCAATTGGTAACCTTCACCGCTTGATTCCAACACGGTGTAACTGCCCCATGGACGACGCACAGTTACATGTTCGATATGATACTTATCACTACCCTTCTTCAATGAATCAACCAGCTCACGTACACGCTGACTCTCACCGGCTTTAGCGACCAGAATCGCATCCGGAGTCTCCACTACGATCAAATCTTCCAAGCCTACTGCGGCAATCAATCGTGATTCACTTCTCAATAACGAACCCTTACAATCAATCGCCAATACATTGCCGCTGATCTCATTGCCATCGTCATCCTGGGCGGCAATATCATGCACAGCATCCCAGCTACCAACATCAGACCAACCGATATCAATTGAGACAAGTGATACATTATCAGATCTCTCCATCACACCGTAATCAATAGAGATATCCGGCATCTTATCAAAGTTTTCGCGAATCACTTCCTGCCAATTCTCACCACTGTTCCAGCGCGCTCTCATGCCTTGCAACAGCGACCAAACTTCCGGAAGGTGTTTCTCTATTTCAGCCAGAATCACCGAAGCTTTCCAAACAAACATGCCTGAATTCCAGAAGTAGCCACCCTCATCAAGCATCTTCTGGGCTGCTTCTCTATCTGGCTTTTCAACAAAGCGAATTACCCGATGAATGCCCATACCTTCTGTGTCGGCCTGGACATAACCAAAACCGGTTTCAGGCTGATCGGGGACAATACCGAAGGTAACCAACTGGCCTGAATTGGCTGCAATCACCGCCCGCTTCAGACTGTGTTGGAAGGCTTCTTTATCTGCCACAATATGATCAGCAGGTAACACCACCATCACAGGGTCATCATTACTCAAGTCCTGCATCAAAGCTGCACTTAAGGCGACAGCTGGTGCGGTATTGCGACCAGATGGCTCCAAAATCTGATTCAGGCCATTAAGCTCTGAGAAGGCCTCTCCTGTTGCATGTTTTTCTCCAGTCACAACCCAGATATCATCCTTATCAATCAATGGTGACAAACGTGTAATAGTCGCACCCAGCATGCTTTCATCACCCGTCAAAGTTAGGAACTGCTTGGGTAATTGTTGACGTGACAACGGCCACAAACGACTACCTGACCCCCCAGCCAGGATAACCGCTTTCATAGTATCATTCATTTTTTTCACCTATTCCCACTAATTTTATACAATCGATATTTTCAGAGATATAAAACGAATCCTAAGAAGCGTTTGAGACCAGTAATGTTTCAGTTTTTTTGAGTACGTCTTGATTCATAGCCTTTCTAGACTGCAGTAGAGTGTTTTTTAAGTTTGGTAAATGAGAAATTAAAGTTTTTTGGATATCATCAACGGTGTAGTTCACACCTACTTTAACCTGAATCAGAGGGATTTGAACCGACTCGCAAGCCCCTTTTAAAAATGCGTCATGCTCTTTTCTCTTTTTCGATTCAGATGGATGACCATTAAAATCAATCACACATAAGACAGCATGTGTTTTTATATCACACAGTACAAAGTCAAAATGTTCAGCAGTGATTTTACCGAATGCATTCTTCCACTGCCTATCTGTCATACCTTTATTTGGGGCAATAATATTAGCTACACGTACCTTGCCAAAAATAAGTATATTAGCGCCTGCTGCCTGACGAAGTAAATTATAGTATGAACTTTCAGGTGCTGTGAAAATCGCGCGCTGTTTTCTATAAGGAAAACTACTTTCCCCTGCCCCTTTCATTTTCATTGATTTAAAAATCACCGCTATTACTAATAAGACTGCTACCAGCCCCATGTATATCAAAGTCATATTTCCCCCTGTTAATCTAAAGTAACGTTTACATAAGCACTTTGATTGCTCATATAACGCTATATATTGGATAGGTTGAGCCTCAAGCCTCAGGTCATATACCATCAGTAAAAAGGACATTCATCATCAATATTGATGATAAAACGCACTTCACATCTATTGTTGGCATCCCTGATTTTATACAGACTTAAAAAAACTCTGCCTTCTTTCTGCGTTGTTTTTCATAAATACAGAATTTCGGCAATCATAGTCACAAACCCCAATGTTCCCCAGCCGGAAAAATCTGCTTTTTACTGTGGATTTCTGTCTTTAGCTGTAATAATGCGACCTTTAGCAAAGTCGCCGGATATAAAAATAGAGTTATTTTAGCTATATCGACTTTTGTCGATATTCATTCGGCGTATAACCGGTGTGTTTTTTAAACACTTTGCAAAAGTAATCTACATCAGGAATCCCAGCGTATCGGGCAATACTTTTCACTTTCATTTCGGGCTGGTTAATAAGCAGATCTCGACTCAGATGTACTCTACAATGCGAGATATATTCATTCAGACAGATGCCAACCTCTTTTTTAAAGATGCGACTCAGATAATCAGGAGAAATCCCCAGCTGATTCGCTAAATTATCCCTACGGCATGTTCTATGAAAATTCTCATTGATATAGATAAGGGCAGGTTTCACAATAGATCCAATAGCTTGCATGCGGGTTTCAAAATCCTCCCCCCACAAATCTCTTAAAGCCATGTGGTCCAATGCCTTCACATTACCACTTAATTCCATAATACGATCAATCAGGCTTGCGCCATCAAATGGTTTCTTAAAATAGCCCTGAATATTCATATTAGCTGAGCGAAGCATCCACTCATTATTCATCGATCCGGTGATAATAATAACATTCATATCAGACGTTTTTTCATTGTTTCTGATTTTTCTCAATACCTCGAGGCCATTGAGATCAGGCAGCATGAGATCCAGTAGTACAACGGATATATGATGCCCCTCCTGCAGTACCTCTAAACCTGCACTCGCATTTGTGGCTGTGAGTATATTAACATTATCATCCAACATGATGGTCAAATATGTCAGGGAAATTTGATTGTCATCAATAATCAATACGGTGGGTTTTAATGGTGACAAACCTGAGTTCGTATTGCATTGATTCATAGATAAATCACTGCTGTTTTGCATAAATAGGATATAGATATCTACCTTTCATCATTTTCTCCCTTAGAGAAGATCGAGTTATACCATACTTATCAAGAGAACTCTAAGCAATAAAGCGGGCTACTTCCACAAAGCGATCTCATTAGAATAGTTCAAAAGCATTTACCGCAAAGGACGCAGATAAATCAATACAATAATCAAAAAACAATCCTAACCGGAGAGCCAGAGATGAGGATTGCATCTCTTGTTGTTTTTACTATGCGTGCACTATGGCCCCCCCCTGTGATGCGCAGCATCGGCCGGTGAAACATGCTGAGTCATGATCGTAAACTGAGGATATTTTAATGCGGTTTCCCTGGCCTCTGTCAACATTGATATGCTGATCAGAACGACGCGCTATATGTTTTAGAACAATATTTTAGACAATCATACATCAGATCATAATTTAATCCTTTAATGTGCCGGCTAATCGTTTGCCAAGTATATAGCTGATGTTGAAGTTTAACTTCGCCACAATACGGGGGAAATAGCGCAGATCATGTTTTAAACGTTCATAATCAAATTTCACGACAGAGACAGCTCCTATTGCAATAACATCAGCGGTGCGCCGTATCTCTCCGACAAATGCAATCTCACCGAACAAGTCACCGGGTTTCAATCGGGCCAGCAGCATATCGTCGCCGTCTTTGGCATGATGCACCACATCGACTTCACCACGAATCAACAGATACATACTACGGTCGAGGCAACCCTGCTCAATAATCCGGGCACCTTTTTGAAAGTTTTTCATTTCAGAAATCAGCATCGCTTTACGGATCTGATAATCAGACATGTCATTGAACAGCTGAGATGATCGCAGCGCTTGTTTGTCCATGGACAGAGCTAAAATATCATACAGGCTAACCAATCGCATGCGCGACATAATTAATGGCGTCACAATCAAATTAGCGAACAGGGCAAACAGCATCGTGGCGGCAGCCAATGCACCAAACTGGCCAATAATGGCAAAGTCAGAGGCCAGTAAAATGCCAAAACCCAATGCCAATGCGACGGTGGTTGTGATCATCGGAAGTGCTTCTTCATATACCGTTTTCTGAACGGCTAGCGCTGCATTGCCCATATCCCGGCTATGTTTATTATAACTGGAAAGCATATGAATCGTGCTATCAATTGCTATACCAATAGCAATCACGGCCACCATCGCAGTACCTGGATTAAGTGGTATGCCCAGTAACCCCATGACCCCAAACATCAAAATGATCGGGATAAGACTCGGAACCATGGCAATCAAACCACCCTTAAAGGATGTAAACATGGCTGACATCAGCAAGAAAATAATGCCTAGAAATATCATCAATGATTCAACCTGAGCATGTAAAAGTGAATCAGCTTCTTCATTGATCATGAGGTTTTCGCCGACAATATATACCTGCATATCAGCGCCAACGATCTCTGCTGCTACTTCTCTTAATTCATCAACGCTGCGATTCAACAGATTGGAATCGCTAATATGATGGCGAACTACGATCATGGCTCGCCGATAATCATGGCTTACATAACGCTTTAACTCCTGCCGATGCATAAATAACAGATATTGTGATGCCATCTCTTTGTTGTTTGGCAGCTCATACCACTGTTCGTCACCCGCATGAAATTCACGATTCAATAACTTCATATAATCGACCAGCGATATGCTGCGGTCAAACACATTCTGCGTATGAATAAAGCTCTCAATCACCTCCAGCTTACGCAGTTGTTTGGGTTGTAAGAAAGCCTGCTCCTCATCGGATTGAACGGTGATAAAGAATGTTTTGATGCCAGCCAGGTGTAGGTGCACTTCGTTGGCATCCGTGATCAAAGCCCGATCCTGTTTGAAATAGGACATCGGATCATTGGTTACATAGAGCTTGGATGCCTGATAAAGGAAAAAGGCACACAACAACAGAGTCCCACCAAGTAGCAGACGTTGCAGGCTGAGATTGGATTGATTATTGAGTTGAAGTATTCCTCTGGATAACCACCCCTCACCGCTCGCTCTGTTTCCAGATGTTTTAGGGGCAGCCATCATAATAAGCATGACAGGCACCAACATGAGGGTAATCAAACCATTAGCTAACATGGCAAAACTGGATGCCAGTGCAAAATCACGAATCAACTCCATATTACTGAAAATATTGCCGGCAAAACCGAGAACGGTGGTGAGTATGGTTAACAGCAGCGGTAAACCCATTTTATTCAGCATCCGTCGCACACAGAATTCAGGCTCCCGATCAGGGTACTGCCTACGTGTGGCCAAAAAGGATGCGATCAAATGGGTATCTTCTGTCGATCCAATGACAATAATCAATGTCGGTAGCATCGCACTTAAAATATTTACCGGAATACCGGCCCACCCCATCATGCCCAGTGTCCATACTAAACTTATACCAGCGGTCAGCAGTGGTATAAAAGCGGCAGTGACGCTGCGCATGAATAGCAAAATCACCAATAAAATAAGGCCTGCAGATAGCGGAGCTAAGTTCCGCATATCCAAAAATAGCGTCTCTTCCATCTCCGTCTGAATGCGTGCTGCACCAATTTGAAACAAACGCTCAAAATGCATGGAAGATGGATTGATCTCCTGTTGCATCATTTCATATACTTTAGCATGCCCCAGTTGTTGCATGGCAGAAGGCCTAATCGTCACCATCAATGCCAGCGCTTCACCACCGGCTGAAATGAGATTTCCCTTCACCAAAGGGTTATATAAAATA
The DNA here is from genome assembly GCA_021772775.1 of Mariprofundus sp. Taxonomy (GTDB): domain Bacteria; phylum Pseudomonadota; class Zetaproteobacteria; order Mariprofundales; family Mariprofundaceae; genus Mariprofundus. Next base: position 72,124 of record JAJFLH010000031.1, on the reverse strand, counting down.
TCTTTTTTTAGCTGATCGACATCTGCAGGACTCTGTGGAATATAATCCATCAACAGCGTTGAACTGATACGCCCCTCTTCACCACGCAAACTGCGAAGTGTGAAAAGATCCTCGACACTCTCTACTATTTCCAATGCAGCCAGACGTGTATGCAAAGCTTTTAAATATGTAAGTTTTTCTGTACTCCACAATGCTTTGTCGCGCACAAAGATGAGCGTTTGCTTATCCGACCCAAACTCTTCCACCACAGCCTCATAACGCAGGTGGCTGGCAGAGCCTTTTGCAATCATGCTCTCTGTGCCTGTATCAATGTGTAAGCCTTGCATACCGACGGCAGCCAACACAGTCAAAGCAGTTATGGTTAATAGCAATAACAGACGATGCCGTAATCCGAGCATGATGATTCGATTCATCGTATCTCTCCTGCTTCGCTTATATTCATTGCCGCTGTTGATTTCGCTCTCTCTGCTTGTTCAGAAGCGCGGGCGTTATCAAGAGGACCTGCTGTGCCATCTAAATGATTGGCTATTTCAAACATCGAAGCAGGTACATAATCGATCGAGTATACACGGCGGTCGATCTTCAAAATTGAACGATGATGATTCACAAAGTTTTCCACCATCACCATATCTGCACGCCACATTTCCCCATTTACCTGCCTGATATCATGCCGTGTCTGCCTTTTTAGCAGTTGGCTCTCCTCATCTAGGTAATCAATATGAGTGACAAAAAAGTTATCCTGCCGAATAAGTAAGATGCGTTTGACGTATGTGCGGTGAATATCCTCACTGGCAGTCGCGACCGCCTGCACCACAAAATAACGCCTGTCATTATCCATCACATCTGCAATACGATGATAAACAAACGCGTGGATATTTTCGGGCATGAGATCTTCCAATGAAAATTCACTGCCCAACATCTGACTACCCAGCACGCTACCACTGTAATTGATTGGCTTCATAGCAAGTGCAGGCAAGTAAAAACGACTATTTCGTAATCCATTCTGCTTACGCATAAAAAGCAACGAAGCCCCGGCAATCGACTCTGGATAGATAAATTTAATCATCGCTTTGAGTGAACCACTCTTCTCTAGTCTCGAATAACGCTGAATGCGACGCACATCCCTATGCTGTTTCTCATCCATCAGTATCAGGGTCTGCTCTTCATAAACATAGGGATATAGCTCATGTCTACGAAGTGACTCCATGATAATCTCTTGACCTGTCAGCTCTGCCAAACGCATGGATTGCTCATCATGTTTTATCGTTACAGCAGTTGCATATAAGGGTGTACTAAACATGCCGATTGAAACGAATAATAGAACAGCGACATAAACGAGTAGCATAGATACTACTGCAGAGCGTTTAATCACCGATGGCTGAAACACCCTTAGGGCTGCTCCTGCATCGGCAACTTGATTATTTCAGACGCCATTTGATCTGCCAGCCGTGCCAATAACCTGGACATTGATGCAGCCATAGCAGCATAATCCCGTTCACCAATAGGGCTATCACTGGTCAGGTGATTAAAATAACTCTGTGAAGCTTTACCCTTTAATTGCACATGCCAGCGCACTTTCATATGCATGTATCCATCGGCCAGCAATTCAAACTGTCGAATATCAATCAGCAATGATGCATCAGCATGCATGGAACCCGGAAATGGTGCTGTGCGCAGATCAACCGAAGGCAGGCGCTCGGCAATATCATCACTTAAGGTGCGCGCAATATCTTCACGCAAACGCCCGCCCCACTGATGCGATTCAGCAATACGCAGATGGTTATCTGCATCTCGACTGACAATGCGAGGTCGATCAAGATAACGCGGAATTTCAAGCTGACGGATTGCGACCCTTTGAATGGAACGATCTTCGATTGCATTCACATCTTCATCCTTTGGAGCAACAGCTACTGCAGTTTTTTCGGGTGGTACGGTATTCAACAGATAATACTGCGTGACAGCACTGCCGCCACATCCGCTGGCAAATATCGGCAACGATAAGAGCAGTAGAAAATATAACTTACGACAAACCGTATACATTATTGTTCTCCTGATTTGGGGCTGCCAAAGATGACTGCATTAGGATGGCGCTCAAGCAAGTCGACAAAGGAGCGAATGGCCCGCGCCATATCCGACAGATCCTGACTCAATTGATTAACACGATATTGTAATGGCGAAGCAGGATCTAAAGAGTTGTTGATGTTGTGCAGGGTTTTTTCTGCCTCCTCCAGGGTAGTGCGCCCTGAATTAAGCGCCTGGTGAAGATTCTCTGCCATCGGTTCTGCATGTTGATCCAATGATTCAATAACGTGTCTGAATGATTTCAATGAAGCACGTAGATCACCAATGGATTGCGCTGTTGCAGGGCCATTGATTAAATTATTACTGCTATGCACCAGTGCTGCCAAATCATTACCAATTTTATCGGTCTGAACTCTGTCGAGTTTGGCTAATATGCTTTGCAACGATGTGGTGATTTGATCAAAGCCACCTGGAATAGAAGGGATTTCCGGCAATTGGCTGCCTTTATTCGCCAGAAAACGAATCGGTGTATCAGGATGCATATCCAGTGCGACATACAGTTTTCCGGTCAGTAAATTACCGGTTTGAAGCTGTGCACGAAGCCCGCGTGCCACCAAACTCGCCAGCACTTCGACCGATGATATCTCACTCTCCGCATTGCTCTCTACAATGCGTTCCGGCTCGATTTCGAGCATCACCGGAATTTGAAAACTGGCATCTGAGCTGTCAAACTCCAAACGCACATCGGTCACCAGACCTACCTGGATCCCCTTAAACTCAACTGGAGCCCCAACACTTAAACCACGTACGGAACCATCGAAGAAGACAATAAAACGGAATTTTCTGGTATAGGTTTTTGCAATAATATCATCGTAATTTTCAAACAGGGTAAAAACGAGCTGTTCCGCATCTTCATTCGGGCTATCTGGCCTATTTTGTGAATCAAATGAGATGCCACCGTATAGCATCGACTGTAGCGAGCTGGTCTGTAATTGAAATCCATCGGCTCCCATCGACAGATTGATACCGCTGACATTCCAGAAATGGCTATTGCCATGCACCAGTTCATCGTAGGGAGCTCGCACAAAAGCATGTACAAATATGCTGTGTTTATCATTGGAGAGTTCATAACCAAGTACTTCACCAGCTTGAATACCCTGATAATAGACCGGTGAACCAATATCCAAAGAGCCCAGCTTCTTTGAAATCAACGTCACACGCAGACCATCTACATCTGACTTCACAATGGGAGCTTCATCCAAACCCTTAAAATGATATTGGCGAGCCCCAAGGCCGGGATCAATTTCAATATAGGAACCACTGACCAGCGTACCTAAACCGGACACACCGCGCAGACTAAGTTGCGGACGCACTACCCAAAACCGCGTATCACGATGCAAAAATGATTCAGCTTCAGGTTTTAAACGCGCTTTCAGCACTACATGTTTGAAACCTTTGGTAAACTTTATCTCCTCCACCATACCAATTTGTACATCTTTATATTTGATCGGCGTTTTCCCGGCTTCAATACCCTCAGCTGTTTGCAGGGTAATGGTGATTTCTGGCCCTTGTTCTTGAATAGTTTTGACAATTAACCACAGGCCAACGCACAAGGTGAGTAGAGGAATCAACCAGATGATTGAAAACTTGCTGGCCATTTTTACAACGGGCTGCCCTGTACTGGCTGTATCAATCTGTTGTTCACCCATCCGACTGGCCTACTGCTTTACTCTGTTGCATGAATACCCTCTCACTCATCCCAGAATCTTCTTTTACAGCTTTCTCATCTATCGTCTCAGCAGCAATTCCATCCCAAATCAGACGCGGATCAAAGCTTTGAGCAGCCAGCATCGTCAACACCACTGAAGCAGCAAAATAACTGGCAGCAGGCCCCGGCTCAATGGTAGCTAACACATCGAGGCTGACCAGAGAGGTCAAAATACCAATGATAAAGATATCAACCATAGACCAGGAACCAATCATTTCTGTCATTCGGTATAGTCGGGTGCGGTCATAAGGTCGCCAAAAAGATCTGAAATGCACCGATAGCAATAAAAACATTAACGTCAGTAGCTTACTCACAGGTACCATGATACTGGCAAAAAATACAATCAGACCAAGATGCCACATGCCTGCAGAGATCAGGTGTTCAACACCGGATAAAATGGTGCTCGGATCCCCCTGTCCGAATCGGGTCACAGTCATGATCGGTAAAAGGTTGGCTGGAAAAAGCAGCATGATCGCAGCGATCAGTAAGGCCCAAGTTCGGTTTATACTATTAGGTTTTCGGGTATGTAACAGGCTATGACAACGTGGACAGTGCAGAGTTTCGACTTGATTCTGCTGCAAAGCTTGTGATCTAGCCTGTACTGGCAATGAGCATGTATGGCAATGCAATAGCCCTGATTTGAGAGCGGTTACCAACGGAAGCTTCGCGGTTACCATCTGATCCTCTGCATCACAATTATGAAAGCGATGCGGCCAAAATAGCTGAGCATCCATACTATGCAGAGCCATTACACTCACCGGCAGTAGAGCTGCAAATGCGATCAATGATATGCCCACTTCGATCTCAGCCAGATCCAACAGTTTTACTATCGCGATCAATACTGCCAACATAAAAACGCCAAACAAACTCCACAGCATCAGGCGTTGCACGAGCCTGAAAACGGCGGTCAGACCAATAGCACGAAAACCCAGATATGCCGGAATAAGCAGATATAACGAAGCAAGCATAGTGATCAGTGGAAACACAATACTGGTTAACAATACCAACAAACCAATATCATGCATGCCAATCTCAATCAGTGCCAATGGCCCCGATAATAACATATCTGTCTCCACTCGTCCGGCCAGCTTCAATGACAAGAAGGGGAAAGAGTTGGCGATGATAAACAACAACAGAGCAGTTAGATGTAGGGCCAGACTATGATGAACGGCTTGTGATGAGATATGTTTATACAAAACTGCATCACAACATAAGCAATGTGCCCTGCCATGTTCAGGAAGAGCTTTCAGCTGATGCAACGCATCACACTCATGACATGCAATCACAAGCTAAAAAACACCTGTGACTGCATATAAGAGACCATCAATACTCCGCATCAGTGCTCACATAACCATTATTTCAATAACTCAAGCATACGTTGCCCCAACAGGGTTGGATTATGCTCAATGGCAACACCGGCTGATTCCAGAGCCATGAATTTTGCTTCTGCCGTACCTTTTCCGCCTGAGATAATAGCTCCGGCATGGCCCATGCGTTTACCTTTGGGCGCAGTCGCTCCTGCGATAAATGCTACGACAGGTTTGCAGGCATGATCACGAATATATTCAGCTGCATTTTCTTCATCTGCACCTCCGATCTCACCAATCATCACTACGCCTTCGGTCTGATCATCGGCTTCAAACAGTTTGAGTGCATCAATGAAATCCATACCATGAATGGGGTCACCGCCCATACCAATGCAGGTGCTCTGACCTAAACCGGTGCTCGTCAGCTGAGCTACCGCTTCATAGGTTAAGGTACCTGAACGGGAGATCACTCCGACACGACCGGGCAAATGAATATGACCAGGCATGATACCAATTTTAGCTTCACCCGGCGTGATAATGCCCGGACAATTGGGGCCAATAAGTCTGCAATCAATATCAGCAATCTGCTGTTTTACGCGCAACATATCCTGTACCGGAATACCTTCAGTAATACAGCAGATCAGTTGGATACCGGCAACAGCAGCTTCAATAATGGCGTCCGCAGCAAAGCGAGGTGGTACAAAAATCACCGTGGCTTCTGCCCCCTCCTGCTCCACCGCATCGGCAACAGCGTTGAAGACAGGACGATTTAAATGCGTCTGTCCGCCTTTGCCGGGGGTGACGCCACCGACAAAGCTGGTACCGTAAGCAATCATCTGTTCACTATGAAAAGTCCCCTGTTTGCCGGTAAAACCCTGGCAAATGACACGTGTATGGCGATCTAATAATACACTCACTGCCCTACCCCCCGAGATGCTGTTACGGCAAATTCGGCGGCCTGGTCCAGATCATCTGCCCAACGTACATCCAGTCCTGCATCTTTCACGATAGCCCTGCCCTCTTCTTCATTGGTACCCACCAAACGCATCACCACAGGCACCCGCATCGGATGTGTCTTAATCGCTTCTATCAGACCATTGGCAATAATATCACAGCGAACTATGCCACCGAATATATTTACCAGAACCGCTTTCACATGATCATCACTAAACAATAACTTGAACGCTTCACAAACCGCATCGACAGTTACGCCACCGCCAACATCGAGGAAGTTGGCCGGTCTGTCGCCTTTGAGCTGAATGATATCCATCGTAGCCATCGCTAAACCGGCACCATTGACCATGCAACCGATATGCCCATCGAGCGCGATATAATTCAAACCAAACTGTGATGCTTCAATTTCACGAGGATCTTCTTCATCCAGGTCACGCAGATCAGCCACCGCTTTTTGACGATAGATCGCATTATCATCCACCACAAACTTGGCATCGAGCGCAACTAGTTTACCAGCACTGGTAAGCATCAAGGGATTCAACTCCAGTAACGCACCATCTGTTTGGCGGAACATATGATGTAGCTGACATGCCAGTTGATGAAAGTCGTCCACTTGATCGCCGCTCAAACCAAGTAATGCAGCCATGCTGCTACTTTCCTGAACAGAGACCTCATCAGCAGCAATCGGAACGGTTAAAATACGATCCGGCGTATCGGCTGCAACCTTCTCAATATCCATTCCGCCGTCAGGACTCACAACAAAGGCAATGGACTCATTTTCTCGATCCACCAACAAACTGAGATAAAACTCAGATGCGATATCCAGCCCCTCTTCAATATAAAGCCTGTTCACCTGTTTACCGGCCTCACCCGTTTGCGCAGTCACCAGTGTCGAACCCAACAAAGCGGTCGCCGCTATTTCCACCTCATCCAATGACTGGCACAAGCGAACACCACCTGCTTTACCACGACCACCAGCATGAATCTGAGCTTTAACTACCCAAACATCGCCACCGAGCGCCTTGGCCGCAGCCACCGCATCAGAGACAGACAGCGCCAACTGCCCTCTTGGAACCGGCACACCGAATTCAGCTAGCAGAGCCTTGGCCTGATATTCATGAATATTCAAAACGTTCCCCTTATATACTTAACGATAAATGTTAAGCACTCCAACTTAATATAGTCCCAGCTTATCAACCGATTCTACCAAATCAGCAACCGCTTCCATAGATCGATGCAAAGCTCTGTTCTCATCTTCGGTCAAATCCAGTTCGATAATAGCTTCCAGGCCACCTGCACCAAGCTTACATGGTACACCCAGATAATAACCATCCATGCCATATTCACCTTCCAGGTAGGCACAGCACGGAAGGATCCGCTTGTTATCCTTAATAATCGCTTCAGCCATCTGTACCACCGATGCTGCAGGCGCATAAAATGCAGAGCCCGTTTTTAAAAGACGAACAACTTCCGCACCGCCATCGGCAGTCCGATCTGATATGGCCTGCATGCACTCCTCACTAAGCAATTCTGATACCGGAATACCGGCAACGGTGGAGTATCGCGGTAGTGGCACCATCGTATCGCCATGGCCACCAAGCACAAAGGCCGTCACATTATTAATGGATACACCAAGTTCTTCAGCAATAAACAGGCGCATACGTGCAGAATCGAGCACACCAGCCATACCAATCACGCGATGTTTGGGGAAGCCTGAAACCCTTAATGCTGTATAAACCATGGCATCAAGCGGGTTGGTCACAACCAAAATGATGCAGTTCGGAGAGTGTTTGACAATATTACGCGTAACATCAGCGATAATACTTGCATTGATTGATAACAAGTCATTGCGACTCATGCCCGGTTTTCTGGCTATGCCTGCTGTAATAATCACCAGATCGGAATTGGCTGTGTCGGCATAATCGTTGGTACCTATCACCGATGCATCAAAGCGTAGAATGGGAGAAGAGCCACGCATATCCAACGCTTTACCCTGTGGTATCCCTTCCACCACATCTATCAATACAATATTGGCCAGCTCTTTTGTCGCAGCCAAAAATGCAGCCGTAGCACCGACATTGCCTGCCCCAACCACTGTAATTTTTTTTCTATTGAATCTGGAATCTTTAGTAGTATCAGTATCAGACCAGCGCATAATTCATATCCCCTTTCCATACTATATAATATAAAACAACTTACCTGTTAAAGTTACTAGAGAAAAGCATGCCGATATTGATAATGATAGTCCAATGAAAGCGAAAATCTATTAGGAAGCCCTACCCTGCAAATAATCAATCGCGTTTTCCACCGCCTGTTTGAGAGGGCAATTGTTGGCTAAATGAGCGGTGACTGCCGATGCCAAACGACAGCCCGTACCGTGCAATTGATCTGTCGACCAGACTTGGCGCGAATGTTCAAAGGAATGTATCACCCCATCTGAATCGCACAGTAGATCGACCAGAGTATCTGCATCTGCATGGCCACCCTTAAGCAGTACAGCACAGCCGAGCTGATCAACCAGCTTGTTTGCCGCTTGAGTCGCATCTGTTACAGATTCACCTAACAGTACAGCGGCTTCATCCAGATTGGGAGTGAGTAGTGTCGTCATTGGTAACAGCGCTTGTTTAACCGTATCAATGGCACTCTTCTGCAAGAGACGTTTCCCACTACTGGATACCATGACCGGATCAACAACGAGCACGCCAGTGTGGCGTTCGTGTAACAAGGCTGAAATCAGGGAGATATGCTCAACATCAAACAACATGCCTGTTTTTATTGCCACAACATTATAATAATCAAACACTGCATGGATTTCGGCATCGAGTTGCGCCAAAGATACCGCTTCGATTCTACTGATACGCTCAGGGTTTTGAGCTGTTAAAGCGGTTGTCGCAGAGCAACCGCGCACTCCCAATGATTCAAACACACGCAGATCAGCTTGAATACCAGCACCACCGCAAGAGTCTGAACCACCAATCGTTAAACAGACGACTCTATTCGAATCAGTTGATGGATTCATGGACTCCCCACAGTTCGATCAACTTTTCCGCTTCTCTTTCAACATCATCGGCAGCAAACAGACCGGAAATCACCGCCGCACAATCAGCTCCAGAAGCTTTGACTGCCTCGATATTATCAGCAGTGATTCCGCCAATTGCGCAGATATGACTGTCCGGGAACATTTGCCGTGCTTTGATTACACGATTGAGACCAATCGCCGGCACTTCAGGCTTCGATGATGTCGCCCATACCGCACCGAAAGAGACATAATCGGCACCATCTCTTAGTGCTGATGTCGCAAACCCGGCATCAGCCCGGCAGGTAATACCGATGATAAAGTCATCGCCCACCTGAGTTCTTAACTGAATCAAATTGGGGGCATCATCACGGCCCAAATGCACCCCATCCGCATCAGCATCCTGAGCCAATGTGACTGAATCGTTGATGATAAAAACAGCGCCATAATCACGGCTTAACTGGCGCAATGCTTTGGCACGTTTGAGTTGACGTTTATAACCTTGTTTCTTGTCGCGAAATTGAAGAATGCGGAGACCGCCCTTTAGAGCAGCCTCCGCCTTTTCCAACAGCTCATCAGTTTCCAGGTCAGCAGGTAAAATACCATAGATACCGGTGAGGTCTGTTCTCATATTTCCAGCAGCTCCAACAGATCAGTGAACTTAGGCAATGACACCACCCGATCAGCATATTCAGCCGGCACATCCTGATAACCATGTTCAGCAAATGCGACGGTTTGACAGCAAGCATTAAAACCAGCTTCAACATCAAAACGCGTGTCCCCAACCATGACAGTTTCGGAAGCATCCACACCCATCGCTTTACAGCACTCCAATAGCATATCCGGAGCAGGTTTCTTGGCAAAACCATCTTCAGGCGAAAGTGCCAAAGTCAAATAAGGTGTTAGCCCCATTTGATCGAGTACTTTCACACGTGCTTTTGCAGGTTTTGCGGTCACGCATGACATTGGAATACCCTTACCTTTTAATATATCCAGCACATCCATTACACCGGGAAATGGTTTGCCAAATTCAGCCGGGTTCTGTTCATAAATATCGGCAAACGCATGATACAGCGCCATGGTTTCATCATGCTCCATCGGCAGCCCAAGCACGTTAGAAGCGAGCTTATGAGCGCCACCACCAACATGTGGCTGAGTATCAGCCAGCGACAAACGCAAATCATAACCAAGCGACTCCAATGCACGGTTGGCATTAGCCTGAATATCAGGCAACGCATCCACCAGCGTACCATCCAGGTCAAAAATAAAAGCCTTAGGTATAGTCATATTTACTCCTTAAGTATTCAATAGTTATATTCATCTCTTCAAGCACAACACTACTCTCTTCACGTTGAGAATAGTGAGATAATTCGGTCCCTATACGATGATAGTTTTCGGTATCACTCAAGCGACCCAAAGCCCATGCAGCATGACCGCGAATCAATATTTCATCATCAGCAAGCACAGTAATCAGATCATCAACAAACAGCGTATTGCCAGAGTTTCCCATGGCAATACAAACATTACGTAATAGTCCGGCACGTTTGCTGCGTTTGATCGGTGACTTGCGAAATAATTTTCGAAAACCATCCTCATCAAGGTGCAGCAAGCTAGCAAGATCAGGCAGATGATTCTCCCCCCTCGGTTTAAGGGGATCATTCCACTCATTTTGATCATGCAATCGTAGTGTAACCTGGGATGCATGGCTATTCCACGGGCAGACCATTTGGCAATCATCACAGCCGTAAATGCGGTTTCCCATCAACGCTCTCAGATGATGCGAAATAAAACCATCGTACTCAATGGTTAGATAAGAGATGCACAGTCGAGCATCCACCACATAAGGGTCAACAATAGCCCCCGTCGGACAAATATTGATGCATGCAGAACAGCTTCCACAATGGTTTTTAGCGACCTCATCAACTTCAATTTCAGCCGTTGTAAAGATTTCACCCAGCAGAAACCAAGACCCCATATCACGCTGAATAGTTAATGTATGTTTACCCTGCCAGCCAAGCCCGGAAGCCTCTGCCAAAGCGTGCTCCAACACGGGCGCGGTATCGACAAATACCCGTTGATCATGTCTACCTAATATGACATCAAGATCTGCAGCCAATGCTTTCAGGCGCTTTTTCATCAGATCATGATAATCATCACCATGTGCATAGGCCGAAATCACCCCCTGCCCTTCAGCATGACAGGCTTCATCAAGCGAATAAGCCGGTGGAGTATAGGGCATAGCCACAGTAATCACAGATTGAACATCTGGCAGCATGGATTCGGGCTGCTTGCGACGCTGCAAACGAACCTCTTCGGCCATCCAGTTCATATCAGCCTGCATATCTGCATCAATCCAGTTTTGCAGCCCCTGTATATGTCTATTATCAAGTTGAGGGGAAGTAATACGGCACAGCTTAAAGCCATGCTCTATTGCTTTTTCCCGAATCATCCCCTTCAAATCATCCATTGCCATGCCCGTACACTGACACATCAACAGACATGCCGCATCGACATAGCACATGGAATAAAGATAGAGTATTGTTCCAACGGTCTGTAATATACTCATCATTATTTAAGTTCGTATTCGGGAGAAAAAATGCCTAGCGATTATTCAAATAAGGCAGATGTAAATGAAGCACTATCAGCACTCGTTGCCGCTCTGGAAGCCAGAGACTTGTATTCCAAAGATCACTCCATTCGCGTCGCAGGTATTGTCAAACATCTCATTTCCAGATTTAAAATTGACGATGAGCAAAAACAGATCATCTATAATGCCGCACTACTGCACGACATTGGTATGGTCAGTATTCCTGATGCAATCCTGCTGAAAAATGGCCGTTTAACGCCGGAAGAACGCAAATTAATTCAACGCGCTCCAGAAGTTGCAGCCACTATCCTTGCTTCAATCAAATCATTAAAAGAGGAACGCGAAATCATTTTACATCACGGTGAACGCTGGGATGGTGATGGTTACCCTGACAAGCTAAAAAGAGATCAGATTCCAGTTGGCTCTCGCTTTATTGCCGTTGCCAAAGCCATTGATGCGATGACCAAAAACAGATCATACCGTCGAGCTCGCCCTATTTCATATTGCCTTGAGCAATTAAAAGAAAATGCAGGTACTCAGTTCGATCCAAGAATTGCTGAAATTGCAGCATCCATACTATGCAAAGGCGCTCTCTCCAATAAAGGTGATTGAACAAGGCGGTTAATCGCGGCAAACAGGTTTTAATTCATAATCAGAAAGCAGTCTCTGCACCACTATCATGCTGATAATCACGCCTGCAGCAAAGACAAACAGCCCGGCATGCACTTCTATAGTGGCGATCATATCGAGCTTCACCGTAGCTGCTAGAACAGCAATGACAAACACATCTGCCATCGACCATTTGGCAATAATAAGCAATCGCTTTATTGTTTTCATTTTATATGCTGTATCTTTGATGCGATGACTCACCAGCAGATAGGAGAGCACTATTTTGTAACTTGGCAGCGCTATGCTAAAACAGAAGAGAAACAGAAATAGTAGTAGCTCGCCTTGCTGCAGCAGATGAGAAATCCCCCCCAGCAATGAAAATGTATCGTTGAATATATAAAACTTCTGAAACGAAAACATCGGCATCACCATACCACTGATGAGCAGTAGTGATGAGATAAACCATAGAAGCTGTTCAATCGTTATTCTTTGCAAGATCATAGCCTCACTATGCCCATTGGCTAAACATCAACGCTAAATAGTTTGATGAATTCAGTGTTCACAAGCTTCACAACAATGATGATGACAGCTCTCATGCCCGGATTCAGGCTGTAGCGTAATATGCTCCAGCCCAATTTCCTGCAGAGCCTGCTGCAGTTCAGCAAGCGTCTGATCCCACTGATCAAGCTGTTCGACTATAATATGAGCTGAGAGCGCTAATCCACCACCGGGAAGTTTCCATATATGAATATGGTGAGTTGCCGAGACCCCTTGCACATCACACATCTGTTTTTCCAACATCAGCATATCGACATTCGAAGGCGCCGCCTCCATCAACTCAGCTGTTGTTTCAGACAACAGATTCCATCCACCCCAGGCAAGAATAGTCGCCACTAAAAATGAAAGAATGGGATCGATAGGCATCCATGCGGTAAAAATGATAACAATACCGGAGACAATTGCTGCAACTGAGCCAAGTGCATCACCAATCACATGCCAGTATGCCGCTCGCGTATTGATATCGCGTGCACCATGTAGCCACTTCAAAATTATCAGGTTTACTAGCAGCCCTACAAAGCCCACTGTAATGACAATCCAGCCCTCTACTTCGGGGGGCTCAAGAAGACGCCCGAAGGCTTCCCAAACGATCCACCCACTCAAAAACCAGAGTGCCACCCCATTGGCTTGAGCTGCAAGTACCCTCGCCCGTCCATAACCATAAGTCATGCTATGATCTGCAGGCCGCATAGCCAGACGTCCTGCAAAAGCAGCTATGCCGAGTGCAACCACATCCGAGCTCATATGCACTGCATCAGCCAGCAGTGCCAGCGAGTTAGAGATCCACCCACCAGCAAATTCCACAATGGCAAACAGAGCAGTCAAAGCCAGCGCCATATTCAAATGGTGATGATGCGCATGTTCATCATGTCGATGGTGATGGTGTCCAGACACTAAAGTCACTCCTATTCACTGCATGGATCTTGACTCCATCAAAAAACGTAATCTGATTCAACCCCTTATGAAAAAAGGAGAGCATTAAATCTATCGCAACACTCCTACTCATTTCCTCATCACGTTATACATCACAGATCATACTAAAGTCGTATTGTTCTATCCCCCAACGAGCAGATCATTGAATCATGACAAAGTAGGAGTGAAACGAATAACGCAAGAAATATGTTATTCATTCATTAAAATAGGAGGATAAAATGCCAACAGTTATACACCATTACCACAATGGCCATCATGCACACTCAGTTTTCGATGTCATACCAAAGCAATATCGGAATGACGTCAAAGCCTCGTTACTAATTGCAGTCGGCATGATGGCGCTTATTCTCTTCATCATGCTTGGCATGAGCTAAGTAACGACGATCAGTCTGTCAGCCCATCTCTTTACTCGGATGGGCTAAACCAGGTTCCTTTTCTAATTAATTTTCTTCAGTCCATATAGATTTATAATAACAACCTTGGCCTCGCCTGCCTGTAACGCGCCTAGGCCCCCTCTCTGCGCAAACGCCCATTCACCTTGTCAGCCTGCTGTGAGCACGGATCCCCCCCTGACCCTCACAAAAATTCACGAATCATTTGGCTTAGCGCTACAAAGTTATTTTGTTTTATTGAATAAAACATCATATTATCATGCTATCGAGGCTGACTATATGAAAATGGGTATACCAAAAGAGATAAAGAATGGTGAATTTCGGGTTGCTTTAACACCAAACCGAGTGACTGAACTTGTTAACAGTGGACATCAAATTTATGTAGAAAAAAGTGCCGGTTTGGGTAGTGGTTTCAGTGATTCGATGTATGAGGCTGCAGGTGCCGTAGTGCTTGAACGTGCGATTGATATTTGGAATGTCGATTTGGTGGTGAAGGTGAAAGAGCCATTACCACAAGAGTATCAATTCTTACGCCCTCAACTCGGACTGTTCACATACCTTCATCTGGCAGGAGAACCTGAGCTGGCAAACGTATTATTAAAAGAAAACGTACGCGCTATCGCTTATGAAACGGTAGCACTCCCCGACAGATCATTGCCCTTACTGGCTCCGATGAGCCAGATCGCAGGCCGCGTAGCCATGCTTTTCGCAGCCCATTTCTTGCAAAAGAACTGTATGGGAGAGTTTGCAGGCAGAGGGAAATTACTGGGTGGTATTAGCGGAATCGAGCAAGGCCGGGTAATTATTATTGGTGGTGGAAATGTTGGACGACATGCCGCTCAAGTTGCTTTAGGTCTTGGTGCAGAAGTAGTGATTTTTGATCAGTATGAATCATGTCTGATGAGTTTAGATAAAGCATTTCATGGTGCTCTCAGGACCAAACTTTATCGCCCTGAACAATTGAAAAAACTATTACCTACATGTGACGTGCTGATTGGTGCGGTTTTAGTCGCCGGTGAGCATGCCCCTGCATTAATGAGCCGGGAAATGATCGCAAGCATGCAACCCGGTAGCCTGTTTGTTGATGTCGCGATTGATCAGGGTGGCATGAGTGAAACCAGCCGCGTCACCTCATATGACCAACCGACGTATATTGAAGAAGGTGTCATCCATTGTTGTTTGCCCAACCTGCCAGCCTCGGTCGCGCAAAGTAGTACTGAAGCACTGGGGTTTGCAACGTTCCCCTATATCAAAGCCTTAGCCGATAAGGGCTTAGATATCGCCATAGAAGAGTGTTCAGCATTGATGTCTGGTGTGAATACCTGGGATGGAATTCTGAAGCATGAAGGTGTTGCCAAAGCACTGCTGAGAAACTGATACCCCAGAAATCTTTAGTTCAGCAAAAGGTGAATAGTCTTAAGTAACTGATTGATCTCAAAAGGCTTACTAAGCACTGGAATTGATTCCAAACCAACGATTTCTGCCAGTGAACTCTCTTTGTCATAACCTGTTGCGAAAATAATATTGGCTTGCGCGTTAATATTGAGAATCGCTCGGGCCGCTTTTGCGCCTCCCATCACAGGCATAACAACATCAAGCAGCACAATATCAACTTTGATGGACTGATATAGCTCTAGAGCTTCTTGACCATTTGCGGCGACAATTGTGGCGTAACCACTCGATTCCAGGGCCTCAGCAGTAGTATCACGAAGACTTTCATTATCATCTACAATCAGAATCCGCTCTCCCCGCCCTTCAGGCACAGCGTGAAGAGAATTGCTCTCAATAGATGCCGTTGACGCTTCAATAAGAGGCAGATAAATATGAAATTCGCTACCCTTTTCCATTGCGCTATTTACTTCAATGATACCTTTATGGGACTTCACGATGGTATCCGACATCGCTAAACCTAATCCTGTGCCTTTACCGACCTCCTTGGTCGTAAAAAATGGATCAAAGATACGTTCAAGATGCTCTTCATCAATGCCATAACCATTATCAGAAATGCTCAAATGAGCATAGGTTCCCTCTTTTATATTTGGATGAGCTGCGCAGAACGAGTCTGTAGTAACAGTCTCTTCCAATGCCAAGGTGATAACTGGATTCTCCACTTGCTGCACAGCATCAACTGCATTCCCGACCAAGTTCAGTAACAGCTGCTGAAGCTGGGTAGGATTACCGGTTATTTTTAATGCACTTGTGCCTATATTTGTATTCAGTTTTACATTGTCCGGTATCACTACCTGATGCAGCTTGAGTATCTCTTTGATAAAGGTGCTAAAAGAGATCGTATTCATGTCCACTTGTTCACTGCGTGCAAATATTAGCATCTGCTTGATCATATCGGCGGCTTGAAAACTTACACTCTCAATCCGATTGATCTTCTCTTCTACATCCGACATACCCTGAACCCGTTTTTTGACCAGAAAAAGATTGCCTACCATACCCGCAAGCATGTTATTAAAGTCATGTGCAATACCACCAACCAGGGTACCCAATGCCTCCATTTTTTGGGCTTGGCGAAACTGTGCTTCAAGCTGTTTGTGTTCACTCAGATCTTCATGGATACCAACAAAATGGGTGATCTCCCCTCCCTCATTTCGAATCGGTGAAATGCTCAGCATAGCTGGATAATAACTACCATCCTTGCGCCTTTCTGTCACTTCACCCTGCCAAACTTCGCCACTTTTGATTGTGATCCACATCTGTTGATATAAATCATTATCTTGATAACCACTTTTGGTGATGGAAGGTTTTCTACCCACGATCTCCTCATCACTATAACCGGTATTGTGACAGTAAGCCTGATTGACGTATTCGATGACGCCATCGTAATCGGTAATCAGTACAGCTTCGCCAGCCTGATCAATCGCAGAAAAGATCTTGATGGCTTGTGATTCCAGTTTCTTGCTTTGGATAATGCTGGCGACTGCATCGGCTGCAGATTTCAAAAAGTTTATTTCGTCGTCACCGTTTTGTTGTCCATGTTTCACGTAGATATTAATAACACCAAGCACGTGATCAGAAGCAGAGATAGGAATGCAGTAATGCCCATGCTCCTGCATATCTGTCGTATGAATTTCATGCTCTTCATCAATGCAGTTCTTCATAATTGGCATTTGTCTTTCGGCTGCTTTCCCACAAAGGCAGCAGCCAAACGCCACCTCATTGCATGTATTCAACGTTTCTGAGCAAACATTACGCTGAGCCGCCATATGTAAGCTGTTTTTTTTATCATGGGTGAGAAAAATGCAGCCTTTTTTATCGAAGGAGAGCCATTCGATATCCAGAATTCTATCCAGTACCTGCTGCAGAATATCGTTCAATGAGAGGTTTTTTAGCGCCAATGCAAGGATGTCGGAGAGTGCCTGATTGATATCGGCACGGCGTTTCATAATCAATTCAGACCTTTTTGTAATACTGTAGGCTTCGTCCATCAGTGCAGTGATAATAGTACCGCCCTGTACCAGAAAAGTGACAATGAGAATAAAAATCGTCAATACAATCGGATCAATTACTTCCGAGTAAATATGATGTTCCTCTATCGCATAAAAATTCATGCCAGCCATCGCAGTATAATGCATCGATGAAACTGCCAGCCCCATAATCACGGCAGCAAGCAGCTTGATGCCCAAGTGGTTAAAGATTCGGGTGTCTCGAACCCCATTTGCAATCAATAAGGCTGCTGTTGAGGCTATAATGGCAATGCTGATAGCTATGACAACAATGAGAGGTTCATGCTGCATGGTTGCATCCAGACGCATCGCAGCCATGCCTGTGTAGTGCATGCATGCGACACCTAATCCCATCATAGTGCCGATAAAGAGGGTTTTAGGACTAAACAATTTCATCTCACCACCGGAACGCAGTGGTGAAATAGCGATAGCACTGACCACGACCGCCAGTAGCAGTGATAATACGGTTAACTTGAGATCATATTCAACAGGTATGGGAAGATGAAATGCCAGCATGCCAATAAAGTGCATGGTCCAGATGCCTGTTCCAAGACAGAGACCAAAGGCAAGAACCCAGATCAACGAACGCCTCTCTTCCTTGCTATCGTAAATACGTGGCACCACAGACAATGCAACAAATGAGGCAAAAGTTGCTGCAATCACGGAAACAATAACAAGCAACCAATCATATGTACCTATCAGTTCCAATCATCTCTCCTTAAGTTATAACGGCTACAAATAAGGTTCAGCGATAGAGGCTAAACACACAATACTTTAACGTGTTTTCGAAATCATTACCACTGCATTTCACGCATCTTCCACCGTTAATATGAACAGTCCGACCACTTATTAGCCCCCCACCGCTAATTCATTCGTACTTGCTGAATGAATTAGCGGTGGCCTCTTACCCCCAGCACCTTATACTTACTCATTGATAAATTATTGCTGAGGTAAACCGATGGAGCGACTAAGAACATTATTAACAAGCATCAATGGTAAGGGTTACAAAGCTTATAAAGAGTTAAAGGGATCTTACCAGTTTGATGGATTCCGCCTCACGATTGATCATGTCCAGGGGGACCCTTTTGCTCAGCCTTCGCGCATAACTCTGCAGCGCACATCCGAAGAGCTTTCTCTTCCTGCTGAATTCTACTCCAGTAAAATCCGAAAGCTTGCCTCTGAAGACTTTTTGGCAAGAGCCATTGCAATAGCTATTCGATCAGAGATTAAAGGTCACCGTGGTATAGGGAAAAGTGGTGAAGTCCGTATTGAAACGAGTGGTCAGCAGATTCTGGGTAGGAACGCTCTGTTGCTTGATGATACATGTGTCGAAGCAAGATTAACCGTAGGTCTGCCTGCGGCAGGTAGAAGAATAGTATCAAAGGAGGCGGAGGCGATTTTCTTCCAGGAGCTGCCAAATATTGTAGCTCAGAGTCTCTGTTTTGAGCATCTGGATAAAGAACAGTTTAAACAGCATATTGAGTCGGCAGAAGATCAGGAATATCTGCGTGATCAGCTACGCCAACTTAATTTGGTCGCATTTGTTGCTGATCACTCCCTACTCCCCAGACAAAGCGGCATTGATGACCGCCCTCTTCAAAACAATGCAGTCCCCTTTATCGCACCGGAATCACTCGCCTGCACCCTAACACTGCCCAACCGGGGCAAGGTTCGTGGCATGGCTATCTCTCAAGGGGTAAGCCTGATTGTAGGTGGTGGCTTTCATGGTAAATCGACACTTCTACATGCACTGGAGCGGGGTATCTACAATCATATTCCAGGCGATGGCAGAGAACTTGTGGTAAGCGATGCCAGCGCCGTCAAGGTACGGGCAGAAGACAATCGTGCCGTTTCAAATATTGATATCAGTGCTTTTATTGATCGGCTTCCCTTTGATAGGGATACAAGCCGTTTTTCTACAGAAAATGCCAGCGGCAGCACTTCACAGGCGGCAAATATTGTTGAAGCACTGAATCATGATGCAACCCTACTACTGATTGATGAAGATACCTCAGCAACAAATTTCATGATTCGTGATGATCGCATGCAGCAACTGGTGAGCAGGGAAAAAGAACCGATCACCCCTTTTCTACACCGAGTACGAGAACTCTACCGTGATTTCGATATATCCACGGTCATTGTCATGGGCGGCTCCGGAGACTATTTTGAGGTAAGTGACACGGTTATCATGATGGACGCCTATAAAACAGCGGATGTCACACTTAAGGCGCATAGCCTGATAGAGAAGGCGAATCATCATCCGAAACCAGAACTTCCCATGATGATTAACCATGCAGCACCACATCGCTGCGTGGGACAACTAAACCCGGCACGAGGAAAAAAAGAGATCTATATTGAGGCACGAGGAGTTGATACATTGCTTTATGGTCAACATGAAATTGATCTGGGCAGAGTGGAGCAACTGATTGATATCGGCCAGACCCGAACAATTGGCCTGATGATCCATTTTTATGCAAAAAACTATGCGCATAAAACAAACAGCCTTAACGCAGGTTTGAAGATGGCTTTAAAAGAGGTGGAAGAAAAAGGGCTCGATATCCTGTCACCCTGGAAAATAGGTACGCTGGCCCTTCCAAGGCTGCATGAAGTCGCAGCGGCGATTCATCGATTACGCAGCTAATCTCAAAATGAATTTACTTGTCTTTTAAACTCCAAATACCATTCCAGTTTGATTTAGGTGGTTGCTGGGCAAGGATATCGCAGCGATTCGCCATCACGAGCCCCGTCGCTAATCCGTAATCTTGATAAACCTGCAAGAAAAGGGCTTTGGCTGCTGGCCAATCTGCTTTACAGTATTTGGCATAGGCCTCTGAATATAGTCCTACTGATTGTACTTTACTTTCAAACCTTGGGTCATTATCGACGAGAATCTCATACAGACTTACTGGTGCACGAAAGTTTTTCAATCTGACCCGATCAATAAATCGATACGAAAACCTTGGGTCATCTTTGATATATTCAGCAATATCATTGAAAAAACTATCTGAGATCAGAACACGGGCATCATAGAATTTGGACATACTCTCAATACGAGCGGCCTCATGCACACCCATGCCGATCGGGTGATGGCGTTTATCCAGATAATAATAAACCAGAGAAATATCCGCGATGGTGATACCGAAGCCGAAATCAATACTTGGTTGAATGACCCCCACTCCCATTGAGTCATTATAAGTACGCATCTGTTTGGTCAAATTATAGATATTTTCTAATATGTATTTGGTATTATCTTCAGGGAAGATCGCCATCAAACCGTCACCATAAATTTCCGTATGCGTCTTTTTGTGACCCAGGTATAAATATTCATACAGTGTTTTGTGAACATCTAAAATAAACTTATCGTAGGTAAAAGCCTCTTCTACGGAGCTGAGTATATTACGATATATACCTTGCTCAAAATTCAACAAGATATCGGTGGAATCTCGTAGATCACAGAACATAATAATGCGTCTTGATTTCTTAGTAGTGAGAGAACCATCGTATTCAGCCGGTACAATTCCAACCTCTGACATCTCTTCTGGCATCCCTTTTATCATTTCAAATATCCATCCTGTTTGACTCTTCTGTGAAGGCACTCCCTACACGAGCATAGTCAATAGCAATACTGACACAGTTTTGTGTCGCTAGTGTGACAAAACATTATTTACTATCAATATAATGAACAACTTGACTCATCATCAGTGATTGTAAGAGAGCCCTCAATAAATGTTTTCAGTTTAAATTAAGCTTTCATTTTTATAATTCGCAATATGAATCAACAACTAAAAAATGAGATCCCTGTTTGGGATATTGCCATAAGAGTTTTCCATTGGGTATTGGTTGCAGCATTTGCTATCGCTTACCTCACCGAAGATGATTTTGAGACACTGCATGTCTATGCCGGTTATATACTGCTTGGGCTGATCAGTTTTAGAGTTGTGTGGGGAGTCATAGGTACAAAACATGCACGCTTCACAGATTTCATCTGCCGCATCAGCACTATTAAACATTATCTCAAAAGCATGCTTACGAGTAAGCCCAAGCACTATATCGGTCATAATCCGGCCGGCGGTTTGATGATCACTGTTATGCTATTTAGCCTGTTTGCATTGAGCTACAGTGGCTTGAAAACCTATGCAGCAGAAGGAAAAGGACCGCTGGCTAATATTGAGGTTTCGATTGTCTCCTCGGCCTATGCCGATGATCATCACTATCGCTCTGGAAAAAACGACTTCTGGGAAGAGGTACATGAATTCTTGGCTAATTTCACCCTGTTGTTAATTTTTATCCATGTCGCTGGCGTAGCTATATCCAGTTTGCTCCATCAAGAAAACTTAGTTCGGGCGATGATAACAGGTAAAAAAGAGCTACCTCCTAAATAGCCTATTCACGCAATAAACAAGCTATAGCCATGAGTCTTATATTTATTAAGGCGTAAAAAATACGCATAGTACCGTTTTTATACAGCTGGTCAGTCAGACATCTCTTATTTATCATCAGGACTCGCTAATCGTCTACAAAAAGGAGATCACATGAACAGACGTTTCTATCTCATATGCGTAATGGCTCTATCACTGGCTGCTTGCCAAGCTGAAGAGCCCACATCACCGCATGAAAAAACGACCCCAATGAGTCAAAGCAGCAGCGCTGCTGCGAGTACAGTCGCTGTTACCAAGCCTATTGAGCACAATGCAGCTCAGAATCTGCAGGCCAATATGGCTAAAGCCAAAGCCAAAGCTGAAGCTGAAGCTGAAGCTGTACAGGTCATTGAAAACGCAAAAGTCGTTGTCACTGAAAAAACTGCTGAAGCAAGCAAGGCGGTTGAAACCGCAAAAGTCGTAGTTGCTGAGAAAGTTACTCAAGCAAGCAAAGCTACTGAAACTGTAAAAACCATTGTAGTTGAGAAAGCTGCTCAAGCTAGCAAGGCTGCTGAAACCGCAAAAGTCGCTGTAGCAGAGAAAGCAACCCAGGTTGCTGCAACTGTAAAAACCGTTGTCACTGAAAAAATGGCTGCAGTTAGCAAACCCGCTGCTGCTCTAAAACCTGCGGCAACAGTAAAAAACAGTGAGCTTACAATGCCAGCTGTGGTTGCAAACCCAGCAACTCATATTGTTACTGCTACCAACACCCAAACAGGTGATGCGGTCAAAGGCAAAGCTCTTGCGCGCAAATGTATGGCTTGCCATGCATTCACTGACAAAAAGAAGATGGGACCAGGTCTCAAAGCCATTATGGGGCGTAAAGCAGGCAGTATGACTGGTATGAAATACAGTGAGGCTCTGGCGTCTGGCAACTGGTCATGGAATGAAACGAACCTTGGTAGCTGGTTATGTAATTCAAAAACAGCTGTGAAAGAACTCACTGGAGATGCCAAGGCTAAAACCAAGATGCCCGCTCAGCGCATCTGCGATGCCGATAAACAGGCAGATATGATCGCCTTTCTTAAAACGCTGTAAGCGCTTTAGGAAACAGATATTCAGCACAAACAAAAACAGCCCGCATTGCGGGCTGTTTTTTATCATCTGAAAAGAGCTTAACTGTTCAGATCTTCAGGCTCTTTCGACAGCACCTTTTTACCTGAGAACATGGCAGATACTAGCCCCCCACCTTCAGTAACTTCAGCACGTGCCACAGCAAAAATATGCAGGAACATCAAAGCGAGTAGCGCATATGCTGCATAAATATGGATATCGCCATAGATATGTTTAAAATCTTTCAACTCTTTATAGGCCGCTGGATCAGTACCCGTTTTGTCATATGGCTTGATCGAGGCGGGGTCGACACCTTCCGCCGCTATCTGTGCGGCAAACATCGAACCAAATGGTGGATAATAGATATCTGTGCCTGCACGAATCAGCCCTGTCGTAGCTTGGGTGATCAACAGCAGGAATAAGGCGATAACAGCCAAACGTCCCATTGGGTTATGACCAAGAAACTGCTGTGGTTCACCACTTTTGATGCTGGCAATATAAGATGAGAGCGTTGTGGCAAAACCTTTTCCTGGGATCAGACTACTCCAACGAGAAAAACGGTTACCGATGAAACCCCAAGCCAATCGAATCATCAGGTTGATAACAAAAATATAACCGATCAGTACATGGATCTCTTTGATCGCAATTTTGGCATCCAGACCAGTAATACCAAGATCCTTTTTATAGAGCATCAAAAATCCAACCAGAATTAGTAAAATAACCGTTGTGAAATTGACCCAATGAAAAATACGCGTTGGCGCATCCCAGACTTTGTACTGTTTTAATATTTTTTCAGACATACGAACTCCTAAAAAAAAAGGCTACCTGCAATGGAAACCTTTCCATCGCAGATAGCCCTTAGGTTATATTTATTATTTAGCTGTTTTTGCAGGTTTCACATCACCAATACCTAACAGTTCAACTTCAAATACCAAAACACTGTTCGGGCCAATTTTTGGACCAGCACCATTTTCGCCATAAGCTAGGTCAGATGGCAAAACAAACTTGAATTTTGAACCCACTGACATCAACTGTACACCTTCAGTCCAACCCTTGATCACACCATTAAGCGGAAAAGTTACTGGTTCACCACGTGTATAAGATGAATCAAATTCAGTTCCATCAACCAATGAACCTTTATAGTTCACTGTCACTTTATCTGTTGCAGCAGGTTTGTCGCCTTTACCCTGTGTAAGAACTTCATATTGCAATCCACTTGCAGTCGTTGTTACACCTTTTTTCTTAGCATTGGCTTCCAGAAAAGCTTTGCCTGCACTCACATTCTTTTCAGCTGCTATTTTCTGTTCAGCGGCACGCTCTTCAGCCTGCTTCTTAAAGAATGCCTGTTTCACTTTACCAGCTTCTTCTGCTGTTAGTTTGGTATTATCACTATCAAGGCGATCATTAATCGCTGCGACTAACAGTTCACGATCTAAATCTGCTTTAAGCGTCTGTAGTGATTGGCCAATATCCATACCAATTGCATAGCTCAATTTGGCTTTATCACTATCCAACGATAGCACTGGAGCCTTTGGAGCTTCTGGTTCACTGCTACAAGCAGTTAATATTGCCACGCAGGCAATAATCATCATTCTTTTCATTGTTACGTTCTCCTCATTTTAAAGCATTTATAGACTATTTTTTCACAAAGGTACAAAGAGATGAAGAAAAATCAAAAGCTATTAATATATAGTTAATTTTCCCTGCACCGCTTATCTACGTGTGAAACGATTTTGGCTGTTTATTCCCACTCAATTGTAGCTGGTGGTTTGCCTGATATATCATAAACAACACGGTTGATGCCACGCACTTCATTGATAATCCGATTTGATACTCTGGCCAATAGTGCATGTGGCAATTCAGCCCAATGTGCTGTCATAAAATCCTGCGTCTGCACAGCACGCAGAGCCACCACCCATTCATAGGTACGGCCATCACCCATCACACCCACAGATTTTACCGGTAAAAAGACAACAAAAGCCTGTGATGTTTTCTCATACCAACCGGACTGCACCAGTTCTTCAATAAAGATTGCATCAGCACGACGCAGCAGGTCAGCATACTCTTTTTTCACTTCTCCAAGAATACGAACCCCTAAACCGGGCCCTGGGAACGGATGACGATAGACCATCTCACGAGGTAGACCAAGCGCCACACCAAGTTCACGAACTTCATCTTTAAACAGTTCGCGCAGTGGTTCAAGCAGCTTCAAATGCAATGTATCTGGCAGGCCACCAACATTGTGATGACTCTTGATGTTATGCGCTTTACCTGTTTTCGAACCGGCAGATTCAATTACATCCGGGTAAATTGTGCCCTGTGCTAACCACTTGGCATTTGGCATGCGTTCAGCTTCAGCCTGAAACACTTCAACAAACTCACGGCCGATAATTTTACGTTTGGCTTCAGGATCAGACACACCGGCCAGATGATGTAAAAAGGCTTCCGATGCATCAATACGATCAACTTTCACACCGAGATTATCAGCAAAAGTGCGCATCACCTGCTCACCTTCATTCAAGCGCAATAGACCATTATCAACAAAAATGCAGGTTAACTGATCACCAATAGCACGCTGCAAGAGTGCCGCTGCAACCGAAGAGTCTACGCCACCTGAAAGACCGAGAATAACTTCTTCCTCGCCCACTTGCTGACGAATTTTGGCGACCGCCTCATCAATATAATGCGGCATATTCCATGAACGGTCACAACCACAAATTTCATGCACAAAACGCGAAATTATCGCTTTACCCTGATGGGTATGTGTTACTTCCGGGTGAAATTGAAGAGCATAGAACTGACGCGCCTCATCTGCCATGCCGGCAATCGGTGTTGAATCATTGCTGCACATGACTTTAAAACCATCAGGAAGAGCTGTGACTTTATCACCGTGACTCATCCAAACATCGAGGATGCCATTCTCTTTATCTTCAATGCCGTTGAGCAATACAGAAGCACCGGATGCATATATTTCGGCATAACCAAATTCTCGTGTTAAACCTGACTCAACTGAGCCACCGAGCTGCGCGGCCATGGTCTGCATGCCATAACAGATCCCCAATACAGGTACACCCATCTCAAACACACACGATGGTGCTAATGGGGTCTCTTCATCATTAACAGAGTTTGGACCACCAGAAAGAATGATACCTGAAGGGGCGAATGCTTTGATATCTTCGGCACTCATATCCCAAGGGTGTAACTCGGAGAATACTTCAGCTTCACGTACTCGACGGGCAATCAATTGCGAATATTGCGATCCAAAATCCAGAATTAGAATTTTATCCATTGTTTATAACCTTTATTGCCACAGATGGACACCGATACACACAGATAAGAGCGATCCAAATCAACACACTTTTTAATATTTAAATACTTTATCAACCCATTGGACTTATCAGACTATATCTGTGTCCATTTTCGATTAATTATTAAGATTCCATGCGATAGTTTGGAGCCTCTTCTGTGATGGTTACATCATGCACATGCGATTCACGCAAACCAGCACCGGTAATGCGAACAAACTGGGCACGTTCATGCAAAATATCAATGCTGGCAGCACCACTATAGCCCATTGCAGCACGCAGACCGCCGATCAATTGATGCAGAATATCGCCAACTGGACCTTTATAAGCCACACGACCTTCGATGCCTTCCGGCACCAATTTCATTGCTTCATCCACATCACCCTGGAAATAACGATCTTTACTACCCTGCTTCATTGCACCGATCGAGCCCATACCACGATACGCTTTATAGGTACGGCCTTGATACAAAATCTTCGCTCCAGGTGCTTCTTCAGTACCCGCTAACATTGAACCAAACATACAAGTGCCAGCTCCCGCCGCCATTGCTTTAGCAAAATCACCGGAGAATTTAATGCCGCCATCGGCAATAATTGGAATACCAACCTCTTTACCAGCTTCCGCACACTGCATCACTGCGGTGAGTTGCGGCACCCCTACGCCTGCCACAATACGCGTTGTACAGATTGAACCTGGGCCAATGCCCACTTTCACCGCATCAGCACCGGCAGCAGCCAGATCACGGACAGCCTGAGCTGTAGCCACATTACCACCGACAACCTGAATCTTATCACCGTGCAAACGTTTGATTTCACGTACCTGATCAATAACAGCCTGAGAATGACCGTGCGCTGTATCAACAATAACAGCATCAATGCCAGCCGCGAATAGAACATTAAAACGATCCATCTCTTTATCGCCCACACCAATTGCTGCAGCCACCAGCAGGCGACCGAGTTTATCACGCACAGCATTTGGGAATGCTTTGGATGTTTCAATATCACGCACCGTGATCATACCGCTCAATCTGCCATCATCTTCAATGACAGGTAGCTTTTCAATGCGATGGTTGCAGAACAGTTCTTTGCATGCACCCAGACTCACACCATGTTTCACAGAAACCAGTTTATCTTTAGGGGTCATCATATCTGAAACTTTCTTGTTCAAGTCCCGTTCAAAACGAATATCACGGTTGGTCACGATGCCACAGACTATTCCTTCAGCATCAACAACGGGGAAGCCGGAAAAGCCATTCTCACGAGCTAACTGCTGTACCTCATCCAGGGTTGTCTCAGGAGAAACCGTCAATGGTTCTTGTACGACACCAGCTTCATAACGTTTGACCCGTCGTACTTCAGCGGCCTGTTCTTGAGCGGTTAAATTCTTATGGATAACACCAATGCCACCTTCCTGAGCCAGCGCAATGGCCGTACCTGATTCGGTAACTGTATCCATAGCAGCTGAAACGACGGGAATATTTAGACGAATATTACGTGTGAATTGGGCAGAGATATCGGCTGATCGTGGCATCACTTGGCTGGCCTGCGGCACCAGCAACACATCATCAAAGGTTAAACCTTCTTGCAGTTGTTTGTTGGTATTAGAATTACCATCGTTGTTGACACCGTTCATGCAGCACTACCTCCAGCGAATGAAAGCCGGCATCATAGCGGAACAAACTACTAACACCAATAGAAAGAAAAGCCTTATATCAGAGATGAAATGCATATTTGACGATGATTCGAGTCTCTAACATTCATCCATTTAATCAGAAATAGATAACGAACAGGAGCATCCTCGCTGTTATCTTATAAATAATATGAGACAAATCATTCATGTTCGATTAAAAACGGCGATCTGATCACATTTAATAATGTGGCAATTGAGATCGCCACTTACTAATAACAATAAGCGAGAGTCATCCATGAAAACGCTTCAACGCGCCATTTATCTGCTACGTAGTGCCTGGTTATTACGCAAAATACGCCGTAGTAAGAAGGCTGAAACCCGTCAGGCTGCACAGCAGCGCTTAACCGAACTACTCGTTGCCAAGCGCGGTATCGGCATGAAAATTGGCCAGGTTATGGCCGGCATGAATGACCAAAATAGCTTTGCTCAACTCACCCAAAGTGCAAAAGCCTGGCCTTTAAGCGAGATGATCCCCGTTATTGAAGAGCAATGGCAGCAACCACTGGGAAATATCCTGACCCATATTGATGAGAGTATTGCTGCAGCTTCTCTTGGGCAGGTACACAAAGCTCAACTCTGTAGAACAGACAATGAAGTTGATGAAGCAAACCCATATGTTGCGATCAAAGTACAATACCCCGATATTCGCCAAGCCATCACCAGCGAGTTGTCTCTTGCCGGCATGTTACCTAAAGCAGGTCCAGTTAAGCGATGGGATTTTGATCTGGAAAGTTATCAATCGACACTTACCAATACCCTGCTTGATGAATTGAACTATCAGCACGAAATGCAGCAACAGCAATTTTTCCATCTATCAATGCATGTGCGGGGTCTGCTGGTTCCAAAAGTGTATTCTGAACTCTCGACCAGGCATGTGCTTGTTCAGCAATGGGTAGATGGAAAACGCTTATCAGAAGCTGCGAAGTGGCCAGACAGCATGCGTCAAAAACTGGCTGAAACACTGATGCAGACTTTGTGGCAAAGTTTGTTTGATCTTGGACTAGTGCATGGCGACCCTCATCCGGGCAACCTGCTGTTTCAATATGATCATGAACAGCCTCAGCTTGTCCTGCTAGATTATGGTTGTATGGTAAGTGTCCCACAGCATCGACGTATGGCGCTATTGCACCTGATCCAAGGTTTACGTGGAAAAACCAGGCTCAATAGCTTTGATGCTTTTGTCGGACTCGGTTTTGATGCAAGTAAATTAGAGGCTATCAAAGAATACCTGGATGATTTAGCCAAAATACTATTTGAGCCATTTCTGCATAATGCACCATTCGACACCAAAGCTTGGCAACTTTCTGAGCAAGTAGGCACGCTATTTGGTGATAAACGTTGGTTATTCAGGTCGGCAGCACCAGCGGACCTATTTTTAATTGTGCGTATTTTTCAAGGCTTGGTCACCCAGCTTGAGTGCCTGAATATGCAGCTTTCATGGCCGGATATGTTGGAGCGCGCGCTAAAGCAGGAGTCTCTCAATAACAGTTTACTCTGGCAGCTAGATGAAACGACTACCCCCGCCCCCATTGTAGTAAAGGGCAGTGCAAATACTTTACGGGTCAAAGTGAAGCGGCCTAACAGATCCCCTATTGATGTAAACCTGGTTGCAAGCGCTGCATTAGAGCTACACGAATTAATGCCACCGCATGTGTTACCGCATATCCAGGCTCTGAATATTGATATTCACTCCATTGAACAGCAACTGCAGGAGAATGGGCTGGAACCACAAACATTGCTGGATTTCGAACATGAAGAGAGTCACTATCAGATTTGGTTGGAGTGAACTCAACCCCGTCGTTCATAGCATCATTATCATGCGGAGCTATGCCTAAACTTGATGCTACAAGGGCCTGATAACATGGCTATTTATGATAAGATAAGCCTACATCTGTTTGATTTATCCACTTTTATTATGATTGGACTTAATAATATCACCTTCACATTTATCATCATGAAATACTGAAGAAAATACACCTTAACTAACTGTTTTATAAAGGGAATATTTAATGCCTAAAACTTAGGCAAAACATAAGGTCGGAGCCGGACCCATTGATTTATATACGTTTTTGAATTT
Organism: Mariprofundus sp.; assembly: GCA_021772775.1. Classification (GTDB taxonomy): domain Bacteria; phylum Pseudomonadota; class Zetaproteobacteria; order Mariprofundales; family Mariprofundaceae; genus Mariprofundus. Next base: position 41,981 of record JAJFLH010000031.1, on the reverse strand, counting down.
TACCCACAATGTTATCCACAACTTCTGTGGACAGTGCACACAAAGATATTTCATGAAATATCTTTGTGTGCTTATTTCAGGCTCTGCCGATCCGAAGCACGCATAATGAGCTATGTTAAAATGGTCCAGATCTGTTGCACGCGATCATCTCCACGATTATTTCAATTAGCCCACTCTGAGCTTCTGCATACTGCTCTAATACCCACAAAGGCATATCTCCAGGCCAAAATGGCATGAGCTTCACAGCATCTTTGGCTGTGGTCACAATCGACTGATGACTCTGTAACAAAGTCTGAATATCCTCTTTTGTATAAACATGGTGATCAATAAAGCGACTATGCTCTGCAACATCATATCCCAAAGCATTTAAATCATTGAGCACACGATTTGGGCGTGCGATGCCTGTGACCAGATGAATGGGCCGAGATGCCTCGAGTAGAATATCGTTGCGACAATTCCAATCGCGAACCATCCCCGCTTGCGCAGACCAGAACCACTCCGGTTGATTCGAAATCTGCTTAAAATCACTGGAACCACTGCGCACAATGACATTGGCCCGATCCAGTGCCGCGAGCGGCTCTCGCAATGGCCCGGCAGGCAATAATGCACCATTGCCAACACCTTCACTGGGCACCAGCACAATATCACAAACGCGTTGCAACTCGCGATACTGAAAACCATCATCGAGAATGAGAATATTGCCATGTTTTGATGCCAACATTGCACCTGCGACGCGATCTCTGCCGGCAATGACCGGACAACCACTTAGTCGATACAGTAATACCGCCTCATCTCCCACTTCATGCGCCTGAGAATATTCTGAAATAAGATGCGCCGCTTGATTATTTGCCCCATCCCCACGTGATAACAGCACAGGATTGAAACCCAATTTTTTTAGCTCCGCCGACAACCACAAGACAAAAGGCGTTTTCCCACTGCCTCCGACTGTAATATTACCGACTGAAATTATTGGGACTGGTGCTTCTACTGCTCGCCTTAGCCGTTGTCTCTGATCAAACTTAGCTATGAAAGCATAGAGCTGAGAAAAAGCCGACAACAGCACATTCGGTTTGCGCCTGCTGTTCCACCACATATGTTCAATCCGCTGATGCAGCATCCATACTCCTCTTTCACGACGCTATATTGCCATCTCGATGCACAAGGTAATAGGTGAATCGGCATAGAGAACTATTGACGTCAAAACGGCGACACCGTCACGGTTATAGTGACGGTTCCCCTGATTATGCATAAATGCGTTGATATTGAACAACTCTCACATTGGCATCATATATGCTAAGTACTTATTACAACGTTCGTTGCACTGGCGTTGTGGCTTGTAAGTCTGGGCCGATGAATACTGATCGGGAGTTTACAATCCTAGGTTGTGTTGAATCCCTCAAGGGATACCTGATACCAAGGATGCGATGCCCACCTTTTCGCAAGGGTTCAGTTCATATAGGTCATAATGACAGTGCAATGAACAATGATTCCCCAACGGCCTGCCAGCCCCCCCACTCTATACTGGCAGGCCTTTTTGATTGCCAAACAGAGCCTAGAGATCAGTTAAAGACCTTTATTTCCCCCTGATATCAGCATCACCAAGATGCTTATCCAAACAGTCTATCGTGACAGGCAGTCGCATTAAAATAATCGTATCACCCTTGCTAATGCGGGGATCCATACTTTTTATCTGCATTTTTCATGTTAAACGTTGTTTATAAGGGCGGCTGGATCTCCACATTCGAGAAGATAGCGAAGAAAATATTTATAATGACAACCGACAGAAATGATACCTATCGCTCTGAACAAGTAAGTAAACCACTGGATGCTTTAATGCGACCACCCTGTCTATCGTGACGATTTCTGATCGAGAAAGAAGCATAGAGCAATTATAAGATTGCTCATCAAAATCGTGCTATTTTTGTTTGTATATTGTGTATCTTACTTTCCAGGCTGTAAGCCTGAAAAGAAGAGAAGAAATCGTTGGTACTCCCAAGGGGAATCGAACCCCTGTTTCCGCCGTGAAAGGGCAGCGTCCTAACCGCTAGACGATGGGAGCATCTATGCGAAAACATGATAATCTCTTATGTATTAAGCACATAGATGTACCTCATACGTTCGAATTACCTGCCCTCGCTGTTAACGGGATCGGAACACTAGAAGGATTCCTAGCAGAGATCAAATGATCTTTTTTTTATCCCCTGTTGGCTGTTTCATGACTATCTATCAGAGCACTATATTTACTGACAGAGATCATGCCGGGGCTTATTCATGAAAGCATCATTTTGATGCTTTGCTCAACCAAAGTTACAAACGTAGTTGGCCCATTTTATTGAGCAATAGATGCAGTGACTCAATGACTGCACGTGCCTGAATTTCATGACGCGCGCCTGAAAGCTTGAAACATCGACTCAGTGCACTCTGCCCTTCCAGTGCGATGGCCACCCATACTGTGCCAACCGGTTTTTTATCCGTGCCACCGCTAGGACCTGCAATTCCACTCGTCGCAATGCAGATATGCGATGCATCCGCTCCACCATCGGCCATGGCGATCACAACATCCTGACTCACTGCTCCGAACTCATCAATCAGCTCTGCATCAACACCGACCTCTTCTTGTTTGGCTCTGTTGCTATAGGTCACCCAGCTTCGATCCACCACGTCCGATGCACCAGACACGCGGCACAATCGTGCTGCGATGCCACCGGCACTACAAGACTCAACGGTACGAATGGAGAGCTTGTGCCGTTTTAATGATGCGATGACCTGCTCCTCAATTGTGATACCTGCTGCATTGAGGTATTCAGTATATTCAGGTTTTCTCAGGCCTGCGCTTAAACCGGGCTCAAGTGTAATTGGCTGCTTATCGTTCGCCGATACATACAATGGCGATAGCGCTTTACCATCTGTTAACAGCGACAGCCAGTGGTGACGCTGATATGCAATCTCACCGATGGGAATCAACAACGTTTGGCGCTGTTGATTCATAAAATTGCAAACATGACGTGGTGGGTTATCCAGTTTGAGTTGCGTGCATTGGCTATCAATAAAATTCTTCTCAGCAACTTCATTTAATTCATCGGGCCTAGCAAAAAACAGCTGCCAATCAGCATTCGAATTCACCCATGTATTGGATTCAAGCAGATCGATACTGACTTCGGTCACACCAGCCGATAGCAGCCATGCCTTGAGCCAGCCGGTTGAAACTCCTGCACTCATGAGGCTTTGCAAACCCGCCTGGCTGATAATCCACTGCGCCGATTTCATCGTTTAGAGCTCATCAAATCAGCAACTGCATAAAGACAATATATACCGCACCAGCGCCCATCAGACCTGCGGCGACATCATCGGCCATGATTGACCACCATGCCGGCCCCAACTTTTCAGCCAATGAAACAGGCCATGGTTTAAATATATCGAACAGACGAAATGCGACAAAAGCAATCAGAAAAGTGATCAGACTGGTGTCGAGAAAAGGAACCACCAGTCCAATGCAAAGCCATTGACCAGCCCATTCATCAATAACAATCCAACCTGGATCTTTATTGGGCAGCGTTGGCAACACCACGGCACATACCCAGCAGCCCAGACACAAGATGATAAAACTAGCCAACAACAAGCCTGTTACCCCAATCAGTTGAAGAATGAACCATGCGGGAATTAACGAGGCCAGCGACCCCCAGGTGCCGGGTGCTTTGGGTAACCAGCCACTGCCCAATCCGGCTGCAATCCAGTGGTACAATGAACGTGGTTCAGTTGAAGTGGTCAAAACCGTTACCCCCAATATCTATTTTCTCACTATTCAGCAGCAGACGAGCGCCCTGCCCCTGATTGCATTGGCCAATGCGAATGGCCAAATCGGCTGAAAAATTCATCTCAGCCGGTGCAGTAAAAAGCAAAGCATAATCTTCTCCACCCTTAGCAACAGCCTGAAGTGCCAATGACTGGCCAACCTCTGCGCAGAGCTCACTCCAACCGGGTAACTCAGCAAGCTCAAGATCCATGCCTATGCCCGATGCACTACAAATATGATTGGCATCCTGCAAAAGGCCATCACTGACATCTATACAGCAGGCAACGCCTGCCTGACGCAGCGCAACGCCGGCCTCGAGAAGTGGCATAATCGTTTCAAAACAGCTGACAAAAGCGCCATCCTTCTGGCCATTCATCCACTGTTTCAGACCCAGCGAATGAAAGCCTAAGCTGCCAGCTAACCAGATAGCATCATCCGATCTCGCCCTGTCACGTCGCATTGCACTACCCAGCGGTGCACTCCCGGCAACAGTTACCGATAGTGCATTGGTGGCACTGCGGCAAGTATCACCGCCAGCCAGCTCAATATCGTAACGTTTCAATACGCCGGTAGCGCCCTGTCCTATCATTTCAACAGCCGCACTATCAACAGCCATCACGTTCAACCACACAGAGACAGGTTCTGCTCCCATAGCAGCCAGATCAGAGAGCGCTGAACAGACCGCACGATCAGCTGCTTTATCAAGCGGAAAATCATCAGGCCAGTGTACGTTTTGTACCGAAGTATCAGTACTGACCAGCAATTCCATGCCCGTCCCTAGCTGATGAATCGATGCATCGTCCCCAATGCCAAGCTGCGTAAACGGTTTAGAAGTTCCGCCTTTGCCTTTGAAAAGTCTATTTATGAGATTGAATTCACCTTTGCTCATAGCGTCGGAAAACTACATTTCTCTATTGTTGCGTGGAAAAAACCATCGTGGTAAATAGTTGGAAGCAGCCGCCTATTGTCACGAGAAATAACCGTTTTACCCAAGCTACTTATCACATGCTCATTCTCTTGTTGGTGAATCGAACAAACTGCATAGACCATCTTCCCATCGGTTTTGAGTACCCGTAACGACTCTTTTAGCATGGCTGTTTGCAACAAGGATAACTTTTCAACTGCCTCCAAATCATGCAGCAGTTTTGCATCGGGATGACGACGTAAAATACCTGATGCAGAACAGGGAGCATCGAGGAAAATTGCATCAGCACTGCTCTCGTCAAAGGGTAACTTCATCGCATCGCCTTGCATGACGACGACATTATCACAAGAGAGTCTCGACAGGTTTTCTTGCAGTCGTGGCAGACGCTTCTCATTCAATTCCACCGCAATAATTCGAGCCTCTGGGAAACGATGAGCCAGCAGCGCTGTTTTGCCACCTGGAGCAGCACAGAGATCGAGAATAAGGCCATCAACTCTTGGCATCTTCAAGGCCATGACAGCAGCTTGAGCAGCCTGATCCATCACTGTGAATGCACCCGCTTCAAAACCGGGAAGTGCAACAACATCAGTGCCAACCGGTAGTAACACGGCATATGGAGAGAGCTCCCCTACTTCAGCCTCAATACCTAAAGCTTGCACCTGCTCGATCCAGATATCCCTATCCGTAAATAGAGCCAGACAGAGCATCGGTGGCTGTTTCAGCGCTTCACAAAACGCCTGCACTTCATCAGCTCCAAAGGCATCACGCCATTGTGCATACATCCATTTAGGGAGTTCAGTACGCTGGTTGGGTTTCAGTTTTTTAGGTGGCTGACTGCTACTCACTCGACGCAAAACTGCATTCACAAAACCTGCGGCTTTCGGATTAAGCTGCTTTATAGCCGATACCGTTTCCGAAACGGCAGCATGTGTTGGCACACGCATATGGCGTAACTGATATGTACCAACAGCCAGAGCCGCGTAAGCGTTATCATCGGGTTTGTCTTTAATAAAGCGGGAGAAATCAGCTTCTAGGGAGAAAGAGTGGCGCAGCACACCATATACACACTCATGTAACATTTTACGCTCACGCACTTCAAAATATTGGCCCGCGCGCTGAATGGCAACATCTGCTTTAAACTTGGCATGAATTATCTTTGTTAAACACTCGATTGCCGCTTTACGCACTTGCATAGCTAAAGATCCTTGGGAACACATTGTATTTAATCAAGAACGGTACCAATCCCACATCATTGCTGGATTATCAGTACGATTAAAGAGACGACCTGTTGAAGAGTATGGTTTAAGCATCATAACAACAAGCAGAGTATATACTCAGTTCCTTGCACTGATCCCAACTCCAGGTCGAAACTGCTTCATTAAAAGAAGGAATTATGATTAGAGGCAAAACAAGAGCAAGTATCAATGCATGGCGGAAATTGCCATCTCCTGTTCATAAAGTAGATAATCATTTTTATCAGCCTGCCGGTTGGCACGGCGAATATGAGTCGCTGCCGCTGGGTTTAACTTATCCTCCAGCAGACTGTGATAGATCCCCTTATAAAAATTATCCGGGATGACCCTCACCCAATAGCGTATTTTGACAGCTTTTGCAGGCAATGATTGAGCTATGAATGCTCGTGATTCACCCGGCATCAGCCGTGTATCTCGCACTTCCTGCCAGCCATTATTGTATTCAACTTCACGCACCACTTCCCATTGCCACTGTTTCAACACAACACCCTTTGCATCTTTTGCCTCTGCTGCAATGACCACTTTGGGTGTCACATAGGTTGGAAATGCATGACCGATCCACTTGGATGTTATGGTGAGATTAGCACTATTTTTTTGCTGTGTAAGCTTAAGGTCTAAGCCCTTTCTGACCATATCAGGATCATGGATACCACGGAATTCATGTTTCCGATCTGGCATATGGCAGCCTTGGCAAGTCACACCCTTACCTGGAAAACTACTGCTTTTCCATTCAGTTAAAGTGTTTTCCAGTGGTTTCCCATTAATCGCCATGGATTGTGGAAACTGATGGCACGATGCACAAAACTGTGATTGTTCAAATGCAGTCGTTGCAGTGAAACCGCCATGCGCCGATGTCTGTTGTTTACCTATAGCCCCGCTTGTTGTCGAAGGTGGTCCAAAACGTTCTCCACCACGCACATGGCAGACGGCGCAACTCACACCGCTGTGCCTTAATGGAAGCTTCTCAGCATCAAGATTCGCATCGCGGTCAAAACCTTCCTGATGTTTGAGACGTAGTAGAATTGATGCATCCATACTCTCATCATTATCATATAGCTGTTCTTTCAGTGGCGCATGACAGACAAGACATTCATTCGCATTGATGTGGCCCATGGCTGGGAATTGACCAACAAGACCGGGGGAATATGCGTGCGCATGCAGACTATTTTTCCAGGCATCAAATTGTTCGACATGACATTGTGCACATGCTTCCGGCCGCAAATCAGCTTCTAATTTCGACCAGTCATGGGGTGAAACACCTTGGCTTGCTGATGGATAATCCCAATAGTTTGTCGGCAGACCGGGATCAAGCATCGCCGCAACCAGCATGATGCCACTCAGCATCAGGATTAAAGCCATACCAGTCTGTCGTTTCACAACTCTTTTCATACTTCCTTTCCCCATTAGGGCGGCCCATCAATGGGCCCCCCATACACATTATCAGTCTTAGACTTACTTTTTATGTTCACTCAAATACTGTATGCGATACGCACGATAATAGGCAGCCATGGCGGTTAACTCCTTGGAGTTTTTTTCGAACTGCTTGCCCTTCATTGGATTAAGCATGCAGTAATTAATCATCTGATCTAAAGTTACGACATCACCCACCATTTTAACAAAATGCGGAAAATTCTGGTTGCGTTCCAGATTCAATAAGTCGTGATCAGCATGGCAGGAGAGACAGGCAACACCTGCACTTCCCAGCTTTTCATCGTTCCACATCTTTTTACCCAGGGCTGCCGCTTGCTGGAAGTTATCAAAAGCAGCTTTGCGGATTGGGGTTTTCTGATTGGCTGCACATGGATTCAATGAGCAAGGGTTATTTTTCATGCTGCATGGGTTGCAGGGGTTAGTCGCTTTCTTCATAGAACATGGATTGCACGGATTCATCTGTTGCTTCATCGCACACGGGTTGCACGGATTAGCATGCGAGCCTGCAAATGCAGGTGCTGCAACTAAACCGAGAGTTAATACCATAACTGATATGAACTTCATTAATTTATTCATCGTTCTCCTCCATTGTAAGGTGCCGGTATTCCGGTCACATACCTGCAAGAGTCGATTAATGGATGCAACTTCTTACAATAAACATAAAAAAAGGCCCTGCACGCAATGCGTTCAGAGCCTTTTTTCTTGGATGGAGTCAATTAATGCATTTTTCCTTTCATCGCACAAGGGTTACACGGATTCAGCTGTTGTTTCATGGCGCATGGGTTATTATCTTTCATGGCATCTGGATTACATGGGTTCATCTTATGTTTCATGGCACCTGGATTGCAGGGGTTCAACTTATGTTTCATAGCACATGGATTGCACGGGTTCACATCATGATGTGCAGCAAGTGCTGATGCAGCAGACAGCCCGAGCACCAGTAAAAATGCGATTGCCAAAGTTGTAATCTGTTTCATATATCATCTCCTTTTCCCCGAGGAAGAACCGATTCATCCAGTTTTTCCTCAGGGCTATAGGCGATTAGGCGATACAATCTTGAAGTTCTTACAAAAAGATTAACAACAAGCTGATGATGAACAGCATCCCCCTGGCTTAATAGCTTCGATATGGGCCGATACAACATAGGCTTCAACACCGCGACCGGGTGCCCAATCGCGAATAAATTCACGTGAGTCATCTTTTGGAAGAATGCGAATCTGTTCAAAACCAGCTTCTCTCATCATCGCTTCCAAATCATCAATCAACGAGGCTCCTGCCATGCAACCTGCATGCAGTATCGGATCGTTCTTCATCTCTTCAGGCATTTCAGCCGTTGCCACAACATCAGAGATTGCCAATCGACCACCTGGCTTGAGCACCCGAAATGCATCACGGAAAACGCACTCCTTATGCGGTGAGAGATTAATCACACAGTTGGAGATGATGATATCAGCTGTATTGTCGGCGACAGGTAGAAACTCAATCTCACCAAGGCGAAACTCCACATTGCTGAATTTGCCTTTCTCAGCATTATGGCGTGCTTTGGAGAGCATTGTAGGAGTCATATCAATACCGATAACATGCCCACTCTTACCCACCTCATGGGCTGCCAAAAAAGCATCAAAACCACCTCCAGCCCCCAGATCAATAACCACTTCACCCTCTTTCAGGCTAGCGATCGCACGCGGATTACCACAGCCCAAGCCCATATCGGCACCATCAGGAACATTAGCCAAATCATCTTCGGAATAACCTAAGCGGGTAGAGATCAAAGTATTAATGGCAGCATCATCGGAGACACCGCAGCAACTTGCCACTTCTCCACAGCAACCACCATCATTGCTTGCATCAGCTACTTCGGCATAACTTTCACGCACATGTTGGCGCACTTTATCAGCACTCACATTTGTCTGTTTATTCATCTTCACTCCATTTCTAGGGGATTCTTTTTTCAGGGTTTAGATATTTAATGATGCGATCAATGCAGTATTCAGATCAATCAAGTGCGCCGCCGCAGCTGGATCCCTGGCCTGCAGTACATCCATAACAATGATCCATAACGACAATAGGTGTGCCAGCGATATCCCGCGTAATCAAATCAGATAAATGTGCTGGTGCCCCCTCTTTCTCTTGTATAGGAAGATTGAGCATTTGATTAAAATCACAGTCATAGACATAACCTTGCCAGTCAATGCTGATCAAGCTTTTGCACATCACATCGGCCAGGTTCTCCTCACTATAAGCCTCTTTCAAAAGCTGCATATATGAAGCGAAATTGCCCTGTGAAATCAGTGTGCTGCCAAAGCGTTTAATCGGCATATTGGTAATGGTAAACAATTGATTAAACACAATACCAAAACGCAGCTGTAACTCACGCTTATAAGCAGTTTGTAGGTCAGATTGTGATGGAGGTAAGCTCGCACCCTGTGGATTATAAACCAGCGTCAACATCAAACCTGAACCCTCGATGCCATAGCCCAGTTCATTGAGCCGTTTAAGTGCCCTGACACTATCATCAAATACACCTCTGCCACGCTGGCTATCAACATTATCACTCAGATAACATGGCAATGAGGCCACCACTTCAACTTTATGCTGAGCGAGAAATTCTGCCAGCCAGGCGTAATTTTCATCTTCAAGAATCGTCAGATTGCAACGATCAATAATGCGCACACCCATTGCACTGGCCTGCTGCACCAAATAACGAAAATGCGGATTCATCTCCGGAGCGCCACCGGTTAAATCGAGTGTTTTAATATTTTTAGCATGCAGATAATCAAGAACGGTTTGTACGGTCTGTTTATCCATGATCTCTGTGCGACGCGGGCCAGCGTCGACATGGCAATGCAAACAGGTCTGATTACACAAATAACCCAAGTTTACTTGCAGTGTATCGACTCCGCCTCTATTGAGAGCCGGGAAATTACTCTTTGCCAGTAATGGTAATGTAGCGTGCATACAATACGCCTCCTATCAATTCATCATGCATAATGTGGCTGAGTCGATGCAAAGTCTTTTACATTACAGGAGATCTTCAACGATAAGTTATGATGCTCAGTCGATCAGGAACGGTAAGCGATATCACCAGCAATAAAGGCCTTTTTTAACTTCCATTTTGAAATGATCGCGCCGGTTCTATCAGCACGGGTCAGGTTGACACGTTTCAAGTTAGCACCACGAAAATCAGCATCGCGCACATTGGAATATGAGAGATTGGCTTCATTCAATACTGCACCACGGAAATCAGTGCCCTCCATGTTACAGCCCTCAAGATTGGCATCAGTCAGCTTGGCATTTCTCAAATCTTGACCAGAGAGATCAAGACCTCTTAAATCAACCCCGGTCAATGACCAGCCACTGCGAATACGTGCCCGCAATAGATTCAAATCAATACGAATGCCCTGTTGATTGGTATTGATTAAGATAGCGCCATCAAGGTTCACACCCTGAATATCTGCACCGGATAAATTTGCACCGGAGAAGTTACAGTTGGAAAGGTTCGCTCCAGACAAATCCGCACCCGATAAATCCTGATTTGAAAAGTCCAAACCGGATAAATCTGCCTCTGCCAAGCTATTGCCTGCCTGTATTGCAGCGATCACTTCTGAAACTGTCATATCCCCTCCTAAAAATGAGTGATGGTAAAAAGCTTACACTAAAGCGCAAGCGATTATTACATTTGAGCCACTAGCTTCAATGAACCCGAGTTCAACTAAGCGCTTTTGAAACAACTTTCTCCAGGGCATCCGGCAGATATGGTTTTTGAACAAAACCTGACAAGCCCTTACCTTTAAAGCGTTCGGTAGCTTCCTGTTCATTGTAACCTGATGAGAGAACCACACAGACATCAGGATTCATTCTTCTTAACTCCCGAAATGTTTCTTCCCCATCCATTTTCGGCATCGACATATCCAATAACACCAGCTTAATTTTGTCCATATGCTCAGGATATAGCTTAACTGCTTCCAAACCATTGGCCGCTGTTAAAATGTCAAACCCCATCTCACTCAGCATGACACTTGCCATCTCGCGAATCATCTCCTCATCATCCACTACTAGCGCCGTTCCACTTTCAACATGCATGCTTGCAGCTATAGCTGTCTCATCTGTAGATGTTATTGTGCTGTTCGGATCAGCTATAGGGAAGAGTATTTTAAATGTCGTGCCGCGTCGCAGTTCAGAATAAACCTTTACTGCCCCTTTGTGACCCCGGACAATACCAAGCATCGCACTCAAACCTAAACCTCGACCAGTAAATTTAGTGGTAAAAAATGGGTCAAAAATTTTATCTATCATTTTCTTATCCATGCCACAGCCGTTATCTGAAACCTCCAGATAAACATAATCACCAGCGGGCAGGTTTTCTTCACTGTTCACACCCTTTAAGTATGCCTGATCAGCATGCAACCAGCCGGTAGAGAGCGTAATTACACCACTATTCCCATCAATTGCTTCATTGGCGTTGGTGATTAGGTTCATAATCACCTGATGCATTTGCGCCACATCTGCATTAATTGTGGGCAAATTTGCAGCCAATTCATATTTGATAATAACGTTTTTATCGATTGAGATCTGTAACAACTCCATCATCTCTTCAGCCAGCAGTGACATATCACACGCCTGCACAATAAAATGCCCTTTACCCGAATAAGCTAACATCTGCTTACATAGGCTGGCCGCTTTCTCAGATGCATCAATGATGCGTTGCACTTTGTCTTTTGTAGGGTCAGAAGCTTTGATCGTTCGATCAACCAAACCTGCATTGCCCATAATCGAGGTTAACAGATTATTAAAATCATGCGCTATACCTCCTGCCAAAACCCCTAATGATTCAAGGCGCTGCGCATGTTCCAACTTCTTCTGATGCAGACGCTCTTCTTCTTCATGCTCTACTGCACGTGTAATATCTGTGCGTATGGAGACATATTGATATGGCTTTCCATCTTCATCGAGAAAAGGAACAATACTGGTATTGACCCAATAGTAGCTGCCATCTTTGCACCTATTTTGAATCACACCATGCCATGTTTGACCACCGATGATGGTTCCCCACATCTCCTTGAAAAAAGACTTTTCATGCAGCCCAGAGTTTAAAATACGATGATTTTTTCCAATCACCTCTTCTCGGCTGTACCCACTGATTTCACAAAACTTATCATTGGCGTAGGTGATGTCACCTTTCTGATCAGCAATGGTTACAATGGCATATTCATCCAAAGCAGATTGCTGTGCATCGACCAGTCCAAGTGCGTTACGCAGATCGTGAGCAACACGTGTTTGACGCCATACCACCCAACCAATATAAACAATCAACACAAGTGCGAGCACAATTAACCAGATTTGATGGCGATGCATACTGGCAACACCTGCAGCAAGATACACTTCTAAAGCTGTACTAATCTGTTGACTCTTTTGAACCACATCCGCGTTATGAAAACCAATTATTGCCTTCTCTACGTTTTGGGTACGCATAAGAATATGGCCAACATGACGCTGTACATATTTACTGCCAGATAGACTACTTAATTGTTGCTGAATCTTATCTGCCTCGGCGGGATTGGCACCACGCAAATAGCGCAACACATCACGATGCAATGCATAAAACTGGCTAGTAGAGGTAGGAGCCTTCTGTACAGCCATGGCGATTGCTTTGGGAAGAAACCGTAACGAGTTCGTCAGAATGGACTGATCAGACATGAAATGTTCAATAGCCAAATTTTGGGCTTTGATACTTTTCCTCAGCTCCACACTTCCATCGCGCACACTGACTGGAAGAATATGTAACAGAGAGTCATTGACTTTGAGCATCTTCCTGTGTGCATATTTTAAGGAGTCAAAGTGAACCAGATCACCATTGCGGATTCTCAACATATCACGTTCAATCAGATGCTGCTGGGATTCGATTAAGACCAGCAGACGTTGCGCATTTTTTATGCGCTCCACATCAATCGCTTGTGACTGCTGATACACAAATGCCAAAAGTGCGGATAAACAGAGCACTGTTATCAGTGGCCGCACCAAATCTTTAGCCGCTCCCCCGGTCATATTATTGCACCTTATCGAGGCTAGGGTGTTTACCTGGTAAGGTCTTTAAGAAAGCAATAATAGATGCAATATCAGCATCTGAAATAATCATACCCAATTGATATTTACCCATCGTGCGAACTGCATCTTCCAGCTTGGTAATTTTAGCATCATGAAAATAAGGTGCGGTTAATGTCACCAGCCTTAACGAAGGTACTTTGAATTTGTGTTTATCCATGATGTCACCAGTCACATTGAAACGGCCATAATCATGTTTTTTGATCTCTTCATAGGTCGCAAAATAATCATCCATAATACCCAAGGTCTGGAATAGATTACCACCTACATTTTCACCCTGATGGCAAGCGACACAGCCAAACTCTTTAAACAGAGAGTAACCTTTCTTCTCCTCATCATTGATTGCACTCTCATCACCACGTAAATATTGATCAAAACGTGAATCTACTGTGATCAGGCTTCGCTCAAACTCTGCGATCGCATGTTTGATGGTCCGTTCACTGATCTCACCCTTATAGAGCTTTTTAAACGCGCTGTTATAAACCTGATCAGCGCTAAGTTTCTTGATAACATCTGGCCAACTGGACGCCATTTCGGCGCTCGCATGCAGAGGCCCATCAATTTGATCTTCTAAAGTTTTGGCCCGACCATCCCAGAACTGGGCGATATTCAGTGCCGCATTGAATACTGTAGGAGAGTTCATACCGCCTTTGACACCATTCACGCCCACTGAAACCGGCAGACCATCGGCTCCGCCTTCAGCCAAAATATGACAATGCGCACAGCTGATAGAGTTATCAACCGACAACCGTTCTTCATGAAAAAGCAAGTCACCCAGTGCCGCTTTTTCAGCGTTTACAACTAACGCTTCAAGTGGACGAATAGGTTCTTGTAAAAGCTTATCGGACGATGATTCCGCCCAAGCGTAGCTGAGTGTCAGACATCCAATGATTAGTAGTGAAAAAGAGCGAAGTAACATGGACAGCATATTAGTATACATGCATAACATGTTCCAGCACTAAAACTACAACAAAAGAGCTTATAATCGAACCGAGGAGCCTGCCGGACATAGCTGCCAAACTGCGGAAAAACGGATATTGGCCACTTTTCACCATGACTCTCGTTTAGAGCCTGCTATTCGCCTCTTATCAATGTAAAAACCAACTAAATCCCGTTGTTCCTCGCTATAGTTTTCTAGACCCGACAGTATCCTAGAATTTAAATGTATCCTCACCATAGAAAAGAGTGGGATTGATCTGCCATAAGATAGTCCAGCCAGAGCCTCTTTTCTCCAGACAAACAACGCCACCATTACGAAAGTGCACAGCTTCACGCTCTGCATCACCACACAGCAGCAGACCAGCCAACCGTTGCATATAGGGCAAATGGCCAACCAACATCACATCCTCACGCACCGTTTGTAGATCTGCAGACCAAATGGCTGGATCATCATTAGGAGCAAGCCCATCTCTCTTCTCTACTGGCATACCACCCCATGCCTCGGAGAACATGGCTGCAGTCTGCTCAGCCCTCAACTTTCCACTATGCATCATGCGCATGGGTTTTGGTTTTTCAAACAGACTTAAGAAACCGGCAGTGCGGGTCACATCTTCCCTGCCCTGCCCAGACAATGGCCGCGCCCTATCTTCACTCTCATCTTTTGCTAAACCGTGTTGTACTAAATAAACGCGCATAAACACCTCCAATCCAAATGGATGACCTAGGCCATAGATTAAGCCAGAATACGCCCACCCTACTAATATTTTCAGGAGTCGGCATGGTTAGCATCAAAACTGCGAAAGATATCGAGGCGATGCGGCCTGCTTGCCAGCATGCAGCCAACACACTGGTCATGATTGAGCCATATATTAAGGCTGGCATCACAACCGATGATATCAATGACCTCGTGCACGAATTCACCATCAAAGCTGGTGGCATCCCTGCCCCACTTAATTATCACGGTTTCCCTAAATCAGTCTGTACATCAGTGAATCATGTGGTCTGTCATGGTATCCCTGGTAATAAAAAACTCAAAGATGGTGATATTATCAATGTAGATGTCACCACTATTCTGGGCGGCTGGCATGGTGATACGAGCAAAACCTTTTACGTTGGTAAACCAAAAGTTCGCACTGAAAAAGTAGTTGAAGTGGCACGTAAAGCTTTGGAGCTTGGCATCGCACAGGTGCGTCCCGACGCTACTCTGGGCGATATTGGTCATGCAATTCAAAGCTATGTCGAAGGCGAGCGAATGTCGGTGGTGCGTGAATACTGTGGTCATGGCATTGGCCGAGTGTTCCACGAAGATCCACAGGTACTGCACTACGGTAAAGTAAATACCGGTTTGAAACTAAAAGCGGGTATGGTTTTCACCATCGAACCTATGGTGAACATTGGTAAAGCAGCGGTAAAACTACTGGGCGACAAATGGACCGTTGTCACACGTGATAAATCACTATCCGCGCAATTCGAGCACACCCTGGTTGTGACTGAAACCGGTTGTGAAATCCTTACGCTTCCTTCGTAATCACTGTTTTTTTCACCGCAAAGATACGCAAAGTCAGGTAATTCATAATTCCGTGCTTCTATCAGGCTTTATTCCGTCGCGCGTTACCCAGGCTATTTGCCACTGTTTTTTATTTTTCCATTGCGTGCCTTTCCGTCCTCTACGGTGAAAACTTGTTTAGTTATAAAATCTTATTACTTCCATCTGACTCGTGAAACGCTACTATGCGCGCCACTTAGAATTAGAGGTAATAATATATGTCCCGCAAATTACGCAACATTGCCATCATCGCCCACGTTGACCATGGCAAAACCACACTGGTAGATGAACTGCTGAAGCAGTCAGGTACTATGGATAATCTCCGCGCTGATATGGAAACCTGCGTTATGGATTCCAATGACCTTGAAAAAGAGCGTGGCATTACTATTACTGCAAAAAACACAGCAATTCGTTATGGTGATACGCACATCAACATCATCGACACACCTGGCCATGCTGATTTCGGCGGCGAAGTTGAACGTGTCCTGAATATGGTTGATGGCGTGGTACTGTTGGTTGATGCACGTGAAGGCCCGATGCCTCAGACCAAATTTGTTACCTCAAAAGCATTGGCACTTGGCCTGAAGCCAATTGTTGTAGTAAACAAAATCGACCGTGAAGGCGCTGATCCGGATTCCGTAGTTGACCTTACCTTCGATCTGTTTGCTTCCCTTGGCGCAACTGATGAGCAGTTGGAATTCCCAGTTGTTTATGCTTCAGCTAAAAACGGCTATGGCATGCTAGATCTCTCTGAAGAGTCCGACAACCTGATCTGCCTGTTTGATACTATTATCGACCACGTTGAATCACCTGAAGGTGATCCTGAAGCACCATTGCAGATGCTGGCTACCACACTGGACTGGGATGAATATATCGGCCGTATCGTGATTGGTCGTATCGCCAATGGACGCGTTAAAACTGGTGAAACAATCACAGTTGTACATGCCGACTCTTCTACAGAAAACTATAAGGTCAGCAAATTGCTTGGTTTCCTTGGCCTCAACCGCATTGAAATTGAGGAAGCTAAAGCTGGCGATATCGTTGCTATTGCAGGCATCGAACATATCAATATTGGTGAGACTATTGCTTGCAAGGAAGTCCCAGTTGCACTACCGGTTATCCACGTGGATGAACCGACGCTGTCGATGGAACTGCATGTAAATAACTCTCCATTGGCTGGTACTGAAGGTAAGTTGATCACTACACGTCAGATTCGTGATCGCCTTATGCGTGAAATCCGCACCAATGTGGCTATGCGCGTTGAAGAGACCGACTCTGCCGATGTTTATAAAATATCTGGTCGTGGCGAGCTACATATTGGTATCCTGTTGGAAACCATGCGTCGTGAAGGTTTCGAAATGGCCGTTTCACGCCCAACAGTAATTATTCGCAGCATTGATGGTGTTAAACAAGAACCATACGAGCATGTTACTGTTGATGTTGAAGCTGAGTATCAGGGTTCTGTGATCGAAAAACTGGGCAAACGTGGCGCAGAAATGACCTCTATGGAGACCAATAAAGATGGCTCTACTCGCATCGAGTTCATGTCCCCTACCCGTAGCCTGATTGGTTACACCTCTGAATTCCTTACTGACACCCGTGGTACAGGCATCATGCATCATGTATTCCATGCCTATGGCCCATATATCGGTGCTCTTCCAGGCCGTACCAATGGTGTATTGATCTCGATGGAGAATGGTGAGTCTGTTGCTTTCGCACTGTGGAAATTGCAGGAACGTGGTAAGATGTTTATCGGTTCTGGTCAGAAACTGTATGAAGGCATGATCATCGGTATCAACAGCCGCGATTCTGATATGACCGTTAACCCTATCAAAGAGAAGAAGCTGACCAACGTACGTGCATCTGGTAAAGATGAGTCCATTGACCTGATTCCACCTATGAAGCTAAGCCTTGAGCGTGCAATCGAATTCATCGCAGATGATGAGTTGGTTGAAATTACTCCGACATCGATTCGCCTGCGTAAACGTAAGCTCAAAGAAAATGAACGCAAACGCGCCACACCGAAGAGCTAAGTCTCTACACGATTAACAAAAAGGCCTGTCCACGATGTGGATGGGCCTTTTTTGTTACTGGCATAAATAGATACGAGGCGTTTATTCAGGTTTAGCCAACGAGAAGGTCAATCCTTAAATCGCCTTAATAGCTGCTTGTGTATTAGATCAACCTGTTGCTTTAAAGCTTCTAAATCACTGCTGTTTTCAAGGATCACATCAGCTGAGCTTTTACGTTGTTCATCGCTGCATTGCCTATCGACAATCGCATCAAACTGGTGGCAGTTTCGATCTCCTCTGAGCAGAACACGTTTCCGTCTTAGATCCGTATCAGCCAAAATGACAAGCACTACATCCATGCGATCAGCACCACCAGACTCCAACAACACCGATGCTTCAATGATGGCATAGCTCCCTTGCTGCAAGGCTAACCACTGATCTTCAGCCTGCCGAATTAAGGGGTGCAAGATCCTATTCAGTTTGTTCGTTTCGCCAGCATCCGCAAAACAGTGCTGTGCTAATGCGGCTCTATTTAATGAACCATCACTATCCAATATAAACTCACCAAATTTATCTCTGAGTGCATTTAAACCTGCCGAACCCGGCCCTACAACAGAGCGTCCGACCATATCCAGATCCAGTACCGGCGCACCAAGCTTGGCAAAAATCGCAGCCACACTGCTCTTTCCACTACCGATACCACCTGTCAGGCCGACTCTTTTTATGCTCATGGTTGAGTCTTTAAGCGCTCAAGCCGCCAAATCGAACATACCAACCGAGAATAGAGTCACCCCAAACAAACCAGATCATACCTGCCATCGCCAAATAGGGCCCAAATGGTATTTCTGCACGTAAACCTCGCTTCGCCAGCACAAGAAAGATAAGACCGACAACGGTACCCACTACCGATGAAGCAAGAACAATGAAGGGTAGAGCCTGCCAACCCATAAAGGCCCCTAGCATAGCCAATAGCTTGAAATCACCATAGCCCATGCCTTCTCGCCCAGTCACCATCAAGAACAGCCGAGCCACCAACCAGAATAGGCTGTATCCAGCGATGATTCCAATCAGTGACGATTGCCAATCACCCAACCAATATGAGAAAAGAAAGCCAATCACAATACCCTGATAGGTCAAAACATTGGGTAACAGATATGTTTCCAGATCTATCACACTTAACACCCATAATAGGAAGAACAGGCTAAGTGCGGGTAACAGTTCTGGGGTGAGGCCATAATGAGAGGCTAAAGCGGCTGAACTAAGGCCCATCACCAGCTCCATAACAGGATAACGCCAGGCAATAGCATGACTACAGTGGCGACACTTTCCCTTCAGTATCAACCATGATAACAGAGGAATATTATCATAGATTGCAATAGCATGATTACAGTGCGGACAATGACTACCCGGAAATGCAATGGACTCGCCACGCGGGATACGGTGCACACAGACATTGGCAAAACTACCAACAATTGCCCCCACGATTCCGATCAATATAACTAACTCGATTCCCATTATGCTTCATCCTCTGCTTGTGCCGGTTTCTTTAAACGATAACGCAGGGAGCGAAAGCTGATACCTAACTCACTGGCCGCCCTGGTAATATTACCACCGGTTTTAGCCAGTGCCTCATCAATCAATTGCTGCTCAGTTGCTGCCATTAAACTATCCAGACTATCACCCTGCGCCTGCATACTACTCAATGAAATAGATGGCTGACTATGAACACCTGAATACATTTCATCCAGCAGAGCAATATCAAGGTCCCCACCATCGGAGAGAGCCAGCATTCTCTGCATTAAATTTTCCAGCTCACGTACATTGCCCATAAAAGGAAGTTTGCTTAAATAGGGTAAACATCTCTCATCCAATCGAACCTTTCCTGCACTACATTGACGTACAATTCGCTTGGCTAACAGAGGAATGTCTTCACTGCGCTGTCGAAGTGCTGGCATATGAACAGGTACCACATTGAGGCGAAAAAACAGATCTTCGCGGAAGCGCCCTTGTTCCACCTCGGACTCCAGATCCCGATTGGTTGCAGCAATCACACGCAGATCAACATCGCGCTCCTGGTCATCACCGACACGACGAATCCTCTTTTCCTGCAGAGCCCTAAGCAACTTCACCTGTACCGAAGCCGGCAACTCTCCGACTTCATCCAAAAAGAGTGTGCCGCCACAAGCAGATTCAATCAATCCCTGACGATCAAACTCGGCACCTGTAAATGAGCCTTTACGGTGCCCAAAGAGCTCCGATTCAAATAGTCCCTCAGGAATAGCACCGCAATGTACGGGAACAAATTGCCCCTTAGCGCGTGGCGAATGCGCATGTACAAATCGAGCCGCCAACTCTTTACCGGTGCCTGACTCGCCAGAAACAAGTATCGTGAACTCAGATTTGGCAGCCCTATCCAGACGCTGACGTACCCGCTGCATTGGCAGTGAATCGCCGATCAACGTCTCACTATCTGCATTTAAATCAGTAGCAGTCACAGCGCCCTTTACTTCAGCGGCAAGAGACCCGACTTCAAATAGAGCTCTCTCCACCGCAGCAGCCAGTTCTTCGACGGATACCGGCTTGGTTAAATAATCAAAGGCTCCCTCTTTCATCGCCAAAACAGCTGTCTCTGCACTGGCATATGCTGTGAGCAACAGCACTTTGGCATATGGTTGAATACTTCGACTGGCGGTGATGACATCCAAACCCGCATCACGCCCCTGCATACGCAGATCTGTTAATACCACATCAAAGGGCTGCTTCTTAAGCAGCTGCTCGGCTTCTATCGATGATCCGCAGGCCGTGATCTGGTGCCCCTGCAATTCCAGCCCCAGCGACAATACTTTACGCGCATTAGCCTCATCCTCTACCAGCAAAATCTCAGCCATGCTCAGCCTCCCTCCACACCGTTCATCATCTCATGATCCTCATGCAAAGCTCCACGAACAGAACAACAAATCACACCTGTATCTGCATTCATATCGACTAACCAATTATTGGCCGTACAGACCTGTTGCACAATCGCCAAACCCAGCCCTACTCCAGAAGCATATCCACTGATAAAGGGCTCAAATAGCTGCTCGCGTACTGAAGGCTCTATCTCCCCGGTATTGCTCACTTCCAAGATCCAACGGTTTTCATCAGCACTCAATTTAAGCCCTATCTGACTATCTTGATCAGAACGATTTTTCAGAGCATTAGACAAAAGATTATCCAACACCAAACGGAAATGGTCGCCATCAAGGTATAACTCATTCACCTGACAGTCCCATATAACCTCATTTCGATGTTGTGAATCAACCTGCTGCAATGAGGCTTTAATCAACTCGGGCATAAAGCTTAGAGCATCAGATGCATGCAATGGTTTAGAGTATTGTAACATGGTATTCACCAGTCGATTCAGACGTAACATCTCATCATGAAATATACTTTGCATCTCAACAACACTGTCAGGGTTCTTGGCCATAATTTCCAGGCCGTAGGTCATGGTCTGAATCGGATTGCGTATTTCATGCGCCAGCATCGCCGCCATCTGCCCCAGTACTGCCATTTTTTCCTGTTGAATCAACTGCTCTTCAAGTTGTCTCACTTCACTGATATCCACAACAGTTAACAGCCAGATCGCCTGCTCCTCAGCAGATAGACGCCGTACTGCCAGCAGCAGTGTCTGTTTCTGACTGCTATATTCACACTGAAATGCATGCGATGCTGAACCTTGCTCACGCACCTGATGAAAAAACTGAGCTAAGGGTGCAAACAACAGCAGTGAGTCGAGCGGATCCCGTTTCAGTAAGACGGTGGCGGCTATATTCATATCAATATAGTTCAGCTGCTGATCCAGCAGAATCACCCCTTCACGCATCTCGGCCATAATTCTATCATGCAGATCTTTGAGCTTCTTATGTTGACGCAGCGCTTGATCACTGCTGGCGCTTAAACTCGCATGGCGCCGGGCAATAAATGCCATCACTCCACCCACCAGCATCAGTGCAGAGACCTGCAAGAGTACTTGCAGAGCCTGTTGTGCCGTTAAAGCACTGCCATGCATCAGCCACAGTTCACCATACACAGCTACCAAATAGCCCATACATGTCAAAGCAGTAATCAGTAAAGGTAACACTCGCTGAGCATGGGTTCCTGAAGCAATCACGATCAGGCCAAGTAAAAAAGCGAATGGGCTTAATATGCCTCCGGAGGCAAGAATCAAAAGCGTTGCAGCAATAGCATCGGAGGCATACTGGATGCCCCGCTGACTCACGAGTGAAAGCTCTGAAAAGCTAAGAGCCGACTGCAATGATAGAAACAGCAGACAGACAATGCCGGCAGTAATCATCAAGGTTTGCTGAATCGGGTCGGACATAGGGTAGAACCAAATTGCTATCACAGATGCGATTGCAACAGCGGCCAACAGACGCAATAGCATTATCTGCAGCATAGATTTAGCAACGCCATCAGACATCAGTGATTACGGAAAGTCATAAAGCGCTTGGCGAGACCATAGCGTAATAGATTACGATCAGACGAGCGAAGCCATCTGGAAAATAGGCAGATACATAGAAACCACCAGACCACCAATGACTACACCAAGAAAAGCCATAATTAGCGGCTCCATCAATTGTTGCATATTATTCACCGCAGTATCGACCTCTTCTTCATAAAAATCAGCAATTTTGCCCAGCATATCTTCCATGCTACCTGTCTGCTCACCTATAGAGATCATTTGAGTCACCATCAGAGGGAATATTTTACTCGCTTCTAATGGTGCGGTCAGCGTTTGACCCTGAGAGATTGACTCTTTGGAAGAGAGAATCACTTTCTCAATCACCACGTTTCCAGACGTTTCAGCCACAGTGTCGAGTGCTTCCAGAATAGGTACCCCAGCAGCAGTTAAGGTTGAAAAGGTGCGACAAAAGCGCGCAACGGATGCTTTGCGTAATACATCGCCAAGCACAGGTAGCGCCAATAGCAACTTATCGAGTTGATAACGGCCATCGGTCGTTTGATATAACGATTTGATCGCAAAAACCACTAAGATTGGCGCACCAATAATAAGATACCAAAACTCCACGAACACGTCAGAGATCGACATGGCGACCTGGGTAGGAAGGGGAAGCTCACCACCAAGGTCGGAAAACATTTCGCTGAAAATTGGAATAACAAAAATCATTAAAATCGATGTCACGATAAATGAGACAACCAGAATCGCGATGGGATAAACCATGGCCGATTTAATCTTGGCTTTGAGACTGAGTGCTTTCTCTTTATAAATGCATAGACGCAACAGAATGGTATCGAGAATACCACCCTGCTCACCAGCCTCAATCAAAGCACAGGTCAATCGATCAAACTCATCCGGAAACTTGCGCATGGTTTCACCCAACGGATTACCACCCTCAAGGTTTTGACGTACATCTTTGAGTAACTTGATCATGGCTTTTTTTTCTGCACCACGCTCCGCCAATTCAAAGCATTGCACCAGCGGCAGACCAGCATTGATCATAGTGGAGAGCTGCCGAAAGAAGACAGAGATATCTTTGTCATCAACCTTTTCTGGGAACAGCACGATCTCAACAGGTTTCTTTTTAACTTTGACATCCAGCAAGCCTTTACGCCGTATAATTGCCGTTGCAATTTCACGGTTGGTGGCTTCAATCTCACCACTTTCGGCCATTCCCTGTTTGTTTTTTGCAGTCCAAATAAATATTGCCATCAGATTAATTCCATATCTCATCACCATTATTCATGCTGTCGATTATCAGCATCAGTTCGCCACCGTAACGCGTAAACACTCTTCTAAAGAGATCTCACCTGCTTTTACTTTTTCCAAAGCTGCCATGCGTAATGTCTTCACACCTTTGCTGACGGCAATCGCACTTATTTCATCTGAGTTAGCACCCGCATAAACGGCTTCACGTATTTCATCAAAAACAGGCATCACCTGATAAATTCCTGTTCGCCCTTTGTAACCCGTTCCACTGCAGGTTTGGCACCCCTTACCGATCATCGTTTTAAAATCAGCCAAGTCCGTTTCAAGTACACCAGCATCAAGCAGAGCGGCCGCTGGAATGTGTAAATCCATTTTACAATCCGAACAAATACGACGTGCCAGACGCTGGGCCGAAATCAGATTAATTGCGGAGCCAACCAAAAAGGATTCAATCCCCATATTCACCAAACGCGTCATCGTTGAAGGCGCATCGTTGGTATGCAGGGTTGCCAATACCATATGACCAGTGAGTGCAGCTTTGATACCAATGGCAGCTGTATCATGATCGCGTATTTCACCAATTAAGATCACATCTGGATCCTGCCGCATGAATGAACGCAGTGTAGCCGGAAAATCCAAACCGATGTCAGCTTGTACATTGACCTGATTGATGCCCATAAAATTAAATTCAACAGGATCTTCAGCCGTTGAGATATTAACGCCGGGTTGATTCAGTTCTGACACGGCAGAGTACAAACTAACCGTCTTGCCTGAACCTGTTGGCCCGGTCACCAATACCATGCCATAAGGTTGGTGAATCGCATCTTTTAACCATATCAATGATTGTGGATCATAGCCCAACTTGGTCATATCCAACTGCAGACTCGATGGATCAAGCAGACGCATGACCACTTTTTCACCGAACAGCGTGGGCAAAACTGACAAACGAAAATCAACCGTTTTGGCGCGTGATAAACGCAATTTAATGCGTCCATCCTGCGGCAAACGTCGTTCTGAAATATCCAACCGAGCTAGGATTTTCAAACGTGACACAATCGCATCACGCATTTTCATATTGGGCCGCATGATTTCATGCAAAACACCATCGATACGATAACGCACACGTAACACTTTCTCATACGGTTCTATATGAATATCTGAAGCGCCACGTTTAATGGCATCCATCAAAATTAGGTTAACCAGTTTAACTACAGGAGCAGCTTCAATTTCTGCCGAAAGAGAATATTCATCAATATCCTCCTCGCGCGTGTCCACCACTTCCACATCCATCGCACCAAGGTCAGCCATCACCTGCTGTAGGTGTGAATCATTATCATTCAATTCATCAATCTTTCTGCTTATCTGTTTTTCATCAGCAATAATTACATCTATTTTACAGCCACTTATGAATGAAATTTCATCCAGACCATTAATGTTGTATGGATCAATGACAGCCAGTTTAAGAACATTACCTATCCTTTTTAGTGGCAAAACCATGTTTTTACGCAGCACATCAACAGGGATATTGATGATATCTGCCTCTATTTCGACCTTGTCCAGATCAATGACCGGGCAACCAAATGAACGCGCCATAAATTTCACTAACTCAAGATCCGTCATGATATTCTGACGAACCAACTGCGTTGTCATGGTCTCCCCGTGCAGTTTTGATTCACGCATGACCAGATCCAACTGTTCTCGATTAATAAGCTTATGTTTAAGTAAAATATCACCCAATCGAGAGGAACTCATCCCTACTTCACCCAACCTGAGAGAACGATGGGATTGCGGCCGACATCAAGCTGAATCTGATGTAAGGCCTGAGTCATATCCGGTACTTCACAATCATGCCACCATGCAAAAGCAGCAGCACCCTGTGCTATTAACATGGGCAGCCCGTCTACAGCGGCACGTCCCGCCAGTGATGCGGCTTCAACAAAAGCCGTTTTACCATCAGGCCGATAGACAGCATCAATCGCTATACCTTGCCCCGATAATATAAATGGAAAGGTCTGCCCCGCTTTTAAACCTATGCTGGTAGTATTGATCAGCAGTGCAGAATCCAAACAAATACGCTCGACATCATCCTGATGCCAGAACAGCGGTTCAATATTCATGCTCGGGTAAGTGGCTTGGGCAAACTCGACCAGGGCAGCTAAACGATCAGGATTACGGTTACAGATCATCACCTTGCCTACTTTAAGTTCAGATAAGGCATGCAGTACGGCACGCGAAGTACCACCGGCGCCAAATAGCAGTGCTTGTTGATCTGCCATATCTACGCCTAATCCTTCAACGACTGCTTTAAACCCACGCCAATCTGTGTTGGTTGCCTGCCAACCCTTAGCGCTGCGACGAACGGTATTGATGGCACCAATATGTTTGGCATCAGCATCAGCCTCAACCAACTGAAAAATAGATTCTTTATGTGGAACGGTCACATTAAATCCTTCCACACCCAGTGCCCACAATCCTTGCATAGCCTCTGTGAGCAATTCAGGTGCCACTGCGAATGGCACATACACCGCATTGATATTTTTTAATTCAAGAAAATCGGAC
Source organism: Mariprofundus sp. (assembly GCA_021772775.1). GTDB lineage: Bacteria > Pseudomonadota > Zetaproteobacteria > Mariprofundales > Mariprofundaceae > Mariprofundus. Next base: position 15,714 of record JAJFLH010000031.1, on the reverse strand, counting down.
TGGAAGAGCGGAGATAACGAGTGTTCTACAGGCCATCCGATGATGCCATAGGTCTTGGTTTTACCATTGATATTCATGTTTGTCAGCTTAGAAACAGAATCGCAATGTGTCAAAGATTGTCACCCTTCATCTTATCTATCCATTGGTATAGCCACTCATTCAACTCATATTGTATGAAATAAAGAGCTTTCCAATCGTTAGTTTTTTGCCGTTTTCGTATTGCTTACCTTAATATCAGGCCCCAACAGTATCGCTAACCATTGTGTCTCCTGCTTTGATTCCAGAGCCAGTTTGATAATCATGGTTAGAGGCACTGAGAGAAGCATACCCACAGGGCCCAGCACCCATCCCCAAAATACCAGAGAAATAAAGACGACCAGCGTAGATAAACCTACTCCTTTGCCCATATATTTCGGTTCAATGACATTACCCATCACCACATTGGCAATCACATAGCCCAAGCTGGCCACTAATGCGTCTCCGCCACCCAGCTGCACCAGCGCCAACAACAGAGCAGGAACGGCAGCAATAATCGAACCGATATTCGGCACAAAATTGAACAGGAATGCCACCAATCCCCATAACAAGGGATAATCTACTCCAATAAGGGCTAACCAGATGGCTATAAACAGACCTGTAGCCAGACTGATCCATGTCTTAATGGCAAAATAGGAGCTGACACTGGCTACAAATGCTTCAAAGCTGGAGACCGAGGGTGCATCTTTACCCATTGCAGCCCATTTATGTGGCAATGCCGTTGCTTCCACCAACAAAAATATCACTGTAAGCACAATCAGAAAAGTATTCGCCAATGCATTACCTAGTCCGGATAGCAGTTGGCCTGCCATGCCCATCGCAGCGGATGGATCCAACACCTCCAGCATCGCTTGTGATGATGTTGCAATCCCCATAGCTGCAAGCCAATTAAAACTATTGGCGGTCAACAGTTTCAGGCGTTCCTGATAACCTGGTAAATTATGTGAAAAATCTGCCAGTGATGAACCTACAAAAGCACCGACCACCACCCCAATCAATACGATAGCCAGTGTAATGATCAATACCGACAGACCTGCAGAAAACTGTTTTTTGATTAAAAAGTTTAATAGCGGCAAACAGATGATCGCAACAAATGCAGCCAGCAAAAAAGGCACCAACAGCGAAGCCGCTGCCTGCATGCCTGCAATCACAACGACAAAAGCAGCCGCAGCAATCAACATATGCCCACCTCGATCATCCCTGCTATTCATAATCAGTTAAACGTGGATCTTCAATATCGAACTCGCTTTCACCACTGGCGAACATCAGTTTGATGTAGGGGGTACAACCTTCGCATTCGGCTCCACAACCGGTAGCTGCTTGTGCTGCCTCAAAACTATCAAAAGACTTTAACTGTTCGAATGTTTTGTGGACGCATTCGCAGCGGTTCACTTTACTATCGCACATCTTTGTTTCCCTCGCGTTGTTTAGCTGGTTTTGTCATCGGCATCGGATACTGGCCGATTTCACCGCAAAACGGCAAGCGCAGCATAAAATCAATGCGATGCGTCGGCGCATCCTGCAGATGCTCTAATCCGATCACCATATCATCATGCCCCAGTTGTGGTTGAGCACGATAGGTACCAAATATACGATCCCAGAGCGATAAATTAAATCCATAATTGCTATTGGTCTCATTTTTGATGATGGAGTGGTGAATACGGTGCAGATCCGGGGTAATCACCAGCATGCGCAGTAAAGCGTCGAACTTTAGAGGCAATCTAAAATTAGCATGGTTAAACATAGCCATAGCATTGAGTATCATTTCAAAGATCACAACAGCCAACACGGGGGCCCCCAGCAATACTACAACGCTCATTTTAATAAACATCGATAGTAGAATTTCTATGGGATGAAAGCGTAATCCGGTCGAAACATCAATTTCCCGGTCCGCGTGATGCACCATATGCAGACGCCATAACAGTGGTATTCGATGAAACAACATATGCTGACCATACACCACCAGATCCAGCAAAATCACGACTAAAACAAATGTAACAGCATCATTCCACCCCAACCAATTGAACAGCCCAACATCGTGTTCAAGAGCCCATAGGGAGGCTCCTACTGCGCCAGCGGGCAAGACAATCCGTGCAATCAAAACATCCAATACAATAACACCTAAATTAGCCGGCCAGCGCTGATAGGCCATGATCAAGACACGTCGAGGCCGTATAAATTCAGCCAGCGCCATGACTATTAAGATAGAGAAAAAAACAATGAGTCTGAGTGTCGATTCTTCCATTGCGCCAGTCTGAATAAAAACGAACCTAGTCGCAAAAAATAAAAAGAGTCTGTGATTCACTAGCGGTGCGTTTATTCCACTTGGGTTTGTTGATTATACGCTATAAGATTTGGCTACATTGAGTGTAACTGTTCAGTACAGTCAATGAAACCACAGATGAACGAGATAAACACTGATATGGAAACACTTTGAATATTTCATACCCTTCGTGCATCCATTCAAAGTTCTATTGCGGCAAATTTTAAAGCGTACTGAATAAGTTACCATTGAGTTTTATTAAACGATCATGATCCAAGTGAATTGAATTGAAGAACACGGAGAATAAAAAATGAAAAGAATTGCATTCATTGCCATCACAGCAGGATTTGTTTTAACCAGTTGTGCCAGCAGCCCAATTGACCAGAACGATCCAAACAAAAACACCAAACAAAATGCTGCTATTGGTGCCACCCTGGGCGCTCTTGCCGGTGCAGTAATTGGACACCAGAAAGATCATTCCGGTGGTGCTCTGCGCGGTGCTCTGATGGGAGCAGCTGCAGGTGGTGCACTTGGTGCAGGTACCGGTATGTATATGGACAAACAGGAACAGGAATTTAAACAGGCACTGGCTGAAGAGCAGCGCAGAAGTCAGATTGAGATTCAACGTTTGCAAAATGAAAATCTCAAAATCACCATGAATAGCGAAATCTCATTTGCTTCCAACTCCGCCAAATTAACACCGGCTTTCCATAACACACTGAACAAGGTTGCTGATATTTTGAGCCGATACCCACGCACCACCATCAATATCACCGGTCACACCGATAGTCGTGGCTCTGCACAATACAACCAGCAGCTCTCTGAACAGCGCGCTCAGGCTGTAAAATGGTATTTGATGGATCGTGGGCTGGCATCGAACCGAATTGGCGTCGAAGGACGTGGTGAGGCTCAGCCGCGCGCATCCAATGATACCGAAGCAGGCATGCAGTTGAACCGTCGTGTAGAAATGCTGGTTATTCCTAACAACGATATTCAGTAAAACTCTGCAATTAGAATCTGTACAACACAAAGCCCATGGATGAAAGTCCGTGGGCTTTGTGTTTTTAGCACTAAAACACTGCGGGCATCTCACGTATAATGAAAAACGATCTAAAATAAAAAGTTGATGCGTTCATCTTGCATGAGTGAGCCTCTCAGGCAAGATGAACGCTGCTTGCGGCAGATCAGGTGAATCGCAAAGCGAGAGAGAGCCCCCGAGGGGAAACCATTTTTTTTCCGCACAATGGATTTCGGCTAAAGGCATACCTGAATGACGTAGATATGTAGCTGCTAAAGTCCTGCATAGAGTAGATCGTTTTAACTAGCGATCCGTAAACAATAAGAGTGGGAACTTTCCTGTCACAATATAAACAATCACGCTGTCCTCTTGATGAGTCTCATGTGGATGAATGCAGAACAAAGGGATAAAGTGAGTCGATGAGTGAATTAGAAAAGATGATCACAGGTCAACATTATAACTGTCTGGATCTTGAGCTTCGACAACTGCGCGAACGCGCCAGATTAGCCTGTGCCAAATACAATGCGCACCCTAGCCTGGGGAACATGAAACACATCAAACGCCTTTTTAAAGCCTTGGGGAATTGTGTATTGGAGCCGGGTTTTCAATGTGATTATGGTATCAACATACAAGTTGGCACTAATTTTTATGCCAATTTTCACTGTGTTTTACTTGATGCGGCCATGATCAACATTGGGGATAATGTATTGCTTGGCCCCGGTGTTCATATCTATACCTCAGAGCACCCCAAAGAGATCGAGGCGCGAAGGCGAGGTGTCTGCTATGCGAGGCCTGTGCATATTGGTGATGATGTATGGATTGGAGGTGGTGCCAAAGTACTACCGGGTATCCATATTGGAGATGGTGCAATTATCGGAGCCAATGCCGTTGTCACAAAAGATGTCGCAGCCCATCAGATTTACTATTAATCAACGCCCGCTTCAATCAGCTTTAAAACCAATGCCTGCATGAGATCCATCGCAGTAAGGCTTCACCTTTGAGACTCCACATCGACACAGGGTAATTTTATAGCACACGCGAGCAATAGAGCCTGCAGCATCACAGATGCAGTGTGGACCGAGCAAATATAGAGGCCCATTTTTTAGTGCCTTGATCTCCACGATGCCAGACTCTTGTTTATCATCAGGATTGAAGGCTGTAACTTCACCCTTATCGCTAAAGCCAACCTCTTCATGCGAACCATCGCAATAGGGTTTGACCTTCGACGCACCACAACGACAAAGCGTGGCCCGTGGTGATTCTGCTTGGATGCCATTGAGACTGTAATCAGCATAGATGGTTAATGGCCCATCGCTTTCAACTTTGATCCTATTGATCTCGGGCATCGCTTCAGTCTGATCATTTTTCTCGTAACAGAGAGCACCAGAAGGACAAGTTTCGATCAGCTTTGTCAGCTCATTAACATCTGCTGCATCAGGTTGAATCCACGGACCTTCTACTTTTTTCAGAAACACTTCAGGAAGCCCTCGCACGCACTCTCCTGAGTGAATGCATCGAGAAGCATCAAAACAGACAATGATTTCTTTACCTTTATATTCTTGGACTTTTTTCATATACCATCCCCAAAAAACAAGCTCTTAGATGTTTCCGCTCAGTACAGAAATCGAGCCCATCAACATAGCACTACACCATCGCAATCAATAATGCTGACAAGCTCTAAGAGGCCAACTCGCTACTGATGGTTCTTCTCAGTTCATCGATATCGTACGGTTTATAAAGAATAATAGCCTCGCTAGTATAGATATCCCCCAGCAGTTCCTCTTCTTTGTTATAGCCCGTGGTAAAAATGACTTTAATGTCAGATCGTATCTGTTTGATAAGTTCAACCGATTCAACACCACCAAGCTTTGGCATCATGATATCCGTAATCACGATAGAAACCTCATCCCTATTGGCTTTGAATATTTCAACCGCCTCTAAACCATCTGAAGCCACCAGTACCTGATAACCCAAAGCTTCCAGAAGTTCTTTTCCAACATCAAGAATATGAGACTCATCATCTACCAACAGAATTGTCTCATTTATCTCATACTCAGCGAGCTCCTCCTGCTTAGAGAGAGCCGTGACCTCCTCTCTCTCTATCAACGGAAGATAAACCTCAAAGAGAGAGCCTTCGCCTCCCTTACTCTCCACGTCTATATAGCCTTGATGAGTTTGGATTGCTCCTGTTACCATAGATAGGCCTAGCCCTGTACCTTTGCCAACTTCCTTGGTCGTATAAAAAGGTTCAAAAATATGTGGCAGATCAGCTGCATTGATACCCACTCCATTATCTTTTATGGAGAGGCAAGCAAACTTATCAGCCTCGCTTTCAGGATGGCTGGTAAGGAATTCAGCATCAGCGAAAAACTTCCTTAATTTAATTGTAATCAAAGGCTTATCGATACCTTTCAAAGCATCTCGCGCGTTGTTGATAAGGTTCATTACTACCTGCTGAAGAAGGTTTGCATCCCAGTTGACTATCATGCTCTCAGGGTCTGTTTCAAGATCTAAATCGAGTTTGATATTTTCCGGCATTGAGATTTGATGAATTTTTATAATCTCTTTTAGAAATGAGCTAAATTCAATAGATCTTTTCCGAACAAATCCTTTGCGCGCAAAAGAAAGCAGGTTTTTAATCAAGTCAGCACTTTTGAACGAAAGTTTCTCGATGGTATTCAATTTTTCGATCACATTAGGTAGCTCTGAGGCTCCCCTTTTTGCCAAATAAAGGTTGCCGGTCACCCCCGCCAATGTGTTATTAAATTCATGGGCAATGCCTCCAACGAGCGTTCCAAGCGCCTCCATCTTCTGGGCCTGGTAGAATTTATTTTCAAGTTCTTCGTTGTCGCTTAAGTCTTGCTGATGGCCGACAAAGTGAGTGACTTCACCCAATTCATTCTTAATCGGTGAAATCGTTTCCATGACAGGATAGCTAGTGCCGTCCTTTTTCTTATCGGTCACTTTTCCATGCCAGACATTACCACTCAGAATAGTTTTCCACATTTTTTCATAAAAGGACGCTGGTTGCTTTCCACTGTGCAGCATCCGCGAATTCTTCCCAATGGCTTCATCACGGCTATATCCGGTGAGTTCGGAAAAGGCAGGGTTAACATATTCTATGATGCCATTGAGATCAGTAATCAGGATGGCTTCACCCGCTTGCTCAATCGCTTGAGACAGCTTCCGGAGCATTTCTTCTGCTTTCTTACGCTCTATAATGTCCGAAATAGCGGCAATAATAAACCCAACAACATGCCCTGACTTATCATATTCAGGTGAGTAGTGGACAGAGCCTACACTTACTCCATTTGATGTTTCTGGCAGTTTTAAATCATAGATGGTTGATTGTCCTGAAAGAGCCATCTCCATGTAAGGTAGGGCAATAGCAAAGCTCTCTTCACCAAGAATCTCCCGAGCATGCTTTCCAATCAAATCAGCCGGCTCTAGGCCAAAGGTTCCAGCATAGGACTTGTTTGCGAATTTATAGTATTTTCCTTTGTCACATTGAGCTAGTAATACTGGCGCATGGTCTGTGATAAACTGTAATTTTGTCGTGAACTCTCGACGTTCGTCTTGTCTCCGATAGAAGAAATATCCCCCAATACCAATAAAAACCAACATGAGCGGCAAGATATACTTGAAAGAATCCAGCAAGGTCACTTCTTTGACTTCATATAGGCCGAACCAATCCTCGTACAGTACGTCGTACGTGCCGTTGGCTTTGGTAATCGCTAATCCTTCATTGATTTTCTCCAGTAAATCAGATTGCCCTTCATGTACGGCAAATCCAAACTTCTGTGCAAATCCAGCTCTGATCTTCAACGCTTCGATATCTGTCAGCCCCAAGGCCAGAACTGTCTGCATGCCAGGCAGCTTGCCGATCAATATGGCATCATGCTTTCCGGATGCTAATAATCGGAACCCTTCGGCCGTGGTATCCACCAGAACAAGCTGTGGCCCCCAGCCTTTTGCCACTGCATAGTCGTGCGCCAGATCAGCATGCAAAACAATGATAGATTTATTTGCAAGGTCATCCTCAGTGCGAATACTCGACTCGCCCTTGCGCACAAAAATGGCTCCGTGGACAACAACGTGGGGAACGGTGAAATCGGCAAACTGCTGTCGCTCTTCTGAACGCGCAAGATTGATCACAACATCAGTCCTTCCTTCTTTGAAATCCTGAAGAACTTCACGAAAAGGCTTCACACGAATGATGTAACTCAAGCCGGCTTCAACCGCCACTGCTTTCCATAGTTCAACAGTAAAGCCCCCTGCCTCGGCATCAGTCATGCCTGTGGCAAAGGGTGGATAGTCCTGTTCGCTACCAACAATCAGAATCTCTTTTTGTATTGGGGAATGCAGTGGGAGCGCTGCAGGAATGTCACTTGTAGTGGAGGAAGCCTGAGCCAGTGAGCCCATAAACAACATTACGAGAGAAGCAGAGAGAAAAAGCAGCCCCATCTGGCCAAAGACCCTGCAAACATGAAGCCTACGAATGGTATATCGGAAAATTATTCGATTATCCTGCTGGCAACCATCAAGATGGCTTGTGGTAATTAATCTATAAGAAGCTAACTCCACCTCTGCCTCCGTTTTTACTTCCGTTATCATAAGTAGCCCGCATTCAATTGCAGTTAACGATAGCTCACCCGGCTAATTCCAACTTGTACTGACATCATACCATCATTCACCATATGAGGAAGATCATGATTAGTCCACAACTGTTGTGTTGATATCTGATCGCTTAGCTTAATAAACCGTCAAAATTTCATAACTACGATTCACACCAGCGATATTGATTTCCAACTCATCCCCTGCCTTTTTACCCATTAATGCACGTCCCAGTGGTGATTGAGGCGTGATCACAGTAACCATCATATCATCGTACTCCACCTTTAATCCACCTGCCATAGCGGCAAGCCATAACATCTGCTGGCTACCCTTATCATCTTCCAACTGCAGTAATGACGACAACGACACAGCAGTAGTGACTTGCTCTGACAGTTTCAGTGTTTTGAAACAGCTCAACGACCGCTCCACCTCCAGTAGACGTATACCTTGGCCCTGAGCCAGATAAGAGGCCTCCAAACCCATCGTTTCATATTTGCTGGAGCCCAGACAATCGCTATGCGTAGCAGTATCGCGCGCAAGCTCAACCGCCTGTTCAAGCATTAACAGGTCAGCCTGCAGCTGATCAATCATTTGCGCTAATATTTTCTGCTTATTTGCCACGTTTACCAGCTCACCAGTATCTGAAACATACTCATGCTGTTATTATTTTGAATCGAATAACATTAAATTCGCACCATGCTTGATATAAAGTTCGGTGAGTTCGCGTGTCATTGAACCATAGAATGCGAAATAATAGGGATAATCCCAATCTTTATCCCTCATGTTCGGATCAGCTCCGGCTTCTAAAAGAATACGAATGCTTACGATATTCTTTTCCGTCAAATGCAATGCTGTTGAATCAAAATCATTCTGAGCATTCACATTAGCACCCGACTGAATAAGAAGACGCATACAGTGCTCATGCGCCTGTTTCGTTGCACAGTGCAAAGCAGTGTTCTTTGTTGTATCTCTGAGATTCACGTCAAACCCTGATGCAATTGCCTGCTTCAACGTATCTTCATCACCACAGGATGCTGCTGCAAACCATTTCTGTTGATCTATCATCGTACACCTCTCATATAGAAGTTTATCGCCATATAACTGCTACGCCAACTGTCCAAACGCTATCGTATTCATTTTTCAATCCACTTGTCAGCATGCCCTGTGCAACGCCAGTATCCGCATCACAGACAATCAAGCGTACGGAGAGAATCATGTCTAGGCCCCTTAAAATGTTTATGCGCGGTAAAAGAATCACCATGCTGCAAGAATCACTCAGTCGAGCCGGTTATCCCATGGAAGATCAACCAGGGCTATTTGGTGCATTCACCCGTGATGCTGTCAAAGCTTATCAAAAACAGCACGCGTTAAAACCGACAGGTATAGTCGATGATGATCTGCTTCAAATGATGCAACAGGGGCCTCTTGCGACGAGTTCTAAAGCTAATTCAACCGATAATCATAGTATATCATCAGCCAATCCAGTGAATCAACACCAGCTTGATGCGCTCATCCAGCTGCTCATTCACAAAAAACTTATCACCGAAGATGAACTTCACCAACTGATGTCACGGCCTCAAACACTGCGTGTGACGCAGCAACCACTGGTCTGATAAAGACTGACAGATGACCATCTGCTGTAATCATTTGCGTCCTGAATTCACAGCCTCGCTTATAAAGCGTTTACTAAGCGGCCAAAGCATCAATATGATCAGCCCTCACGGCCAAGGACGCCGAAGAACACTGCAGGATATACGTCAAAGCCTACCTGCCAGCTTAAAAATAGTTTTCATTAACATACGTGACTATAAGACTGATTTTAAAGCACTTTATAATGCAGTGACGCTGCAAGAAGCAGAGATTCAGCCAACGCCTAAAAAGCTTGAATCTTTACTTGATCGGATCGAATTAGAGGGCAAGAAACAGCTTTTTATCCTGCATAACTTTGATGAATTACGATACCCTGGTGTTCTCAGCAATGGTTATCACTGTGACTTTATTCAAACACTTAACACCATTAAACAGCGTCGTCATATTGCCCTGTTATGCGTATCTGAATCAGGCTACGATCAAGCTCTTTTAGACTCTGATGGTTCAGCTTTACCCGGCTCAAACCTCAATGCAACGCCAGTACTACTCCCCCCCATGACATCTGAGCAGATTAAAACAGAACTGCAACGACGGCAGCGATCACTTACACCGCAAGAGTTAGATGAATTAGCCCGATCACTGCTCCAGACACCGGCACCCTACTCGGCCATTGAGACCCTAATACTTGATAAGCTCCTGTGGAGCAGAAATCGCTGACAATTGCTTTGCAGGTCAAAATAGATCGACATCGCTTTTGGCCTCGACTTCATGCAAATTACCATCTTCAATCAGCTGTTGGTAATTATGCACGCAGTTACGCCCACGCTCTTTTGCATAATAGAGCGCTTTATCGATATTTTCTAACACCGTATCGGGAAAATCATTGATCGAAATCTTCTCAAACCCGATACTAATTGTAATGCAGCCAAGTTGCGGAAATTCATATGTTTCCAATGTTTTACGAAAACGTTCAAATACGAGTATCGCCGACTCATACGGAATGGGTTCAAGAATAATGACAAACTCCTCCCCCCCGAATCGAAACAGCAAGTCTGAGCTCCGGAAACATTTTCGCATTAACTGTGCCAGTCTTAACAACACCTCATCGCCAAACAGATGACCGTAGTTATCATTAATCCTCTTAAAATGATCAATATCAGCCATAGCCATCCAAGCATGGGATGTGGCTTTCTTTTTTCTACGCTCCAGTAACTTTTCCGGTGATGAATACTGCTCCTGCTCTTGTTGCTGTGATTTCAACAATCGACCCAGCTTAGTCTCAAATGTTCTCCGGTTAAGTAGGCGAGTGAGTTTATCCCGTTCACTTTCATGCAGAATGGACTGGTAGTTTTCATAAATTTTAATCAGCCCTTCTATTGAGGACTGATGTGCATCAATCGTTTTCAAGCTATCAATTCGGATCACACCAAAAAGATCCTTCTCATTATGTAGCGGGATGAGTAGACGGGTCGTCGTTTTATCCAATTGATAAGAGATTGATTGCACGTCCAATAGACATTGTTCCACATGCTTTTCAAGTATCATACAGCCAGATTTAATATCCCATATAAAGTTTTTATCGCCCTTCTCTGCCTCAGTAATAGTGAGGCTAACGACCTCATCAAAACCCTCGCTAACATGCTCTCCATGCAGTTTGTATATTGAGATAGCTGTCGCTGGAAGCAATTCGGCCAAAGTTGCAACAAGGCTGCACTCCAGCGAATCAAGGTCACGATTGCGGGTAATTTCGATTACCGATTTGATTATTTCTTTATCCATGTGATATGGCCTCCCATTCACAGCTAGAATGATCAAATGTATGTAACAAGTAGCGTGCCAAGCAAGCCTTTTATAACAAAGATACCACAGCATCTACAGATATGAATGCTTCTCTCATTCTAACAAGACTGTAAAATCACATCCTGAATCACTACTGAATGGGTAGATAGCCAGCCCTAGCCGCTATCTTCTGGCCTTTTACCGACATCACAAACTGAATAAAACCTTGTACATGCTCTGAGGAGGCTCTGGGCACCAGTAAATATAACTTGCGAAATATAGGGTAAGCCCCGCTTCTGATGTTGTCTATGCTTGGTGAAATAACTTCCCCATCAATTTCAAGCGCCAATGCATGAACAGACTCATCGACATAAGCAGCACTGAGATAGGCTATGGCTTGGTCACTGCTGGCTACAATCGTGGCAACATCATCATTCGACTCCAGGATAATGGCATCTGAGGCCACCGGTGCTGTTGGTGAGCCCAATACATATTCCGCGAACACATGACGGGTTCCGCGATGCAGATCTTTATCGACAAGAAGAATCGCTCGGTCAGGCCCCCCCAGCTGATTCCAATTGGTGATTTGACCACGATAAATGCCCGCCAGAGTCTCAACGGTCAGTTGAACCAGGCCAGCATGCTCGACTTCTCGCGAAACCACTGCGGCGACAGCATCCACCGCTACAGCAATACGCTCTATATCGCCTATTGTTGATTGCTCCCGCGTCGTTAATTCGCGACTCATCATGCCAATATCAACACGTTTATCCAAAATCTGCCCGAACCCGGCACTCGAACCAGCACCATTAATATTAATACTCAAGTTGGGATTCAGCTCTTCATACGATTCAGCTGCCATCATAATGAACTTCTTCACTGTCGTTGAACCTGATATCGTGATGGTTTCAGCATGTGCGGTCGGCATCACCATAGGGATAAGAAAGAAAAACATTAGAATATATTTAGACATTCTCACTCTCCCGCGCCAAGTATTTTCTTCACTTCTTCGCTTAAAGCATGTGGTGTAAACGGCTTTTGTACGAAACCAGCCAAGCCCTTACCGGAGAACTGCTGAATGGCCTCTGTTGAGTTGTAACCACTGCTTAAGATTACCCGACACTCAGGGTTAATACGTTTAAGATTCGTAAAGAGCTCCTTACCACACATACGTGGCATGGTCAGATCAGTGAATACAAACAAAATAGAGTTACGGTGTTTTTTATACAGAGCTAAACCATCTTCACCATTAGCAGCCGTGATCGTTTCAAAGCCCATCTCTTCAAGCATCATGCATGTCACTTCGCGCACGGTCTCTTCATCATCGACAACTAGCACCACTCCACCAGTATAATGTTGTACCGAGTTATCATGCGGCTCACCAATACTTCTGGAGGTTTCCGATTCATCAATCGGCAACAGGAATTTGAATGTTGTTCCACGTCCAGGCTCAGAATAGACCTTCAAGGCTCCCTTATGGCCTCGGACAATGCCCAGCACAGCACTCATTCCAAGCCCACGACCTGTCACTTTGGTGGTGAAGAATGGGTCGAAAACCTTCTGGATAGTCTCTCTGTCCATCCCACAACCGGTATCACTGACTTCCACATAAATAAATCGCCCAGCTTGAATTTTTTCAGCATGACAGGTTGCAAGGTAGTGTTTATCTGCATGCATCATGCCGGTTGTGACGGACACCACGCCACTTCGGCCATCAATGGCTTCATTTGCATTGGTCACAAGATTCATAACCACTTGCTGAATCTGCGCCTCATCAACCATAATTAAGGGTAAATGTTTAGCCAGATGATATTTAAGGATAACTGCTTTATCGATGGATACTTCCAGCAGATGCGTCATCTCTTCAACGATTTCTGACAAATCAATCGGTTTCAAAATAAATTGACCTTTTCCTGAATAAGCCAACATCTGTTTGCATAGCACTCCTGCTTTTTCAGCCGACAGAATAATTTTAGACGCACGCTCTTTGGCTTTAAGCGGGTCTTTTAAAATATTTGATTCAACCAAAGAGGCGTTACCTAGAATCGCTGCGAGCAAGTTATTGAAATCATGGGCAATGCCACCGGCTAATACCCCCAGACTCTCCAAACGTTGTGAATGTTGTACCTGCTTTTCCAATTGTTCGCGTTCAAATTCATTTTGCCGCTGTTGTGTGATATCAAGAAAGGTGACAACGCTGCCGACAGCATCATCACCTTCAAACAGTGGCTGTGACCAGTATTCAACCAGAATTTGACTGCCATCTTTATGCCAGAACGACTCTTCACAGCTATGCACACGTGTTTTTTCACGGTGTGCTTTATAGATATTACAATCTTCTATCGGATATGCATCTCCATTCGAGTAGGTATGATGAATCAACTGGTGGATATTTTTCCCAATCACCTCTTTCTCTTTATAACCAAGCATATTAAGAAAAGAGAGGTTTACGAATGTGCAATCGCCATTCAGATCTATGCCAAATATCGCTTCTGCCGTAGACTTCAATAGTAGATCTTTATGTCGGTTGGCCTCTTTCTCTGAACGAATACGCATGCGACTGTATGCCATCACAGCCAAAATAGTTCCCGCCACTACAATCAACATCAAGATCAATAGAAGGTTACGTACATAGCGGTACTGCTGCATGGCTTCTTCCTGATCTATTTCAGTAATAATGGCTGCTTTAAGATACTTATCCCACTGCCACACACCCAATACAGGAACACCACGATAATCCCTGTAACCATCCATATTCCAGCTCAGTTCAGGTTCGGCTAACACCTGAGTAAGGGCTAAAGTAAAAGGCGCTTCACTGGACACGATGTGCCGTTTCTGCTGCTCTAATAAGTTCAGCCCTGGATCACGCACATTAATATTTAATGTACTGTACTCCCCTACTTTTAATAGACCGGCCTTAACAAGATCATCATGAAAACGTGCTTCAGACAACATACGACCCTGCGCATCAACCAGATATGTCTCCCCTGTTGCATAGGTAAGGCCGGCGCTCAGTGTCGTCGATGAAAAGCGGTTTTTTTCTCCCAAATCTAGTGCGAAATAAGCTACACTCTTACCTCGATCATCCGTAATACCCTTTAGCAACCACATGGATATTTTCCCATTATATGAAAAGGCGTGTGTAATGGCCGATTGCTCACCTTGCTCTAATCTCTGGATCGCAGCGACAGCACTCTGGGGCGCCATCAAACCACTGTCAGACTCTTTCATTGATGCGATAATCTGTTTATTCAATGCAATCAGATAATAACCATTATAATGTTGAGAAAAAACACTCTCAGACAATACTTTACGTAGTCCGAAACGTTGACCTTGTGAAGATGCACCTGTTTTCAAGACCTGCATCAATGTCTTACGCGTTTCATTATTTTCAATCATTTGATTAATAGCAATAACTTCTGTTTCAATTTGGCGGTGCAGAGCCAGGCGGACATTTTTATTTACGGTTGTAAGGTTATGTCTGGCGTTATCAATAATATGAGATTTCAATTCGGATAGAGACACAGCAACGGCCATCACCACGAAAATGGCAACAAGCAGAGCGAGAGGATATTTAAATAACTTACCTTTGATCTTGTTCAAATAAGGCCACCATCCAAGGACTTATCTGCAAGTATGCAGGATAACTTATAGATAACACAACCTCTTTCTCGATGAGGTTAATGCCTACTTTATCTCTCATTGCTATAGATAAAAAAGCATTTAAAATACCACTACGTGAGACTTCTCAACAAATCTCAATCGTTTTTCATACGAATTATAAATTTCACACGCAGCGAATCAGAGATAGAGCAGCAAATTCAATGGCCTACCAAACTACTGATTCATAATAGATAAGAAATCCGGCTGTCGGCTATCACTCCCCACCCTTTGATGAGCAGTGAAATTGTTTAGAGAAAACAGACCAGTTGTACGGATAACAACTAAACCTTAACTCATGCGCTTGTTATAGGTAATTGACCGTATATTTTATTTGAATGAAATCATTTGCATAAGCTGCGACTATAGAACCTTCTAACATAATATATTTACTGGTTTTAGCAATCAATGAAATACCGTCTCCGAGTAGGATTGGCGCTTGTGTAATTGTCATTTCATTAATCAGTCCAGGTTAAGAAAAGAGGTGATTGTAGTGCCTCCGTCGATATAAGCGTGCTGAAAACCTTCTCGTTCAAGCCGTGACATCAATGTTGGAAGATCATCGGAATAGATCTCAACCTTAGCTATCAAATTATCTGGTGCTTTTTTTATCGCGCGGATTCAACTTGTAAGTGCAACTTTGATAAGGGTTTGAAGGAGCAAGCTGCGGTAGCAGTCTTGCGCTTTTCAAACACGACTTATCAAAGGACAAAGAATGAACTACACGCAGCTTACCCAAGAGCAACGGTATCAG
>JAJFLH010000004.1 GCA_021772775.1 Mariprofundus sp. | reverse complement strand
CTGATACCGTTGCTCTTGGGTAAGCTGCGTGTAGTTCATTCTTTGTCCTTTGATAAGTCGTGTTTGAAAAGCGCAAGACTGCTACCGCAGCTTGCTCCTTCAAACCCTTATCAAAGTTGCACTTACAAGTTGAATCCGCGTGATATTATTACAGAGATTGCGGCCGCCAGCGCTGAACAGACCGCCGGTATTGGCCAAATCAATAAAGCTATTGCCCAACTGGATTCAGGTACGCAACAAAATGCCGCTCTGGTTGAGGAATCAGCTGCCGCCAGTGAACAATTAAACGATCAGGCAAATGACCTTCGCAAACAGGTGGCTACATTTAATCTGGGGAAGAGTACAACTTGAGGCGGAGAATCATTAGATTGATGAAAACAACGGGGAGCACAGATTTATCCTCTTACGGTTTTTTGAATCGACACAACATTCTGATCAGAGTGGCAATAGATGCCATGATTGAGGCATCAATCATTGTTAAAGAGCGCTAAAGGGTGGCTGCCCTTTAGCTCCGCTATGACACTCGTT
The DNA here is from genome assembly GCA_021772775.1 of Mariprofundus sp. Classification (GTDB taxonomy): domain Bacteria; phylum Pseudomonadota; class Zetaproteobacteria; order Mariprofundales; family Mariprofundaceae; genus Mariprofundus. Next base: position 128,728 of record JAJFLH010000004.1, on the reverse strand, counting down.
ATTTTGAGAATATGGCACCACTATGAGGATAAATACTGAATCGCCCTTCCTATTGATTCAAAGTAAATATCAAAATATAAAAGCCTGGCACCGAGTTCGAGTTTCGAGTTTCGAGTTTCGAGTTTTATTTATCTGAAGCTATCACCCTCTGTTTTTTTTCACCTTAACATTTTGTATTCGCAGTGTACCAGCCACGCGAGCGACACTCTACTTAAAGAAGACGTGCGCTATCAGAGGGTGAAGTTGAACCACGTGTGAATTCAAGCGCAGCCCTACACCCTTTTGCTTTCAACCAATGCTCAACCTCGGTTTTATCATATGCAACATGTTGATTCTTCTGCTGACGCTCATTGGCATACTTCTGCCATGCACCTTCTTTTGTTGTAGGCCTATCATTATATTGCGCATTTATTGTATACGCATACAAGTTGTATTTTTGTAACACTATCTCTGAATCTGACAATTGCTTACCAAAGGATACTTTTGGAACAGCCCCGGTACAGTGTAGAACATAGCCTGTATACACAGTCCTGCTTTCCACTAATTGATGAGCCGCGGCCTGCCTTTCGTGTGCAGCCTCCACTGTATATGCAGTAACCTTCCCTTCAGAGACATTTGAAGCCCTTTGACTATTACCTTGACCTGCATCCTGCGGCTGATGAATTGATCCATCAGGATATACCAAAATTGGTCGTGAGTTATTCGCAATTCTCAGCGCTGAGTCCCGCATTTGTTTATTGTGTGCTGCCACTGCCGCCTGTTGACGTTTGCGTGTCAGCTCCCTCTGGCGTCTAGCTTCTGCTTGCCGCTGCTCACGAGCTTCCTGTTGTTTGCGGGCACTATCTCTTCTCTGCTGCATCTCTCTGGAGCGCGCTCTCTGAGTTGCTTCCTGTTGTTCATGTCTGCGCTCGGCCGCACGTTCAGCCTGGCGCTGCCGTTTTTGTCGAATATCTGCTTCCATTCGATCAGTCACACGTCTACTTTCTGCTATCTGCCTTTGAGTTTCAGCTATTGAGACACTGGCTTCCTGAAGGCCTTCCATTATGCCTCTTGCCCAAGGATTTCCACTGGGTGCCGATGCCCTCTCTCTACGTCTCTCTGCCCGTTCCTCTTCCCGCTCTCGCTCTCGCCTCAACTCTTTTTTTCGCTCTCGTTCCACTGAGGCATACTTTGAAGAATCTCTACTTAAAGAACTACTCAAACTACCTTTGAGCGAAGCAACAGTTTTACTATTGGATTGCCACAGCTTGGTAAATTTATTTCTCTTTTCGAATGAACTAAATGCTTGCCCTTTATTACCTTCCCATTGCAAACATAGGTCGTCTACCTTCTTCAACAAAGACCCAGCTTCGTTCAAGTACCTGTCCGTTTTATAATGATTTAAATTCATTGCTCTGGAACAGCCGCTATTACTCACAGAACAGCGACACTCCGAATCGAGCTTTTTACTAAGCTTTGCAAAAGACTGTTGTGATGCTTTATCTTTAATTGCTGTTCTACCATGAATTACATCATCGAGTGGATTATCAGAGTGTGACGGCTGCTTACTCTCTCCTCCCATCTCAGCATCAAAATCAAAGCCAGAGCTTGTTGGTTTACTGCTTTTAGAAGCCGCATTGGTTGATGTGCTTGCCCCTGCTCCCATTTCGGCATCAAAATCAAAAGCTGCATAAGCAGGAGTCACCAATAGCGATATTGAACAAATAATAATAGAGCGAATTAAATTCATACCAACCTCACCGGGTCAAACAGATCATTAAATATCACTGGCTTTGTACAATGCGGAAACCGACATCATTCCCCTGATGATCGGCAACTACTCGACCACGATTTGCTGATCGTAAATCAGCCGGCTTACTACTCCAGCCGCCACCACGAATAACACGCTCACTGCATGAATCCGAACTCCAGGAGGTGCCATCAGCAGGGGCGCCTTGATAGTTTTCATGATAGCAATCCTCAACCCACTCCGAGACATTACCGTGCATATCATTCAAGCCAAAAGTATTGGCTTCGAAAGAACCTGTCGGAGCAGGCGATATATTATCCCACTGACTTTTACATCCATCACAAACTGCTCTGTTTCTTTCAATTTTCTTACCCCAGGAATATGGCGTATCAGTTCCAGCTCGAGCTGCATATTCCCACTCTACCTCAGTGGGAAGGCGAAACGCGCCCCCTGTCTGCTCACTCAACCATGTAGTAAATGCCTTGGCATCTTCCCAGCTTACATTTGTCACGGGCATATTACCCGGACCATCACCTGCCAGTTTCTCTCTTCCTGTTAACTCACAAAAAGCATCATACTGCTCTCTAGTGATTTCATTTTTACTCATCTTGAAGGCACTGATGGTCACTTCATGTTCCGGCAACTCATCATCATCGCCATCCTTGCTAAACAACCCGGTGCTATGATCCCCCATCACAAAAACACCTGCTGGAACATTGACCATATCAATGCTTTCAAGTAGTGAATAGCGCACCTCCCCCCTATCAATTTCTTCAGATGAAATTTCCTGAACAAGCCGGAAACCAACAAGCTCTGAATAATCAAGAGGAACACCTATTCGAGCTGTTGAGGTAAGCCATTCTGGAGATAAAATCCAATTCCCTCCACGTATAATGCGATTTGAACAATGTCCATTGTCATTCACCCTGGGCTTTCCGTTCTTTGGAGCTCCAAGGTAATTCTTATGAAAACAGTCACTCACCCATTCACTCACATTACCATGAACATCATAGAGTCCAAATGCATTTGGTATATATGAACCTACAGGAGCTGAATCTCGGATAGCTTTTTCCATGCTAGTTCCGGCAGGGATAAAATGAGCCACATTAGTTTCAAGTACATTTCCTGATGAATATCTCATAAGACTACCTGCCCGTGCTGCATACTCCCACTCAGCCTCGCTTGGAAGACGAAAAGACTTTCCTGTTTTCTGACTTAACCAGTGGGCATAAGCATTAGCATCTTCCCAACGAGAAAAATCGACAGGATAATCATTTTCTAATCGTTTCTTATCATTTAATAAATAGCAGTTCTTCCAGTTAGACTCTTGGCAAAATTTATTATACTCAGCATATGTAACTTCATATTTACTCATTCCAAAACTCTTAAGTACCACCTGATGAACCGGCTTCTCACTATCTCGCAATCGACTACCCATCAAAAAAACATCAGATGGAATCAGCATAAACCCATCTGCAAGCGTATCTGGAAATAATTTTGAAGTTTTCTCTTGCTGTCGTTGTCTAGCTATAGCTATATCCGCCTTATAGCTCTCCTCAGCCTTTTTCTCTGCAGCCTCCCTTTCATTTTTAGCCTTTAATTGCGCAGCTTTCTTTGCAGCCTGTTTTTTTTCCTTGCGAGCCTGAATGTCTGTCCTAAGTTTGATGGCCTTTGGCTCTACCTCATTCAGCAATTGCAGAGCTTTGGTATAATACTTTCCTTTTTGTCCTTCCATAGTGATGTATTTGGTTAGAAGCGTCTCTGCCCATATATGATAGCCAGTATGGTACACTGTCTCTGCTCCAAAATAATAAACCGAGTTGGGAAGTATTACTTTGTGCTTATCTCTTAAATCAAGAAGTTTGCGGAAATATTTCTCTGCCTCTTTGTATTGCTCGTTTTTCAAATGTTCAGAAAAAGCCATCAACGCTCTGTCTTTTTGCACCTCAGGTGGCAAAGCAGCATAGCTCAGCATTGGAAATACAAATAATAATATTAAAAGTACGAATCGTTTTGACAAATACATCCAGCCTTCCTTATCTTACTTGCCACAACTTCAAGTAAATCATTTCTATCTAGCAAACAAAGTATTCACGCCACTTCAAATCTCAATCATTGCTCCAGGACAATTCGGAAACCGACATCATTCCCCTGATGATCGGCAGCTACTCGACCACGATTTGCTGATCGTAAATCAGCCGCCTTACTACTCCAGCCGCCACCACGAATAACACGCTCACTGCATGAATCAGAACTCCAGGAGGTGCCATCAACAGGGGCACCTTGATAGTTTTCATGATAGCAATCCTCAACCCACTCCCAGACATTGCCGTGCATATCATTCAAACCAAAAGCATTGGCTTCAAAAGAACCTACAGGAGCAGGCGATGACTCTTTATCCCACTGACTTTTGCAGCCATCACAGACAGCACTGTTCTTGCCCACTCTTCTGCCCCATGAATATTTAGTGTCAGTTCCAGCTCGAGATGCATATTCCCATTCAGCTTCTGTTGGTAAACGAAATCTCTTTCCGCTCATCTCACTCAACCACTTCGTGAATGCCTTGGCATCTTCCCAACTCACATTTACCACAGGGAGGCCTGCACGTTCATCAGAACTGTATTCCGGTTTTTCACGGCCGGTTAGTTCACAAAAAACATCGTAGTCTTGAAAAGTAATTTCATGCTTACTGATTTTAAAAGAAGCAACATTAACAGGATGTCCTGGCAACTCATCCTCGTCCCCGTCCTGACCAAAAATATTGCTGCTTTCGTCCCCCATAATAAAGTTTCCAGCGGGGATATCGGCCATTTCAATCGATGCTAATAAACTCGCAACTTTCTCTTTGGCATATCGCTTTTTCTCTTGCTCTAACTCTTCTTCTGTGAACTCTTGAACGAGACGAACACCTGGATTACCAACGAATGTGTGTCCAGAAAACCTAAATCCCTCTGGTGTTGATATTGCATTTCCACCTTTTAAATATTTGTTCTTCTCATATACAGCATCTACGTATTCATCAACGTTGCCGTAAACATCATACAAGCCAAATGGGTTTGGCAGCTTTTTGCCGACTGGATAAATCTTGCGATTTGAGTTCGCTGAAAACCAGGCATAATCAGTTAGACAACTTTCATCATTCCCACAAAAGTAATCAGTCGTTACTCCTGCTCTAGCTGCATATTCCCACTCAACATCCGTTGGCCGTCTAAAATGTTTTCCAGTTTTTTCACTCAACCACTTTATATATCCATTACCACCAGTATCAAGCCCCACAGGCATCGTTCCATGCTTGCCTTCTATCACACCAGATAAATAATTTGTAATCTCAACACTCGCCTCCTCAACTTTATCGGCTGGAATTTTGCCGCCATAAAGTTTAACAATGCCCTCCGTATCCAGCTTACGCACCTCATCAATAAACTCAGTAAATTCTGCCACCGTTAGCTCAAACCTACTCATGCCGAACGGTTTAGTTTTTATTATATGATCACCTATCTGAACACTTCTCGATGGAATAATGACAAATCCTTTATGCAAAAAGTCAGGCCCTAGCTGATTCGCCAAGTCAGACTGTTTTTTCTTTGCAGCAGCAGTTTCAGTTTCAAAGCGTTTTCTTGCTTCCAGCTCAACTTCTTCACTTATATCTTGAACCAACCGAAAACCTAGGTTCCAATTCCCACTAGTCCCATATTGTCGATTGGATGAACGCAATGTTACTGAAGGACTATTCCAGCTTCCCCCGCGAACCACTCGCTTCTTACTATTCCTTCTCTCCCAGGCTGAACCATCAGAAGGCGCACCTTTATAGTTATCATGATAGCTATCTTCGACCCACTCAGAAACATTTCCATGAATATCATAGAGACCAAATGCATTCGGCTGAAATGAGCCAACCGACATTGATTTCCCAGGAGATTTTTTTTCATAGTCCGTGAAAGAGTAATTAGCAAAATGATGTCTATCCCCGACATAATTGGCTTTACCAATTGTTAAAGGGGATTTAAAGCTAAATGTTGTCCTCGACCCTGCTCGAGCCGCATATTCCCATTCAGCCTCTGTTGGCAAACGAAAACGTTTTCCCTTCTGTTGCCCCAACCATTGGGCATACTCCTTTGCATCCTGCCAACTGACATTAATAACAGGTCGATTTCCACGACCCCAGTTGTTATCAGAAGGTTTTCTTTTTCCTTTAGCATCACAATAAGCATCATACTCGGTAAAAGTCACCTCATACTTCGCCATAGCAAAAGCCTTGAGCTGTACGGTGTGAATAGGACGTTCATTGTCGTTTCCAATACCTCCCATCTGAAATCTTCCAGATGGAATTAGCACAAACCCCTTCTCAAGAACTTCGGATGGCAGTCGGGTACGTTGTTTCTGCTGTCGATGTTGTGCCTGCTTTAAATCAGAATCAAAACTTTTTGCCGCTGATTTCTCTCTACTCTCCCAATCCTCTTGTAATTTTCTCTTAGCAGCCTTCTTTTCTCTTTCCTCTTTTGCCTTCGGCTCTACAACATCCAGTAATTGCAGGGCTTTGGTATAATACTTTCCTTTTTGTCCTGCTATAGTGATGTATTTGGTTAGAAGCGTCTCTGCCCACAGATGGTAACCAGTATGCTGTACAGTCTCTGCCCCAAAATAATAAACCGAGCTTGGAAGCTTCACCTTATGTATGTCTCTTAAATCAATAAGCTTGCGAAAATCTTTCTCTGCCTCTTTGTATTGCTCATTTTTCAAATGTTCAGAAAAAGACATCAACGCCCTGTCTTTTTGCACCTCAGGTGGCAAAGCAGCATAGCTCAGCATTGGAAATACAAATAATAATATTAAAAGTACGAATCGTTTGAACAAGTCCATATCTCCCTCTCCCTTAAAACAATGACTTACTTTAGTTATAACTAACCTTGCTCGCAATATGATTGCGAGCCTTCATCGAGAAAACCTAGGATTAGATACTTAATCACTATTTAGGTCTTTGACTCTGTGTAGCATTCCGGCTTTTCTCTTTTGTCAGCCATAAAAATGAACACAAGAGCAGTAGAAGCATCACATGATAAAATTCTGAGTCAAAAGATCTGAAATTCTGGGACCACACAACTCACGTGACTATCGAATAGCTCTGTATTATGTCCCCGGCAAATATAGATACTACTTGATACAGAAGGCAGACTGGGGCTAGGCCAACATACCGAACATCAATCATCTATTAAGAACTTCTGAACACGAAGGCCACAGCTAAATTGTTAAACTCCTTCGTAATACAGGCCATTTGGCTTATTAAGAAAGAAGATTCATGCGACATCAAAAAAGACGGCGCGAATGCGCAGACTTTTTTCTTAGTCAAGATAACTCAGAGTTAGTATCTGTCTACAGCGTTTTTACACCTTTTTAATTTCGTGTAATTGCCATACAAATTATCACATTTTTTTCTTGCTTTCTTTTTCCCCGTCCAATGAGCTTCAGAATAGCCTGTGCTGCACGCACCAGCTTCAGTAAATTTATCATGCGGTTTACCAGGCAGACTAAAACACGCCTCCCGACATTCACCATAGCTATTAGCAAAGGCTTCACTTACAAATAGTCCAGAAAATAGCCCCACTACCAAAAACAAACTATTTTTTTCATTTTCCCCTCCTAGCTTCCTCTTTATTATTCGACTCTACAATTGATTATTAATGCCATTGATCCACAGCAACAGAAAGCTGAACTCTAGAATAAAAGTTGAGTTCCATTGATGTTTCAGTGGTTCGCGAGAAAATATATTCAATCGCCAAACTCCGCATACCCCATATTAGGTATAGAAGGCATTTAATTTTAGTTTATAGAAGTATATTTGTCATTCCTCATCCCGCCCAAAGCGAACCACCCTCTTCATGCCTATATGAATGTAGACGAGCTCCCTCTGTTTATGCAAAGTAACTCCACCAAATAACTGATTAAAGACGAGGAAAATCATGATTGCTCTTATTCAGCGTGTCAGCCATGCCAGTGTGGTTATCGATAAGCAGAAGGTTGGTGAAATCGATCGCGGTATTCTTGCTTTGATTGGGGTTCAAAAGAGCGATTCGACGGCTCAGGTTGAGCGACTGCTCGAGCGCATACTCAGTTACCGCATCTTTCCGGATGAGGAAGGACGCATGAATCGCAGCCTGAGCGATATTAAGGGCGGCCTGCTGTTAGTACCGCAATTCACCCTGGCTGCTGACACTAAAAAGGGAACGCGCCCCGGCTTTTCTCCTGCCGCCGCACCTGAGCTGGGTGAAAAACTCTTTCTCGAACTTATCGAGCAAGCAAAGAGACAGCATCACGATCTGCATAGCGGCATCTTCGGGGCCGATATGAAAATATCACTCTGTAACGATGGCCCAGTCACCTTCTGGCTGGAGGCCAAAGTAGCTTAACAAACGAGTGCAATCATGGAGCAACTTAGGCCGACTGAAAGCGGCAAGGTTTCTTGCCTCTTCGACTAAATCATCACCTCTCTTCTAGGAATTCGAATATGATCAATCCTCGTGAGCCAAAATAAATGATTCTTGATTTTATAGATATTCAGTCTATTAATGTATGTATGATCACACTTATGGTTACGACCCTCTACATGGCAAACACGAAGTTATCGTGAGCACTAATGCATGCGTTTCAGACGTGAGAGAGGCTTTAGAGCCTGCTTACCTCTATTCACTGTTGCGATTAACCAAAAAGCTTGAGCTGGCTCATAACTATGATGCTCTCATAAAAGCTCTCGCAGATGAGATTCAAATTGTCACCGGCTACAACACCGCTTGGGTATACCTTCTTGGTGATACGCCAAACATTGCTCACTTGCTGGTAGCACAAGAAAATGTCGGCATTACCGATAAACTACCGTCACTGGATATTAATAATGATGCTTTTCTGCAGGAGATAGCCGCTGCAGATCACATCGTCATTGTTGAGGATGCGCGTACAGACCCGCGCACCGACAAGGAAATTGTTGAGATGCTTGGCAACCGAAGCATTATCAATGTACCGATTCATCTGGCCGACAAAAAAATAGGAACGATCGGAACCGGCTCTTTTGGAGATGAAGGTGTCAGACTACCTTCGAAAGAGCAACTTGATTATTTCTCTGCCATGGCCAGTCATGCCGCAGTGGCATTGGACAGACTACGCCTGTTTAAAGAGCGTTTGGCTGCTGAGCAAGCCAAGGTTGAGCTGCAAAAGCAGCTTGCACATGTACAACGACTGGAGTCACTCGGCCTCCTTGCCGGCGGTATTGCGCATGATTTCAATAACATCCTGACCGTCATCACTGGCAATATTGAACTGGCTGAACTTGAACTTGATGCAGATGCCCCTTCACGTCCCTTCCTTGATCATATTGGGCTTGCAAGTCAGCGGGGAACTGATCTCTGCAATCAGATGCTGGCCTATGCCGGGCACCGAACAGCCCAACCAGAACCGATTCATCTGTCTCAATCGTTGCAGGAGATGGCTTCCTTGTTAGAGGTCAGTATCGCTAAAAACATTCAAGTTCAATACCTGTTGGATGAGAAAATTCCAACCATGCACGGAGACATTGCCCAGATCCAACAAGTTATGATGAATCTGATCAGCAATGCCAATGAAGCAATTGGGAACCGGGACGGAACAATCACCGTCAGCACTGGTCGTTTACAGACAGATCAGACATTTCTTGATCAGCTGAGCCACCGTTACAATGCCGTTCCGGGTGACTACATCTTTTTTGAAGTGTGCGACACAGGCTGCGGTATGGATCAACAGACCCGTGAGAAACTGTTTGATCCTTTCTTTACAACCAAGGTCAGTGGCCGAGGACTCGGCATGAGTGCTGTACTAGGAATCATCCAGAGTCATCAGGGAGCACTATCACTTGATAGTGAACTTGGAGACGGAACAACATTCAAAGTGCTGTTTCCAACAACCAGCCAGACGGTATCCGACGCAAACAACGATCAAACGGCCTTATAGCGCAATCATTAGGGGCTCCAGCATAATGACAAAACCTCCACCCGAAGGCGAAGGTTTTGTGTGTATCTGTAAGCCCCTGAAAAGGCGTCTATGATGATCGGTTTAACGACTGTGCATCATATCATCTTCAGGCGTTGCACTGATGTTGTGAATCGCCAGATCTGCGCCCATATATTCATCTTCTTCAGACAAACGCAATCCAATGGTATTTTTGATCACTCCGAATATGACAAAACCAGCTGCTACAGCAATACCAACACCTGTGAGTGTACCCACCAGTTGAGCCATGAAGGTAACACCACCGGCACCACCCAGAGCAGTTGTACCGAAAATACCAGCCGCAATGCCACCCCATGCACCACAAACACCATGCAATGGAATCACACCCAACACATCATCAATTTTCAGTCTGTTTTGAATAAACTGAAAACCAAACACAAACACAGTTCCAGCAACCAGACCAATGGTCAGCGCACCAAGAGGATGCACCAGATCAGAACCGGCACAGATCGCAACAAGCCCTGCCAAAGCACCATTGTGTACAAAACCCGGGTCATTTTTACCGGCAATGAGTGCGGCGATCAGACCGCCAACCATGGCGAGCAGTGAATTTATCGCCACCAGCCCTGCAGCACCGGCAGCCGTTCCTGCGCTCATCACATTAAAACCGAACCAGCCCACACATAGTATCCAGGAACCCAGCGCCAGAAACGGAATATTCGATGGTAGAATTGCGTTCACGCTACCATCTCTGTTATAACGCCCTTTACGCGCACCGATCATGACCACTGCACCCACCGCTAAAAAACCGCCCATGCTGTGCACCACAACAGAACCGGCAAAATCATGAAACTCAGCGCCAAAGTTAGCCGATAACCAAGCCTGATAACCATAATTACCACCCCAGATCATGCCTTCGTAAAATGGGTATACCGTCGCAACAATGATCACTGTTGCCAGCGCATTGGGCCAGAAACGAACACGTTCGGTGATCCCACCTGAGATAATCGCTGCAATCGCCGCTGCAAAGGTGAGTAAGAAGAAGAAGTGCACCATCTCATAACCATTCGTCGCACCACCGATTACATTCAGCTCCGAAACCGGAGCAAAAAAGCTAATGCCATAAGCTACGGCAAAGCCAATAAAGAAATAGGAGAGGGTCGAAAAACCAAAATCAGTAATCACACGTACCAGTGAATTCACCTGATTCTTTTTACGAACCGTCCCCACCTCCAAAAATGCGAAGCCTGCGTGCATCGCAAATACCATGGCTGCTCCCATGGTAAGAAAAAAAACATCAAAACCTGCTGTGTCCATTAAACCTATCCCCTACTGAGTTATTTATTAAGAGAGCGCGTCTTCATTCTCTTCACCCGTACGAATACGGATCACACGTTCGATTGGGGATACAAATATTTTTCCGTCACCAATTTTCCCTGAACATGCTGCACTGCGGATCGCTTCGATCGCTTCATCAACTTGAGACTCTGACACGGCCAGAGAGATCTCAGTTTTTGGTACAAAATCAACATTATATTCTGCGCCACGATACAACTCAGTGTGGCCTTTCTGACGACCATGACCACGCACTTCAGTAACCGTCATGCCGGTAATACCGACTTCAATCAACGCATCTTTCACATCATCAAGTTTGAATGGCTTGATGATAGCTCGAATCATTTTCATATCTTTTCCCCTTCATGGTTATAATTTTTGTATATCTAGCAGCCTGTCGCACTTACGAGAATTCTACTGCGCGGCAGGGATAGCGGCCAAAAACATCCCGGTTTATCGTTGCATAGTTACCACTATGCGTCTAAAAACCATGTTATTCTTGACTCGCCAACCCACCTAATCGCAACGAACACCCTAAATCCGACAGACTCCTGACACATGAAAAAAGAGTTTACTGCTTATCTCTTTTTCACTTTTATCTAAAACGCAGTGCAAATAAATAAGGTTTTTGAACACAACAGCAAGTGCGAATGATAGCAAAAATCTATAAATTTTATAGCGCTTGCCGGAATATTAAATTGAGAGCGGATCTGTCCGCTCTCAATCCATTTGCAAAAGGCATCCTATTCGCTACCGGGTGAATATATTTTTACCTTTTGCAAGTTGTTAAGAGACTCGAGTTTATGCATTAAAACCCGAGTCTCCTATGCATACAACTCTACCTAGCTTCGACTCTGAGTTGTGAATTCCGGATAAGCCTCCAGACCACATTCACCCACATCCAAACCTTCATACTCCTCTTCTTCCGATACCCGGATGCCAAAGATAGATTTGATTGCCATCCAGGTGATAAAGCTTGTGGCAAACACCCAACTAAAGATCACAGCAATACCCATCACCTGCGCCATCAATGTTGCATCAGGATTCGTCAAACATACCGCCAATAGCCCCCAGATACCGACCACGCCATGCACAGAAATCGCACCAACCGGATCATCAATCTTGAATTTTGTATCCACAATAATGATGGAAAAAACAACAAGCATACCGCCTATTGCACCGATCAATGTGGCCATTTCTGGAGATGGTGTCAGAGGTTCAGCAGTAATGGAGACCAGCCCTGCCAAGGCACCATTAAGCACCATGGTCAGATCAGCTTTGCCGAACCACAAGCGTGCCAGCAGCAGTGCTGCAACACAACCACCGGCCGCAGCCATATTGGTATTCACAAAGATCATCGCCACCGCATTCGCTTCGGCAACATCAGACACCTTCAGCTCAGAGCCACCGTTAAAGCCAAACCAGCCTAACCAGAGAATAAATGTACCCAGTGTCGCCATAGGAAGATTGGCACCCTGAATCGCATTGACCGAACCATCTTTACCATACTTACCTTTACGCGCACCGAGCAGGAGCACACCTGCCAATGCAGCCGCAGCTCCAGTCATATGAACCACACCGGAACCTGCAAAATCAAGGAATCCAGCCGTATCAAGTACGCCGCCGCCCCATTTCCACATGCCCTGCATCGGATAGATGAATCCGGTCAATACGATGGCAAAGGCAAAGAAAGCCCATAATTTCATACGCTCAGCTACTGCACCCGACACAATCGACATTGCCGTCGCCACGAATACCACCTGGAAGAAAAAATCAGACATCTTGGAGTAATAAGGCGCATCATCACCACCAGCCAATAGTGCTTCAGCTGTATTCTCTTCACCCAAACCAAAAGCCATTCCAGTTGGCAACCAACCACTTTCCGATACACCACCATACATAATGTTGTAACCCATCAGCATATACATCACACATGCAATCGAATAGAGCACAATATTCTTGGTCAGAATTTCAGCCGTATTTTTTGAGCGGACGAGGCCAGCTTCTAACATCGAGAAGCCAGCGGCCATCCACATCACGAATGCCCCCATTACCAAAAAGTAAAAAGTATCGAGTGCATATTTTGTTTGCAGGATATCCCCTGATAACTGTTCCATTAGATTTCTCCTCCTTTAGCTTAATGCATCAGCATCGGTTTCACCGGTGCGGATACGAATGACTTGTTCTACGTCAGTGACAAAGATTTTACCGTCTCCTACTTTTCCAGAGCGAGCTGCAGAAACAATGGCCTCCACCACCACATCTACCTGCTCCGCTGGAACGACCACGGTAATTTCAGTTTTGGGAACAAAATCGACATTGTATTCAGCCCCACGATAGAGCTCTGTATGCCCTTTTTGACGACCATGACCACGTACTTCAGTCACAGTCAGACCAGCAATGCCAACTTCGATTAATTTATCTTTTACATCATCCAGCTTGAACGGTTTGATGATGGCACGAATCAATTTCATAGCGCTTCTCCTTTAGTGTTTTTATTAAATATTGAGTAGAACCAATTGATTAACGCTAAAGGGGGACTCAATTGCACCTTCCCCCTTTAGTGCTAATCAGGGGATTAAAATGCGTAAGTCATTTCAAATGCATATGTTTTGACCGTTTTATTCGCTGGTGTGCCATTTGCATCTGTTGCGACTGCAGAGTTCTTATCCGAACGGACTTCGAGCAATGCACCCAAACCACCACCAAGAGAAGCCGTTATCGCACCAGTATAAGCAGTGCTTCTGCCCGTTAGCGCACGGTCAAAATCAAAGACATCATAACGGGCTGTTGCACCAAACATCTCTGTAAAATCGTAGTGAGCCATCACCATATAAGCACGGCTTTTGATCGCAGGCCCTGCATATGCAACCGTTGCATCATTCTGGAAACCCTTGGTCTCATTGTATTCTGCACCAATGATCAGATTTTCAATGGCATCAATAGTCAGATCCACATCTGCAATGGTCGAAGCAGGATTACCAAGCGTAATGATGTTATTCCTGTTTTTATCCACGATATAAGAGAAACCAACATTCAGACCTTCAATGGGTGTAACGCCCAAGCGTCCACCATAGGTTTTCATGCCATTGGCCTGTGTACCATTGACATCGGTACCATTGGTCAAATAAATACTGAGGTCGAGAATACTATATTTAGCACTTGCCATAACACCTGTCAGATTGGTTGGGATGCCGTAGTTAAATACTAGAGCATGTGAAAACTGGTACATATCAGGCGCATCCAGCAGCTCCCAGCCAATTGGCGCATTAAACTTACCAAAGGTGAAGGTTAGGCCCTCATCAGCAATAGATGGAATGGTATAAGTCAGGTAACCCTGCTCAATCAAACCGTCCTGAGTCACATTACCACCGGCACTCGGACTAGCATTCAGATCAAAACGCAAACCGACGTTGCCCTCATGAAATTCAATATCAAGTTCAACCTGATCCAAACCAAAACCACGCGTGGTGGTACCATTTGCATTTTTCACATTGCTGCTAAACACTGAAGTATCAACAAAACCACTGATTTGAATATTATCTAACTTATCTTTTAAGCTTTCTGATTGAGCAAATGTTGGCACACTCAGCATTCCAACACCCAACAAAGCTACAACTGCGTTAGTTTTCATTTTCATATTCATTCTCCTTGTTAAAAAAGCTAAGTCCATATCGAACCGTTACAATGTATATAGCAGCCCATGTGCCAGCTTGAATAAAAAAACATATATCTTTATATAACAGCAACTTAGACAAACACTGGGCATTTAAGGCTCGGCAGATAGCCTAATATTTAGGCATGGCGAGCTATTTTTTAATCAATCGTCGCTCTATCATGCCCACAATCAGCATCGCGTGATTCTCTAGCTCATTGTCGTTAGAGTTTGCAGCAACAACGACTTAGGATGTGTTATGAATATAGATTTTTCTTTAGCGCCATGGGGCATGGCATTTGCAGCATTGATGTTTTTAGTAGGGAATGGTGCATGGACCAATCACATCGTCCGCCACAAACCTTGGCTGGGCTGGGTGCTATGGGGCATGACCGTACCATTTATCATCATTCTGGGAGCAGTCATCGAACTGCGTTTAGGTGGCGCAACAGGCGGTATCTGGTCGCTCTTAACTTCGGTCAACATTGAAAACCATTGGATCGTCGGCATGCTCTATGCGCTTATTTCATTCCCCGGTGCAGCCAGTGTACTGTTCCATCAAAACGTCAACTGGACGCGTATGGCCATCCTGGCTACCACCTTGATTGTCATGATTCCCCTCGGCAGTCAGATCAACGACCCGAATGACCCTCGCACAGCACTTAGCCTGGGCATCACCTTGGCGTTGTGCGGCGTCATCTGGTTATGGTCAACCATGCTGGACTGTGATCCTGCCCATAAGCGCAAAACCGTACCTCTTGTGGAAGCTGATCAATGAAACATGCAGGAGCAATAGCAGGTACTCTGGTTCAGGCACTGCCCTATCTGCAACGCTTCGCTGAGAAAACCATAGTCATCAAATATGGTGGCAATGCCATGGTTGAGGAAGAGCTAAAAGCTAGTTTTGCAGCCGATATCACCCTACTCAAACAGGTCGGCATCAATGTTGTTGTTGTACATGGTGGCGGCCCTCAGATTGGTAAGCACTTAGCCAAGATTGGCAAAGAAGCAAAGTTCATTGATGGCATGCGCGTCACCGACAGTGAAACCATGGATGTGGTTGAAATGGTTCTCGCCGGCCTGGTGAATAAAGAGATCGTCGGCAACATCAACAAAGCTGGTGGTAAAGCAGTCGGCCTCTCCGGCAAAGATGGTGGATTGATTTGTGCTCGAAAAATGGAACTCAAACGCAATGATCCTGAATTGGATGTGCCTGAAATTATTGATCTTGGTCATGTTGGCCATGTACACTCCATCAATACCGAAATTCTGAAACTGCTTGAGTCAGACCGTTTTGTGCCGGTGATTGCACCGGTCGGTTACCATAAAAGCGAAGGCCAAAGCTTTAATATCAATGCTGATCTGGTTGCTGGCGCTATCGCCACAGCCCTTGGTGCTGCCAAGTTGATTCTGCTCACCGACATCTCTGGTGTTTTGGATGATCAAAAACAGCTCTGCTCTGAACTCACCGCCTCTGAGACCAATAAGATGATTGATAGCGGTACTATTGCCGGTGGCATGATTCCCAAAGTCCAATGTTGTCTGGATGCTGTTGAGTCTGGCGTGCAACAGGCACATATTATTGATGGCCGTGTACCACACGCCCTATTGCTGGAGATCTTTACCGATGAAGGTGTCGGCACAGTGTTCAGTCAGGATTAATCCTGCCCTCTCTCATTAAAACATGAATCACGACAGCATTTACACTTCGGACATTCACAACAACGGTTTTATCTTTGATGACAAGGTAGCTTGCGTATTTGCTGATATGATCAAGCGTTCGGTGCCGGGTTATGCTCAAACGCTGCAGATGGTCGAATTACTGGCCCATCAATATGCCCAGCAGAATAGCAATATCTACGACTTGGGCTGCTCCTTAGGTGCCTCAACCATGGCACTCAAACGTGGCGCCGCTGGCAAAAATTGTCATATCATCGCCGTGGACAACTCCCCTGCCATGATCAGCCGCTGCAGGACAATTTTAGATGATGAGACAATCGACACCCTTTGTCAGGATATTTTAGAGACTGATATTGCTAATGCATCGGTGATTGTATTGAACTTTGTACTTCAGTTCATCGCACAAAATGAGCGCTTAGATCTACTAAAAAGAATCCAAGCAGGTCTGAAACCCGGCGGAGTATTGATTCTGTCTGAAAAAATCGCTTTCCCCGATGCCAGTGAGAACAACCGTCAAATAGAGCTGCATGAATCATTTAAACGCGCGCAAGGCTATTCAGATCTTGAAATCAGCCGCAAACGCTCTGCACTAGAGAACGTATTAATTCCTGAAACAATGGATGCACACCATAAACAACTACAGCGGGCCGGTTTCTCCGCATCACACACATGGTTCCAGTGTTTTAATTTTGCCTCCATGATTGCCATCAAATGAGAGAGTACGCTGAGCTCGAGACAACACGCCTACGAAATCAACTGACTGACTCTACTCTTGCAGAGCTCGTCGATGAATTGATTCCTCTGAATCAACAGGGCTGGAACAAGATCCTCAAACATGGTGATCTGCCACGCTGGAGCAAAGGTTTCCATGCCCTGCCTGAAAGTGCGCCATCAGTCGTGGATCTCAATGCCTCTGCTATCAAGATTGGTAGCCCTGACGACACCGACATGTCTGGCATCGCGGTAAAAGAAGCTCTGCAGCTGATGCACCCATGGCGCAAAGGGCCATTTGATATGTTCGGTGTTCATATCGATACCGAATGGCACTCCGACTGGAAATGGGATCGCCTGAATGATGCCATTTCACCACTGCAAGGGCGCACTATTCTCGATGTAGGATGTGGCTCCGGCTACCACCTCTGGCGCATGCTCGGTGCCGGTGCCAAGTTAGCGTTCGGCATTGATCCCACGCCGCTATTCTCCATGCATTTTGCCACAGTAAAACGCTATCAACCTGATAGCCCGGCATTCATTCTGCCCGTTGGCATTGAACATATGCCCAGTGAGATGAAATGTTTTGACACCGTGTTTTCCATGGGGATTTTATACCATCGAAAATCACCCATTGATCACCTGATTGAACTAAAAAGTCTGCTTAACAGCAATGGTGATTGTGGCCCTGCAGAGCTGGTCATCGATACCTTGGTCATAGAAGGCGATGAAACCGATTGTCTGGTGCCTCACGGGCGCTATGCCAAGATGCGTAATGTCTGGTTCATCCCAAGCGTCGCCATGCTCACCATATGGCTCAAGCGTGCCGGCTTCAAATCTGTTGAAGTTATTGATATCAGCCCCACAACTGTCGAGGAACAACGCGCCACCGAGTGGATGACATTCGAATCACTACCCAACTTCCTCGACCCCAATGACCACACACGAACTATCGAAGGCTACCCAGCCCCCATTCGCGCTGTGCTTACCGCACAAATATAGAGCCCAGACATCTCGCCCTGTTTAAAGCGCAAGTAATCAGCCTTCTGAAAGCATCAGTCATGACGGAAGCCAAAGCTTCTGCCATGATCAGGCCGCCTCCTCTAAAAGAGGAGGAAGAAGAAAGAGGCAGCCCTCACTTGAGATATATCAAAAGTGATATTTTGCACTGAGTGAAAGTGAACTTGTCTCCAAGCGTTTAAAGTTCGTTTGAATTGCAGTCGCATTGCTCTTTGGCTTACTCAGCATATGAGAATATTCAAGACCAACGCTATAAGCCTCAACGAGCCTGTACTGCAGACCTAAACCATGAGCATAACCGGTACGTGTTTTCTTCAGTGTCGCAAAACCGGCTTCACTGTAGCTAGCACGAATCGTAGCAACACCGATAAGCCCATAAAGCATCCACTGATCATTAAACTCATACTTTGGTTTTAAGTAGGCTGCAGCATAATAATCGATGCCCATACGGGCTTGCAGGGTAAGCTCTTCACCTGTTTTACCGGTTCCACCTATTCGAATATCATCACCAAAGTTTTCAGAAAAATCCTGGCCGACTTGCAAATAGCCGCCCGAAACAGCTTTTTTGGCAATGCCATTACCCATATTAAAGACTCCAACACCTATACCCACATATGGTTCAGATGCCTGAGCCGAACACGAGAAAGCAACCATAAGCGATGTAACTGCTACAGTTTAAAAATATTAGACATGCAATAACTCCTTTGATTTTTCAAAAGGCTGAAACATATTTTTAAACCTGAAAGCAAGCTGAACGGAATATAAAGTCTCACTCATCAACTACGGTAATTGCTAAAAAAAATTTCCCCTTAAGACAAATCCATACATATATCGTTTAGAGTCTGATATATTCACACCTCCAACTCAAAGAGATCCGTGGTAAAATATCGCTCGCAATGAGCACAAAAAAAGGCGGGCAATGCCCGCCTTTTTAAAAATCATTTAACTGAGTAACTTATGGCAGCACTGTCACCTTACTCATGATATCACCCTGTTTAACCGCATCGACAGCATCCATGCCTTCAGTAACCTGACCAAAGATGGTGTATTGGCCATCCAGGTGTGGTGTATCTCCATAGCAGATATAGAACTGGCTACCGGCTGAATCAGGATCCGATGAACGCGCCATCGCAAGTGTACCACGCACATGTTTGCGAGCATTGAATTCGGCTTTCACCTTATAACCGGGGCCACCCATACCACTACCATCCGGATCTCCGCCCTGGGCCATAAAACCGGCAATCACACGATGAAATGTCAGACCATCGTAATAACCTTTACCAGCTAACGCTTTAAAGTTAGCTACTGTATTTGGTGCTGTATCAGCATATAGCTCAATCAGAATATCACCATATTCAGTTTCAATTTTAATATGATTTCCCTCAGGGATATCCTTATCACCAGCTTTTGGCGCAGTTGAAAATAGACCCACTTTACTCTCCTCGGTTTCACTGTTTTTAATATTATTTACCTGACTGGCAAATAGCACTCCAATAAATGCAGCTGCCATAATGATGTAATTTCTTCTTTTCAATTTCTGTACACGCAGAGCTTCTTGTTCATCACTCATAAATATCTCTTCTGAGCCGTTGGCAATATACGCACCGGATGCAACACCAAGTGGCGCAGGCCCGCCTTTAAAAGCCCCGTTCCTATCACTGCATCATCAGCAAACACAGCGATATTTTTCTCGTCGGTCACATCATCGCCCTTGCTGGCTAGCTCGGTATCGCGCAACTGAATACGCTGCCCCTGCAAAAAACGTTTCGCCTCATCCTGTTGTAGATCCAAGCGATCAAAATCACGCAGCCACTGCCCCAACGAGACAAGCAGATCGTGCTTTTTCTCACGCAACTCATCCATTGAGACCATCATCACTTCCGGCCATCCACCAGTCGACAGACGTTTGAGTTTGGTCACACAGCCTCCCAGACCTAAAGAGATACCAATATCTCGTGCCAGCGAACGAATATAAGTACCTTTGGAGCATCCCACCTCCAGCGTCACATATGGGAATTCAAACGAGATCAGTTCAAGTCTGGATATGCAGACCTCTCTGGCTTTCATCTCTACATCCTGACCTTTACGCGCCATTTCATGGGCTCGTTTACCATCAATACGGATAGCGGAATAAACAGGAGGAACCTGATCAATTGTACCTCGAAAAGAGGGGAGAACAGATTCAAGCTGGGCTAGACTGACCGTATCCTTAAATGATTGTGTAACTTCACCCTCACAATCCAGACTATCTGTTTGATAAGATAGATCAAAACTGACTCTGTATGATTTCTCAGCCTGCAAGCCCATCTCAGCGAAACGCGTCGCATCACCCAAAAGAATCGGCAGCATACCCGTCGCTAAAGGATCCAGGGTGCCTGCATGACCAGCTTTTGCACGCTTCTTGCCTGGCACCGAAAACAGCCGCGATACTTCATTCACAGCCTTTCTCGATGTCCAGCCCAAAGGTTTATCAAGAAAAACGATACCGCAGGCATCACGCATAGAATTTTTATTTAAAGGGGTCAAAGAATCAGATAATGGATCAGGTGAGGATTTGGCTAACGGCCTTCTCTACACGCGAGCGTACATCGTCAAAACTACCACGCATCAGGCAGCCCGATGCATGAGTATGTCCACCACCACCAAGCGTCGCAGCCAATGCACCAACATCAGCTGTTGTTTTACCCCGAAAGCTAACTTTCCAGCTGTTATCACAATTCTCGTCAGCACGAATAAATACAGCCACTTCAACGCCATCAACACTACGGGCATAATCAATAAGACCTTCAGTATCTTCAACATCAGCACCAGCAGCTTCGAACATATCACCGGTTACATGTACCCAGGCAGAACGTTTGTCATCACGAAGAGTAAGTGTATCCAGACAAGCCGTAAGTATTTTCAAAACGGCCAAAGGCTTGCTTTCATAAATATTAATCGAAATAGGCCATGGTTCAGCTCCGGCATCAATCAAATCCGCAGCCAGACGATAAACCGATGCCGTAGCATTGCTTAATCTGAAGCTGGCTGTATCCGTTAATATCGCTGCATACATAGCACTGGCACTGGTTTTTGTAAGTGAAATATTCATGGCAATCAACAGATCAAAAATCATGGCTCCGGTAGCGCAATATCTTGCATCTACCATATTGATATCACCAAAATACTTATTGCTAACATGGTGATCAATATTCATCAGCTGAGCACCTTCATAGAAGGCATCAGCCATACCTAGACGACCTCTCGCGCCACAATCCAACGCAATGATTAAGTCAGCATCCTGTCTGTCTGATGACCAGGCACCTCTCTGTACCTGATCGGCATATTTAAAGAATGTATAGATACGCGGCACACCATCAAAATTGTGCATAACGACATCTTTACCCATACCAATCAAAGCGTCATAGAGCGCTTCTTGAGAACCAATGCCATCACCATCAGGGTTGCAATGTGTAGTAAGTAAGATTTTATCTGCCGATGCAATCGCATCGATAACCGGCTGCCAGTTCACATCACTCAATAAGGGGATAATGCTCTGAGGCATAGAGCTCTTACTCATGGTCTTTCCAGATCTCTTAACATCTGCAGTACATCGCCAGACTTCT
Source organism: Mariprofundus sp. (assembly GCA_021772775.1). GTDB lineage: Bacteria > Pseudomonadota > Zetaproteobacteria > Mariprofundales > Mariprofundaceae > Mariprofundus. The sequence goes on along the minus strand of JAJFLH010000004.1, from coordinate 107,019 downwards.
CAAAGTTTTCATCCCACTTGAAATGCAGTTTTGGAATACGACGTTTAGCCAGTGAGCGGCGTAACTGATGTTCAAAGTGCGGCGCCATACGATTAAGTGCCTTCAAACATATATCCTGTTCGGTTTCAGCATTGTGGTATACCCATACATTAATATGGTCACGCCCACAGGCCTCCACACGCGTGATACTGACACCATTAAAACGAGGGTCAGCAACATCACGAAATAGTAATGTTGAGAGCAAGCGCTGAATATCAGCTACAAAGCGTTGCTGGGTGGGGGTAGGAGCACTCAGAGCGTTGCTGCCACTTCTTCAATGATAAAGAATTCGAACGTATCGCCTTCTTTGATATCATTGAATTTATCTACGCTGGTACCGAATTCAAAACCGGTCTTCACTTCTTTCACATCATCTTTGAATCGACGCAATGAAGCCAACACACCGTCATAAATCAATACATTTTCACGCAATACACGCACATTAGAACCACGCTCCACATGACCATCAGTCATATAACAACCAGCGACTGCGCCAACCTTAGGTGCCTGGAATACTTCACGTACATCAGCAGTACCAGTAACTTTCTCAACTTTATTTGGTGACAACACACCAGCCATCGCTGCTTTCACTTCATCAATAGCTTCATAGATGATCTTGTAGAAGCGAATATCTACACCTTCAACTGCAGCCGCTTTCTTGGCCTTGGTTTCAGGGCGCACGTTAAAGCCAATAATAATTGCATTGGCAGCTGATGCCAGCATGACATCAGACTCGGTGATACCACCAATAGCCTTATGCACGATTTTAACTTTCACCTCATCGGTGCCTGCTTTAACCAATGACTCGGCCATTGCTTCAACAGAACCAGTCACATCACCTTTAATCAGTACAGGAACTTCTTTAATGCCGCTCTGCATATTCGCAAACAACTCATCAAGGCTGGCACGTTTCTTCGCTTCAGCACCAAGTTCACGATCTCTATCCTTACGGTAACGGACGATATCACGAGCCTGTTTCTCATTCTCTACAGCATAAATTTCCTGGCCTGCTTCAGGTACAGAGTCCAACCCCAGTAGTTCAAACGGAATAGATGGACCAGCAGTACGATGTTGAATTGAATTCTCATCAACAATAGCACGTAAACGACCTGTTGCTGAACCAACAACTACGGTATCACCCTGTTTGAAGGTACCATTCTGAACCAAGACAGTCGCCACCGGTCCACGACCTTTATCCAAACGAGATTCAACAACCATACCTTTACCACGACGTGTCGGATTGGCTTTCAGCTCCAGAATCTCGGTCTGCAATGCCAGCATTTCCAACAGATCATCAAGGCCTTGACCGCTATGCGCCGATACTTCTACAAAGATAGTATCGCCACCCCAGTCTTCTGCGACCAGTTCATGTTCAGCCAACTGACGTTTAACCATCTCAGGATTGGCACCAACTTTATCCATCTTATTAACGGCAACAATGATTGGCACACCCGCAGCACGGGCATGATTCAAGGCTTCAACAGTTTGTGGCATAACACCATCATCAGCTGCGACAACCAGTACAGCCACGTCGGTCATACTTGCACCACGGGCACGCAAGCCAGTAAATGCTTCATGACCCGGCGTATCGACAAACACTACGCGCTCGCCACTTTCCAATTTAACCATATAAGCACCAATGTGCTGGGTAATACCGCCGGCTTCGCCATCTGCTACTTTAGCTTTGCGAAGCGCATCAAGAATAGACGTTTTACCATGGTCAACATGACCCATTACAACAACAACTGGAGGATGTGGTACTAAATCACCTTCGTCATCGCTGGAGACATCTTCAACCAGAACATCTTCAACTGCAGCTGCATTTATCAATTTAGCTTTGTGACCAAATTCTTCAATAATCAATGTCGCTGTGTCGGCATCAATAGCTTCATTGACAGTTGTCATAATACCCATTTCGAACAGTTTCTTCACAACTTCAGAGCTCTTGAACGCCATACGACTGGCCAGTTCAGAAACCAGAATCGGATCTGTAAACTCTACCGTACGTACAACGAAATCTTCATCATCCTTAGTCACTGTGCTGCTAAAACGCTTCGATCCTGCACCACGTGCCAATCTCGCTTGACGCTCTTCCTGCTCTGGAGAAAGCACCTCATGGCGCTTGCTTGAATAGGCTCTGCGAGCAGCTTTTTCTGCAGGTGACAGACGGCGAATTGGACGTGCGCCACCTGGACCACGGCGACGCTGTACTCCCGGTGCTGGCGGAGCACCTGCACCTGCATCCGGAGCAACTGCAACTGAAGGTGAGCGTCTAGGTCCACCCTGTTGATTACCGGCACCTGCCCCAGCACCAGCAGGACGAGGGCGATTAGCTGCACGGCGTTGAGCTGCGCGTTCCTCTGAAATTTTCTTCTCAATCTGTTTGACCGATGAACGTGGTGCTTTCGATGCAGCAATTTGAGCTGGTGTTAATCCACGTCGAATTGTTGTGCGTGGCCCTTTATGTGAAGGCTGACCAGCGGCTCCAGCCGGACGGTTGCCAGGACGATTGTCTCCAGGACGGCCTGCACCAGGGCGATTAACTCCAGGGCGGTTTGCACCTGGACGATTATCTCCAGGACGGTTTGCACCTGGACGATTATCTCCAGGGCGACCTGCGCCTGGGCGGTTAGCTCCCTGACGATTGTCTCCAGGACAGCCTGCGCCAGAACGGTTAGCTCCCGGACGAGCGTTTGCAGGGCTATTTGCCCCAGATCCAGGGCGATTCGCTGCAGGTCGGGCTGTCGAACGATTCGCATCTTGCCGATTAGCGGCAGGTCTGGCGTTAGCCGGACGATTTGCCATCTGAACACTACCGGCTGGTCTCGCAGCACTTGGAGCCACTGCCTTTTTAGCAATATCGGCAGGCTTTTGAGTTGGAGCCTTCATGGTAACGGTAGGTTTAGCTGCAACCGGCGCTTTTACTTCGGCTGGTTTTTCAACTGGTTTTGCGGCAGCGGCTTGCGCCTGTGCTGCAGCTTTCTCTTCTTTAGCCTTAGCCACCGCAATAGCTTTCTCACGAGCACTATTTTCGGCATCTTGTTTTTTCTTTTCTATCGAAGCTGCTGCCCGTTGAGCTGGTGTTAGCTTCTGTTGTTTTACAACTGGTGCCGCTGGAGCGGGGCTCTTCTGAGTTGGAGCCTTCTGAGTTGGAGCCTTCGGTGCAGGAGCGGTTGGGGCGCTTGGAGCAACGACTTTGGCTACAGCTTTCGGAGCGGGCTTGGGAGCTGCTGCATGACGACGACGTACGGCCACTTCCACCGTTCTACCGCGTCCTTCAACCTGACCTCCGCTACGGGGCTGACCCGCCACCATCGGTCGATTCAACGTTAATGTTTTGCCGCCCGTGCTATTGCCCGGCGTCTTCGCCGATGCCTTTACAGCACTGCGAATCTTATTCTGATCGTCCGCATCCAGACTGCTGGTCGGACCACTCACAACCACATTACATTTCACAGCAACGCGCTGCACTTCAGCCGCGTCAACGCCAAGTTCTTTTGCCAAATCAAGAATTCGCTTCATCTATTACCCAACACCTTTATGCGTCCATACCAGACACAATATACATTCAACTTTTTCACCGTTGCTGCTGCTGACCCTGCAGCGTTCAACGCTACAATCGCGACATCATCACGGCCAAACATCTCACCAAGCCAGTGCCTGGATGACACACCTACCAGCAATGATTTATTGCCGGTCTGTGCCCTTTTCTCTAATCCATCATCTGTTTGACGAACCAGTGCTTCACCTGCATCCACCGCTCTTAGTATCATCAGCGGAGCATTATTCCATAGACGATGCATCACTGCATCTCTACCAATTGCAGCAGATGAACTCTGCTTTGTCAGCATCTGCTTCAATTGCTTCTGCAACACCGATGTTATGCGCTGTCGCAAATCATCCCACTGTGGCAACACAATCGAAAACTTCGCTTTTAAAGCCTGCAGTCGTTTATCATTTATACGCGAGAGACATTGCTCAGACATACAAAAATAAACGCCTCTACCGGGTGCCTTTTGCTGCAAATCCGGCCAAATCACCCCGGCATTATCAACCACAAAACGCAAAACATCCTGTTTTGGTTTTGATTCTCTACAAATCAAACAGCTTCTCATAGGAGACTGAGAAGCCACCTGACTTTCGTTATTCACCGAATCAGTCAAACCAACCGGAAGCTTCACGTGCCGCAATAATCAATGCCTCGGCCTGCTCTCGGCTTAAACCTTCAACATCTTCAATCTCATCTATTGCTGCATCAGCCAGTGCATCCACACTCGCGATTTCACGCGTTGTAAGTTGCTCTGCAATTTCACGTGTCATACCAGTAAGATCGAGCAATGAAATTTTGGTTTCACCCTCATCTTTACCCTGCTTCAAAGCCTCATCAAGCAATGTGTTGCGGGCACGATTCTGCAGTTCAGCAGCCATCTCTTCGTCTAAGCCTTCAATACCTGAGATATCTTCAGCCGCACAGTAAGCCAATTCATCCATGCTGTAGAAACCTTCACCCACCAATACGGCAGCGAAATCAGCATCCACATCCAGACCTTCCTGAAAGATCAAAGTTGCCTTAGCCACTTCTTCATGGCGACGCTCTTTCTCTTCGCCACTGCTCATCAGCTCAATACTCCAGCCAGTCAACTCTGAAGCCAAACGTACATTTTGACCACGGCGACCAATCGCTATCGCAAGATTTTCATCACTAACAGCTACTTCAATTGTATTACTCGCTTCATCAACCAATACACGTTCAATTTCAGCTGGAGCCAGCGCATTCACAACAAAAGCAGCTGGATCTTCAGTCCACTCAATAATATCAATCTTCTCACCATGCAGCTCATTTACAACAGCCTGAACACGAGCCCCACGCATTCCTACACATGCGCCAACCGGATCAACGGATGGATCTGTAGAAATAACAGCAATTTTACTGCGCGAACCCGGGTCACGGGAAATCGCCTGAATAGCAACAGTACCTTCCTGAACTTCAGGGACTTCCTGTTCAAACAAACGTAACACCATGCCTGCGTCAGAACGAGATATGAATACCAGCGGACCTTTACTTTGATTGCGAACTTCACGCAAATAAGCACGCACACGGTCACCCTGACGAAATGTCTCACGCGGCAACAGGTCTTCACGGTACATCACTGCTTCGCCGCGCCCCAGATCAACATAAACATTACCACGTTCAACACGTTTTACGATACCTGTAATCAATTCACCAATACGTGGTTCGTATTCAGCAATCACACGATCACGTTCCGCTTCACGAATTTTCTGGTTAATTACCTGCTTGGCAGTCTGAGCTTCAATACGCCCCAGTGTAATCGGTGGCAATGAAGTACGAAATTCCGCGCCCATTTCAGCATCTGCATCCAGCTCTTGCCCCTGCTCAAGGGTTAGGTCATTTTCTTCTTCTTCGACTTCTTCAACCACTGTACGCACATGACATAAACGAATTTCACCGGTCAACCTGTCGATTGCAACTTCAACGTTTTTACCAGCATAGGTTCTACGTGCCGCTGTTTTCAGCGCTTGTTCCATCGCTTCCAGCACCAACTCACGTTCAACCGATTTTTCTCGCGCAACTGCGTCCGCAACCTGTAACATTTCTACATTCATGACTGCATTCTCTCGTCCTTCATTACTTATTGATAACTATATTAATCATTCGCATTTACGAATGGCGGGACACTTCTGCCCAATTGATAGCTCGCACTACCTTTTGAACTTCAGCCATGGATATCACCTCTTCGCGATTATCTCTGGCTTTTTTCGCTTCAATCAACAGTGTAAAACTTACATCCATGCTATCTTTTTCTTTATCTGATCGTTTCACAGGACCAAGATTACGACCTTCCCAACTGGTGCTATCCAAAAACAACACTTTGATCCACTCACCCTGATAGCGTGTGAAATCAGCTTCACTCTGCAATGGCCAATCCAAGCCCGGAGATGTTACTTCCAGCATGTAGGCGCTCTTAATCAGATCCTCTGCATCCAACTGCAAAGCCAGACCCCGACTAACTCGCGACAACCCATCGGCATTCACACCACCAGGACGATCAACCACCACTTTAACCAACTGGTTACGTCCACCGCCACCAATACTGACCTTGAGAATATCTAAACCCAATTCATCAGTAATCGGCTGCAGCAACGCTTCAATTTCTGATTCCAATATCAAACCCACCTTCAAAAAACAAAAAAAGCGAGCCGCAGCTCACTTTTAACGTGGCGAAGCATAAAGCCTGCTTGAAATAAAGCAATAGCATCTACCACGCGTCGCAAAGTAGTGAGGGATGAATACCCCCTTACCGAACTGAAGTGGTTTCAAACATCCTGCCCCCTATCCAGCTTTCAATCATCTTTTTTGGTCTCTATTTTATCGATTCATCCGAATCGATAATTCAGCCTAATTAGCTGATAACAAGCATCCATCATACAAAGATAGGGCACTTTTAAAGACATCGATTTGGCTAAACCACATATCCTTGCTTTAGCCAAAGGCTTCTGCTGTGCCCCTTTCCTCTCTTAGTCCAACCACTTGATCGAACAGCCAATCGTTGGGTGTTGCGGCTGTGGTGCTGCCTCCCCTGCTAGCAGTGATGCAGCTGCAGGAAGAAGCTCCTCATTGCTAACTTTCTCTTCATCCTTCCAATAATCATCAATGCGCCCGTGATAATAGAGCTTGCCTTCACCATCAAACATATAGAGATCAGGCGTGCACTGGGCATCAAACGCCTTCGCTACGGCCTGTGTCTCATCGGCCAGATATGGGAAATCAATACCCCATTCAACAATTTTCTCAGCCATTGCAGATACACCATCAGCCGGATAATCCGGTCTAATATTCGGATTCACTGCGATTGTATTGATCCCCATGCTCTTCAAACTCGCAGCATGCCGAATCAAACGCGGCCATACAGCTATCGCATAAGGGCAATGATTACAGGTAAAGGCCACAAGCAGCCCTTTTTCCCCCATACAGTCATTCAATGCCACGCTTTCACCATTGACATCTTTTAGACTCACAGCTGGCAAACTCCAGCCAGCATCGACATGAATTGAAGCTACTAAAGCCATTTTTCACTCTCCCATTCTAGAACCAAGGTACTATTTCCATCGTTTTTGCTACCGCCACAATATAAACAAACACAACGATTGCCGCGACAAAGCAGCAACGTTTCATCCAGCTACTCGAGCCAAACCGAAGTGCCACCTCTCCCAGCCCAATATAGATAAGCAGCGCAATAATTTTGGCCGCCAGCCAGCCTGATTCAAGCGGTGAAACCCCTAGAACAAATGCCATACCGATACCACTAATCAAAAACAGTGTATCAACAGAGTCAGGTAGGGTGCGGCGAAATAGTCGACTCGTTAATGGCCGGTCGATCCACATTCGCAGACCTCGCCACACAAAAAGGCATATCGAAACAAAGGCACAAACAATATGCAGTGGTAGCAGCAGCGATATCATATCAGAGACTATTTCGACTCATATTCGCGAGATCTAGCGGCCTGCATTGCGATGAAGGCAGTTTTAGCCGAAAGCTCCAACGAACAGGTCCATTTATAGGCTAGATTCAATGTCTCACCCCAGGCGTACACACCATGACCACGCACAATGCAGATCGAATGCTCAGCCAGTGTTATTGCCACCTGCTCAGCCGCCTGCTCAAAATAGACATCGTACGGGACGCTGATCACGGGTACGGAAGGAAAATAGAGCTGCCCTTCAAAGTCGGGTGGCACAAAATCTTCACCATTCAAGGTCAGGCCAATGGCGTGTGGGCAGTGAGAGTGAACAATGGCTTGTGCATCTGGATTGGCGCGATAGATAGCCTGATGCAGGTTTGCATCGCCTGATGCCCCTGCAGCTATCGGCTGATCTAGTGGACAGGCAATAAAATCTTTCGATTGTAAGGTATCAGCGCAAGCTCCAGTCGGCGTCACCCAGAAACGCTCACCATCGCGAGCTGAAATATTACCCGAATGCGAATCGTTATAACCAAACTGACGCAACCAGCGATAATATTGGTTTAATTCATCTTGTATTTGCACAACCGCCCCCTTTAAAACACTCAGTCCTAAAATCTATCACAGAGACCACACCAAGCGCATCTTCTGAAAGACCCAACTATCTATAGATGACTCAACAGGCATAAAAAAATCGGCTTCTAATAACTCAAGGGGGCAACCCTAATAATTATAACAGATCCATCAACGACGCCTCTTGAGACTCTAGCGCTTCGGGTACAATGCATATTTTTTTAATTACCAATTCATGATCCAGGCGTCGTCTGAGAATATTTTGTAAATCAAAACATCCTCCTGTTCGCTCTAATAGACTCAGGTAGTCAAGCGTAGCTCGACGCTCAAACAGCAACTGACCTTTCTCCTGCGCAATTTTAATCGCCTGATCATATGCAACCATTGCAGCTTGATGATCTCCTGCATAGAAATGACCTAAAGCCTGATAACGATAAAATTCACTGAGATAGCAACACTCTTCACAGGCCTTGCAGCGGGAAATCCAATCACTGCTCTCTCTGAAAAGTCCTACATATTTCTGCTGTTTTAGATACATCTCAAATTCGATCAATTTTCGAATTGAACTCATGATTTTCTGTTCCATTCGATCGCTCATCTCTTCACTAAGAGAAATGACTCTTTGAGCCTCAGTCAACTCTCCTTTTTCGATGAATGCATAGCCTTTAAAGATAAAACCATAAATCCGATAAAGTTCGATGTCATATTTCTTTGCCATGCTATCAAGTTGATTAGCGTATTGCTCCGACTCCTCAGCGTTCCCCATTAACCAGTGAGCCCACGTCAGCGTGGTCAAACAGATTGATCTCGTAAATGGATTTCCTGTTTGTTCAAGCAAAGTAACTGTTTTCTCAATAAAAACTGCTGCCTCGGCAAAATCACCTTGATGTAAATATGTCAGACTTGACATCATATAGCTGATAGAGAATGGAGATTGGCCATAACGCTCTTCCGCATCAAACTCAAGAAGCGGATCAAAAGATCCATAAAACTCTTCCAGATATTGCTGCGACTCGCTAATACACCCTTTCCAAAAGCAGGAGTTAGCCATTGCGATTAATGCTTGAGCATGGGCAATTTTATCCTCTGATGCAATCGCCAACTTTAACAGATGTTGCGCCGTAGCATAGGTGCGCCTGATATCATTTTTCACCAAATGATAACCCCAAACACCAAAGACGATAGGGATTATTGCCCGTTGCCTATTATACTTCTCAGCTAACTGGATACAGCATTTATAGGTTTCGTGAGTATGTTCATCACCCCAGCCATAGGTTATTCGAGTAGCCAGAGCCAAATCAATTTGCACCTGACAGGCAAAATCAACTTCTGAACCAATAGGATTATGAGGTAATAATTGAATTGACCGTTGAAGGTCTTCAATTGCTTTTTTATAGGCGCCGACTCGGATGGCATGCTTTGCTGATTTATGGAAGTACTCGGCCGCCTTCTTCTCATTTCCACCCTTGCTATAGTGATACGCCAACTGACCATCCAAACGGATACCAAACTCCTGATATATCCCCTCCATCGCCACAGCAATCTGACTATGTAAAATCATACGCTCTGTAGTGGGTAGATTATGATAAAGGTACTGCTGACTGATGCCATTCATAAACTTATAACGTCGAATCCAATCTGAATCACCAATTTGTTGTGGCTGATCCTCCTCGATAAGGGAATGCGTTTTGATTAATTTATTAACAAATAATTGAGCTAACTCCCTCTCTTCAACACCTCTTAATTTAGCAATAACGGAGCAGGAAAAGACCTGGCCTTCTACGCTGGATAGTGCTAACAAGTCTTGTAATTCACCGGGTAACTGACTGATTTTATTTCCGATAATACCTTCAATATTTTGTGGAAGCTTTTCCCAAACCAGCTTGGAGTTATTATGCCATAATCCATTTCTCAGCGTAACGTCACCTTGAACTTTTAGATGCCGTAAAAGTTCAAGCGTAAAAAAGGGGTTACCGTTTGTATACTTGAAGAGGGAACTTACAAAGTCCTCACTGAACTCATTAGGGTCCTTAGCCAGAATTGTCCTTAGTAATTTCACTCTATCACTGGCCTTGCTCGGCTTAAGATTTAACCAATGATGATTTTCTTCGACATGCAATTCATTCATGGCTCGCTTAAGAAGCTGTGAATCACCACCTTCAGAATGATTCATCTCTCCATCATTCAAGCAGTAGATAAACAGTATCCGGCTCTTTTTAAGCTTGCGGGAAAGATAAAAGAGTAGATCAATTGAGCTTTTATCAGCCCATTGGATTGAATCAATCGTGAGTACCAATGGATACTTTTCAGCCAATGCCTCCAGCACTTTTTTATACTGCAACTGTAACTGCCCTGTATCAATTTGAGCAGTCAACTCTTCCACTTCAGCGTTAACTTCATTCAACTTGTCATTGACGCAATTAATATAGCCTTCCACTTTCTTTACAGTGTTAATGATATTTGAGCTTCCGGGAATCAAAGTACCAATAAGGTCAGAGCTATTATCCCAAAGCACTTCGGCAAAAACCTTGCCATAGTTCAACATCTGATCTTCTACCGACTCATCCAGTTCGTCAGTACGAGACTCTGATAATGCTGACAGCAGTTCCAAAAAAGGAAAATAGGGCTCCCCACCTTCTCTCGAAATCAAACAACTTCCTTTTGCAATAACAGCGCCACGCACACAGTGCTCATGGAAGTGCTCTATCAAAGCTGATTTCCCCCAGCCAATATCACCCTGAATGAATACAAACTGACTATCTCCTTCACATGCCAGCTGGTAACAGTCACTCAGGAGTTGAAGCTCCCTATCTCTACCCACCAGCTGATTACTCACTCACCCTCCCAAAATTCACGAATAGCCATGCTTTATTTTGATTTTTTCGTCCAAAGCTGTTGATCAAACGTCGACTGGGTAAAACGATTCGTCCAGGTCGTTGAAGATAGTTCCGACACCCATAAGTACATATGCTTGGTTGAAGTCAAATCGATCCCTCCAACCATTGATATAAGCTTTTCACCTTTTATCTTAGACGAGAAACTGAGCACTACGCCCTGCTGAAACACCTTATCTAATTTAGCATATGGTTTAGTATGTGATTTAACTGCAATTGGGTCCCCTAAACCGGTTAGCCTATATATAATATTATTTTTCTTCAGGGTGCCCGTTATAGCAAAGGTCTCAGGATCCAACCTCATTTCCAGAACATCATCTTGGTTTTTGATATTTTTCCATATTCCAGAGATATGATCCTTTGCTGATGGAGTAAAAGCATGGCGTTTTGGTGGTGTAACCGGTGCACAGTAAGAAGCGGGGATTTTATGAAAGCTAAGATTCTCAGGCCACAATTTAGAGGCCGATGTAGCATTATAACCAGGAAACTGAGACGTTGCATTCAACACATTGAGAAGATATAAGGTCTCTGGCAGAGAGTATGTCATTTGCCCTGCTTCAGTGATCTGCTGGGCTGGTTGATATTGCCCCGAAAAACCGGACATCCAATGCCAAGTTGCATTTGCATCTGTTTGCTTTTCAGTGATCAAACGCCATTGAATTCCCATAGCAACAGGAATCCCCACAATTGCAGAAGAACCTTTTTTAAATGCCTTCGGTTGCCCTAAAAAGCCAATAACATCGGAAGAGCCAACAGATCCTGTGTGTGATGTATAGACACCTTTGATTTTCCCGTCCTCATGAACAGCTAGTTCCACCTGAGAGCAGTATGAGTTGTACCAAGTGCCCGAGAGAGGGCTAAACACTTTGGATTTTTCTGGAATATCCACGCACTGAAAAGAAGAAGGGCCTTCACCTTGTCGCTTCTGATAGAGATACATATTACCCTGAGTTAATTCATTTGAATTAGCATCGTATTTATACTCAAACTTTGTAAACAACAGATCCATGAAGGTAGAGCCAACCAACAGTCCGCCAACCCCATCGAGAACAGAAAAAGCCACAACCCAGCGCCCTTTTTGGGCTCCCTCTTTCACTTTATATGAATATTGTTTCGGGCTAAGGGAAACCATGGCTGCCTTACCTTCTATTCCTTTACAGCTCTGGCCTATTGTCAGATTAAAATCAGGTAGCTCATTATACGGCTTCATGCCTTTCACATAGGCCAATCCGGTCCAGTTACCCTGATCATCAAACACTTTTTCAAACACAGGAGCCTGTCTGCCATGATCATTATATGTCTGTTGATATAGAAACTCCAAAATGGGGACAATAAAGTTGCTGTCTCCTTTAAAGCGAGAGGACCCAGAATCAAGATAAAAACGGGCGTTATTCAACAATGGAAGAGCTTGCTTTCCCAAACTTGCTTTATGAAGGCTAGTTCCCCAGATAAAACCAATTGATCCCGTCCGGTTAGGTTTCAATATGACTTCCGAAGCCTCATTGTATTTCGATTTGTCTTCGCCTCCAATATAGAACTCTCCATAATGACGTTTCCTATCGGTATAAACGGCAAACGAAGGTTGCGTAATATCACCTACCTGTAAAAGCTTCTGCACTAAAAAAGCTGATCTATTATCTCCTTCTCCTGCTACGGCACTGCTCTCCGATGGGAAACTAATGCCCCCACCCCAAGTCAGATCCTGAAATTTTTTCCCCGTGTAATCTACAGCAGCATAAAATGTAAGTTTTTGATCGATCTCTCCGGTATGCCCTCCTGCTCCAGGTATTTTAAAATTCACCGTCGCCGTTCTCGTCTGCATTGTTCCCCACGGCCCAAAACTATGAGATACGATTGAAGGATCGAGCCAGGAAAAGCCCTCCTGATTTGAGCTAACTTTTAATTGTGCATCACAGGCTTCCGTCATGCACAAAGCTGAAGTTGCCCATGTGAAGTTTGAGCCGCTATCCAAAGCAAACTTCATTTTATTTGCACCAAGCAAAACATCGGTAGTATACCAAGGGGTTGCCCCATAGTTGGCCATTTTTCCACTATTCAAATGTAGTGTGAGATAATTTTTTATTTCCGTATTTTGTCCTGCCACACCCTCATGCTCTGATGCAGAAACAGACGTTGTAATATTCAGCAGTAAAATCACAGAACAGACTAAAGTTAGTTTTTTATTATGATTACCCCATAAAAGTATTTCTTTTGAATTAAATTTCATAAACATTCCACCCTCTCTACTCCATATAGTTAAATTCTACTTATAACTTTAAGAAAGCATTCCAATCACTTTCTCAACTGAGTAGTTTCGCCCTAATAAATTTCTTGTCATCATCAACATTGATGATAAACGCAATAAAAAACGAAAATTAAACACTTACTTAGAATAGGCATAAACCTTAAGTCTCAGTCAGAAAAAAAGTCCATATAACGTGGAAGGCCTCAGTAGTTTTGAGAAGTTAGGCATAATTATCACACGGCCTACTCTTTTCATAACACATCTTGTCAGTGCCCCTTCTATGTAGCAGAGACTCACAAAACATGCGCTAGACCTCAGTCTAATATTCACTTCCAAATATTCATCTACAGTTGAGATATTTTTCTTTTAAACGTTAAGACCGCCCCTACTACTTCTTCTGAGAGTAGAAATAATCCATCGCCTAATATTGTATTCCTGATCTCTATTATTTAATGGCTTATACTGTCACAATCATACACCCTATCTCTTCTTCTTCATGGTAGATTGCATTGTTAGTTTGAACACCAGCGTGGCCATACAGGGTATCTTTCGCAACATGGCTATAGCCAATTGCCCCCACCCATCTTGAGGTGACCGGTGCTGCGTAGTTCGCAATTTTTGTAACATCTGCTAATGCAGAGACAGTAATGCTGCACCAGTAGAAACTGCTTCAGCAATTCTCCCACGATTGGCGCAAATTATATTCGACAAGTTAAGATTATTCATTTCCCTGCTCCTTTCATTTTCCAGTAGTTATTCTTAATTCATATACAAGACTTATATATTTCAATCCGATCAGGGATACAGAACTCCCCTTGAGATTTCAAACAGCTATTAATAAGTAAACTCTCTCCTTATGACTCAATAAGAGGTTATATAAGCTGATGAGATAGAAAGTATTCAGAGAATTCCATCGGGGCAAGGGCTTCACCCGCTTCAAAGAAGGAAATCCCCCCCTTTAATGCCTTATGCTCAAAACCCAAAAATTGACCTCACCACCACACACCTAAAGTGCCACCTTTCTCTGTTTATTAGGGATGCTAATTTAACACATTCGGCATTACTGATTATTACCTACGAAATTCAACATCAAGTCCCCCTGCTTGCAAACCGGGCAACTCAATATTGTACAAATTACCAGTAATACGCGCTTGCCCTTGCCTTGCATTTGCTCCGGTAACGGCTTGAAATCCTTGGTTTCCTGCCATAGTGACTTTGACATGTTGAGTGGTAATTCGACCTGTAGTCACAGGCCAACCATGATTGCCATCAATAATTTCATCCATATTGTTCCCCTCTCAAATAAATAATTATTTTGACATCAGTGATTTTCTACAAGTTCAAACAAATGAACCTTTTCAATTCACCTGATCAAGCTAAACATTAATATTAAGGGAAAATATCTACAATTAGAGTTGACTGTTATTTACAGTGATATATTGGCTTTTACAGTAGATAAAAGACATGCATCATATCTGAATATCTCGCAGAATCAGGGGCTACCATCTGATTGTGCATGGTAGCCCCCTAAAGCTTTATACTTAAATGGTGAATTCAAGTTGTAAGTGCACCACTTTTAGCCGAATTGAAGGCTTCGTGAGACCTTAGATATCCGAGGCACTTGCTAGGTCTATGATTAATCTTTCGAACCGCCTCGGCAAATTCTTCATCGGTTATGTCTTCAAAACTAGTCCCTTTAGGAAAATACTGTCGCAATAAACCATTAGTATTTTCATTTAAACCACGTTGTCATGAAGAGTACGGATCAGCGAAATAGACAGTATGCATTTTCCTTCCCTTTATCCAACATAAGGGTGTGCCTGAAAGCATGAGGAATCACCCTGAAAGCTTTGGTTGTCTGAGTTGTGAATGTACTGGCCGTTTTATCTGTCAGCCGTGCAGCAATCAGATACCTGCTACTGCGTTCCACATGAGTAGCTATACCGCCTTCTGCCTACTGCAGTGTCACCCTCCCAATCGCCAATCCGGTTACGTAAATCAATATCTTCAGGGCGTTCATGAATGCTAACTCGGCCTGGAATTAATCCACGCAAATATCCGTATCTACGCTGTTTTCCCTCTTTTTATGGCAACCACGCAGGTGTTTATGCAACTCTCCGCCAACAATGGTATCTTCATATAACCAACGATAAATACCTTCTGTGCTGACACTCATCTCTAAATCATCGGGATACTCTTTCTTTAAATAATTACTGATCTGTTCTGGTGACCAGTCTTGTCGAATTCGATGACAAACGTACTGATACAATCTGTTGTTATATCGTTTGTAATGATGTTTGGACTGATGGTTTCGCTTACGAACCATAGGGTCTATAAAATAGTACCAGTATCGGCTGTGAGGGCTGCCATTGCGATTCAATTCACGGTATGATGTCTGCCTATTCAGCGAGCTACCTCACGTCGACTGAACTTTCCATGCAAGTGGGAAATGACATATCAATTATGATCGCTAAGATGCGTGTGGAACATGGGAGGAATCTCCTGATGGTGACGTTGTGTAGTAACCTCACACTATCAGAATTCCTTCTATGTATTCATTTTTTAGCTACTGGTGCACTTACTAGTTGGATTCACCAATGCAAAAGCCGCCTCCCTAAGGAGCCGGCTTTTTTACTGTTGAAATAATACACCCCTAGGAAGGACTCAAATCAATCGAGTCTGACCCTAGAGTTACATTTATTAAGACTTTAGATAAGTGCGGCTAGTTTAGCGCTGATAATTAGCTTGATAAGTCCAAGGATTCACCTTCGAGTGCGCTTTTTGTTAAAATTTTGCTACCATCCTGAACTTCATAATAAGTAACAGTGAGCGTTTTTCTAACGCCAAAATGTGGATCCCCTTGCATTGTATTGTTGTTCACCAAGATCGTACTATTGCCCAATAAAACCTTTTTACTAACAATCGCAGTTACATCACTCGATTTTGTCTCTGTACCATAATGAGCTTCAGTTACTATCATATTTCCTATTCCCATTTATCTCTCCTATTGATCCCTTATATTTTGCATCCATTCGCTGGATTTATAGACCTTCTGAGGCCATTCAGCAGCTTAGCTTACAATCAAACTTCATCTTTTCATCAGTGTAATTGATATAAAACAGTAGTATTATATGAAAAAACAGATTAGTTATAGAAAATAAATGTACTTCTTATCTGTAACAAGCAGACCATCTGTAGAATTCAGCCATAAAAACAATTGGGTTCAGTATTTTTATGGCTAATTAAAGTTTAAACGTTGATTTTTACTTATTGAAAATGAGCTCTAACTCTCGCAAAAAAAGCTTCGCAATCTTCTTTCACAATCCTGCCTACAATCAACTAAATGCTTTTTGAGATCACATTGAATTCATCATCCACAACCAACCAGCCAATTCAACGCATCCAGTCTTTTGCAAACCTGAACAAAAAAGCACCTTTATGCCAGCTATACGTAATGTGCCAAACTTATCAAGGTGTGATGACGATTCGCCCTCGGCTTTGGCTCCTGCATTGCTCTACCTCCCCCTTCCATAGGGTAGACGGCATGGTTCCTCCTTTAGAAATACCATTTTCATATCAAAAAGGTGCTTCTCAGCTTTTATTTCAACAGCTTACCTTTATTCTACTAGATCTGTTTCAAGTGTGGTAGTTCATCAAGGCTTGCGACGTACAGTAATTCAGGCACCTCGTTACAATATCAAAAGCTTGGTGCCATCTCAAAGACTGCCTCCCCACTGTTCAAGTTAGCTGTCAGATCAAGCTGGAACTAACACAACTAAGGGTATATTGCCTTGTACACTGGCTTTAATGCTTCCTTGTCGGCACCACCAACTGAAATACTCGTTAGGGTATACACTCTCCCATTTTCCCAAGCAATGCTACTCCAAGTCGGCTTATTATTTGTATCAAAAGTGATTACCTTGTGTTGATTCTGTTGATCTCTTGCGACAATCACACCATCGTTAATTCCACAGATATATACACAATGGTTTCCTTTATTCTTTCCTTGCTTCCATGATGTTAGCAGAATAGTTGGTAAGCTATGTTCAATAGCTGTCGTTATGCCATTTATTATGGCCTCTTTACCTAAACCGCTTAAGAAATTTAGGCCCATACCAGCCATATCCTTCCATATAGAGCATCCGTTCCCTCCCATTTGCGAGGGCGCTTTAGCCCCAAGCTTAGCCAAGTTTATTGTAGATATTTCGTTTGCGCATTTCACCGAGTACCAAAAGCATTGTTGATTACCACTGGCTTGATCGATAGTACTTTTCACATCTTCATTTGCTTTATAAAATGACATTATTCTCTCCTTCTTTGATTTATTAATTTAATGTCTGAGAGTTTAATTCCCCGCAGCTTGCTGCGTAGTGATAAATCTATGAATTCAGCAAGGCCCACTACTCCTTACGGCAGAGATATTTATGTTATAGGCCTTCCCTATATTATAACATCGGTTAATTAGCCACATTACCTTTTGGAGGACTGTGAAACATAATAATATCCATCCTCGTTAACACCGTTGGAATTTAAGTTTGTGCTAAGAGTCGCTTGAACAGGTCGGACAGGCTCCCCTTGTTTGATTACAGCCATTGAAACCGGTATATCACTCCACTTGTTCTCACATGCCATAACAACTAAACGGCGTTTATCCTGACAAGCTTCTGTCGTTGCACTTCGAGCGAAAGATCGAACCCATATGTATATGACTAAAACCGCCATCCAGCCAAACAGCCAGAGCGGATTTTGAATGACTGCTATTTCAATAATTCCGGTAAAAAAACTGGGCAAAAAATAGTCAAGAACATCTGCAACATCTCCCATAAACCCACTTCGTGCTATTGGTTCAGGAGCAGTCCAGTATATATATGCAATATTGAGTACAAACAGTGTTAAGAAAAGCATAAAGTCGTAGAGAAACTTTCTTAGTTTAACATATCGTTTAATTTTATTATTAATACTTTTGCATCGATGATGAGCTGCCAGATCAACTTCTTGTGATGTGGTATTAAGTGACAGGTCATCTTGAATCTCATCTTTTACGATTTCAAATTTATTAGGCATCAACAGTGGTGCATAATTTGCAGTTCTGTGCCTTAACCTTTCAATGACACTATAGTGAAATTTAGCTCTCCCTGCCTTTAAGAGTGATTTTCCATCACCTTGACAGAGCGCTTCCACATCCCTTGGATGATAACGATAAAATGTAGCCGCACCACCTCTGGAATCGTACATACAGCCATGAACATGACTATCGTTTCGCGCCTTTTTAAGGCCTCCCTCTTCAAAGATAAGGCCCGATGCCTGTGCTTTTCCCATCATCCAGTAGAGGGGGACACTGGCCAGCCCTGACCGGTTGTATCCTCCGCCGACATTGGAGTGCATACCTGCGAACCAGACCTGTTCTACAGCAGTGTTGGGAGAAGCATTCTCATCCCATAATACGGGCCAAAAAGCAGTGCGTTCATCATCAATAGCCAAAGCTTGAAATGCATATCTTTGGTTTTCGGTTAACTCATAATTATAAAACATGTGAGGAGAAAACCAGCTTGATATTCGTCCAAATAGCGTAAAAATTATCTGCAAGATTGCAGACACCGGAGAAATAATTTCTGTTCTTGTGGGAAACCCCAGTGCTACAACTGTATCCCAGACACCTGTAAAATGGATCTCGATAACACCATGGCAATCTGCAGAAAACTTTAACTCTTCTGCACTACGTGAACCTTTCTTTCGCCATAACCATTTGGATAGCCTATGCCACCATTTCCTTTTAATGCCTTCCCACCGATAGGCATTAAAAGCTTCTTCAACTCTCACATCTAAATCTCGATCTGAAAGCCTACGGGCACTACCATCAACTAAACCACAGGCATGGATAAAGCCATTGAATGCTCTGATAGTAGAAGCGCCACGGCTAAAGCCGAACAAATAGACCCGGTCTCCTGGCTCGTAATTTCGCGCCAGGAACTTGTATAACTCACAAACATTTTTGCCAAAACCAAAACCGAATCCACCTGACAAAGCCTGGATAAGTTGTCGCTGACTCGTGCCAACGCCATTTTCATAAAATATAATCTGTTCACTAACATCGCATTGTGTCGCGCTACTGTTTAAGTCTTTCTCGATAGCTTTATAAATTTTGTAAACATTAGAGTCAGGAGTATATCCACCTTTATTACCGGTTCCATCGGCACAAATAATAATATTCTTTCTCTTCCCACCCATTGTTTCCTCCGTTATAACGCAGTGAACACTGCTTAGAGCCATGCGTTGACCTACGCAGAAAATATAAATTATGACTATACTTTAAACATTCGAATTCACTGTTTTTTACTGGATGGGAATAGCTTTTATTGGATTCAACTGATTGAACATTTTCTACTGTAATCAATCAGTTTATCATTATATCATAAGCCATGATATTAGCCGTCTTTGATTCATTTCATCAATGACTTAGAAAAGAAAACATCAAACACAATCGTGTTTGATATTCGCGCCTCGTCAGGAAGCAAACGGAGACTCTATACCTCCGAATATGCCTTATTATTGCTTCGAGAATGCCGCTCCCACCCCTTTAGCTACAGCATGAGCCAATTTAGCATGTCTCACTATCCCCACCTTCTCTCCTTCAGCTACAGCCTGAGCTGATTTGGCATGCCTCTCTGCATCCACCAGCCATGTGGAAGCGAAGCCATTATTATCAATATAACCGAATTCAGGTATAAAAGCGGTACAATTTGTTTTGCGCAAAAAATAATCTTTCTTTTCTGGAGGGTTATTTCCCCAATACCAGCCTGGACGACCTCCCAGATTACGATTTTCAATAACTCCTGACATAGCTGCCGACATTTGGTTTGCCTGACTTCTGCGGGTACTTTGTGGTTCAGCATCGCCATAGTTGAATGCCTTCGGACAATACATCACCATACAACCATGGCCTCGCTCATCATCCAAGTCATCTGGATCAAGATGATCATAATCAGCATTAAAATGCAGGTCGAGGGCAAGATCAAAATTTCCTGCGTTGATTTTTCTTACTTTGCTTCCCAATCTGCCTGATAAAATAGAAATAGAATGTCCCATTGCAATAAGTTCAGTTTCTAAAAATGGAATGATTTTACAAGCCTCATCATATTCATTTAAGTTGTATCGCGTATTTTCTGCTCCTTTGGCATCTTCATGGTGACCCGCACAAATTGCTATTTTCATCGTCCCTCTCTCCGCTGAGTTTTAAATAATTCCCGGCACAAAAACTTACTTGCACCAGATTGCTTTAGCATAGAACACCGACAATTGAAGTTCGCTACTTATAGTCAGTTGCTCTTTCTCTAAGCTGATAGCTGTCATACTTATAAATGATTTCCCATTGGAGCGTTGAAAACTGTCAAAATAGCCAGCTTCTCTTTCATAACTGATCTCATCTTTATGGCTATACATATCTTTCTTCATTTATAAAAAATGCAGCCCAGATAAAGGGCGTGATAATGGTCAAATTTGTTACATCGAGTCATTTAAAAAGGGAAGCTTTTGACAATATGATCATTAATACGTGCAAATGTTTCAGGCACATCATCATTAACAAATTCTATTTCTATCTTCGCCGTTCCAGACTTTTTACCACCACCGCCGCTTAAATCTAGGACAATAGGGCCCTTTGTTGTTTTATCTTCACTTCCATAAGCTTCACTGTTTTCATGATTCTTAAAGTATTTGAAAAAGCCCTTTTCCTCTTCCTGTTTATTCACCCCCATTAACGATGCTTCAAAAGATACTTTCATACCTTTTATTTTCAGTGATGAGGGAGGGCTCAAGGCAATTAAAGGAATATCGACATCCTTGTAATTAACTTTATTACCTTCAGCAAAAGGTAATTTTATTTCAATACTTTTTGGCATGCCCAAATCATCAATCTGAACACCCTCTTTCTCCATCTTCTCTTTATTTTTATTCAGATAAAAATAGCGCCCTAAAGCCCGCATATGCTGTTGTTCAGATATCTTCTGAGCTTCAATAACTGAATTGTGAATTCCCTTTAATACGTTATCTAATAATAATCCCATATTTATAGTCCTTTATCCTATTTGTCTTTCAAATCCGACATGATAAGTTGTTGATTGCATGGTTAATTGATGCTCACCCATTTGGAACACACCAAAACTCACATCTTTCCCGATAATTTTGCCTTTGGGATAGCCATTTAAATAATTATTTAACATCGTTATCTGTTCATTTTTCTTCTCATCTAGCATGGGGTTATTGGGGTCAATATTACCAACAGTAATACGTTTCACACATTTGATATCTGATAATGCAAATGATTTTTCCACTTCGCTCCTCCGTGATCTAAACAAACAATACGCCTTTAAACATTATTTAAAGGCGTATTGTCCATCTCTAGCTTATGATGCTGGTGCTGCTCCTGCCTCTGGAGGAACAATTGCCCTGTTCATTATATCCAGAACTCTTGCTAAGCCTTCAGGCATGCCGCTATCTGTAGCTTTTACCTGAACATGATATTTAGCAGATTTATCTGTACTACGGGTATTTTCCTGATGAGAAGCAACTGAGCCTGACACGCTTGCTTCAACACTAAATAGACCTGCGCTATATTTCGCTTTTGCTGCGAACTCTAATTTCTGATCTTTAGTTGATTTGGTGGACTCAGATGTTTTGATCTCCATATCAAACGTGATATCAACCAGATCAACTTTTAAGCTTGGAATCTGCACAACTGCCAATAGAGGCACATCAATAATTTGCTGTTTATTATCTACAGTATAAGCAAAACTAGCGGTTCTCACATTATCGCCATCAAACCCGACCTCGTTAATAAAGTTTGATGTTGTTTGTGCCAACTGTAAATTGGCATCACTTGCTGCTTTTAGTGGCGCACCAATTAATGACTCCATTGGTATACCGTTAAATTCTTCTCCTAATGGCATATTATCTCCTTGTTTTTCATATGTTATTTAACTTTCAAAGCCTGCTTTGAAAGGCAAATGAAATTATAAATGGCTACAAGTCGTTCTATCAATTGGGCCGATCTGCCATATTAAGGATAGCTCTGACATTATCTGGAAGAATCTGCTAAAAGGTTACTTTTGATATCATCATGAGCAAAGGACTTAAGCCTGAATGCTTGCGGGCTCATCTGGGTGTGCTTTTTAAACAGACGACAAAAATATGCTGCATCTGAAATACCTACATCCAGAGAGATATCTTTCACTTTCATGTGAGGGAAACTGACTAATATTTTTTTGCCGTTATACATTCTGAAGCGTGTGATATAGACCATCAAACAGATTTCACACTCCTTTTGAAAAACCCGACTAAGATAATCTGGTGAAATATTGAAATGCGCTGCAATCTTTTTACGCGTAATTACTTTATGAAAATTTGCATCAATATAACTGATCACATAAATACTTATGAGCCCAAGAGAATCAATATGAGCTTCGGTGTCATGCCCCCATAGCTCCTTCAAAAAACTCATCTTTTCCGGACTTAACACCACACCTTTACTTTTCATTCCGTCTCCTTATATACCGTATGCGTTGTTGTGATAAAATAATACCCTGTAAGCCATCAATATCGTTTAAATCATGTAGAAAACAGTGGCATCGCATATGTTGCAATGTCATTGCCGAAAGTAATCTTCCTGTACTAACTAAAGTTAACAATCTCCTTGGAAGCATCGTAAAATATTGATTTAGTGCTATTAATCACCAATGATTTTAATTGCCGATGACCATCTATTGTACAGAGAGAGACTTCAGCAATTACTGAATAGTCTTGAAAAAGAGTGTATATCTACAAATCACTACGATGATCTTATCTCGATATTAACAGCTCAGCATAAGCTTGAGCTGTTAATACTTAATATACGCATAAATGATATGAAAGGAGTTAAAGGGTTACGCAAGATATGTGAACTCTGCCCTGGTTTTCCAGTACTCATCATCTCGGATCACAATGACCCATTAACGATCAAGTTCTCTCTTGATGCCGGCGCCTCTGGTTATTTATCTAAAAGTAGTAGCTATGAAACTGTCAGGAATTCCATTCAATTTCTTTTAAATGGCCAAAGGTGTATTCCAGGCTTTAGAAACTCTCAAGCTACACCAAACTTTTCAGCTAAGCAGGTTGAGATACTCTATCTACTGGTAGAGGGCTACAGTAATGATGCAATTGCCAAAACAATTTTCCTTAGTCCTGGCACTGTCAAACAATATGTCAGTGATATTCTTATCAAATTAAACGTCGAGAACCGTGTTCAGGCAGCAATCCGAGCACAAAAAATATTAGGGTTCCATCCTTAAAGTACTAGTTCAAAGAAATAATATCATTTCAATTTAGGTTAATTTCCAACGATGCAGAACAAATAAAAAAGCCACCTCGCTAGAGAGGGCTTTGATTAGAGTTAAAGTATTAACCGCTTTTTACTCTTAATCAATTTTAGACAACAATTTTGGATTCTGTACAAGGTTTCTTACACCGGGTGCATGATCTTCATCAAAATCATTACCCTTGCACCATTTGCCTACAGTTTTGATATTAACTTTGGTAAGCTGAGGACGAACACTCCAGGAGAGCTAGAACGGAGAACCTTTCTCATTGTAACCTGGAGCAATTGTAGATCCTTCATACTGCACAGCTGTACCTGTGTTGTTAGGAATTCCTACAGCTTGATGTAGACCATCTTCCTTTTTGTGCCTGGTCAGCTCTTTCAAGTTAAGCGCATGTTCATCATTAACCAGCACATAGACCTGTGTTTCCACACGCAGCTGTGGGTTGCCAATCGCTTTACTCAGGCAATCTATGTTGGGGCTGGTGTTATGTTTCATTGGTGCCAGCTCAGCCAGAATCAGCTTGGCAGTGTCAAAGCTAAGGGCAGCATCACTTCAGCACGCAAACCTCCAGATGAACGATTCGACAGCTTCAACTCCCCGCCATTTTTCTCAACCAGCTCTTTTACAATTGCCAGACCTAAACCATGCCCTCCATCTTTACGGGTTCTGGCTTTATCGACCCGATAAAAGCGCTCGGTAACTCTCGATATCTCTCGATCAGGAATACCATCGCCTTGATCTTCAATAACAATCGAACTCATCGCCCCTGTTAAGACCAGCTTGATCTCGACCCTGCTATTGTGAGGGGCATAGCTCACAGCATTCACCAGCAGGTTAGTGAGAATCCTCTCCAGTTCATCATCCAAGATAGCAAGTAGCGCATCAGGCGAAGTGATATCACACAATAATTCGACACTCTTCTCTTGGCATTGCGGCATCAGCATGTTGTAAACTTGATGTAACACGATTGAAGCTTCGCAACTTACATCGTCTTTTCTGCTCGAGAACTCGATTTGATCCAGTGTTAATAGTGCATCAAGCAGATGATTCACATGTTTCGCCTCATCAGCAATCACTTGAGCTGCCTCTTTGCGAAAGCCTTCATCATCGCCAAACTTTTCCATACTACGGGCATAACCGAGCAATGAGGTCAGTGGCGTTTTCAAATCATGCATCAAATTAGAGAGAAAGGTTCGGCGCTGTGCTTCAAGTTTGTAAGTCTCTGTCATATCAACGCACAACAGCAAAGCCTGATCACTCCCCAATGGCGCAAGCCTTGGAGATAGCATACGACCATCCACTTCCATATCCGGCAAACTTGATGGTTCTGGCAATTGCTTGAGAGCCGTCATAAAATCCCTATGCCAGTCTGGGTCTCGGAAAAACAGCAATATAGATTGCGGTAAAGCATGTTGCCGATGCATCGCAAAACGCCTACTGGCCAATCTGTTGGCAGCCATTACTCGGCCAGTATGATCAACACGCATCACCACTTCATTCACCGCTGAAAGCAACACATCCAGACGGCGTCCACTTGTAGCAATTGAGCGTTCAAGACCTCCGCGAGATTCCTGCAAGCGGTGCACTTCAGCTTTATAATGTCGCAGCTGTTCACTCTTAGCGCGTGACTGAAATAGCCAAACAACCAATATAGCCAGGATCAATAAGACCCAACCTGCAGTCATTCTTTAGGGCTCACGAAGCGATACCCCATACTACGTACTGTTTCGATACAACTGCCTCTACCAATTTTTTGCAAAGCTTTGCGTAATCGTTTCACCGTCACATCCACAGTTCGAGCTTCGACAAACACGTCTCGCCCCCACACATGATCAAGCAGATATTCTCGATCACGTGTCTTACCCGGTTTATTCATAAGAATTTTTAACAACTTATATTCCAGAGGACGTAACTCGATGCGTTTATCTCCTTCAAAAACCACGGGAACATCGGGATCAAGCTCGATACAAGGGCTAGCTGAGACTCCTGTCTCCACCACTCGGCTACGTCTGAGCAGGGCATTGGCGCGGGCCACCAACTCATCAGGCTCAAACGGCTTGGGCAGATAGTCATCAGCACCATCATTCAAGCCCTGCACACGTTCGGATGACATACCCAATGCTGTCACCATAAGCACTGGAATATGAACGTGAGCAGAAGAGCTCTTAATCCAACGTAGAATTTTCATACCGCTGGTACCAGACAACATACGATCAAGCACCACCAGCTTCCAGTTACTGCCGCGCAGAGCCGCCATGGCAAGATCGCCATCTGCACAAATGTGGGTTGAATACCCTGCCGCATGAAGATGCAACGCAATCAATCGTGCAATCGGCGCTTCATCTTCAACAATTAAAATATCTGCTCTATCCATTTGGGGCTCAGTATCACCTTCCATCAGGTCTTGATACTGAGAGTATCTGTGATTCACCTCAAGCATCAAACACGCCTTGGCATAACAACACACTATATTTTTGTACTCCATATTGAGATTTATAATACATCTGAGAAAGAGAACACATCAGTTAAACGCCCACGCCATGAGCTTCCAAGACAATGCGACAAAGCTGAGAATTATATATCTCAGATGACTCTAATGTATCATTGCTTTGCTGTAGGAGCATCCACACACCTCTCTTTTTTTCTGATTTAGTAAGAAGCAACCTGAAATAATAATGTGACATCCTCATGACATGTAAAAATAAACCCTTATGTCATTATAATGTCACATTCATGTTTTAATCTGTATCCAGAATCAAATATATGAACTTCCCAAGACAACCGAACATAGGAGAATCAAATTGAAAGCAACAATGAAAATAATCGCTGCAACTGCAGCTTTGGCTTTCGTAACCCCAGCCATGGCTGGTGGTGTGACCTTAGCTGAAAAAGGTGACAGCAAGCTAAAACTTGAAGCGCTGCTCTATCTGAACACCTATGGACAGACTGCGGACACCATCACTGCAGCCTCCACATTGTCGACAAAAACTGTCGGCCTGGCTGTTGACCGCGCTTACTTCACTGCTAAATATTACTTCAACGATGCATGGATGATGCGTATTACACTTGATGCCGGTAACGACCAATCTCTTGGTGGGAAAAAGCAGAACGTCTTTCTAAAGGCCGCTTATCTTGAAGGCAAACTGGTTGGTAATGCTCTTGATTTACGTATTGGACAGTCTCACACCCCATGGATTGACTATGAACAGAGCCTGTGGAAACACCGTTACGCCTCTCAGGTCATGGCTGACAGATACAAATTTGATGACTCCTACGATCTAGGGCTTGGTTTGAAAGGAAAATTGGCAGATGGTTTGGTTCAATACTTTGTTACCGAAACCAACGGCACAGGTTATGGCAATGCAGCACGTGCAGGTTCTGTCGATCTGAATGCCCGCATTGGCCTCTATCCTGTTGAAGGGCTGACCTTGGACTTTCAGTTCCGTGATGGATATCGCGGCACCAAAACAACAGTGGCAGGTGTTACAGCTGCCGGCGTGAAATCAACACTTATGCAAACAATGGTCTCTTACGGCACCAAGGAGTTCCGCATTGGCGGCAACTATATGATCAACAAGGATCTTGCTAAGTCAGCCGCAGTATCACTATCTCATGGTGGCGCGGTCAGCAGCGCTTATCGTACAGCAGCAGTTGGCGATATCGTAAAAAGCAAAGCACATGGATTATGGGCCTGGACTAAGTTTGCTGCTGATTTCGGTGCATTTGCCCGCTATGAAAGCCTTAGTAATAAACTTACGGGGCAAACAACTAGCGAGAAACTGACCCGTTATATCGGCGGCATCGAATACACTGTAACCAAAGGTGTTAAGTTTGCCCTCGTTGCTGATATCAACAAACTGGCTAATCGTGGTGGTGTTAGCGCCAATACACGCAAAGACAATCGTTTCGGCCTCTACTCAGAAATCAAACTGTAAGTAGGCAAGAGACTCAAAACATGAAGGCTCCATATGCAAATATGGAGCCTTTTTTCTTGCTCACATACGAATAAGTGCAGCCATACCTTTTATGACAACAGTGTGACATTGATGACATCTCAACGACATCATCTCACCTCACCCTCCTTGTCACATCTCTGACACAAAGCTCTGACAGGCTCCCCCATACAAATCAGATAGGGCAACACACATGACCTTGCTGCCATACTTTAACCTCTATCAATGAATAGGAGCATATCCACAATGAAAAAAATTATACTGGCAACTGCCACACTGTTAATCGCTGCGCACGCAGTAGAAGCACGTGAACAGATCAAAATCGTAGGCTCATCCACCGTATACCCATTCTCCAGCTATACAGCTGAAGCATTGGGCGCGACTACCGACTTTAAAACACCTGTTGTTGAATCAACCGGTTCAGGTGGCGGCATGAAACTATTTTGTGCCGGCAATGGCATGGACACGCCTGACATGACCAATGCATCACGTCGCATGAAAGCCAAAGAGTTCAAGAAATGCCAGAAGAATGGCGTAAAATATATCACTGAGATGGTCGTCGGTTATGATGGCATCGCCATTGCTCAGTCTAAAGGTGCTCAACCGTTGAACCTCACGCGTAAAGAGATGATGCTGGCTGTAGCTGCAGAAGTACCTAACAAAGAGGGTACTGCACTCATCGCCAACCCGTATCACTACTGGAATGAGATCAGTGAAACACTGCCAAAACGCAAGATCACGATCTATGGTCCACCAGCATCATCCGGTACACGTGATGCATTTGAAGATATGATCCTCAAAGGCATCACCAAGAAAATGCCTGTTTATACTGACTTGTATAAAGCTGACAAAGTGAAAAATAAAAAGTACAAGAAGTTTCACAATATTCGTCAAGATGGCGTTTATGTCCCATCCGGTGAAAATGACAACCTAATCGTTAAAAAATTGGCTAAAGACACTGCTTCACTAGGCATCTTCGGTTACAGCTATTTGGTTGAAAACAGCGATAGCATTGCTGCTGCAACTATCGAAGGCGTAGCTCCATCACCAGAAGCTGTGCAAAACGGTTCGTATAAACTCTCTCGTTCATTGTACTTCTACATCAAACAGTCACACATCAAAAAAGTGCCTGGCATGCTTGAATATGCAAACCTGTTCCTGAGTGAACAGATGGTTGGTGATGACGGTGAGTGTGCAGACATCGGCTTGATCCCATTGCCAGAAGCTATGCGTGATCATTACCGTGATAACCTGAAAAACCTGACGCGCATGAAACCCAGCGACTTGAAGCAAAAACACTAAAGAAACGCAACTACCCTTACTGACCGGAGTTCGCTCCGGCCAGTTTTTGTATTTTACCGTTCAATAGAAACAAAATGGAGCTAAATAATTTAATGAGCACTGCTGATTTATTTCTCTGGTTCTTTGGGGGGCTATTACCGCTCTCAGCGATGGCTTATTTTTTAGCCCGCGGCAAAGCCCTCTCTGTAGAATCAAACCATGTACGATTACACTCCCGTCCCGGCTTTTATGGCTGGTACGCTGTCAGCTGGGTAGCTCTTCCCGCTTTAGCTGTATCTCTGCTTGGCAGTGTGGCACATCTATTTAACCTGATTGAAATACCATCCACCATGTTATTGGCCTCTGCTTTCGGGCTTTCCGGTGCCGGTTTATGGTATGGCCTTGGTCATGTCAAAGCAGCATTTCGTGCACGTCAATCCGTTGAAAAGGTTATGCGTTGCATGCTCTTCACAGCCGCAACCATCTCTATTTTAACCACTCTGGGCATTGTGCTGTCGGTCGTATTTGAATCGATTCGTTTCTTCCAGGTTATTCCGATATGGGATTTCATCACCGGCACACAGTGGCAGCCGGACACAGCTTTTCTGGTAGGTGCCGGACGCGCTGATGAAAATGTAGCCCCCCCGCTATTCGGCTCCCTGCCCATTTTCGCAGGCACCTTCATGATCACCCTGATCGCTATGTTTGTGGCTATCCCCATCGGCCTGTTCGCTGCTATTTATATGTCCGAATATGCCAGCCACAATGCCCGTGGCCGCCTAAAACCTCTGTTAGAAATTCTGGCTGGTATTCCAACCGTGGTTTATGGCTTCTTTGCCGCCATCACCATCAGCCCCATCGTGGTTGAAATTGCCCACTCATTTGGATTAGAAGCTGATTATACCAATGCATTGGCGCCTGGCCTGATTATGGGCGTGATGATTATTCCATTCATCTCATCTCTGTCAGATGATGTCATTCGCGCCGTACCCCAACACCTGCGAGACGGCTCACTGGCTCTCGGCACAACCAAAGCGGAGACCATTCGCCATATCGTTTTACCCGCAGCTTTTCCCGGCATTGTCGCAGCATGCTTGCTGGCCGTATCACGCGCCATTGGGGAAACGATGATTGTGGTCATGGCGGCCGGTTTGCGCCCCAATCTTACCGCCAACCCACTTGAAGGCATGACTACGGTGACAGTAAAGATCGTTGAGGCTCTCACAGGCGATCAGGAATTTGATTCCGCCTTCACCCTATCCGCCTTTGCGCTCGGCCTGGTACTGCTCATCATCACTCTTATGCTCAATATCGTTTCGACCATTGTGGTTCGAAAATTCAGGCAGCGCTATGAATAACAGAGTAGATATGGATAACCAAACTGATATGAATCAACTTACAGAAGTGACAAAAACAGCCTCTTTTATGAACAACAACAAATCAGACCGCCAAATCAAACGAAAGCGTGCTGACAGACGCTTTCATTGGTATGGCTTCACTGCCATTGCAATGGCGCTGGCGTTTCTGGTCTTCTTTTTTGTCGACATCATCGGTCAGGCTTTACCTGCATTTGATCAGACTGAAGTGCATGTCACCGTCAATTATACAAAGGCTGCAACAAAGAATTATAATAAAGCAGTCGATAAAAGCGTTCGACGCATCGTCAGTCGCGCCTGGTTACGCAGTATTCCGCAATACCTTGAAGCACATCCGGAGATGATTGGCACCAGCCATGATGAATGGGTACCTGCTGATAGCCGTGTCGACCAGTTCATCAAAGAACATGACGGACATGGTCTGAAATCCAAATACCAACGTACTGTTAAAGAAATGCAGCAAGAAAACAGAGTACGATCTGTTTTTAATACCACCCTGTTCACCAGAGGTGATTCAAAACTGCCTGAATATGCCGGAATTTGGGCGGCGGCCGTCGGTTCTGTATTCACCCTGCTAATCACTATGTTGGTGGCTGTACCTATCGGGGTGATGACAGCCATATATCTGGAAGAGTTTGCCGCAGACAATCGCTTCACTCGTCTGATTGAGGTAAACATCAACAATCTGGCTGCCATTCCTTCGATTTTATATGGGCTGCTAGGCCTGGCCATCTTCATCAGCTTCTTTGGTGTGCCACGTTCATCCGCTCTTGCAGGTGGTTTAACACTGGCACTGATGACACTGCCGGTGATTATCATCACCACCCGTGCTTCACTGCGCGCAGTACCCGAATCAATCCGTGAAGCAGCCTACGGGCTCGGTGCATCCAATCTGCAAACGACATGGCATCATGTGCTACCACTGGCGATGCCCGGTATTTTAACCGGTTCAATCATTGGTTTGGCGCAAGCGATGGGTGAAACCGCCCCATTGATTATTGTCGGTATGATGGCATATATTCCAGATGCACCCACATCAATTCTGGATGCAACCACTGTTCTGCCTGCTCAGGTATATACATGGTCAACTGAATCACTGCGCGGTTATAGCGAACGCACTGCGGCAGGTATTCTTGTACTACTGACCGTACTTTTAAGCCTGAATGCACTGGCTGTAAAACTAAGAAATCGTGCACAACAAACGTGGTAAGGGAAGAAAATGAAAAGTGACTTAAAAACAGACAACAGCACAAAAATTTCGATTCGCGACCTGAAGCTATGGTATGGTGATTTCGAGGCCCTGCACGGCATTGACCTGGACATACTTAGTGGAAAAATCACCGCTTTTATCGGCCCATCAGGCTGTGGAAAATCCACTTTTTTACGTACCATGAACCGTATGAATGACCGCATCCCTTCATGCCGGGTAGAAGGACAGATCCTGCTAGAAGGTCAGGATATTTATGCTCCTGAAGTGGATGTCGTGCAACTACGCACCCACGTCGGCATGGTGTTTCAAAAACCCAACCCGTTCCCGAAAAGTATTTATGAGAACATTGCTTATGCCCCACGCATCCACGGCCTGGTCAGCGATGGCCCTGATATGGATGCGTTGGTCGAAACGTCATTACGAAAAGCAAGCATCTGGAATGAAGTAAAAGATAAATTGCAACAGCCCGGCACTGCCCTCTCCGGTGGTCAGCAGCAACGTTTATGTATTGCCCGTACAATTGCGGTTAAGCCGGATGTTATTTTGATGGATGAGCCCTGCTCAGCCCTTGATCCGATTGCCACCGCTAAAATTGAAGAGTTGATGGATGAACTAAAAGAGGAGTTCACCATCGTCATTGTTACCCATAATATGCAACAGGCCGCACGTGTATCTGATCACACTGCCTATTTCTATCTTGGTGACCTGATTGAGTATGGCGATACACAAACTATTTTTACTGCCCCAAAACATCAAAAGACTGAAGATTACATTACCGGCCGTTTCGGCTAATAATCAAAACATACCTACAGATAAGATAAGAAGGAACTGATCATGAATCAACACACGATAAAACGTTTTGAAGATGAACTGAACGAATTAAAGGAAAAAGTATTGGCCATGGGTGGCATGGTTGAAAAAGCAACCAAACGATCAATGAACTCGCTGATTAAACAGGATGTTAAACGTGCCCATAAAGTCATTGAGCGCGACCATGATATCAATGCTCTGGAAATCGAAATTGATGAGATGACACGCACGATGCTCGCTCTACGTCAGCCTGCTGCCAGTGATTTACGTTTTGTCATGACCACCATCAAGGTAGTGACTGATCTGGAGCGCATGGGTGATTTGGCTGAGGAAATTGCTGAAAACATGCTCAGAACTGAAGATCATCCACTCACTCAAGTATCCTCACTACAATCACTTTCCGAGCTTGTGCTTGATCAACTCAAAGGATCTCTGGATGCATTTGCTACAGGTGATCTGGCAAAAGCGATGTCATGTATTGAACATGATAAGAGAGTCGATGACAAATTCAGATCCATGCAACGCGAATATCTGACCTATATGATGGAAGATCCGCGTCAGATCACTGCTGGCCTGATTGCCACTGATATTGCCCGAAGCCTCGAACGCATTGGCGATCACGCAGTAAATGTAGCTGAAATGGTCATCTATATGGTGAAAGGCCATGAAGTACGCCACGTTGATCACGATACAGCTGCAGCCTTGATCGGTAGCGAACTACAAAATAAATCCTAAGGCTTACCAGTAACTCAAAACAAAAAAGGCAGAGACATACGCCCCTGCCTTTCATCGTTTAAAGCTTCTACTTAGCTGAATGCGCCTTTAAAGAAGAAGAACAGAATCGACAGGATTGCACCTGCAGGCAGGGTTACAATCCATGACAGGAAGATGGTCTGAATCACACCGATATTCAGTGCACCAATACCACGAGCCAGTCCAACACCAAGTACCGCGCCAACCAATGTATGGGTTGTCGAGATTGGCAGGCCAGTACCGGATGCAACCACAACTGTAGTAGCAGCACCAAGCGTTGCAGCAAAACCACGACTCGGTGTGAGTTCAGTAATACCGGAACCAACCGTTGCGATCACTTTATGGCCGTAGGTCGCAAGACCAACAACAATACCAATACCACCAAGCATCAGAATCCAGATAGGCGTTGCTGACTTGGATAAAATATCACCACCACTCTGAACAATGCCTACAACCGCAGCAACCGGACCAATCGCATTCGCCACGTCGTTAGAGCCGTGTGCAAAGGCCATGGCAATAGCCGTAAAGATCATCAATACACCGAATATTTTTTCCATATTGGTATAATGAAACTTTTTATCCTCTTTCTTGGTGAACTTGAGGCGTTTGATCATTACTGTCCCGATCAATGCAAAGATGAGACCAATAAGTGCAGCATAGAACAGGTTCTGCTCAAACGGCAGGTTCACACCCACATGCTTCAGCCCCTTCAGCAGCGTTACCATAGCGATAATGAAACCAACCATGAAGATATAATAAGGTACGTACTTCTTGGCTCTTTCAAGCGGGTCTTCGGTATCAATAATCAGCTTCTGAATGCTTCTAAACAGAGCAAAAGCGAGTGCGCCAGCCATCAATGGTGAAGTCACCCAGCTCATAGCAATCGTACCAACTTTACCCCACTGAACCGCTTCCATGCCGATACCAACAGCACCGAAACCTACGATAGCACCGACAATAGAGTGCGTGGTAGAGACAGGCCAGCCCATACGGGTAGCGACCATCAGCCAGATACCGGCAGCAAGCAAGGATGCCAGCATCCCGTAAACCAGGAGTTCAGGCGTACTGCCTAAGGATGAAACATCAATAATTCCCTTACGGATGGTTGCAGTCACTTCACCACCTGCAAGAATGGCACCAGCCAGCTCAAATATGGCCGCAATATAGACAGCCTGCTTAAACGTTAGAGCACCGGAACCAACCGATGTACCCATAGCATTGGCAACATCATTCGCACCAATACCCCAGGCCATAAATAGGCCGAACATAACAGCCATACCAATTAATATAGTTGAATTTGCAACAAGTATTTCCACGATTATCTCCCCCTAACGCGCCAATAACAGTTCGAGACGGGCGCCAACGCGCTGTGCGATATCCGCAACCTCGCCAACATTTTGTATCACGCGGTACAAGAATACCGCATCAATAGGGTTCAGATTCTTTTCAATAATAAACAGTGCATTATCAATTTGGGTACCAAGCTTATCGGCTCCATATTCAATATCATCGAGATCATTAATCATCGACTCCACGCTGCTCACTTCGCGACCCCGGAAACCAACCTCAACCAGCTCATCAAGTTCATTAACAATCTTTTTGGCCTGACGGGAGGCTGCAATGCTCTGCTTCACAAGCTCAAGCATCATATCGGCAATCTCATCAGGAAGCTCCAATCTACGACCATTCACATAACCGGCAATTTCCTTGGTTTTGTTGGCAAGTCGATCCTGATTCAATACGATATCAAGAATACGTTCACGCGGCATCGGCATAAACAACGAATTTGGCAATTGAATACGCAGCTCGTGTTTCAAATCATCAGCTTCCACTTCCAACTTATGAATTTCATTCTGCAGAGCAGCCATCTGGTCATAATCCTTCTCGACCACAGCCAAGAAAAAAGGCTCAAGCTTTTTCACACACTCGTGAACCTTGCTGATATGTTGCTGCAGTGGTTTAACTGGCGAGCCAGCAAACATATTTGTAATTGGACTTCTTCTTACCATATCTACTCCCAAATGAGTTTTTCAACCCTGATCCATTAACTCGAACGAATTGTATATACCTAATGTGACATCTATGTGACATATGAGTCACAGATATGACACCGCGAAGAGATAGCACTACACAAAAGAGCTGTTTCAACAAGCTTCAGCTCTAATAAAATAAAGCTATACTGCTTTAACTACCGCTTTTTTTACGCAGGCGTGATAGAAGTGCCCTGCCTTTTTTGCGTTGTGAATGAACAATATTCAGCTCCTGCTGCAACTGCTCGCGCTCCTCATCACCTGCCTCAATCGCAATTTGTTTTTTGATCTCATTCTCCTCCTGCTTCAGTTTCTTCAGCACACTCGACAGCCCCTCAGTTTCCAGATGGAGCTCCTCGATGCCCCTGTCCATGTGCGATTTCAGTTGCTTCAACAGCTCTTCAAAGTTCAAATCTGATTGCGCTCCCACTTCATCCTCAAGCTTGTGATAATTATGCAGTACAGAACTAATTTCTTCCCTGTTCAGAGCAATTTTGTGCTCTGCCTCAGTTTCAACCTGCCCCTCTTCCGCTTTCATATAGTTGTGATTCACCTGAATTAAATTATGAATAATGCTATAAGTATAATTGCTATCGTTCATCAGTGACACGGCCATTTCAGCAGAAATATCGCCCTGACTGATCAGCTTATTTATACGTTCATGCAACAGCCCCATATTTTTTTCCAGCGTCAACTTCAATGCATCCAAAGATAAAATCGACATACTGGGCTCACTCTGGTTTCTTATCTTCTCCAGTCGACGTAGTACCTTAGCAATACGCTGACGCAGATAATTATACTCATTTGCAATGGCCTGATTATCCGAATCGATATACTGCAACATGTTTTTCTGCAGATGTTTAACATCCTTCATCGCGATCAGAATAGATTGATTGGCCAAACGAATTCGATTGACTTGTCTTGCAATGAGCAGATCACCAGAAAGATGATGGGTAAAATCTAGAACGGCACTACAGAGGCTTTTAATCTCATGTTCATAGAGATCATCGATATCGTATTCAACAGCCTTATCATGTGCTTTGATCACCTGTCTGAGCTTGGTGTCCGAAAGAATATCCGCTTTTTCTAACGACAAACCTTTGGCGATGATGCCAGTCGCTTTATCATAGATTCGAGCGGTCTCCTTTCGCAGTGCTTCAAGTGCGGTATCACCGAACTCCAGAGCTGAATCATTGAGATATTTTGGCTGCGCATAGCTGTCCGGCTCGCCTTGAAATGTCGACGTGACAAACTTCACCAACAGACCGATCAACGGCACCATAAGAATAACACCTGCCACATTAAAAATCGTATGGAACACAGCAAGCTTCAAGGTATAATCATCTTCAGCCAGCCCAATCACTGAAGCGACCCAGTCCACCACACCTATCATCGGCTCCATAAATAGAATAAAAATAACACCCGCAGCCACCTTGAACAGGACATCCGCCAAAGCCAGTCGCTTTCCTTCAATATTCGATGATAGCGCACCAAGGATTGCCGTAATGGTAGTACCCACATTCGCACCAATCGCCAAAGCCAGTGCATTTTCATAGGTTAACTGATTCACAGAGAGAGCCGTGATAATAAGCACCAGTGTTGCATGGCTCGATTGCATAATAATGGTGGCAATTATACCAATCAGCGTAAATACCAGCACTCCCGCGAGCCCTTCCATGGCATATGCGGTCAAATCAATACTGTGCTGGAAAGCCTCAAAACCTTCTTTCATATGGTGAATACCAAGAAAGAGAAAACCCAATCCTGCCAGAATATATCCGATACCTTTCAGCGACTTGGATTTCTGGAAAATAAGCAGAATACCAAACACCAACATCGGCATGGCGTATGCTGAAATTTTTACTTTCAAACCAAAACCGGCAATCAACCAAGCACCTGTCGTGGTCCCAACATTAGCACCAAACACAATACCAAGCCCCTCAACCAGACCAATCATGCCCACGCTCAAAAAAGAGATCGTAATAACAGAAACCAGTGAACTCGACTGCATCACCGTTGCAGCAGCGAAACCGAAGCTCAAGCTTTTCCACATCTTATTGGTACTTTTTCTCAAAATTTTCTCAAGCACACCACCGGTAAAGGCTCTGAAGCCCTCTTCCAGGGCCAGCATACCAAACAAGAATATTGCCACCCCGGCCGCTATCTCTTTGAAATCCGGACTTACCCAGAAGCCATAAGCCAGAACAATAAAAATAGTGGGTAGTAATACCCTGCGAAGCGTATTTTTCATTTATTCAATTCCTTTTTGTATCTCATCAATTCTCCTGTTCATCGAACTAAGTAATAACAAGCCGCCCCGCAGCCTGCAGGCATAATGCTCGGCTATGATTCAGACCGAACAGGTATCCCGATCACTCAGGAACTGTAACTAATATTTGATGCAGATTTACATCTTGTTAACCAATAAATTTACCACGCCTTAATCTCTGTTTGTTCATAATCTCAATCTCCCGTGCTCCGGAAATCACAACTTTATCATCAGGTACAAAGTCCAGCTTTTCACTG
The DNA here is from genome assembly GCA_021772775.1 of Mariprofundus sp. Taxonomy (GTDB): domain Bacteria; phylum Pseudomonadota; class Zetaproteobacteria; order Mariprofundales; family Mariprofundaceae; genus Mariprofundus. The sequence goes on along the minus strand of JAJFLH010000004.1, from coordinate 69,495 downwards.
TGCCCTTCATAATCGACTGCATTAAGGATCACTTTAAACACATTCAAATGCGCTTTGTGTTTATCAATCGAACGAATAACAGTCCAAGGGGAAGAACTTGAATGTGTACGTTTGAGCATCTCATATTTCATCTTGGTAAAATCATCCCAGCGCTCTTGCGCCTGCATATCCACCTCAGAGAGTTTCCACTGCCTGAGAGGATCAGTTGTACGGCGATCAAAACGGGCTTTCTGGGCGTCTTTACTCACACTAAAATAGAGTTTCACAAGGATCGTGCCCTGGCGTGTGATATCTTTCTCAAAACCAACTACGCCCCGCATAAATTGTTTATACTCTTCAGGTGTGCAGAAGCCGAATACCGGCTCAACCATGGCTCGGTTGTACCAGCTGCGGTCAAACAGAACGACTTCTCCACCACATGGAAACTGGGAGATATACTTCTGGAAGAACCATTGAGTGCACTGCTCTTCTGTAGGTTTCCCCAAAGCTATAGTACGGTAATGTTTTTCATTCATATAACGGGTCACACGACGAATGGTGCCACCCTTGGCTGCCGCATCACGCCCTTCAAAAAGGATAATCATGCGCTGCTTTGTGTTATCGAGATGTTGCTGCAGTTTAATCAGCTCAGCGTGATAAGGTTTGAGCTCTTTCTCCTGCAAATATTTGGTGATGATGCTTTCTACTTTGCTGTCGCTTAGTCCATGCTTTTCTATGATTTTCTCATAGCTAGCCAGGTTTTCTTGCGGCATGACCTCCGGCCCCTCATCTTGGGTAACCTCTAGGCTTGCCAACCGATTCATTTGCTTTCCGCTCCTTTATTTCTCTCATCGCCTCTGACACCAGCGAGATTTGACATTATACACAACAATACCCTCTTTGAAATATGTTTATTATATTTGCTGCAGATTTTGGCAAAACACAGGCATAAATATTTTCAGGCCCACACAATAAAAAAGGGAGGCGATAATCGCCCCCCTCCAATAACTATTTACAACTGCATTTAGAGTTGTTTTTGCCCTTTGCGCAAACGATCACGTTGCATCAGTTCAATTTCACGAGCTCCTGAAATCACCACATTATCATCCGGCACATAATCGAGATCTTGATTAGTTTTCTCATAATTCACAGCATTAAGGATAGACTTGATTGCATTCAAGCGGGCCAGATGTTTATTGGTGGAGCGGATCACTGTCCACGGTGCAGAAGCTGTATGTGTACGCCTGAGCATCTCATATTTCACCTTATCAAAATCTTCCCAACGCTCCTGAGCCATCACATCCACTTCGGAGAGCTTCCACTGGCGCAGAGGATCATCTTTACGGCGATCAAAACGTTTCTGTTGAACACCCTTGGTCACACTGAAATAGATCTTCACCAAAATCGTACCCTGACGTACCAGATCCTTTTCAAAACCAACCACACCCTTCATAAAGTTTTTATACTCAGCATCAGAGCAGAAGCCGAACACCGGCTCAACCATAGCGCGATTATACCAGCTGCGATCAAACATGGCGATTTCACCACCATGTGGGAACTGAGAAACATATTTTTGGAAAAACCACTGACTGCGTTGTTCTTCAGTCGGTTTACCAAGCGCAATAATACGATAATGTTTCTCATTCATATAACGGCTTACACGTCGAATGGTGCCGCCTTTACCTGCCGCATCTCTGCCTTCAAACAGGATAATCATACGCTTTCCTGTCTCTTCAAGATGTTTCTGAAGGTTGATCAACTCAGCTTGGAAAGGTTTTAATTCCTGCTCCTGCTGATATTTGGTCAATATTTTTTTAATTTTTTCATCATTCAGATCATGTTTTGCTGCCAGCTCATCGAAACACCGTTCATTCGTACTCGGCACCTCCTGCGATCCATTATTCAACTGGATTACTTCATTGATTGCCGTTGTAGTCATGATTTACACTCCCTTTTCACAAATATGAACCTCAAAATAAAGAGGAAAAAACATTATACACAAGCTCAACTAAAATAAAAATAGTGATATCTTAAGCCTCTATCTTATCCATTATTCAATCACGGAATGTGTTGATGCGATCTATCATCCCAAAAAAAATATTGGCGCTATTTCAGTCACAGGGCATGATAAGCACATGGAAATGACCAAGCTGGTTTCAGATGATAGTTCGTTCGAGAGCGGTGCACTGATTGGCGCTATAGATGTCGGCTCCAATGCCATGCGCCTGGGCATCGCCACCCGTGATGCCAATGGCATGCCCCAACTGATTGTGCGTTACCGTGAACCGGTTCGCTTAGGCCATGATGCCTTTACCACTGGCATATTAAGCCAGGCCACCATGGATGATGCGGTGGAGGCTTTTCAACAGTTCCGCCGTATTCTCGATCAGCATCATGTTGGCCAGATTCGGGCAACAGCCACCAGTGCCATGCGTGATTCAAAAAATGGTGCAGAGCTTCGCCAACGCATCCTTGATGAAACAGGCATCTCATTAGAGCTCATCAGCGGCGAAGAAGAAGCACGTCTGGTGCACTATTCTATTTCCCGCCGCGTTGATCTATCCGACCAATTCACTCTATTGATTGATATGGGAGGAGGCAGCGTTGAAGTTACCCTGTGTGATGATGGCGAAATAGTTTCTGCTCAAAGCTTTAAAATTGGCACTGTACGCTTGCTCGAGATGTTAGGAAAAGAGGGCGACTTTAACACCCTGCTGCGCGAATATCTCGATGGCACACGTAAAAAGCTAAGGGAGCAGCTCGGCAGACGAAAAGCCAACATCTGTATAGCAACCGGCGGCAACGCCAGCGCCATTGGCGAATTGGCACACCGAACTCTAAGCACTAAATCAGCCGATACCATCAGTCGCAATGAACTTAAACAACTGATCAAAATGCTGGCTAAACTCAGCCTGGAAGAGAGGGTTCGTGATCTGGGTTTACGTCCTGACCGCGCTGATGTCATCCTACCTGCAGCCATGGTCTTTCATGATATTATGGAATTGGCTAATGCCAATCAGATGCTTATGCCGGAAGCCAGTCTGCTTGATGGTGTCGTGCTCGATATGATGGATAGTGAGCAACGCACCTTCACATCACAGCGTCGCAATCTGCTGGCCTGGGCCCGTAGTCTGAAAAAGAAGTATCACGTCTCTCATAAATTTGGCAAAGAGGTCGCCCGATTATCACTTGAACTCTTTGAGCAGACCCTCGAGTTGCACCAGTTACCGCATCGTGATCGCCTGCTGCTTGAAATCGCTTCACTGGTGCATGAAATCGGCCTTTATGTCCGCGTCGGAGGTTACCATCGGCACAGTGCCTATTTAATCTCCGTATCGCCACTGCTCGGGCTAAGCAAGAATGAAAAACGAGTGCTCTCACAAGTCGTTCGATATCAGCGTAAATCAGAGCCATCGCCTGACAATGAAGCCTTTGCCAGCCTGAGCGAAGAAGATCAGCAGAAAGTCTGGCAGCTGAGTGCGCTTTTACGTTTGGGAATCGCTTTAAATAAAGAGCGCCGTAACCGTGTTCATGATGTTGATGCTGAAATAGATGAGAACGACATCACCCTGCATCTCGAGGGTGATGGTGATTTAATGTTGGAGCGCTGGGCTACCCTACAAACTGCCCATTACATCGAACATGCCTTTGAACGAAAGCTACATATCGACCTTAATCTGAAGAGTTAACGATAAAACTTACTTGAGTTAGACTTAGCCTGCATCATTCACAAATACTGCAGCTTAGCCGTTGTGGATCTGTTGGTGCAAAACCAAACTTAACGATTCAATATCAACCGGCTTGGCTATAATAATGCTTTGCTCCCGCTCCGCTTCACCAATCAACGTCTGCTCCTTGTCGTATCCGGTGATAAAAACAATTGGCATGTTAGGGCTGATCTCTAATATTTCTCTTGCAGCTTCCACACCCCCCTTATTTGGCATGACCACATCAAGCATCACCAGCGAGACTCTCTCTGCATACTTCTTAAAGCAGCCAACAGCCTCCAGACCATTGCTTGCACGGATGACCTTATACCCCAGATCTTCGAGTACCGTCGCGTGTGTATCGAGTACCACTGTATTGTCATCTGCTATCAGCACAGTTTCACCATCACCATGACAAAGCGTAGCTTCTTTGATGCCTTCTGATTCCGTTTCAGGCTCGGCAATGAGTGGAAAATAGAGTTCTATCCGGCATCCTTCGTCCGGATGACTTTCAACAGTAATGCATCCGTCATGTCGTTTTACAGCTCCATAAACCATGGAAAGCCCGAGCCCCGTACCTTTTCCCACCTCTTTGGTGGTATAAAAGGGCTCGAAGACATGTTTAACGACCTCTTCCGGCATCCCATATCCATTATCTTCGACTGACAATCGGGCCAGCATTCGACTAGTCAGCCCCGGATGCTTCTCGATAAATAGATCATCGGCTTGAAATGGATCTACCAAAACAGAAATATGTGGATTTACACTCTCTTTCACCGCGTGGGCTGCATTATTTAACAGATTCATCAGCGCTTGATGCAATTGAATCGAATCGGCCTGTATGGGAAGAGGCTGATTACAAAAGTCACTATCAATCTTAATATTTTCAGGTATCGCCGCTCTGTTCAGTTTGAATGCTTCTTGAATTGTTCTGGACAGGTCCAGATTCTCCACCTGCACTGTATCACGGCGGGCAAAGGCCAGCAGTTGCTGAATCATTCCGGCTGCTTTAAAACCTAAATCTTCAACATCGGCAAGCTTCTCCAGCACACCCTCAGGAGCCGATTTCAATCTTTTTCGTGCCAAATATAGTTTTCCGGTCATACCGGCCAAAATATTATTAAAATCGTGTGCAATACCACCTACCAGTGTACCGATAGCCTCCATCTTCTGAGCTTGCTGTAGTTGCGTCTCTAATTGCTCTAGCTCCGAGACGTCCTGCTGTGCAATAATCAGATGAGTGATTTGACCTCCATCATCGGCAATCGGTGAAATTGCCAGCATCACAGGCCTCAACCCCTCATTCTTACGGTGAATTTGCGCCCTTCCCCGCCAACTTTTTCCCTTCATCACTCGGCGAGCGATATTGATCGCTATCCCCTTATCATATTTAAAAAGGTTAATGCTTTGGCCAAGTACTTCACGAGGTTCAAAACCAGTCTGCTGCAGTGTTGCCGGGTTGGCATATTCTATAACATTGTCACTGTTAACAATCAACATCGATTCACTGCTCTGTTCGACTGAACTAGAAAGCTTCCGTAACAACTCTTCAGAGGTATGTCTCTCTCTGATCAGCTTATTAAAAGCATCGGCCAGCGCTCCAATCTCATCACCTCTAGGCTGGCTCAATAGTAGATTGTAATTCCCCTGTTCAGCAGCATTTTTAAGCTGGTTGGCTATGCCCGTGAGGGAACCAACGACCCGGTTAATCAGGTAGTAGGCGAAGATCGCGGATATAATAAGAATCATTGAGCCCAACAACAGATAATAGAGCATCGCATAATAAGCAGAATCCAGCCTACCCTGGATGTCTGCACTCAAATTTTGCTCTACCACCGCAACGACTTCGTTAACCTTATCCATACGCTTGGTCGCACTCTGCCACCAATCATCCTGATTAATTTGGGTGATGTTTTGCCGTAGAAATTCGATAGCTGCAAATGCAGGTCCATCATCCACCTTCACAACTCTGTCAATATCGACAACCCCCTTCCCTTGGCTGCGCATCTCCTGGACCGTATCAATATAACCGTGATAGCGCTCCATAGTCTCCTCAATCATTAACAGACTGGCATGTGACTCTTCTCCTAATCCGGACAACCGCTCTATTTCATGTGCAAGCTGTTTGAATTGTTCCAGCATGATATGGAACCTCTGCTCATAAAGCGCATCCCCTCTGATGACATAATTCTTAAAGGAGTGAATCAGGCCTCCGTAACCGATAAAGGAGTGCAGTTTATTTAGCAGATCATTCAACTCTGCCTGCTGAATAACCACACGACGCAAATACAGTACATGCATTGAAATCGGATTATTTAAACTCTCATTGAGCATGGTGATATGTGCCGTTTGTGCGGAATTATTAAAATCATTCAGCAGTTTTTCCTGCTGGGAAATATAACCATTTACCTTGAGTAGAACTGGAACATTAAATGAGCCTTGCCCAAGAATGCCGTTGACTGCCCCACGCTCCTGTCCAGAGCGTTCCAATAACCATATAAGATGGAGATATGAATTAAATTCGTTGATTAATTCGGCAGCTATTGTTGCTGCACCTATTTCCCTACCATTATTGATAAGCAGAGACATCAGAGCTGAATAGCTATCAAACAGATGAAAAGCAGAATCGTTGTCATCAACACGATGCCGTAACAGTGCTATTCCTTTAATCCCACCATCGACCTTTTGCAAATTTATTAACAGTGATCTGTTCTCCCATTTTTGCCTAAACTGAATAAATAGACCGGCAACTGTTTTCACTTGCAGATCAGTATGCTGACGTTGAGCCGCCACCTCTGATTGTAGTTTTTTCCCCTTGCTACCAAGACGCCCAGCACTAAGACCACGCTCCTTCTGCAGCTCGTAGACCAGATTATGCATCTCGCGAATGATTTCAAAGGCATCTTGAGATTTCCTGTTAGCCGAGAGTTCATTCCATTTTTGGTAGATGATACCACCTGCAAGCACAGAAATAATCGCAACCAGAGCAGACACAATAACTATTACCCTGCTTTTAATGGATACCAGATTGCTCTTTTTTACGCCCACACAACAGCCTCCATCATCAATATTGGAGAGCGAAAGGGGCACTGAAATAACGGGTCTTCATTATATTGGACTAGCAAGTAGTAAGCCATATATAGAGAACTGGCTCTACACAGGATTGGAATCAGCCTTACAGACTCAACAATAAACTATCTAAAACTTACTCATCGAACGTTCCTTCGTCAGAAAACTGTATCCCAATCTAAAAATAAGCGATCACAGAAAATTAATGAAGCAAGACTTCTCTTATTGTGCGGCTTAGCTCGTTAATATCGTATGGTTTCGTAATTGCCAAAGCATGACTTTTATCAATCTCATTGAGCACATCTTCTTTATCATAACCGGTGCAGAAGATGATCTTTGCATCACTATCGAATGATTTAATCGCCAAGGCAGCCTCAACACCACCCATTTCAGGCATCACAACATCCATAAGAATCAATCGAACACTCTCATTGCTAAGATATGTTGCGATGGCTTCAGAGCCATTGCTGGCCACAAGAACGCTATAACCTAAGGATTCCAGTACTTCCTTGCCGATTTCACGCAGTTCTGCTTCATCATCAACAAGAAGAATGCTCTCCCCATTGCCCTGAACAACCAGTAAATCCTGCGCTTGAATATCTACAGTCTCAGCAAGTGAAAGAGGAATATAAATATCCATTCGGGTGCCTTTACCCACTTCCGAATCCACATCAATGATACCCTTATGAGTTTGTATAGCCCCATAAATCATCGAAAGCCCCAGACCAGTACCCTTACCTACTTCTTTCGTTGTAAAAAAGGGGTCAAAAATACTCTCTTTATCCTTGTCAGAAATCCCACAGCCATTGTCCTCAACCATTAAATGGGCAAATTGTTTCTCCGTCTGTTTCGAATGTACCTGCATAAACTGACTATCTGCTTCGAACAGTTCCAGGCTCAGTGATATTTTCGGTTTACTGACACCCTCAACGGCATCGCGGGCGTTATGCAGAAGATTGACAAGTATTTGCTGAAACTGAGTTGTATCACCATGAACGGGCAATAGGTCATGGCTGTACTTTGTCACCATATTAATATTTTCCGGAATACTAAACCGATGCAGCTTGTAGGTTTCTTTGATAAAGCTGGAGAGATCAAAGGTATTCATCTGCACCGGGCTCTTTCTGGAAAAGGCCAGCAGCTGCTGAATCATTTCAGCAGCCCTGAAGCTTAAGGTTGAAATTTTATCAATATGCCTGATCACTTCAGGGTTATCAGCACTATTTTTCGCTAAATAGAGCCTTCCAGTAATCCCCGCCAAGGTATTGTTAAACTCATGGGCAACACCTCCTACCAGGGTTCCCACTGATTCCATTTTCTGCGATTGATGAAATTGCTCTTTGAGTAATTTTTGTTCGGTGATATCCCAGAAGACGCCAATGATACCGTCAATATTACCATCCTCATCCAGAACCGGTGATTTGATGGTTTGGATGACCCTCTCTTCGCCATCAACAATGATACTTTCTTCTGTCTCTTCAGCGACCTTATCCAGTATAACCCTTTGATCATTCTGCTGATGGCGATCAGCTATCTCTTGCGGAAAATAATCAAAATCAGTTGTACCAACAATCTGCTCAGGCTTAATACCCAGATCTTCTGCAAGGTTTTTACTGCAGGAGATAAACAGAGAGTTATTATCTTTCAGATAAAAACGCTGAGGTAGATTCTCAACCAATGTCCTGTATTTATTCTCACTTTGACGCAGCGTGATTTCTCGATGTTCCCGCTCCATCACAATGCCAGCCAACCTTCCTGCTGATTCCAGATCTGAGAGTTCTTCTGCATTCGGCAAAGCAGGATGATTGTAATACATACCAAATGCACCCAGCACGACACCTTTACTGTTGATGATAGGTTCAGACCAACAACAGCGCATGCCGTGAGGCATGGCAACATGTTTGATTTTGTCCCATTTGGGATCAGTCTCAATATTCTCTACCAGCACACGCTTGCCAGTAAAAGTGGATGTTCCACAGGAGCCCACGCTGGGGCCATATTCCAGGCCATTGACTGCATCACAATATATTTTAGGCAGACTCGGAGCTCCGCCATGCATCAGCTTATTACCTTTTAATTCAAGCATTGAGCAGCGCAGACCTGAATGACGCGCCTCATACATCAATGCGATTGCATCATAGATAGTGCGGGCAGATCTTCCTTCAGCAATCATCTCCAGCACCTCAGAGGTGTTCTGAATAAACAGTTCGGACTTTTTACGCTCAGTGATATTCGTATCTACACCCCGATAACCCAATAGTTCACCATCATCGGATAGCATAGGAGTCCCGCTGGTCAGCAAGCACACCCTTCGTCCATCTTTACTCAAGTTCCAGTTTACCAGATCACGGAACTGTTTTTTAGCTGCAATAATTGCTACAAACTCTGCTCCAATCCGTTCCACATCCTCTGGAACCATGAAATCAAACGGTGTCTTGCCAATGATTTCATCGTGCCGATAACCCAGTAATACTTCTACTTTGGAGGAGCAGTGGGTGTAAACGCCATTCGCATCGACCTCCCATATCCAGTCTGAAGCATTTTCTACAACACTTCTGAATCGTGATTCACTATTTTTCAGGTCATGGGTTTTTCCTTCGACCTGTCTCTCAATCTCAACATTGCGTTCACGAAGCTCTTTATCCCTGAGTTGAATGGTTCGAGCTGCAAAAACCAGAAGCATGGTTAATAACAGTCCCATAAGAATGGCAGCACTCAGATAGAAATATTCAATATTGCGCCAATAGACATATTTCTCAGCCGTCAAAGAGAGACTGATGCCACCAAAACCCAGAGTTCGTTCAGTTTTCAAGCTCTGAAAAAGGAGTTGCTGGTTCGGCTCTCTGCCAGACTCCTCAAACAATAACATCCCCTGTGATCTCGATGGATGAAGCTCATCCAACAAACTCAATGTTAGTGAGATATTTTCAGGCGGCATGATACTTTCCATCAGCTTTGTAATATCAATTTTAATGGCTAATATCGCATTGGCCCTATCACCTGACACAACACTCTTATTCGAACCACCTCCGGGATAGAGTGCTTTAAAAGCTATAAAGCCTTTGTTTCCAGCTTTTAACACCTCTACGTTGCCGGACGCAATTTTCCCTGTGTTCACAGCCTGTTTAATATGCGGGCTGTAATCATTAATACTCATCAAATCCATACCCAACAGAGAGGCATTTATTGGCGTCAAAGGCTCGATATACTTTACGGGGAAATAACTGTTACTTGCTGTCTCTGCCTTGCTGCGAATTGCATAGGTTACAAAACCCGATTCCTGCATATCATGTTCAAAAGCATCAACATCAGGCCTGAGTACACGGGGAAGAAAGGCTATCGAATAGATATATGGATATCGCGCCAACTGCTCTTCCGCCACAATTTGGAATTCGCTGGGTTCCACATAATCTGCAGCCCTGAAGATCGAAGATATATTGCCTGAGATCTCTTCACCTTTACGAGCCTTCAAAAGAATCTGCTCTTTAAGCTGTGAATACTCTTCAAGGAAAAGTACCTCTTCATTGCTGGCCAGCTTATTATAGGCAAGAGAAAACAGTAAAACGGTGAGAAACAGACCGCCTGAAATTGCGAAATAGACTATTCGAGTATCCTTCAACAGGCTCATTTACAAAGAGACTCGTTTTGCCTGAATCATGATCTTCTGGGAAAGTTTGATGCCACTCGCTTCCAGCAACGTCGTGTTAATAAAAACATTCCAGCGTCGATTTACAATAATAGGAATATTGCCGATTTTTTCCCCATCTAATACAACTGCCAGCGCGACCTTGGCTGCCCACTCCCCCTGCTCTTCAGCAAGCTTTGAAACAGCGAGGATTGCATAACGATTCATCCAATCATAATTGGTCACTGAAAGTAGTTTTCCCTCCTGCAATACGTGGCCGGTGGCTTTCCCATCATCCCAATCTCCAATGCCACCATTGTTGCCCAAGATTAAAAAATCAGCTTGCCCTTGTGCTCTACGATAGGCGAGCATCCATTCAGACATGTTTTTCACAAACACTGGAGTCAACTCGATTCCCTGTGTCGCATAAACCTCTCGGTTCAACTCAAACTCTTTATGTTGAGAGATCACATCCGAGGCAAGATAAACACCATGTTTGATGTGTGATATACTGCTTTTTACATATTTTAATAGAGGCCGCACAGGTGAAATTTCAATCATGCCGGTGGCATTTGTATAGGGATAACCATATGGCTTGACCGTATGGTTAATGCCACAGAATACGACAGGCAGAGCAACATCTTTATAATAGGGCTGGATCAAATAGCGCGAAGCATTGTCATCAGCTGCAATCAGGATATCCGGTCTGCTCGTTTCAATATAGGCCTTGGCCTGCAAAGCCACTTTCTTGCCATATGATTCACTCTTGTTGCGCTTGGTATCCATATAAAACTTATCGAGTTCACACTTTCCCTTCAGCACCTCTTCCATACCGCGTTCAATGCCATCGTTCCACTCATATCCTGCATGATATGAGGAGATGTAAAGGCATTTCGCCGCCTCTACTGAGCTAGAAAAGATGAGCAATAGAGCAGACAGAGAGATAAGTTTAGCCCATAGATGATACACCGAAAGAGTTCGGAACAGATCACATTTACTTTGCTTTATCTTGCTTCTATCTCTCATAGGTCACCTGGAACTACTGTTATCTGTTGCGCCCCATCAACTCAGTATCAGTATGATTGGTATATTGCTACCACAAGCAATTAAGCTGCCATTTAAGTATCCCTAATATCCAAAGGCACCACTGAGAAATGAAATGGCTTTAGCATCTTGCAGATCATCGGCTTTTAATAGTTTGATGAGTGTATCCAATTCATTTTCCTGGAATCTGCGATATTGGCGATCTTTCATTCGAATATCGGCATCCGATGTGAAATTAAACAGATTACAGCAAATCAGCTCTAAATCTGTCCCCATAACCTCATCCAGAACCGCTTTCACGGCTTGAGCATCATCCACTTCATCCGAACCAAATGCACGGTTTTCAAGTATCGATAGCAGTTTCGAAGTGATTGAATTCATATCACACTCTCTCGTTATAGCTATACAAGATCATTCATCCAGCAGTGTGCCCAGTTTTTGCATCAGGGTGATCTGCGCACTCTTCTCCTGACCACGCGCGATCAGACGTCGATACACACCATCAGACTGCAAATGCCAAGTGCCTGTATTGTCCGCTAAATAGGGGGACAGCCCCTGCGCAATCACATCACGGCGCAAACCATCATTACGAATAGGAAAACATGTCTCTACACGACGCAATAGATTACGTCCCATCCAGTCAGCACTGGCACAAAACAGATCCGCCTCGCCATCATTGTGAAAGTAAAAAATCCGTGAATGTTCAAGGAAACGACCCAACACCGATCGAACACGAATATTGTCCGACACGCCAGAGATTCCAGGCCGCAAACAACAGATACCACGCACCACCAGATCAATTTTCACGCCGGCCTGTGAAGCCCTATATAGAGCCTGAATAATCCCCGGCTCCTCTAAACCATTCATCTTAGCACGAATTTTTGCATCTTTACCACTGCGCGCAAACTCTGCTTCACGATCAATGCGTTCAATCAGACCTTTATGCAAGGTAAAGGGGCCAGATAACATCGTTTTCAAGCGCATTGCTCTACCCAAACCGGTCATTTGCTGGAATAGCTTATGCACATCCTCACTCAATTCCGGATCACAACTCAATAGCCCGAAATCAGTATAATAGCGGCTGGTCTCAGTATGATAATTGCCCGTACCCAGATGCACATAACGGCGCAGATGTTTACCTTCACGCCGCACAATCATCACCATCTTACCATGTGTTTTGAAGCCCATGACGCCATAGACCACCTGTACCCCGGCAGCACTCAGGCGATTGGCCATGTTTATATTTTCCTCTTCATTGAAGCGCGCCATCAACTCAATCACAGCTACCACTTCTTTATTGGCGCGCGCGGCACGAATCAATGCATCAACAATCGGAGAGTCTGGCACAACTCGATACATCGTCTGTTTGATCACCAGCACATCTGGATCAGCAGCAGCCTGTTTGATCAACTCCACCACTGGCTTAAAGCTCTGATAAGGATGGTGCAACAGCAGATCCCCTTCCCGGATAATAGTGAACATATCCTGATCTTCGACCTTCAGACGGGCAGGAATACCCGGCTCAAATGGAGGGAATTTCAGATCAGGACGATCAACATCATCATATACTGCTGCCATACGATAAAGATTAACCGGCCCTTTAACCTGATAAAGATCAGACTTTTCTAATTCAAACTGTTCTAACAAAAATCGGTACAGTTTTTCCGGACATTTATTCGATACTTCCAAACGAACTGGTACACCAAAACGTCGTTCCAGTAACTCACCTGCCACCGCTTTTTTTAAATCAACCACATCTTCTTCATCAACCATCAACTCACTATTACGAGAAACACGGAACTGATGACAAGATTTGGCTTTCATACCGGGGAAAAAGTCGCCCACATGGGCATGAATAATCGAAGAGAGGAACACATAACAGTGCTCTGAGTCAGCAATCTCGGCAGGCAATCGAATTACCCGCGATAAAGAGCGCGGCGCCTGTACAATGGCATATTTGGCTTCACGTCCAAAGGCATCTTTGCCTTCCAGCGCCACGATAAAATTAAGAATTTTATTCAACAGGCGTGGAAATGGATGCGACATATCCAGTCCAATCGGCGTCAACACCGGTAACAAGGAGTGTTTGAAAAATTTCCGAATCCACTCAGCTTGCGCTTCAGTCCAATCATCTCTGCGTATAAATTGAATCCCTTCATCATGCAGAGCTGGAAGCAGGTTTTCATTCAATAATCGGTACTGATCTTCAACCAGTACATCCACCCGTTCACGCACACGAGACAGAATATCCCCGGCCGTCAATCCATCGGCTGCGGTATGCAATGAACCCAGCGCCAGCCGATGCTTCTGCACCGCCACACGCACCTCAAAGAACTCATCCATATTCGTACTGCTAATGCACAGAAAACGTAAACGCTCAAGCAAAGGAACAGACTCATCACAAGCCATCTCAAACACTCGGCGATTAAACTCAAGCATGCTTAAATCACGGTTTAAGTAGAGATCCCGATGATCAAGCGGTAGACATGGGCTCTCTTGTTCGGCTATTTCCTGTGGCATCTGTACTCCTTAATCTCTTACTTCATTTAAAATTTACAATTCGATGAAACATCATCAGTGCAAGCGATGAAACTCACCTTCTTCACTAAATCGAGCTGCTTCCAATGGATTCATGCGTACCACGACATTCATCACATGATCTTCAATATCCTTACGCAGCACCGCACCATGCTGATAACAGAAAGCCAACGACTTTCCATCAGAGATATCCAGTCTGAGGTGCAACTCATGCATGTTCTGACAGAGCCAATCTTTCAGCAGCTCCAGTAGTTCATCCATCCCCTCACCAGTAAGGGCTGAAATTGCGACGCGACTACCGTCAATGGTCTCGGCCCGATAACTCTCCAGCTCAGGTGCCATATCCTTTTTATTCATCACTTCAACAATCGGTGGTGCAAAATCACCAACCAGCCCCAGCTGCTCCAATGTTTCGTTCACCACTTTAGCTTGCTCCGCTAACATAGGATCAGAAGCATCACGTACATGCAGAATCAAATCCGCCTCAATCACCTCTTCCAGCGTAGCTTTAAACGCATTAACCAGCTCATGCGGCAGCTCCTGCACAAAACCCACCGTATCAGAGAGCATCAGACGCAAACTATCCCCGATTTCTAGCAAGCGTAGCGTTGGATCAAGCGTCGCAAACAACTGATCGGCCACATAGACACCTGAATCAGTCAGACGATTAAACAGTGTTGATTTACCTGCATTGGTATAACCCACCAGCGCAACAGTCGGCATATCTTTCTTTTGCCGACCAGCCCTTTGGGTTGCTCGCATACGTTTTATTTTTTCCAGATCTTTTTCGAGTGAGATGATTTTATCGCGAATCATACGACGATCGAGCTCAATCTGGCGTTCACCCGGCCCACCCATAAGCCCCACACCACCACGCTGACGCTCCAAATGGGTCCAACTATGAACCAATCGCCCCATCTGATAATTCAAACTTGCTAACTCAACTTGTAAAATACCCTCACGGGTGCGAGCACGAGATGCAAAAATCTCCAAAATAAGCCCCGTCCGATCCACTACTTTCGCTGCCCAGGTCTCCTCCAGATTACTCTGTTGAGCCGGTGTTAAAGGATGATCAACAAACACCACTTTAGCTTCATGCGCCTCAACTCGCAGCCTGATGTCTTCCACCTTACCCGAGCCAAACAGCGTGCCCGACATAATGCGCCGCACATTCACACGCACCGATTCGACCAGCTCACAATTACTGGCCTCAACCAATAGATCAAACTCGTCTGCGCGAGCTTTCCAGGCATAAGCACCAAGCTGCTGGGTGGGAAACTCAGGATGGACACTGATGACAATGTCCTTTTCTAATGCGACATCATATGTCTCAGCCATACATCATACTCTCCAGTTACATTACTATTTTTACCGCTAAGGTCGCAAAGGTACACAAAGTATAAAACATAACATCATAAAGGGGGGGAGAGATCAGGGATTATCTCCCGCCTTTTTTGTGATACATACGTCTGAACAGAAAGCCAGCACCTGCACCCTGATTCTTCTGACTACCCGCCTCTGCGTAACTTTGCGTACTCTGCGGTTCAAGCTTGTTCGGTTAAAGCCTCTATAACAGCAGCCTCTAATCGTTCGCTATCACCATGTGTCGCACTTTTAGTTTGATGATTAAACCATGTCACCTGTCGTTTAGCATAACGGCGAGTCGCAGTGATACCGTCAGCCACGGCCTTCTCCAAACTCATATCGCCATGTAAATGATCCAATAACTGACGATAACCCACTGCTCGCATGGTTGGATGTGTATCAGGCAGCTGCTGTGCATTCAGCCATCTTGTTTCATCCAGCCAACCAGCCGCTAACATCACATCAAATCGATCTTCCAATCGTTGACGCAGCAGATCACGTGCCACATCGAGTACAAATACAGGACAATCTATAGCAGGTATATCCGCCGCCTGTTTTTGCCACAGACTCAAAGCTTTCCCAGAGCTCTCAAACACAGAGAGCGCACGCAGGATGCGTTGCGTATCATTCTCTTTCAAACGACAGGCCATCTCAGGATCTTTCTCTTGCAGCATTTTGTGCAGTTCAGCTGTGCCTATCACACTATGCAAAGCTTCCAGTCGTGTACGAATTTCCGCTTTTACTTCTGGAATCTCGGCAAAACCTTCGGTTAAAGCTTTCAAATAGAGCCCTGTGCCCCCCACAATGATTGGCGTACGCCCCAGTTCATTTTGCTGCCGTATATGCAGACGTGCTTCATTGGCCCAGCGCGCTGCCGAATAGATATCAGGCAGATCACAACAATCGACTAAAAAATGCTCTACCTGCTGCCGTTCAGCCGGCGTAGGTTTCGCCGTACCAATATCCAACATACGATACAGCTGCATGGAATCACAGCATATGATGCTGCTACCCACAGCCTTCGCCACTCTCATCGCCAGTGCCGACTTACCTGTTCCTGTTGCCCCCATCAGCGCAACTGCTTTGAGTGCTGTGCTCATGATTGGCTCCCCGTTGTTTGAGATTCAGCAGAAACACCGTGCACGCGGGCAAAACGCTTGGTTAAAGCCATCCACAAAGGACTGAGCATCAGCGTTAAAGCAATCACCAACACGGTCATACTGTGCAGCGACTCATCTATCAGAGCCAGGTGCAAACCAATCGCTGCCAGCAGGAATGAAAACTCACCGATCTGACTGAGCAGCCCGGCAGTCAAAAGTGAGGACTCCCAATCTTCACCCAATGCTCGCAAAACAAACACATTGGTGCCGGCATTAAACAAAAACACCAACAATGTGGCACCAATGACAACACCAGCATTAGCAAGCAGATAGTCGAGGTCTACCAGCATGCCTATCGACATAAAAAACAGCGCCATAAAAATAATATGCACTGGCCCCAAGTGATCATGCACCCACTCAGCCTGATCAGATGAAGCGAGTAATACACCGGCCAAGAATGCTCCTAGAGCAGGAGAGAGCCCCAACCAGCCCGTCAGCGAGGCTGAACCCAGACAGAGTAACAGACCAAGCATGACACGGTGGTCATCACTACCTAGCAATGAGTCCGGTATATGAAAATGCCCGGTACGCATCAACCAAATAACAAAACCTATCACGCCAAGGCCGCCCAAAACCTGAATAACCAGTGTTGATACCGTAACATCATCACCGCCACCCAACATGCCCAAAATCACCATCATCGGGATGATGGCCATATCCTGCACCAGCAGCACACCCAACGCATTCTGCCCCAAAGGCAACTCAAGCTCGCCGGAGTCCTGCAACATTTTCAAAACCACGGCGGTGCTGGAAAGGCTGATAATAAAGCCGTAGAGCACACCTTGCTGCCAGCTCATATCAAACAGCAAAGCCAGTGTCACACAGACAGCAACGCTGATCATAATCTGAATATTGGTACCTATGAATGCGACTTTCCAGCCGTCAACCAAGCGCGGGATCGACACTTCCATACCAACAAAAAAGAGCAGCATGATCACACCGATTTCACCAATGCGCGTTACCAGATCATGATCTTCAATCACCCCCAAAGCCGATGGCCCCAGCAAAATGCCGGTAAGAATATAAGCCACCACAATGGGTAGTTTCACGCGCATGGCGAGATATGCCATCAACATGGCGGAAAACAGTACGATGGTTATCACCAGAATCACTGGATCGAGATGCATTTAGTCCTCCGTCCACAATGAGTTTTGTGCTTCAGCATATCTGGCAGGGAGTTTCTCCAAGGCACGCAAGCGCAGGAGTGACAATGCCATAAACGAGCAAAGCACTTTCACTCCTTGCGTCCAAACAATCGATCAAGATCATTCAACGACAGTGACACATAGGTTGGGCGTCCATGATTACACTGAGCTATGTTCGGTGTTTTTTCCATTTTCCTCAGTAAGGACTCCTGCTCCTCATGCGACAATAAACGTCCGGACTTGATCGAGCCTTTACATGCTCGATTGCCCAACCAACGCTCCAGCACACGTGCCTGTCCACTGGAACCGGCTTCTGCTTCCGAGCCAAGCAAGCGACATGCCTCAATCAATTCAGCCACCAGATCAGCCACTGGCTCAGCTGACAACATGGCCGGCACACTGCGTATGCGAAAGGACTCTTCGCCCGCCAAATCAAGTTCAACACCAAAAGCCACTAATGATTCGCTGTTGTCATGCAACCAGGCCGCCGCCTCACCATGCAGCGACAATGAAACCGGCTCCAACAACATCTGTGTCGCGATACTTTTTCCAAGCAGCTGTTTCTTCAGCTTCTCATAGGTCATACGCTCATGAGCAGCATGCTGATCGACCAAGATCACACCGGAAGCTGTCTGTGCCAAAATATAACAGCGATGAATCTGCGCCAATGGGTGCCCCAGATGCAGCTCGTTAGAGCCCTGCTCACCATCCAGTTGATAGTTCCCTTCAGCTTCGTGTGCAGATGGAGAAGAGAACAGGATACGCTGCAAATCAGCCGGTACACCCCCCGACGTCGGACGCGCTGGCGGCCTAAAATCACCGGAAGAAAAGTTAGGCGTCGAAGCGCCCCCCAAACTTCCACCGGGTCGTCCAGCTGAATAGCTCGAGCCTGAAGATGCAGAAGCACTCGGCATACTCCCCTGCATCGCACTCATCGCCTGATCTGTTGTGGTCGATGCTACCAGTTGCCCCATGCGTTCAATCGCAATACGAATAGAGGCAACCACGCCCGCCCTTACTGTCTGCGGTGACTTAAAACGCACTTCCAGTTTGGCCGGATGCACATTCACATCCACATCGGCCGGATCAAGCTCCAAACGAATCAAACCAACCGGATAACGATCATGAAACATCACATCGCGATAACCCGCCCGCATGGCCGCAATCAACTGCTTATCGCGAATCACCCGTCCATTGACCAGAAACATCATTTTAGTGGAATCACGATGGTGGAATGTTGGCAAACCCAAATGGGCTGAAATTTGCATCCCTTCATGCTCAATCGACAGCTCAATACTATTCTCGGCAAAAGCATCACCCAAAATAGCCACAGCACGAGATGCCGCATCCTGACTGGAGAATGCCAGACGCTTTCTACCATCGAGCTCCAACAGCATACCCACAGCGGGATTTGCCAGGGCCAGGGAACGAAAGGCTTCAACTATCGCTGCTTCTTCAGTTTTATCCGTACGCATAAAGTTTAATCGCGCCGGTGTATTCAAAAACAGATCGAGCACCTCAATACGCGTACCAGTGCGCGGAGCCGCAGGCCGCGTTTCGGTCTCAGCGCCGCCATCCACACGAACTTCAATGGCCTCCTTACTACCTGCCAACCCGGTCTGCATACGGAATCGAGATACAGATGCAATTGATGGCAAAGCTTCTCCACGAAAGCCATGGCTGGCGATGCGATGCAGATCATCAGAAGTCTCTATTTTACTGGTCGCGTGGCGCTGCAGAGAGAGCTCCGCATCGTGTGGCGACATGCCACAACCATTATCTTCAATAACGATGCCTTTTTTACCAGCTCCAGTGATACGCACTGTGACCTGAGTTGCCCCTGCATCTAGCGCATTTTCCATCAGCTCTTTGACTGCTGACGCGGGACGTTCAACCACTTCACCGGCAGCAATCTGATTGGCTACCTGCGAAGAGAGAATATGAACTACAGAATCATTCATGATGTTTTACCACAGCTATAAAACCTCTCTTTTTAGACACTCCAGAAACCTGAGTAAAAAACACGTAAAACACCACCCCAAAGAAACAACAGTTTAGCCCTTACAGAGCTGTTCCCATGAATCAGCATGGGAAACGACAGCCATGCATCTCGGAATGGGGCTAAAAACCAGCCGCCTTCACTAACAGCGTGTTTCATAGCGCTCAGAATCAGAGCTAAAGCAACTAGCTGCAAGCGATCCTTAGCCCTTCACCAGCATCCATTCTAACGTAACGTCGATAAAGCAGCATATTGGCCACTTAATTGCTAGTAAATGTTATGTTGATGACTCCTACAGGAAAGCAGCTTAATGGCTAAAAACACGACCAGAAACTTTCTCTGGATGATTATCATCGGCTTACTCTCTTTCATATCAACCGCAGCAGCTGAGCCGGTTACCCTTCAACTGAAATGGAAACACCAGTTTCAATTTGCCGGCTTTTATATGGCGGCCGAGAAAGGCTTTTATCGCGATGCAGGCTTCGATGTTGAGATTCGTGCTGGCGAGGTCGGCAAAAGCGCTGTTGATGAACTGCTCGGAGGTCATGCCGATTACATCGTGGCAGACCCTGGAGTCTTGCTGGCCCGTGCCAAGGGCGCTCCTATCAAAGTACTGGCGGCAATTTTTCAACACTCCCCACTTGCCCTGATTGTCAGAGACAACTCAGGCATTAGAAGCTTTTCAGACCTCCGCGGTAAACGAATCATGCTGGTCCCCGGCCTGAATGCCGATATTGATGCGGCTTTGGGGGCTGCGGGTATTTCTTCAGATGATTTCATCAGACAGGAGACAAGTTTCGACATCCGTGATTTGGTCAACGGTAAAACGGATGCTTTTGCAGGTTATGTCACAGATCAACCGCATCAACTAAAATTGATGGGCATTGCTTATCGAATTATCCAGCCGCAGGAGCAGGGTATCGACTTCTATGGTGATCTGTTGGTTACCACTGAAGACCGCATTAAGGAACAGTCTGAAAAGGTAAGAGCATTTACTCAAGCCTCTATACAAGGTTGGCAATATGCGCTTGGGCATATTGATGAGACGATTAAGATCATTCAAACGAAATTCAATGCACAGAAGCTATCGCTGGAACAACTTCAATTTGAAGCGAGAAATACAAAAAAGATGATTGAGAACGATGTCGTTCAGGTCGGTTATATGCGCAAGAAACGCTGGTCGGACATCGCTGATACTTACATCGCCCAAGGCCTGTTGCCTGCCAACTTCACTGTTACGGAAGCAATTTATCAGCCTGAGGAAAGTGCTTTAGAGATGATGAAAGAACACGGTTGGAGCTTTGGCATAACTGCACTGATCACTATCATTCTTCTACTTATATTACACACTATAAGCTTGCGCAGAGCTGTTAAAAGCAGAACTGAAGAGCTTGAAGAAAATGAAGAAGGCTTGAGACAGACTCAAACCTTTATTGATACAGCGCTAAATACTCAAGCCGATACATTCTTCCTCTTTGAGCCCGCGACAGGCAAAGCGATACGCTGGAATCATGCTTTTAGTCGCATTTCAGGATATACAGATGCGGAAATCGAAAGAATGCCGGCACCGGCCTCCTATTATAGTCCCGATGATTTAAAACGGGCCTCTGCAACAGTTCAGAAAGCGATGCAGGAAGGAGTCGGGATAATTGAATTGGAGCTCATTTGTAAGGATGGACACAAAGTGCCTACCGAGTATCAAGTCTCCGCTATTGATGATGAATCAGGCGATGTTAAATACCTCATATCCGTTGGTCGCGATATAACCGAACGCAAACATATCACAGAAGAGCTGGAACGTAGTCGTCACCAGCAGAACTTGATCCTGAATTCAGCTGGGGAAGGTATCTACGGCCTCGATACCCAGGGTAGTACCACCTTTGTGAACAACGCTGCCGCCGCGATGCTTGGTTACTCTACTTATGAACTTACAGGCAAACCGATGCATCATCTGGTTCATCACAGCCACGCCGATGGGTCAGCCTATCCACGAGAGCAGTGCCCCATGTATGCAGCATTTACCGATGGCAAAGTCCATACAGTGGCTGACGAAGTCTTATGGCGCAAAGATGGTTCAAGCTTTGCTGTCGAGTACACCAGTACGCCGATATATGAAGAAGAACAACTTACCGGAGCCGTTGTCACATTTAGTGATATCACTGAGCGTAAACAAACCGAGACCAATCTTCGCATCGCCGCTACAGCCTTCGCGTCACAAGATAGCTTGATGATTACCGATGCCAATGGTGTGATTTTACGTGTTAACCAAGCATTTACCAACACCTCAGGTTTTTCGGCCGAGGAAGCCGTCGGCCAGACACCCAAGATACTCAATTCAGGCAGACATGATGCGGCCTTTTACGCCAGGATGTGGGCAACCATTCATCGCACTGGATCATGGCAGGGTGAAGTCTGGGATCGCCGTAAAGATGGTGAGATATACCCCAAATGGCTCAGTATATCAGCCGTAAAGGGACGTAATAGGAAAGTCACCCACTATGTCGGCTCACACATCGACATTACCGAACGCAAAGCCGCAGAAGAAGAGATTGAGCATTTGGCATTTTTTGACCCTCTCACTGATCTCCCCAATCGTCGACTGCTGCTTGACCGCCTCAGGCAGGCATTGGTTGCCAGTGCGCGCAGCCAGCGGGAAGGTGCACTGTTGTTCATTGATTTGGACAACTTCAAAGCGCTTAACGACACCTTAGGGCATGACATTGGCGATCTACTGCTACAGCACGTTGGCAGACGTCTAAAATCCTGCGTGCGCAAAGGCGACAGCGTCGCCCGCTTGGGTGGTGACGAATTCGTGGTGTTGTTGGAAGAGCTGAGTAATCAATCCATCAAAGCAGCTGCGCAGACGGAAGCTATTGGCGAGAAAATTATTGCTACTTTGGGCCAGCCCTATCTGCTTGCCTCGCATGAGTGCCTGAGCACTCCCAGTATTGGCGCGGCCCTGTTTAGCTGTAATCCCGATACCAGTGAACTGCTTAAACAAGCCGACATCGCCATGTATCAGGCCAAAAAAAGTGGCCGTAACACACTGCGATTTTTCGATCCTGAAATGCAGGAAGTAGTCAATGACCGTGCAGAGCTGGAAAATGAGTTACGTAATGCACTTGAGAAGCAGCAGTTCCAGCTGTACTACCAAATCCAAGTCGATAGTGCGCATCGTCCAGGTGGAGCCGAGGCACTGATTCGCTGGGTACATCCTGAGCGTGGGGTGGTATCTCCCATACAATTTATCCCTATGGCAGAAGAGACAGGCTTGATCTTGAGTATTGGTCAGTGGGTGTTGGATACAGCTTGTGCCCAGATAAAAGCATGGGAGCAAAACAGCCTCACATGTAATCTCAATCTGGCGGTGAATGTGAGTGCCAAACAGTTCCATCAAGCTGACTTTTTAGATCAAATAAATACAACTGTACAACGCCATGGCATTAACCCCAAACGGCTCAAGCTGGAATTGACCGAAAGCATGTTGCAGAGTGACATCGAAGAGACCATTACAAACATGAATGCCTTGAAAAAAATCGGCATTCAATTCTCCCTGGATGACTTCGGAACTGGCTATTCATCGCTGCAATATCTCAAGCGTTTGCCACTAGATCAGCTTAAAATTGACCGCTCTTTCGTTCGCGACATTGCCACAGACAGCAGTGACAAAGCGATTGTGGGAACCATTATTGCCATGGCGCACAATTTGGGCCTAGACGTTATTGCTGAGGGGGTGGAAACTGAAGAGCAACTTCAGTCCCTCAAAAATAGCTGCTGCACGCACTATCAGGGATACATCTTCGGCAAGCCGCTTCCGATTGAACAGTTCGAAGCACTACTGACAGAGGAGCGACCTCAACGTTCAAGCTGATATTGCATGATGAAACGTGAATGACTTGCTTCCAATATCTCTTTCGGTGGTGGTGGCAAAGGCAGGGAATTTTGTAGAGCATCCATACTGGCACGGCGTAGAACAGATGATTTTCCTGTGATTTGAATATCACTGACATACCCCTCTGCATTCACCTGAAACGAGAGCTGGATTTCACCCTCAATATGCCGCCGACGCGCCGACAATGGATAGCTTTTATGTGCCTCAACCAGCGCCATGATGCGGACAAGGTATTGCTGACGCAGCTTTATACGTCGCTCTTTATCTGCCATTGTCTGAGTATCAGTGGCGGCTTGAACAACTTGCGTCAGGGCAATTGGCCTGTGGAGAGGTGGACGTGGCTCTACAGGCTTGGTGTCGATTATTTCCTTTTTTACAGCCACGGCTTTTGGCTGAACCACTTTATGGCGTTTGCTTTTTATTTTTTTTGCAGGTCGCTTTTTTACCACTTCTGGCTCGGGTTTCTTTAACTGTGGAAGCGATTCTGGTTCTGCTTTCTCTGGCTCAGGCAGTGGTTCTGGCAGAGGCTCTGGTACTGGCTCCACTTTTGGAGAAATGGGCTCCTGTACTATTTTTTTCGGCATTTCGCTGGCAACAGCTGTCGCCACCAATTCAACTTCCAACAGTGAGACCCGCTGCGGTTTCGCCGCAGCGGGTTTTAAATCATTACCAAATTGTATCAATATGACGACATGAATAAGTCCAGCCACAGCCAACGCAGCTAGCTTCAACCACGCATTTTTCTTCTCTTCACATTCACGCGCCTGCTGCGCAAAACAGAGTTGCGCATACTGCTCCGTATTAATGAGCCTGTTCACATCAATATGATATTAGCATAGTGACGCCTGTCACATTAAAAACTGGCACGGGCCTGCAAAAAGAAATTTCGTCCTTCACCGGGTAGACGATCTCCGGTAGCTACGGCTGAAGTCTGACCTGCGGCATCTGTGCCGATGCGATTATAGCCTGCGAGATGATCCTGATAAAAACGATCCAGCAAATTATTAACACCGGCCGTCAACTCAACATCCCGACTGATGGCATAACGACCACTCACATTAAACAGGCTGTAACCGCCGGTTTTTTGCTCTGCATTGGTTTGTGACACCTTATCCTGCTTGCCAAAGAAATTACCTTCGGCACTCAGTGACCAGCCTGCATCACCGTAATAACTTAAGCTGGCTATACTGTTGAGCGGTGCAATCCGATACAGATTATCAGTGATATCTTTGCGTTTGCCACGCACATAACTGATGGTGCCATCGAGCGCGATATGATCGGTTATATTGGCACCAAAACCGGCATCAATACCATAGAACTCTGCATCAACATTGGAGAACTGCAGCGGTACACAAAATGGATCAAGCGGGTTGGCCGTGCAGAAACCACCACCTTTAAGCATATTGCCTTGCATCACGCGAAAGTTATAAGCCGTTCCATTGGTCTGCGATGTGCCCTGGATGTAATTATTTACCCGTTTAAAAAACAGACGTGGTGTGAAGTAGATACCTTCTGACTGCCAGTCAAAACCGGCATCGACATTGTATGCCGTCTCTGGACGCAGGTTCACATCACCGACATATGTGCGTTTATCAGCCAAACCGGCAGTCGACTCCAAAGGTGACCATAAATAACGTTCCTGATACGAGGGTGCTCGCTGCTTTCTGGCCGCCCCAAGTTTGAGTTTCAGATTATCATTCACCGTTTGCGTCAACAGCACCGAGATATCAATCAAGTTATCATTTTGACTAAGCTGACTGGCATTAAAGTTACTCGCCAATGTATTGATTTGCGTCGCCATCATGCCGGCAAAACCACTGGCACTCACTGTGCCCGAGTTCATATTAACGCGGCTGTAGCGCACACCTGTCTGAATCTCCAAACTGCTCGTTAATGCTGATTTCCACTCAGCAAACAGACCAAAACGGTCACGCTTCACACCATTATAGTTTTGCAGGCTAAACGCTGCACTATTCGGGTTATAAACATCAGCCTGATGTTTTGCCATCCAGCCGTCTGTTCCCAACGTGAGATCACCATTGCCTACAGGCATAGAGGCATGCAGTTTATAGCCGAAGTCCTTTGCATTGGTCAAAGCATAGCGTGTCATCAAAGGCGTTCCTGCAGCGCCAAGCATCACTGGAGCGCTACGCATGGTGTAGTTGTCCATATTGTGATCTGTATTCATGTAGTGGACATCAGCCAGCCATTTGATGCCAGAGCTATCTGCATGATTTTGAAAACCAGCAGTAAACGCATTACCTTTAACATAAATAATATCCATCGGCAGCGCTGGAGAGCCTGAATTATCTACGCGCTCATTGCTATAACCGAGCTTAAATTCTCCAGCACTGAAGCTGTGCCCATAATCCACACCGAGGTTGCGCCTCTTATATTGTGTAGGTAAAATATCCTTGCCGTTGCCAGCCTGCATATCCAGCCCTTTATCAAAACTTCCGTTGAGCTGAAGCCGATCACGCTCACTACTCACACCAAGCTGACCACCTGTCGTGAAGGCTTTATTATTACCGTCATAGCCTGTATTGAGACTACCGTGTGGAGCAACTTCACCATTATCAGAATAAGGCAGATGGGCTGTTTTTGCATTGATGCTACCGCCGATGCTTTCAGCACCTGCACTAACAGGGGATACGCCACGAATAACAGTAATACTATCCAATTGAGAGGGAGCAATATGACTTAAGGGTGGATCCATCCAGTTCGGCCCTGCTGGTGCAACATTCAAACCATCCAGCTGTACATTCACACGCGAGCCGAACATACCACGATACTGAGCGATACCGGTAAGTGGCCCGTTCTTATTTACATTGGCACCGGGCACCGATTTCAACACATCAGCTACATCTGATGGAATATAATCCTGATCGGCAGGTGAAATGGTAACACTGCTAGCACTCTCAATCGCTGCAGCCTGCACTTTGATGACAGGCACTTCTTCTGCTGCTATCGCCACACTGCTCGCGAGCATGCTGCTAATCAGGACAAAACCGGAGCCACTGACTATGACGTTGTTGGAAAAAAAGTTTTCTAGAATACGCAAAATACTCTCCTCAATCGCTATTAGGGTGCACTCTACGGCCGATCTATGACCTCAAAAATGTGGCAAATTGTCGCATGTAAAATAACAACAGTTATTGATAAAGGTTATAGCCAACGCTCAAAGGCATGAAGTGATTGCATGTTTTTCCTGCGATGTCCGTTTGACTGCGACAATTTGTCACATTGTCGACTCAGGCTATTGCAATAAACTTTCGAACCACAGGACATGGGTGCAAAGCATCGCCCCGTGTTTGAATCATCCCTATGCGGTATTTTTCGTGCTTGTTTTATACCGCAAAAGCCCGGTCTGTTGACCGGGCTTTTTTAGTGCGCCAGATGGTAATTCGTATGATACAAAGCATTGATTGGCAACCTCTCTATGGACGCCATGATCACATCCATGCACTGTGCAAGCTGAAGGTGGAAATGTTTTAAAATGGAGATGAGCTGATGTTAGAGACATATCATTTTCGGCGACTGCTTTTATTCAGAAGTGCTGTAATTGCAGTCGAACTACTTGTGCTGACCTTAGCGGTATACGCACTCGATGTGCAGCTACCTGTGCTGGAAATCGTGCTCATGATTGGCATCTATGCAGGTTTTCATCTGATCGCATGGTTACGTCTGCATCAGAAACTCTCAGCCTCCAAAATGGAATTTTTCCTGCATCTTAGTCTCGATGTGTTGATGCTGGCCGTACTATTTTACTTTTCCGGCGGCTCCACAAATCCCTTTGTATCGCTGTTTTTATTACCTCTGGTTATTGTCGCCACCATACTGCCCCGACGCTATGTCTGGGCGATGGCCCTTATTGCACTGGCCTGTTACTCAATCCTAATGGTGATGTATGTGCCACTACACAACGGTGTAGAGATGCAACATCAGCATGCGACTCAGTCGGCTTCCGGTTTCGGACTGCATGTACTGGGTATGTGGTTTAGCTTTCTGCTCGGCGTTGGTGTAATCCTGTTTTTCGTCGCCACCATGGCCGAAGCACTTAGGCAACGTGATAAAAAACTGGCCGAAGCACGCGAGAAATATCTGCGTGACGAACATGTCATTGCGCTCGGTACAATGGCAGCCGGTGCAGGTCATGAACTGGGCACCCCCTTAGGAACAATCGCAGTACTGACGAAAGAGATGCAGCAGGAGTATAGAGATCAACCTGCACTGCTGACTCAAATTGAAATCCTGCGTTCACAGGTTGATCGCTGTAAAGTTACTCTGGGGCAGCTTAGCGCCAGTGCAGGTCAATTGCGTGCCGTGAGTGGACAAAGTGAAGAGATCGAGCCCTATATGCAGAATATCCTTAGCCAATGGCAGGAGATGCATCCTGAAACAAGCCTATCAGCCCACTTAAACGGTAACGCCCCTGCTCCCATGATCGTTGTAGATGAAACACTGAAACAGGCATTTATGAATTTATTAAACAACGCAGCTGAAGCCTCACCTGAAAAGATTTCCGTCAAAGCTACATGGTCGATGGATGAGTTATGCGTAAGCATCCGCGATTTTGGTGCCGGTTTTAGTGATACCGCCATGCAAGAGATGGGCAAAGCATTTTTCACCACCAAAAAGCATGGCCATGGACTGGGGTTTTATCTGGCGCAAGCCGTATTCTCAAGGCTTGGTGGCCATATTGAAATAGCCAATCACCCTGGAGGTGGAGCCTGCATTACCACCATACTTCCGCTGCATGATTTGAAGGTAAGCAACTGATATGAGCGAACAACTCCCTACCCTGTTACTTGTTGATGATGATAAAGTTTATTGTCAGGTGTTGTCCGGCGCTCTGCATAAACGCGGCTTTAGCGTACTGGTTGCTCACGATGTGGCTCAAGCCTTACAGCTGATTGGTGATGTAGCGCCTGAATATGCCGTCATTGACCTGAATATGCCGGGTGACTCAGGTCTGGTGCTGGTGGATAAGCTGCATCAACTCGATATCTATACCCGCACCGTCGTATTAACCGGCTATGCCAGCATCGCGACGGCGGTTGAAGCAATCAAACTGGGTGCAACCCATTATCTGGCCAAACCGGCCGATGCCGATGAAGTGGTAGCAGCGCTTGGCCGTGCCTCAGGTGACACCATGACTGATGTAACCGAACAACCAATGTCGACGCGCCGCCTAGAGTGGGAACACATTCAGAAAGTGTTAGTGGAGTGTGACAACAATATCTCCGCCGCCGCCCGTAAACTCGGCATGCATCGCCGCACCCTGCAACGCAAACTGGCCAAACGACCTCCGAGAACTTAAATAATACTCCTGCGCATCTCGGATGCGGGATTAATAAACAGTGGGGCGTTTTCCTTAAAAGCACCAGTCTTCTTGCCCGCCCCAAGGTTCGAAAAAACAGGCAGGACATGCCCACCTACTCTCACTAATCTAGTTGTTAGTTTCTGAAGTAGACCACGATGAGATGGAAACCGAATTTACTTTTCACCGGGCCGTGCACTTTCAATAGTGGTTTATTGAAAATCACTTGCTCAACCGATTTCACCAATTGACCCGGGTATATCTCACCCAGATCGCCTTCGCGTTTTCTGCTGGGGCAGGTCGAATATTTTTTGGCTAATTTGGCAAAGTTCTCACCTTTGGCGAGGCGTTGTTTCAGATCTTCAGCTTCCTGTTTGCTTTTCACCAGAATATGTTTGGCCATTGCACTGCGCATTACGATTTCCGAAACCGCATAATCATGGCAAATATAGCCAGACAGCAACATGTGCCAAAAATAGATACCGCAACCATCATCCATTGCTCCAGATGCACATAATAAGCAGCAAACATGCCTGATGCCGCCGCAAATACAGCCCACTGCAAAAGTGACAAGCCATCCACATTTTTTGTTTTATAGGTAAGTCGAAGCTGATCCACAAACCCCACCGTAAATGACAACGCAGCCACAGTGCCCATCATTTGCCATGCATCAATATTCATTCACACCATTCCTCTTATTTAAACCAGTAGAGCAACAATACAGATCACCACCAGCACACCACCAATAACCTGTTTAAAGCTCTCCGCATCACCTGCCATCAGACGATCATGCATTTTCAGACCGACGACATGCCCCAGAGCCGCGCAAGGTAACAGCCAGAGATGATGAAACCACCAGAAATTCACATCGACTGACCATAATACGGAGAGTTTGATCACCACCAGAATAAACCACATAACAAACAATGTGTTGCGTAACATCTCTTTGACCACGTGATGTGTGAACACTGCCACAATTAATGGAGCACCAATCAACGACACACCGGCGGCATAAGCACCACTGATTAGCAGCAGATGGTCTGCCCAGCGGTTATTGCTGCGGATTTGCCACTTGAAGAGATAACAGCTGGCATAAAAGAGCGTGGTGAGATAAATAAACGCCACCACCCACGCTGGTGGCAATGTTAGCAGACCAAATACCCCAACCAGCATCGGGATCATCATAATGAGCAGCGCCTTTTTGAGATAAGCCCAATCAATATGGTGAATACGCGAACTGACTGTAATCGATGAGAAGAAGAGCAGATGTATACCGATCAACGGCAGCCAGATCAGCGCATCATCAATCACCAACAGTAACAGAGGCAATCCAAGCGCTGCGCCACCAAATCCAAGACCCGAGCGCACAAAGCCGGTCCAGACAAAAATCAACCCTGTAGCAATATATTGCCAGCTTTGTAGATCATCCATAGTTATTCACTACTAGTTATATAAATCAGTAACAGCTTAGATTGCCTCTGATTTTTCTGAGGACAAGGCAAAAAAGCGGAGCTTACTCCTAGCCGTTCTCGCACTTCCTGTGCTACGCGGCATTTAAACGCCCTGTTCGGCATAGGTGAGCATTTTTTTTACGCTGTAATCAGGAAAATCAGAGGTGATCTGGATAGTTACTTTCGAATCTGTTTTGGGACAGGTAGAGAGAGACCGGTCGAATTGCGCATCAGCAGATGTTTAATCGCTCCTGAATTACCCACTAAGCGCATACCTAAACCACGCATCTCTTTCAAACCAGGAATATTGGTAGTGAATATGCGATGCAGCCCTTCCATTGAACCCATTACAGATAACACATCGGGCATGCGCTGTTTCATATAACGATCCAATACAGACAACTCACCCCAATCTTCATCAAAACGTTTGGCATCGGCAATTTCCTGCGCCAGCACCATTGCATCTCTCAATCCTAAATTCACGCCCAAGCCTGCCAAAGGATGAATGCAATGCGCTGCATCGCCAACCAGCGCCACACGTTCACGCACCATATGTTTGGCAAGCTGCCCTTTGAGTGGAAAAGCAGCACGATCTCCAGCTTCAGTAACACGCCCCAGCACAGGGCCAAAGGTGAGATTCAAAGCATTTAAAAATTCATCGTCGGACATCGCCAGCAGACGATCTGCTTCAGTGTTTTCAGCACTCCAGACGATGGAACAGATATTATCGGTCAAGGGTAGGAACGCTAACGGGCCCGTCGGTAGAAAACGTTGAAATGCAATGCCACGATGCGGCAGTTCAGTGCGCACATTCACCACAACACCTTTTTGTTCATAATCACGCTGCCAGCAGTTAATACCAGCCTGCTCGCGTACCCATGAACGACCACCATCAGCACCGATTATCAGTGGCGTTGTCAACACACGTCCATCAGCTAACGTTACTGTCGCTTGTTTGCCATCTTTGCCATACCAATCAATAGCGCTGATTTCAGCCGGTGAACAGAACTCGACATCATCGCTGTCCATGAGTGCTTTATGCATCGCAGCTTGAGTACAGGAGTTCTCGATCAGATAACCTAAAGCTTCTTCTTCAATCTCAGACGCATCAAAACGGATACCGCCCTGCTCCTGATTATCCCATATCTTCATCATACACATAGGGCCGGCATCATCTTTGAGATGCTCCCACACCCCCAAGCCCTGAAGAATGCGCACATTACCCATCACAATAGCTGATACACGACAATCCCGGCCCAGTGACAGACGAACTGGAGGTTCACCACGTTCGATGATGACGATACGCAAACCGGTATGTCTGAGCGCACAGGCAAGCGCCAGACCCACCATGCCGCCTCCGACAATAATTACATCAGCATAATCACTCATTTGGAGTCTCCTGATGCTTCTGATTTTTCATCTGAGCAATACCTGATGCGTGTTTCAACAACATATCGGCTAGAGCCGGTATGCCTGAGAGATTCTTCAGGCCCATAGCACGTAACCATTTCATACCCGGAACAGTGCTGCCAAACAGGTGTGACATCGATTCAGTGAAACCTGCCACAGCCATCACGTCAACACGGCGTTGCTCGGAATAGGATTGCATAAGAATCGATTGACCAGGGTCACAGCAGCTCGATTTCTGTTGTTCCATGGCACGCGTCAGCACTTCAATCAAAGTCTGCACATCCCGAAAGCCCAGATTCATACCCTGCCCAGCTACTGGGTGGATGGTATGAGCGGCATTGCCCACCAGCGCGATACGACCTTGGCTAAATGATTTGGCTACGGTCAATTCAAGCGGATAACTGGCCCGTTTTGAAACATCGGTAATGTTACCAATTTGGGAGATCGTAGCTGCACCGGCGGCTTTTTGTAGCGCATAGATAAACGCATCATCATCCATGGCCAATAACTGTGCGGCTTCGCCCGGTGTGGCAGCCCAAACAATAGAGAAGCGCCCATCAGCCAGAGGTAAAAAGGCCAATGGACCAGATGAACGAAAACATTCATGCGCTGTATCGTTGTGCCCCAGCTCGGTTGTGACCGATGCCACCAAGCCGAAACGATTATAATCCCAACCATAAGTACCTATGCCAGACATAGAACGGATCTGACTAAAAGTACCATCGGCACCAACCATCAATGCCGCTGAAATCGTCGACAGCTCATCACCACGGCACAACTGAATATTGACCCTATCCGCCTGCAGATCAAAAGATTCCACACAAGCAGGTGTAATCAATTCAACCGATGACGCCTGCAAAGCTCGGTACATCGGCTCAAGCAGATGTCCCATTTCAACAACATAACCCAATTCATGCATATCACTGGCGTAATGTTGAGCATCGCTAGCATCCAGATCAACGCGCCCAGCATTGCCCGGCTCAGTCACTACAATGTGACGAATATCCCCTACACCAACCGCTTCAACACCCTGCCAAAGATCCAATGATTCAAGAAAACAGCGTGAACCATAATTCAGGGCTACGACCCGTTCAGGATCGCTCGAGGCAAACGATGGAGAGCGTAATTCAATCACAGCAACTTGGTAATCCATTCGCTGCAAGGCCAAGGCCAGCGTAGCACCAACTGCACCACCACCAACAATCACCACATCAAAGTCTGTTTTAGAGCCATTTTTCATACGCTACATGCTTGTCGATTCGACCTAGAATGCAAGAGCTTCGAGGCTATTTATTTTAAGATTACATCAACGACTTGACAGTTAACAGTCAGATGACAATGCTTCGCGGCGTCTTCCGACATGATCTTGTTTCTACAACGATCATATTGGCTGATTTAAGTCTCCCTAGATAGTGTAGTGGTAGACTGATAGGTGCTTGCCGGGATGGTGGAACTGGTAGACACGCTGGATTCAAAATCCAGTGGCTTTGCGGCCGTGCCGGTTCGACTCCGGCTCTCGGTACCATACATAAAAAGCCTGCAAACTTATGTTTGCAGGCTTTTTTATTGCCTTTATTTTCGAATTTACATCAACATACTGGAAGGTCGATTATTCGTCAGCCCCCAGGGTATGCTTCTCTGCCTTCCCTCACAGGGGGGGCTCCCTGGCTTCACTGTCACCTGACCG
Source organism: Mariprofundus sp. (assembly GCA_021772775.1). Classification (GTDB taxonomy): domain Bacteria; phylum Pseudomonadota; class Zetaproteobacteria; order Mariprofundales; family Mariprofundaceae; genus Mariprofundus. Next base: position 36,104 of record JAJFLH010000004.1, on the reverse strand, counting down.
GCATTCACCTTCTTCTTGAGTGGTTTTCTCAGGCAAGGTAAATGCCGCTTTCAGTTCGCTAGATTCCGGCTAAAAGCAAGCTGGAGTGACGTTGATTTATAGCTGCCAAGGCATTGCACCAACAACATTGATTTAACTAACGATCTGTGACCAATAAAAAAATGGCGACAATGTTTCCATTGCCACCATTGTTCATAGCCAAGATCTATGAAGCCAGTTTAGCGGTTAACATCTACCATAAGAGTCTTCAAAGCGCTGAATGTCATCCTCTTCCAGATAATCACCCACCTGTACTTCAATCAACTGAACAGGAACTTTACCGCGATTCTCCAGACGATGAACTTCGCCAATCGGAATATATGCACTGCCATTTCTGGCAACCACTTTGATCAAATCACCACATGTGACCGTCGCAGTACCAGCCACTACAACCCAATGCTCAGAGCGGTGTTGATGCGCTTGCAGGCTTAGCTTGGCCCCAGGATTCACATCAATACGCTTGAGTTGATAGCCATCTCCTGCTTCTCCCAAAACGGTATAACTACCCCATGGACGACGCACAGTTACATGTTCGATATGATACTTATCACTACCCTTCTTCAATGAATCAACCAGCTCACGTACACGCTGACTCTCACCGGCTTTAGCCAATAAAATGGCATCGGGTGTTTCCACCACGATCATATCATCCAAGCCAACGGCAGCAATCAGACGCGATTCACTTCTAAACAGAGAGTTTTGACAATCAATGGCCAAGACATTACCACTAATCTCATTGCCATTGGCATCATGGTTGGCTATTTCATGCACAGCATCCCAGCTACCAACATCAGACCAGCCAATATCAGCAGCGACCAGAGAGACACTCTCAGACCGTTCCATAACACCATAATCAATGGAAATATCAGGCATTTTCTCGAAATTGATTCTGACGACTTCCTGCCAACTCTTGCCGTTATTCCAGGCATGGCGCATTTCTTGCAACAAGGACCAGACTTCCGGCAAATACTTCTCTATTTCAGCCAGAATAACTGAAGCCTTCCAGACAAACATGCCGGAGTTCCAGTAATAGTTACCATCATCAAGCATCTTTTGTGCTGTCTCTCTGTCTGGTTTCTCAACAAAACGAAGTACGCGATGAACACCCTGCTCTTCAGGCTCTGTCTGAACATAACCAAAACCTGTTTCAGGCTGATCAGGCACAATACCGAAGGTAACCAACTGACCGGAATTTGCAGCCACAACCGCTTGTCTCAGGCAATCTTGAAATGCATCCTGCTTGGATACCAGATGATCCGCAGGTAATACAACCATGATAGGATCTTCACCACCACTCAAATCCTGCATAAGTGCGGCACTAAGAGCCACCGCAGGGGCAGTGTTGCGACCACAGGGTTCTAATATCTGATTTAATCCATCAAGCTCAGAAAATGCCTCACCTGTTGCATGTTTCTCACCGGTCACAACCCACACATCATTTTTACTGATTAACGGAGTCAAACGTTTAATGGTGCCACCTAACATGCTATCGGTACCACTTAAATTAAGGAACTGCTTAGGAAGTTGCTGACGCGACAACGGCCACAAACGACTCCCCGATCCTCCAGCCAACACAACGGCTCTTAACACATCACTCATACCCACACCCCTTTGTTTCCCCTATCAAACAGACATCAATTGTATAAAAAATGACCTAAATGTACATCAAACCCATGACCTAGATTCAAAGCTTAGCTGATTCCACTTCATTTGATGGTTTACTATGTTTTTTGAACTGTTGACTAACATTATACGTCACAAACAACCAAAGCAGACACAATACAATATTTGTACCTACCAGCATCATGGTTGGCAAGGCTAAAACAGATATCACCAAGAAAATAATACCGCCCTGAATCAAGTCGCCAAAACGTGTAAAGAATGTATTGATTGCCAGCATCCCTTCATAACGTGTAAAACGATCCAATGGTAAAAATAGAATCTGTTTCGTGGTATTGGCAACAGAGTAATCAATACTATTATCTGCCATTTTCACGATTGCAAACCATGCCAGAACAGGGAATGCCAATACCGAGATATACATCATCAGGTTAAATACAGCCAAACTCATCAAAGCTCCGCCAACACCTATCGCCTGATACAGTGGCCGCACAACAAAAGCTTGCAACACAAGTGTCGCGATATTCACATAGAGATAAAACGTTGAATAAAAAGCTCCGATATCTTTACCACTGTATTCTGCAGTAACAAAATCAGCCAGAATAAATTCACCTGTAGAGTTAATCAGATTTAGCAATACAACCGATGCGGCAATCCAGCGTAGATAAGGCACATCCAGCACGCGCTTCAAGCCGCCCAGAAGATGTTTCATCGACTCATCATCGGTATCATCGTTATGATCCTTGCGCAGTTCATCCTTGGCACCTGGAACAATAACCGCCACAATAAGCATCGCAATTGCCACTAACATCAGGCCATAGGCACCCAATTCTAAGTAGAGTGTTTTGGCAACCATCGCGCCAATCATTGCACCGAGCGAACCACCGATTGCAATATAGGAAGTCAGTCTGGTGCCCTTTTCAACACAGTGATAATCACTAACCATTGTCCAAAATTGAGAAATCTGCACCACCGAGAAAATCCCCAACCAGACAAAGAATGCCACACCGATATCCATACCAGCTGACCCCAGCAGATAAAAGACACCAATATTGGCCGACAAAAAGAGGGTAACGATAAGGAATAATTTATCACCATGCAGATGTTTTATGATATGGCTGTAGAACGGTACCAGAAATAGTAGTAAGGCGGCCTGACCCGCAAGGGCATAACTCCTCAGTTCAGCACTACCACCATCGAGGATCAACTCTTCCCGGACAGGTTTCATCAGGTAATAGGCAAGTAAAATAAGGAACAGTCGAATAGCAAAGCGAAAAGTAGCCTGCCCTTCCACGCTCTTCATATCTTCCCATATATTTTGTGCAATAAGATTCAATTTCATTTCGATAGTATTCCCATTATTCTATGCTTATTTCTCTTTATCACAGTGCCAGCAGATTGACGTTTTAGAATGGACTACAAGCTACAAATCGATATGTATGCCCTGATTTCACATCTATATTTTTCGCCGTCAATGTATTGGAGTATTCATTCACTTCTGTCTGCAGAGGCTTCCAGCGATTGCCATCCAGCATCCACAACTCCAACAACTCTTCATGAACTTGTGGTGGAACCTCAGAACGTCGTGAGTTTTCCTGAACATATTCAACCATAAAATCACCTGATACGGAAACATTCTCTGTTTTCGTACTCAGCAGCCATGATCGTTCAATGCACCGCATCCATGATTGAGAAGCCGGTATATATTTTGGTTTAATGCCGCCTTCAATTTGTACTTTGAAATCCACCTTCGATTTTAAAGGCTCCGTCAAATTCAAACGCCCCACAAAATAGCCCCAACCACGATCAACCAGATGCAATGATTCAGCACCAGCATCAATCTGCCCCTCTCCAGTTAAAACTTCTGGCATTGGCATAAACATAAATGGCATATTCGGTGGCTCCGGTTCCCACGGAAAATCACCAAATAGCTTCACCTTAAGGAAGTGATCATGAGCCGTGACATAATGTATCAATGATTCATATGTCTTGGTAAAGTCAGCCTCGCCATATGAGAGGAATGTGTCTTTATAAACCTCTTTGCCAACTACCGATGCAAGGTTTCCAATACGCGCCTCCATCACCGTTGGTGAGAACCAGCCAAAGGTTCGCTCCGAGCCATTAGGCTCCATGCCAATCAAATGTTTAATTTTATTTTCCAGCCGGGTTCGAAGTTTAGGGTTTCGTAATGCCTTATCCTTAACCGGATTACCTGCCCCCACATCTGGCGGATAATAATACTGGAAATTATCATTAAAAATTCGAAATGCTTTAGTGGAATATTGATCGTATGTACGACCATAGGTCAGATTATAATCCCAGGGAACAACCGTCCATTTCTTTTCTGTGGGATGGTAATAGAGCCAATAGTTTTTGTTGTAGGTATCACCATTGGTAACCAGCCCATTGACAGCGATCCAGTTAATAATCGATTCATCCTCAAAATATTTAGCCAGAGTCTGATCTATATTTTCATTCGTTGCTTCATTCACAGCCTTGGCCATCGCCATAAGGCTAGAGTAATCCCCATCCTGTGGCGTAATCTTATCAAAGCACAACTCCATCGTATCCGGAGTATACAAATCACCACAATGAGCTCCATCGTTCGGCTGATAAAATTCACCGCGTGTATCTAAATTATTACCCTCCAAGAACTCTCGGCCCATCCATTCAACCGATAGATAGAGCGCGGTTTTTTCACCTTTATTGAAGGTTACCCGGGTGAAGTGTACTTCAGGTACTTTCATACCCAATGCAGCCATCATTTTCCATGCCATCCACTCTCGCATCAAAGCTTTATCTGATGCCATTGATCGCAATGCCAGCCTTCGGTGCCCGTACCAGCGCGCACTCTGCTTATCCAATTTAATCATAATCGATTTCTTCTTAAAGATACGCGTCGAACTACCCAACACCTTCAGGGTTCCCTTGAGTCTATGTCGTCCCGCTGTCAAGCGAATATCAAAAGATGACTGATCGAACTGGCGCTTTAAGAAAATCGCATCCATATCGGTTTTTCGAAGACGAATATGAATTTCCTCAACAGGTACCCTGTATAGAGCTTCTTCAAGAGCCGCATATGAGAAATTAAAAGTCTCACCTTTTGAGATTCTATCCGCATACTCCATGATATTTGTATTACTGATCACCGCCTGTGTTTGCTCAACTTTAGCCTGTTTCTTTTGCTTCAAAAGGCTCGTCTGAATCCAACCGACCTTGCTCCCATCAATCTGAGGATTCACGCGTGCCCAGCCATTGCGCCCTTCCAGCCATGCCACAATATCGCCTTTTTGCACTGAACCAATTAATTCAGAAAAATCACCTGCATCAGCCCGTAGCGGCTCTGTCCGCATAACCTCATACATCTGCCCTGACTTTTGTTGCTGTGCCTTCTTGGCAGGTGTTGAAAGGACCAAATCTGGCACTCCCATGAGATGTCCCGGATGCACAGCACGCACCAGATACTCATTAAAGACCCAACCAACTTGTCCATTCAAACTCATACGAACATGTTGCCAGTCACCCTTTCGCTCGATCTCCTCAGCCGCTTCGTTTCTTCCACCCCAAGCTATGCGGGCATGATCTTTGCTCGGGCCTGCTCGCAAATTACTTGTGCGTTTAAAGAAATACAGTTTAGAGCCTGTATCCTCGGCTACTTCCTCAGCTTTAGCTTCCTCAAGCTCGGGCTTCTCAGGCTCTAGCTTCTCAACCACTTGTTGTACTGGTTCGGCAGCAACAGGCAGAGCTGGTGCTCCCATAAGGTGTCCTGGATGTACTGCACGTTGCATATATTCGTTGAACACCCAACCAACTTGCCCATTCAACGTCATGCGAACATGTTGCCAATCACCCTGCCGCTCGATCTCTTCAGCAGCCTCATTTCTACCGCCCCATGCTATACGATCATACTCCTTGCCGGGCCCTTTTCGTAAATTACTTGTGCGTTTAAAGAAATATAGTTTAGGCCCTGCCTCCTCGGCTAGTTTTTTAAGCTCCGACTCAGCACTTTTGCTCCCCTCAGCCGAACTGTTCACAGCTGTGTTCACCAGCGCCATAGAACTATGAAGAACCCAACCAATGCGTTTACCAGCCTGCAGCTGGACTTGCACCCAATCATCTTTTCTCGCCAACTCAGTTGCATAAGCTTCATGGCCCGCCCATGAAACAACGTCATACTGCTCACCAGCGCCTTCTCGCAAATTCGTTTTTTCATTAAAACGGTACAGATTTCTTGCTGTAGAAACCGTTGCATTACCCACGACAGCCTGATCAGTTTCTACCTTTGCTTCGACTTGAGCGATTTCCGCCAGTGCCTCCACTTGATCAGCTTCTGCCTTCGTTTCTTCCGACAGTGCTACTGACTCTTGAGTAAATGGCCCCCCGATCTTAATAGGCATCACCATTGGAGTAGAAGCTACTCCTGCAGCAGCTACGCTTGCCCCTGCTGCAGAGACACCAAGGCTGACAATATCCAATGAGCGGTCATATACCCAGCCAATGCGCTTACTGACCTGCATCTGAATACGAACCCAGTCACCATTGCGATCAAGTTCTGTCGCTTTCGAACCTTCACCAGCCCAGGAAACTGTATCGAAACTAACATTCGGGCCAGATCTCAACTTGGCTTTTCTATTGAATTTATACAAACCTTTTTCAGCGCTTTCCGATTCAACCGCATTATTCTGGACAGACTGACTCTCACTAGCCATCGTCGCATCAGGTGCAAGTATAACCGTCTCCAGACTTGGAGATTGTTTAGCTATGGCCGTTGCTGCTTGTGTCTGTGACGCCGCTTGCTCCAATAAACTATTTTGCTGTTTTGCCGTTTCAACCAGTGCAACAGTAGCCGCAGGCTGGCTCACCAGTTTATCTAGTTCCGTTACTGGTTTTGCCACTACATTTTTCACTTCCGGTTGTAATTGCGCCGTCTCAATCGGTTTGTTTTCTGGCTCAATTACAACCGCAGATTTGCCCTCTAGCTTCTCTAACGCCTTTTTTGGTTCCGCCACTATATTTGTTACTTCCGCCTGCAATGCCGCCGTTTCAATCGGTTGATTTTCCTGTTTTATCATTGCAGCAGCTACAACATCAGGTTTGCTTTCCAGCTTATCTAGTGCCTTTTTCGGTGTTGCCACTACATTTTTCACTTCCCACTGTGGCGTTATTGTCTCATTTGATATGGCAGGCCGCTTTGTCACAGGCTCAGCTGTATCCTCAAGCCCCCCGACATCTTCACTGCGTCGCGTCGGAGCTTGTTTAGTCAGAATATTTACCACTTCTAATTGTGGCTGTTTTTTCTCTATTGGAGTGTTCTGCTGCTTCCTCACCAGCGGTACGCTGGTAGTCGCACCACTTAGATCAAGTGAGGTCGATTCAACCCAACCTATTCTGCCACTATCCAACAAGCGGACCTTCATCCATTTACCCTGTTGATGAATAGTTTGAACCTCTGCACCTGTTCCGGCCCAACCCAACACTTCGGATAAAGCACTGGGGCCAACCCTGATCACTGAAGTTTGTTTCACGAGCTGTGAACCATCACTTAATGGTTGAGATGTTAAGACATTGCCACTTTCGTTATTATCAATCACAACTGCAGCGGCAGGTTTCACATCTTCCGCAACCTCTTTCGCTTTAACTGGATAAGCTGTCATCTCTACAGCTGGCGTTGGTCTGCTCTTCATATCAGCAGGGATTGACTTCGGCTTCGTTGCTGCTGTTGGTGACTGCGAAACGGCCTCAGCTGAAGGGCTCTGCGCAAATTGAACAGAAAATTGTTTCACACCAACGGCATGCGATTTATCGGTCGTACGACTTACAGCTGGCGATTTTTCTATTGTCTTTTGGGCTTCTTTATTCTGTCCTGCTTGACTCGTCGAAAACTCTACAGGGAACTGTTCAAATCCAGTCGCATTGCCCTTTGCTCCCTTTAAAGGCTGTTGAATTGTATTCGTCTCGATAGCTGCGGGTTTGCTACTGCCCAAAAAGTTGCTGGCTAGCTTATTATTAAATTGTTCTACTTCTACGGGTTCCTGAGATACCGCTCCATCCTCAAACAGTGGAGGTACGGAATCTCCCTCTACACTCTCTTTCGATGGAGCCATGCTCTGCACCACAGGCTCTACCTGAACGGCCAATGTCTCAGGCTGTTTCACAACAGCATCGGAGCGAAGGCTTGCGAACTCAGTTAACGCAACAGCTGCTTCTCCCGCCCGAGCTGACTTATCTAGGCTATTTTCCTTCACATTAGTGGTAGCAGGGAAGGCCTGAGCGACTTTAGTTTGCTTCGGATCAACTGCAACAGGCACTAGATAATTTGCATAAACCCAGCCGACATCACCGCTAACAAATATACGGACTTTCTTCCATTCACCCGAACTATTCAATTCAATAGCCTGCCCACCTTTTCTAGCACTGCTCGTTGGAGCATAATAACTATCCGGGCCCTGCCGCAGGCTAGAGTCTTTCTGCAGAGTATAGATATCACCTTCGGCAGCATATGCTGGAGCAGTAGCCATTGCTAAACCTAACAATGCAAGCAGCTTCCCCCCTAAGCGATACCACTTATTATTTAATCTTCCCAACGGTAACTGACCCCCCAGCCAGCATTATAATCAATGGGAGAGCTTCGACCAAAGAGCCCCTTGCCTACTCGGAGATTCGTTGACCAGCCATCTGGAAAAGCATGGCTATAACCCAAGGTAAGCGCAGTAATATCACTGCTGGTTAAACTCGATGGTACCTGGTTATAGAACAGTTGCTGCTGCACTCCATTTCTGGCCAGAGCAACACTATTGCTAATGCGTAACGATAAAAAGTTACCAGTCTGTTCAAAGTTTGTTTCAGTAAAGGCATAACTAAGCGATACAAAAGAAGCAATAGAGTTCCCCTTACTGGCAAAGAAAAAGTTGAATTTTGAGCCTAAATTCCAGGCCCATGAACTCTTTTTATTTACTTTCCCATCAGACGCGAATTTTATGCCAAGCGACATCCCCAAAGCTCCGCGTCCCAAACTTGCAGGACTGTTACCATCATAGCCGGTAGGAATAATCATAGAGACTTCCCAAGCCGCTGTATTTGCATGATTCAAACGAGCCCTCATGCCGATACTCACATCTCCGAGACCTTGAGACCTGCCACCAAGGGTGGACTGAGCAGGCGTTATATTACCCGTTACACGATTAACACGCTTGGAGCGAGTAATCTCACCACATTTACGATAAGCGATCGTTGCACTGGCAAAAAGGGTGTAAAAATAGGAGTAACCATACTCATAACCTTGAATTAAATTGGCATTCCGGCGTTTACAGGCCGACAGGTTTCTCTGGCGAGTTCCGTCCCAAATGGTATTACCACCTGAAATCCCCAGATCGGAGTTATAGAGTGATTCTCCGCCACCAAGCATACCAACTCCAGCATAGGCTGAAGGCGCAATGATGAAACCTGCAAGCAACACTAAAGTTGCAGCCAGACGCCGCCATAACTGAAGTAAAGTAACTTTGCTCATATTCATCCTCTAGAATTTCCAATAACGTCGAATAATCTTTTCCGTTGGTTTGTTCTGAGGTGTGTAATCCGTATCATTTGCCCCACCAGATGCGACATCACTATACCAAGCCCAGATAAAGACACCATCCACCCACGATTGATCCAACGCTCTTAACCAAACATCAATCGCATCTTGCTGAACCTTCAGGTCAACGCGTGCGTGTTTTAAACTCTGCCACTCCCACGGTTTGGCAGATGCTCCATAAGCAGAAGGCATGCCGATCTCTAAAACCCAGAGAGGCAAATCGATCGACTGCGCTGCACGCTGTAATTTACTCACTTCTTGCTGAACATACGACTGAATTTCATTATAGTGACCTGTCTTCCCTAATCTTGGGTACAGTGTCAAAGAGACAGCATCCAGCTCTTGCCAATATTGAAATGCCTGCATGCCTTCAACATTATGCGCTGCATAGGTAATCTTGCCTGGAAAAACAGCGCGCACTTTACGAATTAACTTTGGCCAATCAACATGTCCTGAAGCCTTGGATAACTCCGTACCAATAACAAAAGTCTGTACCTTATGTCTGGCGGCAAACTCAGCATATTCCACAATATGTTTTGAATAGCTTTCAAACCATAGATTCCAATCGCGCTGCCGCTTATGAGAAATCGCACTTGCCCAAGCATTATGCACTAGAATTTGCGGCTTCAGAATGATCTCAAGATCAAATTCATGGGCATATTGTATCGCACTCTTTAACTGCTCAAAGGTTACAGCATCAGAGTGTCTCACTTTCAGTGATGAAAACGAATCCTGCTCGAGAAAACTAATGAGTACGGCCGCATTCGTGCCAAGCCGAACCATGCGCTTGATTGAACGCCTGGCCTCAGGCTCAGTCCACCCCATATTCTCATGCTGCATCACATTAAAGCCTCGCAACATGGATTGATTTTTCAACTCGCCCACCGTCGCACAGCCTGACATCAAAGCAGTCATGGATATCACAAACAAAATAATAGTAAATTTATGCATCTTTCCGCCGATAAACACGCCATCCCAACTTATCATAAACCCGTTTATAACCTTCCAAACCATGAGAATAGAGATGCGGATGGCGAATATTCATAAGATCCCGTCTACCCATCAGCGTATCTGGTTTAGAAACAGCAATCTGTTCTGTTGTGGGAATGCGTCGACGCATGGCCGACTTAAAGCCATGCGAATAGGACAACAAGAGCCCCTCTGAATCGCCTCTGGCTGCAATCACACGATAAGCACTGCGTTCATGGATGATGGTGGGTAGACGATTGGCATTTAACCATCTGCCCAATTGATAGTCACCATCTTTGGCCACAGGGGTCGTTGTATCCACACCTTGTATAGCGTTCACCCAACGCAGCATCGGAGGACTTGCTGTTTCAATAAACAGCCACCAGCCACCCACAATACTCACCAGCAAAAAAACAGCCAACAGCACGAACTCACGTTGTGTTTGCATTTTCACATAGGTCAATTCGGCCATCAAACCCGCACTCACAAGAGCTAAAATTTCAAATGGATGAGTGAGATAGTTCTGACTTGTCGCCAGCGCAATCGCAATCAATGGGTGCAACATCAATACAAATGTGGCCCGAAAGCGATGGTTATCATCCACGGTATCCAGGAGCAAATAAATAGATACCGGGTAAGCGATCAACAAATAACCCGTTGCAATCAGGAACGGCTTAAAAAATTGACCTCCATTGTTCTGCAACCAGGGGTATTGATCAATAGCAAGCATGCCGCCCAAAAAGGTAGATTCCGAGTCGGTGATAAAAAACAAGAAACTGCCTTCAAAAATCCAGTTCATATAACCCCATGTACCAATTGCAAACGCAAAGGGGGTACCCACAATCAGATACAGACTCAAAGGTGACACCATGATAGCCCGAATTGGAGCGATCAAAACAATCAATGGGATCAAAGCCACAAAAATATAAATAGCCGTACCATCAATAAAGAAGAAAACAACAAAGACAACAGCCATCGAAATATAAGAGTGAATGTCATGATCCGAAATAATATGCTGCGCCGCACGATACAGCAGATAAAATGTAATCATGGTGAGTGAGATATGTCCACCCGAGGTTGCTGCCCATAAAAAAGCCGGATGTAGCACGATCAGCAACGCAACAATCGCCAACCTCATCTGGGTAATATCCACGTCTCGTAAGTTCCTGGCCCATAACCATAACAGTGTAGTCGTTGCCAGGATGGAGACCAGATAGGGTGCGGCACCTGTATCCAAACCAGGGATGTAATAAAACGGGATCAGCAGATACAGTGGAAAGTGCGGTGTTAACATGGTCAGATTTTCAAGCAACACTTCATCGGAGCCCAGTGCCGAAATCACAATAGCCCAACTTTGCAGCGCACTTTCCAGAAAAAAACCGTTCGATAATACCCAGATCGCCAGACCGATCATCAACATTGTAAGTATAACCAGTAGCCAAGTGCCCTGATGATGAGAAAAGTCCCAATCCTCTTTGTGCAGGCGTGTTGCCAGGTTCACTTCAGACATTAATGCGCCCCACCAGTATCCGACACCTCACCGGTCTCATGATCCACTTCAAATGTAGTAAGACCATGATGGGTCTTTTCCCAATAAAAGGGATTATTCACCAGCTGCCACAGTCCTTTATAACAGGCCCATGACTGCAGTATCCAGTAGAATGGCACCGTAATCGCCCATGGGATCAGATCAAAATATTTACGCTTAAAACCACTGAGCATAAACAGATAAATAAGGAATCCATTGGCGATCGAAAGATTAAACAGTGTCACATAAAGTACGACTGAAGGGAAAAATGGATCAAAAAGGGCCGTCTGTGTAAGCAACCAAACGATATAAAACGCCGCCATAATTGGCATCGATAGGGCACTAAAAATTGTTCCACCAATAAAGAACTGAAAACCCCAGAAGCCAACAGCCCCAAGTTTATGATAAAAAACAATGGGAGTGCGCATGTGCACCAGATAGGACTGCATATAACCTTTCAGCCAGCGTGAGCGCTGCCTGATCCAGTTTGGAATGGAGTTATTGGCTTCTTCATAGGTTGTGGAGTTTAGCACCCCTACACGGTAACCCGACTGCACCAAACGCACACCGAGGTCACAATCCTCTGTTACATTGTAGGGATCCCAACCATCCATCTCACGCAACACATCCATCCGGAAGTGATTGGATGTCCCACCAAGAGGAATTGGAATATTCAAGGCATCCAATGCAGGTAGATAAAAGTCAAACCATAAGGAGTACTCCATGGTAAACATACGCGTTAACCAGTTCTCCTTACCATTAAAATAGTTTAAACGCGCCTGAATCACGGCGATTTTTCTTCCGCCTTTCGTAAAAGCAACAAAGGCCTTCTTCAGCTGATCAACCTCGGGGGCGTCCTCTCCATCATAAATTGTTGCAAATTCACCACGACTGAAGTGCATAGCATAGTTACAAGCTTTAGGCTTGGTCTTGGGCAAACAGTCCGGCACACGCAGGATTTCAAAGATAGCTTCCAACCCCAGCTCTTTAGCGCAATCAATCGTCTCATCATCATCCTGTTCGAGGATAAGCTTAATATCGAGTTTAGAGAGTGGGTAATCGATCTGGCGCAGAGCCTGAGCGATAGCAGGCAGGGTCGATGCTTCATGATACATCGGTAGCATGATCGTATATACCGGCAGGTCTTTATCATCCAGCGCTGCCACCTCTTCATCTGTTACCGTATTATCAAATTGCGGATCCCCCCCAACCCAAGTCAGAACCATTCGTAACACAAAATTCACCATCAAAAATGCTGAAATCGCCAAAATAATCACAATAAAAGTAGTTACAGGCCAGAAGCCAAAAAACACCATGCCTATGGTCATAACGACAAACAAAAAGCGCAGCTGTTTTGGTGTAACAACCTCACTCGCAGAGTATTCCGGCTGAACATTGGCCAACTCATGCACAGCTTTTTCACTGTAAAACATATTGCCAACCTCTTGCAAATACCAAATCACATCAAATTTGGCAGTAAGAACAAAATCAAAAGGCTCTTTGACAACGCTATCCACTAACTCAAGAAGCTCTGGATTCACATCAACAAGAGCAACCTTCAACAGGCCGTTTTCACGTTTCCAAGGGACAAAAAGATTTTCAGAGTAGGTGGAGAGATCATCACGATTCAATATTTTTGAATTCGGCTTATCTTTGAGCAGGTTCACAATCGGTTTATCAAAGTGCTCTGCCAGCGCTTCCGCCATCTGAAATGATGACAGCCACCCTTTGGAGAGAATGATATCACCGATACGGTCACCCCACATATGCTGAAGATCAAGCACCTCAGCCATCTGCTCTTCGGTGATTAAGTCTTGTGATAGCAGCAAGTCACCAATACGCCCGCGCCGAAAGTGATCAGACAATACTGAATAAAACTCAGTTGTTTTCATCCAGCCCTTGCTCAGAATAATGTCGCCTAGACGCCCTCCCTGACTACTCTGCTGGGCCAGCGCCTCATCGAGCTGCTGCTGAGTAATGAGCCCAGCATTCAGCAGCATTTCACCAATTTTTCCCTTAACCGCTCCTTGCGTTTTGCTCATAACAGCAATTACCGCTTCTCATCAAGGTGATCCAGCTCTCCGCCCGGATGAATCGTATGATCTTCATGCATATGCGCGGCCTGTTCACCCTGCATGCGGTTTTCATCGGCCTGATACATGGCATCATCTTCTTCACGCGCCAGTTTATTCATTCTGGACATGCGATAGAGATAAACCACAACCATCGTCAGCAAGAACCACAGCAATACCATTAACCAAAATTTGTATTTACCCAGCACATCAAACCAATCTTCAGCATCTGGATAATATACTTCAGCCAATGTCGGCTCAGATGAGTCCAGGGTTTTAGCTACACCATGCAGATCAATAAATGCCACGTCATCTTCTGACAGCTCCAGGCGCTCGATATTAGAAAGGTCTTCTGAATCAGATGGCGCAATCCACAAGCCATATGCCGTAGTTGCATTGGCAATTTGTGCGATCGTCACCTTTGAGAGCTGATCCACATCAAAATAGGCCTCACCATTTGGCGCCGTAATTTTCACCCGGCCCTTATCAAAACGGACCGGGGCACTAATATCATCGCTAAGTGTAAAGTGACCTACAGCTACAAACGGCCCCTCAGGCTGCAGCAATTCAGTACTATCCATGAAATGCAATCGCGTATGATCAATAACCAGAGGGAAATCAGCTGCTAAACGCGCCATTAAATGCAAGATCTGCTCAGGCTCATCCAAATAGAGATCTTCTATATAGGTATCAAAGCCAGGCAAAAAGTACTTCGCTAAATCAGCAAATATTTTCGGCGTATCTATTGTAGTAGACTTGACAATCAGAGCACTGTCCGGCGTAACCTGAATATAATCATATGGCATCGTACCTTCGCAGTTCCCCTCCACTATATCATGCTGAACAACGATTCGGATATCGTTAAACTGTCTCTGATATTCAACCGGAAGATTGATCGTAAAACGCTGTTTCATGCCGCTGTTATCCAAGCGGGCTGACTTCACCAAGATGTCATTAAGAAACACATATAACTCATAGGTTGGGTCATCTGTCCAGCGAACTGGGGCAACAATATTAAGATGCAACAGCTCAGGCTGAGTCCCCATAGGCAAAGCAAATGGGTTTACGACAGTATGCCAGTTTACTTCTCGACTTAACGCTTTCGTTCCAATATCCATACCCAGCTTAGATAGAGGCAAGGAGAAGTAACCCGAATCACCCTCGGTACCCAGCATCTCCACACGAGAATGTATATTATCAGGCCTAAATACGCGATATTGTTCAGCAGCAGCAATCATTTTCCACGTATTATCCAACAGATACATCGGCTGAACATCAAATGGATCCAATAGTGCAATAGCAGACCGGTTCGAAAGGTGAACCAACATTAAGTTGCTCTCCTTATCCAGCCTTTCCTTCAACACGCCTTGACCAACAAGCGGCTCAACAGATGCTCTGGGAGCAACAATAATATCCCCAATCTCAGGCAGCCTCACAATTTTCACTTTCTTACCATCATCCACCAGTAGCGCCATCAGAGCCAGGGCCGAAGCAAACTGTTCCTTGCCCAACTGACCCGCAGAAAGACTGATCGTCACCTCCTGAGGCAACATACGCCATGCATCACGAATCGACTTTTCAACCGCCTGATAGGAGATGGACATCGTACTTTCTGGAAAGACATGTAAAAAGATATCACTCAAGCGGCCATCGAAACAGCGATTCTCAGACACCGGCAAGATAGCTGCTACTGTCACTTTCACCAAATGACCATCAAAGGCAGAAGCAGGTAAACGCACATCCAAGGCATGCATTGCACCATCTGCAGGCAGGTTAATTTGCTTATAAGGCACATCATTGATGGCGACACGAACATTCGCTAAAGGCAACAAATTTGGCGAACTCCGAAACAACAGGCGAAACGAGCCATGAGTAATCAATGAGTCAAGCGGAGCAGGAAAATAAAATGTTTGCGAATGGACACCATTCGCCCCCTCAAACAAGAGCCCCTTGGTCAAGCCAATATCTTTCAGGGAAAGTCTTCTGGCTGTATATGGAGAACCAGATAACGGCTCTGGAACTCTTATCAAGTCCGCAGGGCTCATGACAGGAGTATCCGCCATCGGAGGCAGACTAGAAACCTTTTGAACAGCCTCTTTTATCGCCTTGACCGGCGCAGCAGCTCCACGCGTAGCCTTTTGAACTGCTGTTTTCTTCATCCAGCCCTGCGTCCCTGTACTGGTTAACGACACAAGCACCCACGAACCTTGTCTGACCATCTCAACCATTTTAGCGCCAGCATTCACATTCATGAGCTTCGAAGCCGAGGTCGATGGATTTGAATACAATACAGCGCCAGCCTCAGAAACCTGCAGACGATCACCTACACCAGCATGAGCAGCACGGACACCTGTCATCCCGACTATCAAAGACAAACTCACCAAAAGCAAAACCTGCTTCACACGCCTCAACACAAGAACATAAGACTCCATGCCATCCACCCCAATTAACTCAGTTTTTTCATCGACTGAAAATAAACTTTTAGATAAGCCGGAGCATAAACTTTGCAAATATTTAATCAAGGAAACAACACATCATAGGAGTTGTAATATCATTGTTTTTCAACAAAAAAACGAACTATTGGAGAGCCCATCCACGCCATCCAGACAACTTTAACGTTGCGCAATAGAAGCTCTTCAAAAGATGACATTAAGGATGTCTTTATTCATCTTTTACAAGCCAGGAAATTACACTATTAAAAAAAACGCCCCTCTTCCTGATCTGACAAAGGCATACCCGGCATATATTTAATCAAACCAGAACCAGACATCGGCATCACCGATGTTTTTGGCCGCCGCAACCCCTCACTAATCTGCTGGGCAGCGCCAGCCATCACCCTTAACAAATCATCACGACTTTTCTTTGGTTGATTCAACAACGACTCAAAGTCCTGATAAGCGGCACCACGCTGATTCTCAAACTGAACATTAATTTCCCCATGCGCCAACGCCATTACTTTCATCGAGGCAACATC
Organism: Mariprofundus sp.; assembly: GCA_021772775.1. GTDB lineage: Bacteria > Pseudomonadota > Zetaproteobacteria > Mariprofundales > Mariprofundaceae > Mariprofundus. Next base: position 19,329 of record JAJFLH010000004.1, on the reverse strand, counting down.
GATCCCCATCGAAAAACGATTGCTAAACAAAACCTCTCGACTCACTGGGTCAATCAATTCAGCACTAACCAGCACCGCCGGATAATAGCCATAACGAACACCTTTTGACCAAAACCCCATTTGACTTAAGCGAATATGAAGAAGCCCATCTGTTCTTTCACGCAAAGGTTTTTGACTAGCCTTAAAATAATCCCAAAACCTTTTACCTGATGAATGAACCTGAAAACCTTGACGCGACAATGATTGCATCAATATTTCCTCAAATCGCTCCACACACATTTGATGCACCGGGCCTGCTTGCTGCTCATATTTTGAGGCGTTAGAAGCAGCCACAACAGCATCAGCCACGAGGCCAGAGGAGCCCATAATAAAAAATAGTGGATTCATACGACGAATCAACAAGGAGTTGCCCACCTCAATCCTGGCAACTTCAATACTTCTCACATCGTGCACAAGTTGAGGCTTTAAAGGTACTTTTACCACACCACATGAACACAGCATCAAGACACAAAGCAATGAACATATTTTCAATCTCAACATCACTATCATCTCAGCCCAATACGTAGTTTCACACCAAATCTTACGAAGAATGACTCCGTCATAATACTCCGAAGCAGACAAAAAAAAGGGGCCGGTATAAACCGGCCCCTTAAAATGGCTCCCCGAGCAGGACTCGAACCTGCGACATATGGATTAACAGTCCACCGTTCTACCAACTGAACTATCGGGGAAAATTTGGAGCGCGAACCGTACGGAGCAGCCAGCCAGCTGTCAACACGAATTTATTCAGCCATGAGATTGTCTATCTCACCATTAATCATCCTTAGCCTGATCAAACCGAATGGACAGTTGCACAGAGCATCTATAGTTGCCAATATACATGCGTATTTCACTATTGTGTTCGCTCCAGACACCCCCTGCTCAACGTTACTATTTTCACTTCAAGAGCACTAACACAATAGTATTCAACCTTTTCCAACAGAAGGGAGGAGCTCTTTTTGAATCTTCATGCAATCTGGAAATCAGACTGGTTTATCGGCTCCGCGCTGACCCTGCTATTTGTCATTGCATTTCAACAGGAACTCACCCTACTAAAAAGTATAGAAAACATAGTCTATGATAGCTCCGTAACCAGCACTTCACAGACTGGTGACAAAAAAATCATCATTCTCAACATCAATCCAGAGTCCCTCCCTTCAACTGGCCTTAGCTCCAAGCAAGCGATCACATCAGCGGTCGAAAAACTTACAGATGCTAATGCATCGTTCATTGCAATTGATAGCAGGTTCCGTAACAACAAAGAGATAGCTCAAGCGCCTGCCGACAGAGCTCTTGTCGACATCATTTACAAAAGTGGTAATACGCTGCTACCCGTATATTTCGATATCGACACAAGCATGCAGCAATCTGGCACGAGATTGCCAAAACAGCTAAAGCCCATGGCGCTACAGCACGTCAACACAAGCTCGCCCCATCAAAGCAGTATTGCCACCCTTACATCGCATCCCGACCAACAGTTTACAGAAGTCGCTGCTGGCCTGGGCCACATGAGTTTCCTCAAAGACCATGACGACATAGTCAGGTCTGAAGCACTGACAATAGCTTATGGCAATGAGTACCTCCCATCATTCTCACTGTTACTTGCCTCTAAAATATTAAATATTCCCCTAAATGACATTCGAGTTCATGCCGGAAAAGAGATTGAGTTAGGATCGTTAACAATCGGCACAGACAGACAAACCCACCTATACCCTTCACTCCCTCAAGCAGAGAATGACACGTACTTTCAAACCTATTCGTTCAATCAGCTATATGAAGGAAAAATTCCAGCTACTGCTTTAGAAGACAAAATCATTCTCATTGAAGCCTATCCCGATCAGACATTTCAAACCCCCGGCAAGCACGCCATGACTCGCATTGAGTTCAGCGCTCATGTCTTACAAAACATACTTCACAGCCAGGCATTTCAGCGCCCCGCCTGGACCCATAGCATCGAACTTGTTTTATTACTCATCATCGGCTTTTACCTAGCCTATGCACTACCTCAATTCACAACTCGTGTGGGCATCGCCTTTTCCAGCCTGATATTCATCGCATTGATCAGTGTCGATTTTCTCGCACTTTTATATTATTCCACATGGCTGCAAACCATTACTGCGGCCATACTGCTGCTCATCGGCCATCTGTTTTTAATCTGTAAGCAAACCTATATATGTGAAGGAAGCAAAAAGAAATCCATCAAAAACATGGATGAAACCAACAAAAAACTGGGCATTTCGTTTCAAAACCAAGGCATGCTTGAACAAGCTTTTGAAAAATTTCAGGCCTGCCCCGTCAATGACGATATGTTATCTACATTTGACAAGCTAGCGCTTGCTTTAGAGCGCAAACAACAATTTACGCTGGCCACCGCAGTGTATGAGCATATCGCCAGAAACAAACCAAACTATCCGAACATTCAAGCACGCATCAGCAGTGCAAAAAGCGAAGGCGAAAGCTCACATATCAACAACTCAACATTATCCACCACTCTTATCCCTGCTGAAAACAAGCGTACGCTTGGACGCTATGAAATCATCAGCGAATTGGGCAAAGGCGCAATGGGCACCGTCTATCTGGGCAAAGATCCAAAAATAAACCGCAAAGTTGCAATCAAGACCATGGCACTGTCAGAGGACTTTGAACCCGATGAAGTCGAAGAGGTGAAAAGCAAGTTTTTTCATGAGGCTGAAATCGCCGGCATGCTCAATCACCCAAACATAGTCACTATCTTTGATGCCGGTGACGAACAAAATCTGGCTTATATTGCTATGGAGTTCCTTGATGGCATAGACCTTTCACCTTACACCAGAAAAGGCCGATTGCTACCCTTTTCCACCACTTTGAAGATCGTCGGAAAAGTTGCTGAAGCACTACAATATGCCCATGAACACGACGTAATACACCGCGACATAAAACCAGCTAATATTATGATTTTAAAAAATAAAACCGTAAAAGTAACTGACTTTGGAATTGCCCACATCATTGATTCGAGTAAAACAAAAGCCGGCATTGTGCTAGGCACCCCATCTTATATGTCACCAGAACAGCTATCTGGCAAAAAACTAGATGGCCGCTCTGATCTATTTTCACTCGGTGTCATGCTATACGAGCTAACCAGTGGCATTCGCCCATTTAGGGCCGAATCTCTATCAAAGCTTATGTATAAAATTGCTAAGCAACCGCATGTCGACATCCGCGAACATAATACTGAAGTGCCTGATTGTATTCGCCTTCTCATTGATGAATTACTCACCAAACAAGCCGATCAGCGCATCAACACTGCCAACGATCTACTGGGAAAAGTATCCCTTTGTTTACGTGATCTAAATAGCAACGGAGAAAGCCAGTGACCACAGTAGAGATGTTTGCCATGACCGATGTTGGCATCAGAAGAGATCACAACGAAGATTGTGTTCAAGTCACCCCCTCTCATGGCATAGCGGTACTAGCCGACGGCATGGGGGGCTACAACGCCGGTGAAGTAGCCAGTGAAATGGCCGTTGATATCATCACCACATCACTCCAAAATAAAATTCTCGATATTCCTCAAGCTGAAATTGATAAAGACACAGGCTTCACTGGCGAATCCATGCTGCTCAGACAAGCGATAAAAGCCTCTAATGAAGCCATATACCATACTGCACAGACAAGGTCTGAATGTGCAGGCATGGGGACAACAGTGTTAGCAGCACTGTTTTATGGCAACCATATTACCGCTGCTCATGTCGGTGACTCACGCATGTACCGGTTACGCAACAAAAAGCTCACCCATGTCACTGAAGATCATTCGCTGATTCACGAACAGGTTCAACGTGGCCTAGTCACCGCTGATGATGCTCGCCACTCGATGATCAAAAACCTGGTTACCCGTGCTCTAGGTAGTGATCCTGATGTAGAAGCCGATCTGGTTGAGGATATCGCTGTTGACGGAGATCTGTATCTGATGTGCTCAGATGGTTTGACTGATGTCGTTTCAGATGAAGATATCTGTCAAACACTTATAGACTACAAAAACAATCTCGAAAAAACGGCAATACAACTCATTCAAATGGCCAACGATGCAGGTGGTCCTGACAATATCTCCATCATTCTCATTCGAACTAAAGAAGCAGCCCAGACTAAACGCGGCCTGTTTTCACGCCTGTTCAATTAATAAACTGATACGCTTATCAGCTAAAATAGGTATCAGCTTTATGTTGCGCTTCATCCATGCCCTTCTGCGTACGTGCAATGGCATCATCAAGACCATCATCCTTTGAGATTAAAACCGGATCTCCCATCACAAACACACCGCGCGTGAATGGTTTAGGAATATAGAACCTATCCCATGAATTAATACGCCAATGCCGTTTGGTCGCATAACAAACAGGAATAATGGGCAAACCAGCTTTCATCGCCATCTGAACTGTTCCTTTTTGAACCACCTCACGGGGCCCCTTCGGCCCATCGGGCGTAATACCCAAATGCCGGCTCTCCTCTTTAACAGCCCTCAGCATCTTCAGCATAGCCCGAGCGCCCCCACGTGTTGTCGAACCACGCACCGTTTCAACACCTAACAGACGCATAGCATCAGCAATAAAACCACCATCCCTATGCGATGAGATCAACACATAACCATACCAACCATGACGCGATATGTGCGGCACCATGAGCAATCTGGCGTGCCAAAAAGCATAGACATTACGCTGCGGATCAGATGCATCAAATGGGGTTCCAACCGTCTGCCAACGAATACTATTCACTAAGAAAAGGGAAATTATTTTTATCAGACGGGGGACTAACCAAACAACAAAGCGCTCTTTCACGTTACACTTGCTCTCCAGGAAAGAGTTCTGTTTTATGAGATTCAAACTGCAAATTATAGAGTTCAGCGTACAAACCACCCTCTCTGAGCAACTCGTCATGCCCACCTTTTTGAACTACATAGCCATCATCCAACACCACGATTTGATCAGCATGCCTGATAGTGGATAAACGATGAGCGATCACAATCACTGTGCGTCCACTCATCAATCGATCAATCGCCTGCTGCACCAATCGTTCAGATTCCGTATCTAAAGCACTGGTTGCTTCATCCAAAATAAGGATAGGAGCATCTTTCAACAGAGCTCTGGCCATGGAGATACGCTGACGCTGACCACCAGAAAGCATCACACCACGCTCACCCACAACGGTATCGTAGCCCAACGGTAGCTTTTCAATGAACTCATGAGCATTCGCCGCTTTTGCCACAGCCTCCACCTTAGCCAAATCAATATCGGCATGGCCGTAGGCGATATTGTTGAGTATTGTGTCATTGAACAGAATAATTTCCTGTGTCACCAGAGCAATCTGACTTCGCAGCGAAGCCTGGCTTAAATCACGAACATCCAGGCCATCAATCAGTACTCGCCCTGATGTAGTATCCATAAAACGTGGCACTAGATTCACCAAGGATGTTTTTCCTGATCCACTGCGCCCTACCAAAGCTACAACCTGTCCCGCTGCCACCGAGAAGTCGATATCAGTCAGTACAGCTCTATCTGTGCTAGCATATTTCAGTTCCAATTGTTCAAACTGAATAGCATTAGAAAATGGCGGCATCACATGTGCATGCGCTGCATCTTCCACCGCAACAGGCTCGTCCAGCACTTCAAAAACCCGCTCACCAGCTGCTAAACCTTGCTGGATTTCATTATTAGCTCGGGATAAGCGCTTCACAGGCTCATATAGCATAATGACCGCTGCCAGAAAGGAGACCAGAGTACCCGCAGTTGTCTCCCCAGAGGCCACGCGCATACCACCGTAAAGCAACACACCGGCAATACCAAAACCAGCTAACAGCTCCATAATTGGAAATGAGAGCGCATTCACACGGAATATTTTCAGCTGATGCGACATAAAGTCACCGGTAAACTTTCGAAACCTACCGCGCTCATACTCTTCCATACCAAATGCTTTAACTACCCGAATACCACCTACGGTCTCTTCTAACAAACAGGTTAAATCTCCCATAGCAGCTTGCCCATCGAGTGTTGCATGGCGCATTTTTCGGCCAAAACGGGCAATCGGATAAACCACAGCTGGAAAAACCAGCATCGCAATCAATGCCAATAACCAGTCCTGAACCAAAATCACACCAATCAAAAATATGATCGAGATAGCATCGCGCATCAATGCGGTCACCGCCGTACTTACCGCAGCTTGTACCAACGTCACATCATAGGAGAGACGAGCAAGCAACTCTCCAGTTTTACGATGCGCGAAAAAAGCCAAAGATTGCGCGGTTAAACGCTCATAAAGCAGATTGCGCAGATCAAAAATAACCTTCTGCCCAATATACCCCATAATATAAGCCTGCCCGAAATAGGCTGCCCCTTTGATAAGATAAAGCACAATCACCAACAGTGGAATAATATAGATAAGATCTTCATTCTTGCCTGAAAGTGCCTCATCCAATACAGGCTTGAGCATATAGGCCATCGCTGCAGTACAGGCAGCCAACACGACCATACAAAATACAGCAATACTTAAACGTCCTTTATAAGGCAATAGAAAGCCTAACAGACGACGATAAAGGTCAGTAGAAGAGGTCATTAAGAGTTCGGGCTAGAAGTAGGATTGATCGTGCTTACCATCGGTCTGTAAGGTGGCTGTGCATATTCTGATTTTGCTTGTTTCAGACGGCCCATTTTACGAAAGAAAACAACACTCGCATCAAACAGTGCCGTTGCCAGACGTTGTTGATGCCTGGAATTCGTCAACTTCTTTTCGCGCTGCGGATTAGAGATAAAGTCCAATTCAACCAAAACACTTGGGATCTCCATCGCTTTTAAGACATAAAAACGGGCATGCTTGGGTTGATCGTATTTGATTGGGCCAACATTTTTCAAGCGATTCAACACCTCTTCTGCCATCAACTGGGAGCTGTTTAGGCTCGCGCGTCGAAGCATATCCCCCAAAATAAGGTTCACCAGTGGATCACTAATCTGCCCAGAGACCACACCACCAACTTCATCGGAGGCATTCTCCTTCTCAGCCAATGCTTTAGCAGCCCTATCTGGTGTCGCCCCCCGCTCCGACAAGGTATACACGCTGGCTCCTTTCACCGAGCGCACATCAATCGCATCGGCATGAATACTGATCATCAAATCTGCCCGCATTTTACGCGCTGCAAGCACTCTGTTTTTCAACGACACGAAATAATCGCCTTTACGAATTAAAACAGCCTTTAAACCGGGATAAGCATTTATTTTTTTCGCCAGCTTTTTGGCTACAGCCAGTGTGATATTCTTTTCTCTCACATTATGCGGCCCACTTGCACCCGGATCTTCGCCGCCATGCCCTGCATCGACTGCAATGATAAGATCTTGTTTGCTATTTCGTGGTTGGGAACTCTTTACATTCGGCTTTACTTTGTCAGGTCGCATCAAATCAACCACAAGCCTATGCGGTTTTCCTTTCATCGGTTTAAGTAAAAAAGAGCGTGGCTGAACCTTCTCTTTCACATCGATAACAAGACGCATTACTTTCGAGGCAGAAGTGCCGTGGCGAATTTCTTTAATTACTGGATCAGGCAAAGGTAGTTTTTTCAGATCAGACTTCAGGGTAACCTTATCCATATCAATGACAATACGTTCAGGATTATGCAGCCGGAAAAGTTTATAATTCATTGTATTGGTCAGATCGAATACTAAACGAGTATGGTCAGGTGCCGTCCACAGACGCACATCACGGACAACCGTGTTTTCCGCTGTTGATGCCATCACAGGGAACATGAGCAACAAGAGAGCACACCAACAAGTCAATATCATATTTCGAGTCGCCATTGCTCCAATACTCACGGTGAGAGTCATCATTGCAAGGATTAAGGCCTGAGCGTCAATAAAACAGTCCCTTTCAAGCTAATGGAACGACAAAATGCTGGTGTTATAATTGACTACATTAGCAGCTAGCATTCGCCCAACAGATCGACTGATTCTTTAGCCTGTAATTATTACGATTGCATGATTAGAACAATGAATCATATTTCAGCTATCAGCATACTCAGAATATCTCTGCAGCATTGAACATACAGGAGCCATTGTGGACGAAGAGACATTATTAAAATTCCCATGTCAGTTTCCAATTAAAGTCATGGGAAACAATCATGCGGAGTTTGAAAGTGAAGTCGTAATGATTGCGCGTGAACATGATCCAAAGCTTGGCGAGGGAGCCGTAAAGTCAAAACCAAGTCGTACAGGTAAATATCTTGCCGTTACTGTCACCATCACAGCAATCAGCAAATCACAAATTGACACACTTTATAGAGCTTTGAATGCTCTCCCTGATGTTAAGATGATGCTATAACAGGCTCTCCACAGCGTCTGCCACTGCCACAAATAAACAAGCTTCATCAGCCCCAATAACAATCTGTAAGTTAGCGGATTTACACGACTCCAAGCCGGCACCTTAAAACGTTTCTCGTTTTGGTATACGTTTTGCTACCCATCATTGCATTGCCACGCGATAAATGGAGCAGATGATGAACGATGATATTTCAATCAAACAATTACTACAGGTAATGGTAGATAAAGATGCATCTGACCTCTATTTAATGGCTGGAGCACCACCGGGTTACCGCATCAACGGTGTAATTCTTCGCTTAGGAGAACATGCCATAAACCCGGCCATCATCGAAAAGTTAGCCAATGGGCTGATGAATGAGAAACAAAAAACCGAATTTGCCACAGAAATGGAGATGAACCTATCGGCCGCAGTGACTGGTTTAGGTCGTTTTCGTGTCAATGTATATCGCCAACGTGGTTCCGTTGGCATGGTTATTCGCCAAATCACCACTGAAATACCTTCGCTCAATGATTTAAAACTGCCTGATATTTTCAAAGATATTGCTATGAGCAAGCGTGGTTTAGTACTCATGGTTGGTGCGACAGGGTCGGGGAAATCCACATCTCTGGCCGCACTGGTCGACTGGCGCAATAGCAATCAAGCCGGCCATATCATCACCATTGAAGACCCGGTTGAATTCATGCACACCCACAAAAAATGTTTTGTATCTCAACGCGAAGTGGGCTCCGACACGGCCTCATTCCGGGCAGCGTTAAAAAACACCCTCAGACAAGCACCTGATGTCATACTTCTTGGGGAGATTCGTGAACGCGAAACGATGGAACACGCCATCTCTTTTGCTGAAACTGGGCATCTGGCCATGGCCACCCTGCACGCTAACAATGCCAATCAAGCCTTGGAGCGCATTATCAACTTCTTCCCGGAGGAACAGCATTCACAGGTATATATGAATCTGGCCCTCAATCTACGTGCTATTTTATCACAGCGACTGGTCAAAACAGTTGATGGTAAACGTGCCGCCGCCATCGAAATTATGATCAACACACCACGCCTGTCCGATCAGATTCTCAAAGGCGATGTCAGCGCCATCAAAGAGACAATGGAGGATAGCGGCCAATATGGCATGCGCACCTTTGATCAAGCCCTGTATGAATTATGGAAAGACGGCAAGATCACTGATGTAGAAGCGCTCAGAAATGCCGATTCGGCCAATAACCTGCGCCTCAAAATGAAGATAGAATCAATTGATAACACACCCAATAAGCAGGCAGAGAACGGCAATAAAGATAGTGGTTTGGAATTGTCTATTTAGCTTTGTGTGCCTTAACGATTCAATCCATGCTGTTTTCACTTCCCCACCTTGCGGCAGACGTCTAGTCTTTCAGCATGCCATTCATCAAAAAAATGATTGCTTACAATCACTCTTGGGCCGCTGAGGTCACACGAGATAAGCCTGACTTCTTTAAAACGATTGCACGAGCCCAATCACCTGAAACGCTATGGATTGGCTGTTCTGATGCTCGTGTCGGACCAGATAAACTTGGTGGTTTACCGATGGGATCGTTATTTGTACATCGCAATGTGGCCAACATCTTTGCTACCAATGATCTAAATTCAATGGCAGTACTCGAATATGCCATTGATGTGCTTAAAGTACCCAATATTATCGTTTGTGGTCATTATGGTTGCGGTGGTATTCATGCTGCTCTCGAACACAGTGGCATTCAACCGGTTGATTTATGGCTTGATCAGGTGCGCTTTGTTTTCAATCGGCATGCCAAAGAGCTAAAGAAGCTTCCGAAAGAAGGTCGAGCCAATCGTTTGGCTGAACTCAATGTTGAAGCCCAAGTGCACAATATTTGTCGCAACACCATTGTACGCGAAGCATGGAAACGCGGTCAGGACGTATGCGTGACCGGCCTGATTTTCGATATTCATGATGGTCACTTGAAACAATTAGGCATCGAATTTCGAAGCCAGGAAGAGTGGGAAGCCTGTTATGGAGAGGCCTTCTCCGATTAATTCTGAGGTTTCTCGCCTGTAATCTCTACCAAACGCGCTTCCATATCATTGGCGACACAACTAATATGAACACGTATTGTCTCGTCAGATAGCAGCCCATCGGCTCGCTCTGCCCATTCAATCAAACAAATCCATGGGACTTGAAAATAGTCACGTATGCCGAGCATCTCAATTTCATCCGCATCACCGAGTCTGTACCAATCCATATGCGTCACCCGACGATGCTCCCCTGCAATACCATTGGCAGCATCATATTCTTGAATAATTGAGAATGTTGGACTAGGCAGCGCCTCATCAACAACCCCCAGAGCGCGCATAACAGCACGACAAAAGACACTCTTACCGGCTCCCAACTCCCCCGACAAGGCCACTACATCACCCACTCGGAGCGATGCAGCAAAGTCTTTGGCAATTTCAATCGTTTCTGTTTCGTTACGGGATAAAAACCTCAATGGATTATCGGTGAGCAACCAGCGCCTTAATCACATCATGTTTGCAGATCATTCCAACCACGGTATCTCCAGCCACATCCAGAACAGGCAAATGGTGTACATGATTATCACTCATAATACTGGAGATCTCACTCAAATTGACATCGGTAGTCACTGAAACGACATCGGCTTGTACCAAATCACCCACTATCATGGCCTGCATATTCATAAGCTCTTCTTCAAATTTCGCTTCGCCTACTGGAATCACCATATCGAACAGAGCAATCGCAGTTGGCACATGTAAGTTACGCTGTTGATCAATCAAATCACCTTCAGTAATTACCCCCAAAAGCAAACGATCATCATCCACTACCAGCATTCCTGTCACATCTTCTTCAGCGAATCGCTTGGCTACCTCTTCCACCGACATATCCATATGGCAATGGGGTGGTGAGCTATTCATAATATCACGCGCAAAAACCTTGGAATACGACATAAGAGACCTCCTGAGTTGTGGGTAATGCACACATTAAGCATCGCCGACTATCAATCTATTATACAATAAATTATCGCCACGTAAATCCATGATGATCAATTCAATATATCTCAAAGTTTCATCGTTTAATTTATTGCGTTCCCTGCTCTTCTTGTTATTGGTTTTATCGAAACCGGAAACATAAATGCTCACTTACTTTTGTAAGTGAGCATTTATTAACGTAACCCTCGGGAAAGCAGCTAGTGATCCAGCTTATCAGGCTTTATGATAAATCTCTGAACCGGTGCGAATGAACTCATCAGACTGTTCCGCCATGCCCGCATCAATCGCTTCACCTGTTTCCATACCGTGTTCCTTGGCATAATCACGCACATCCTGAGTGATTTTCATCGAGCAAAATTTAGGGCCACACATGGAGCAAAAGTGCGCCACTTTAGCTGAATCCTTAGGTAGCGTTTCATCATGGTATGAACGCGCTGTATCAGGGTCGAGAGCAAGATTAAATTGATCCTCCCAACGAAATTCAAAACGAGCTTTGGATAGAGCATCATCACGCTGCTGCGCACCGGGATGACCTTTGGCCAAGTCCGCCGCATGAGCAGAAATTTTATATGTAATCACACCAGTCTTCACATCATCACGATTCGGCAGGCCAAGGTGCTCTTTTGGTGTGACATAACACAACATTGCACAACCATACCAGCCAATCTGGGCAGCTCCGATACCGGATGTGATGTGATCATAACCCGGAGCAATATCCGTAGTCAGTGGACCTAAGGTGTAGAACGGTGCTTCATCACAATATTCCAGCTGCAAGTCCATATTCTCTTTAATCATCTGCATCGGCACATGACCAGGACCTTCGATCATGGTTTGCACATCATGTTTCCAGGCAATTTTAGTCAACTCACCCAAGGTTTTCAATTCGCCCAGCTGCGCCTCATCATTCGCATCTGCAATGGAGCCCGGACGCAAACCATCACCAAGTGAAAATGACACGTCATAAGCTTTCATGATCTCACAAATCTCTTCAAAATGAGTATAGAGGAAGCTTTCCTTATGGTGCGATAGACACCACTTGGCCATAATTGCACCACCGCGAGAGACAATGCCAGCCAGACGAGTGGCGGTCATCGGTACATAACGCAGCAGCACACCTGCATGAATGGTGAAATAATCCACACCCTGCTCAGCCTGCTCAATCAAGGTATCACGGAATATTTCCCAAGTCAGATCTTCAGCAACACCGTTTACTTTTTCCAAAGCCTGATAGATAGGCACAGTACCAATCGGCACAGCTGCATTACGAATAATCCATTCGCGTGTTTCGTGGATGTTTTTACCGGTGGAGAGATCCATGATGGTATCTGAGCCCCAACGTGTCGCCCAGGTCATCTTTTCAACTTCTTCTTCAATCGATGACGACAAAGCTGAATTACCAATATTACCATTGATTTTAACCAGGAAGTTACGCCCGATAATCATTGGCTCAAGTTCGGGGTGATTGATATTAGCAGGGATAATGGCGCGTCCACGAGCCACTTCATCACGCACAAATTCAGGCGTGATTACAGACGGAATATTGGCGCCAAAGGAGTGACCCGGATGCTGTTTGGTAATTTCACGCAAATGTTCACGTTTCTGATTCTCACGAATCGCCACATATTCCATTTCAGGTGTAATAATACCCTGACGTGCATAGTGCATCTGGGATACATTTTTGCCAGTGCGTGCTTTGCGGGGCTGTTTCAGATGCTCAAAACGCAGGTGATTCAGGCTCTCATCATCGCGCCGTTCATTCCCATAAGCAGAGGAAAGGCCCGTTAACGGCGCAGTATCCTGGCGCTCTTCGATCCAGGCACTGCGCACATCAGGCAACCCTTTTTGTAAATCAAGCTCAATAGCAGGGTCAGTATAAGGGCCCGAGGTATCATAAACCAGGATAGGAGCATTGTTTTCAACACCATCCTGCATTTGAGTCGGAGAAAGTGAAATTTCACGCATAGGCACCTGAATATCAGGACGTGACCCTTCAACATAGACCTTGCGCGAGTTCGGAAACCCTTGCTGCGCATCATGGCTGTGTTGATCAATATTCGGGTTGTTAGCATGTATCGACATTGTTCCTCCAAAGAAACCGCTCATCTAAGCGGGCGTAACTATAACCAAGTAAGACAGTAGGGCATAGGAGATCTATCTATCACCCAATATCCCTTAAAAACTTGTGCTCAATAATGACTTCGTTCAATCTCCAAACGAAGTAACGGGCTCAAAAACATGCTCGCAAAAGAAAACAACAAAAAGGCATAAGCTTTTCACAGCCATACCTTCTCTATTCGGTTTATCCTACAATCAGTTTGACTGATTCAATCTATGGCCTGGTTTGGCCAGAATCTCTACATAGAACGACGTCAACTCTTGTCTTTCGCCTTCATCAATAGCTTTGCCTATTCCAGACACATGAACCACCTTCGCCTCTTCAGCATTTGGCCCAAACTTGCAGTCGAAATCCCAATAATCCACACCTTCAGGTAGTTCCTTATTGCGTTCTCTTTTGAGGTACTTTTTAACATCGCTCCTTACAGAGTCCACAAGTCTGGCGAACTTCTTTTTCGGATGGCTTAAATTAAATACTTTTTTCATCTGTATCCTCACTGAGATATTAAACAGGCTATATTGCTATATGCTATTGGGCTATTCAAAGAGATGGGCAAAGTGAATGAAATCGACTTCAAGAATAGCCCTCTTGTTTTCTAATTTTGCGCAGCTTGAAGCATAGCTCCTTCATCTGCAATCAATGCAGCGGTATGGATCAACGTTTCTCCTTCTCAACCTCAAGAATCCGGATGGTAGCCTCCAGCACACTATCTGGATTCAACGACATCGATTCAATGCCTTGGCGCACAAGAAAATCAGCAATTTCTGGATAGTCCGACGGGGCCTGCCCACAGATGCCAATATATTTACCTCGCCGCCTACAAGCTACGATAGCCATTTGAAGCATCTCCAACACCGCTGGATCACGTTCATCAAAAACATGGGCAACCAGTGCTGAATCGCGATCTACACCCAAAGTAAGTTGGGTTAAATCATTGGAGCCAATTGAAAAACCATCGAAAACATCCAGGAAAGCATCTGCTGCAATCACATTGGCTGGAATTTCACACATCACATAGATCTCCAAACCATTTTCACCACGTTTCAAACCATGCTCTGCCATCAGATCCAGTACCCGTCGCCCTTCATCCGGCGTACGTGTAAAAGGAATCATCAGACAGATGTTCCTCAACCCCTTCTGCTCGCGCACCATAGACATAGCCTTACACTCCAGAGCGAATGCATCCCTAAAAGCATCTGAGTAATAACGAGAAGCACCACGAAAACCGATCATCGGATTACGCTCTTTCGGTTCAAACGGTTTACCTCCGAGCAACTTGGCATATTCATTTGATTTAAAATCAGACATGCGAAAAATCACTTTCGAGGGATAAAAAGCCGCCGCAATAGTCGAAACACCCTCTGCCAGTTTTTTCACATAGAAATCGATTGGCGAATCATAAGCAGAAGAGCGTTCAATAATCTCCCGTTTCACTTTAGCACTGACTATTTTATCAAACGCCAAAATAGCATTGGGATGAACACCGATACTACTGTTGATAATAAACTCCAGACGCGCCAAGCCCACACCATCATTAGGAATCGCACTGAAGCTAAAAGCTCGATCAGGACTGGCCACGTTCATCATAATTTTGGTTTTCGGACGTTGCAGGTGACCGACATTAAGCTTATGAACATGGTACTTTAGTACTCCGGCATAAACATAGCCGCTCTCACCTTCCGCACAGGATACGGTAACCCAATCCCCATCACGAATTGATGCCGTAGCACTGCCAGTCCCTACCACAGCAGGCAGACCAAGTTCACGCGATATAATGGCGGCATGGCAAGTACGCCCACCGCGATTGGTCACAATAGCAGCCGCACTCTTCATGATCGGCTCCCAATCAGGGTCGGTCATATCCGTAATCAAGACCTCATCGGGCTTGAGTTCACCAATACCGGAAACATCCTTGATAATGCGCGCGCGCCCGGTGGTGATCTTCCCTCCTACACTTTTGCCCTGAGCAAGGATTTGAGAAATATCCTCAAGCTTGTAAAATTCAATCAGGTTACGGTCACGCTGCGAATGCACCGTCTCAGGTCTGGCTTGTACAATAAACAGTTCACCACTGATGCCATCTTTGGCCCATTCGATATCCATCGGCTGCAAAAAACCGGCCAGCTGTGAATAATGCTCTTCGATAGTCACCGCGTACTCTGCCAGTTGAATCAGTTCATCTTCACTCAAGCAATATACGCGCTGCTCTTCAAGCGGCACATGGACGTTTTTAGTACTCTGCTTCAATGAATCGCTATAGATCATCTTCTGTGCTTTTTCACCCAACGTACGACCAAGCAGTGACTTATATCCCTCTTTTAACAATGGCTTGAACACATAAGCCTCATCCGGGCGAACAGTTCCCTGCACTACATTTTCACCCAGACCATAAGCACCGGTAATAAATACAGCATCCTTAAAGCCGCTCTCCGTATCAATGGAAAACATCACCCCTGCCGAAGCTAAATCACTGCGAACCATCTTCTGAACACCGGCTGAAAGTGCCACCTTCATATGATCGAAGCCCTTGTCAACACGATATGAGATTGCACGATTGGTAAACAGCGAGGCATAGACCTTTTTGACATGCTCAACCACGTGGGAGCTGCCGCACACATTGAGATAACTCTCCTGCTGACCGGCAAATGAGGCTTCAGGCAGATCCTCAGCAGTTGCAGAGCTACGTACGGAGACTGCCAACGGCTGCTCATCATACAGCTTCATCAACTGCCCATAAGCATCGATGATTTCGGCTTCAAGGTCATCCGGCATCTCGGCATGGGCAATAATACAGCGCAAATGATGTCCACACAGCTCCAGCATCTTCATATCACTCGTATCAAGGCCTGCAAGTATGGATGCAATTTCATCGGTCAGATTGTTATATTCTATATAATGCCAATAGGCATCGGAGGTAGTGGCAAAGCCGTTGGGAATTTTGATGCCCTTCTCAGTTAACTTACAGTACATCTCTCCAAGAGATGCGTTTTTTCCACCAACCAAGCCCACATCACCCAGGCCAAGTGCCTCAAAGAAGCGTATATATTTCATTACAACCTCCACGACTTCAGTAACCAGATAAGTTTAAACCTTTGCGTGCAATTTCAATAGTGTTTATCGAGCCACAAAATTGGAGAATTTTTTTATCCTGATCAAAATTTAGTGGCACTAAATGTGCTTGTTACTCCAATATGTCCAATCATCCCAAAATTCACGTCTTCTATAGCTCTGTATGCTATCGCATCCGCTTAAAGCCAAAGCGTTATTCAAATGATCTGGCAACAAAGAGCTTTAAATGAAAAAAACAGATGAACAATGTGAAACCTTCACAACTGCTATCTACCTGCATTACCCAGTAAGGCTGCAAAATCAACTGCATTTCGCCGATAAACTAAAAGCAAACATTCATTTATCATGAACATGCATCATCACAAAAATGACGATCTTATTGTATCTACTGTCATAAGTATGGCTCGCCATTTGGTGCATTCACCATGAGCCAAGCATTAGAACAATCCAATAGTAACTGGGCAATCGCCCGAAAAGCAGCTTCGCTGTTCCTTCCAGTTGCTGTTCTTGTAATCATTATTCTTTACACTGTTTACGACAGAGACCGAATAAGCGTTATTGAAACTCTGACTCACGAAGAGAAAGTGGTGGTAGAGCAACAGGAAAAACATTTTTCACGCCTATTCAATAATATCATTGCAGATCTGCTCGTATTATCAGGCCATGCCGATTTTACCGAAATGCTTAATGATCCCGATGGCGATGAAATTAGACACTTCTACAATATCACTCAGGAGTTTCGCTCATTCATTGACCACAAGGGTAGTTACGATCAACTCCGATTTATCGACATGCAAGGTCAAGAGGTTATCCGAATTGATCGCAATCAAGGCCATCCAAAAATAGTTTCCGAAGAAAAATTACAAAATAAAGCGGACCGCTATTACTTCTCCAAGACAATCACTCTAGCGAAAAACCATATATATATTTCCGCCTTTGATCTAAACATTGAAAACGGCGTCATAGAACAACCACATAAACCGATGTTACGCATTGCCATGCCTATTTTTGACGAGTTTGAAACAAGAGCGGGAATGATCATTCTCAATTACCTCGGCCATAACCTGCTTAATGAACTTGAAGATATTAGTATCAACTCAACAGGGAAGACATTGATTCTGAATATGGATGGTTATTGGGTAAAAGGGTTGGATAGTCGCGATGAATGGGGCTTTATGTTCCCTGACAAAAAAAATCTAACATTTCAATCCCGCTACCCAAATGAATGGAAAACGATCTCCACACACAAAACTGGCCGCCTACTGACTGAACAAGGCCTATTTAGCTATACAACTATCAATCCACTGGCTAATGGCTGGCAATCAAGTTCTGGGCAATACAAAGTTTATAAACCCGATGAAAGCGATGCAAACCTATCAAACTATAGCTGGAAATTGGTCTCCTTTATTCCACCGCAGACTTATCTGGACATTAGCACCCGATTACGCACACCTATCATCATCATTGGATTAGTTTTCTTAATCATTTGGGGCATGTATTCATTGATCTCCTCCAATGCAAAGGTACACAGGGAACAAGCACAAAGAAAGCTTCGCCAAAAAGATCAACGCATTAGAGAGATCGTCGACTCCGCCTTTGATGGCATTATCACCATGGATGAAAGAGGCATCATTGAATCGTTTAATCCAGCAGCAACTGCCATTTTCGGCTATGCGCAGGAAGAGATCATTGGAAAAGATATCAATATCCTGACCCCCTCCCCACATCAAGGCACACATGACAATTACATCCAACAATATATAGAAAGCCGCGAAGCTCATATTATTGACTGTCCGAAAGAGATTGAGGCGGTCAGAAAAGATGGCTCTCTGTTCCCATTAAGCCTTTGCGTTGGTGCCAAAAACTATGGTGACCACTGGATGTTTACAGGCATTGTACGAGATATCACCGAACACAAACAGATGCAGCAAGAGCTAGAGAAGATGGCGATTACCGATGTTTTAACGGGCCTATACAACCGTGGTCACCTCAACCGCAGCCTTGAATCCGAATACCGTCGCAGTATTCGATACAATATCCCTCTCTCATTAATCATTCTCGACATTGATCATTTTAAATATGTGAATGACATCCATGGTCATCCGGCTGGCGATAAGGTTCTTATAGAACTGGCTAATGAACTCAAAAAACATTCCCGCGAAACCGACATCGTTACCCGCTATGGTGGCGAAGAGTTCGTATTGATCCTCCCCCAAACCAACAGTACGAATGGTTTTATTCTGGCAGAACGTTTACGTGCAGCTATAGAGATATTAAGTATTAAAATTGATGAATCTGTAGCAATAAAAGTGACTATTTCCGTCGGCCTTGTTTCAATTCCAGAAACAAAAGCCGAATCCGCTGATCATTTCCTCATTGTTGCAGACCGTGCACTGTATCAGGCCAAAAATTCAGGCCGTAACCGCGTTGTACTTAGTTCGGAGTAGAAACAATCTATTAAACTATCCTAGCGTATCATCAGCCGTTAGATCTCCCGCAGCGAATGCTACAGCACCATCCGCGCACCATGACCATTCTGCACGATTGCAGATTGGGACGCGCCACAGGCTCGCCTGAAAGGTGAAGGGCAGGAGCCCTGAATCACATTCTGAGTTCGGGGGGGGGATTAGACGCTCACCCCTTACAAATCATTGAGTTCCGAGCATAAAAAAAGCCCCCTTGGAGATTTCTCTCAACAAGGGGGCTTTGGGTTAAATTCCTGGCATCGTCCTACTCTCCCGTAGCGAATGCTACAGTACCATCGGCGCAAAAGAGCTTAGCTT
>JAJFLH010000030.1 GCA_021772775.1 Mariprofundus sp. | reverse complement strand
ACAATTTTGGTCTCAGGTACCAGTACGTTCAGTGGCACATTTGCCAATAATGCAGGTTCCACACTTACAGTTACAGGTACAGCAGTAACACTAACCGTTGCCAATAGCTTTACCAATGCGGGTACGATTGATCTGCAGAATAACGCAAACAGCGTCTTAACCCTTGCAGTTACCTCTGGTGTTTTAACCAATACAGGAACAATTACTACATCGGGTACAGGCGGTGCAGCAAGAACAATCAATGCAGCCATCACCAACACAGGTACGATAACAGTAAATGGCTCCAGTACGTTTAGTGGTACCTTTGCCAATAATTCAGGCGCCACATTGACGCTTAATAATGGTAATTCATTAACCGTTGCGAGTGGATTCACCAATGCAGGAACGATCACACTGGATAGTACTAATGCTGTAACGGCGTTAAGTGTTACAACGGGTAGTGTGACCAATACCGGTACTATTCAGTCCACAACCGGACAATTTGCTCAGATCGGAGCCAATGTTGATACGACAAATGGTACACTGAATATACCAACCGGTTCTCGCATGATGATGGGTTCAAACAGTGCCATGACGGTTGGTACCAATACCACATTGACAGGTACAGGTACGTTGAGAACAAATGCTTCATCAGGTCTGGTTGTGGCATCCGATTTCACTCTTGCTTCTGGTGGAATTACTCTGGATCTGGTTGGAACGGTTTCGGGTGCAGGTACGTTGATTAATAACGGTACCATCACGGTAGCTGGAAATGGAGCAACAGTTTCCATCAATAGTGCTTTTGCCAATAATGCCGGTGCGACACTGACGCTCACAAGCTCAGGCACAGGAACAACACTGGTCTTTGCCAATGGATTCACCAATGCCGGTACGATTGATTTAATATCAAGCGCTGGCGTTCCAACGTTGACGGTCACAGCACCAGGGGCTATCAACAACACAGGGTTGATGATTAATTCCGGTACTGTTGGCAGTGTCATCAATGCTGCGATAGCACATTCGGGCACGATTACAGTGGATGCTGGCTTAACGGTTAATGGCCTGTTTAGTTCTCCTGCCGGGGTTACGTCGGTGATCAATGGTAGCGGATTTGGCATGAACCTGAACGGTGGTGTGAATGTAGATGGTATGACTGTGACCAATCTTGCGGTGTTGGGCATTGGTGGCATAGCGCCTACTAAGTTTGATAATGTTTCGTTCAGCAGCCAGTGGGCGGATTCTGATGTATTAAGGCTTAACTTTAGCGGTGCAACCGTGACATTTAATAACCTGGACTTCACCAACTCTCCGGCTTTGAACCTTGGTAATCATATTGGCGGTAGTGGTACTGGTAATACGGTCACGATTAACGGTACGAACCTGGCTGCGGGAGCTGAGAAGGTACTAGGCACTTTAGGTACGGTGAACTGGGTCGCGTATACAACGATCAGTGTTGCAGATGCCACAGTAGTTGAGGGTAGTGGTGGTGGAACGACCAATTTGAACTTCACCGTCACCATGGCTGCGGCTTCAACACAAACGGTGAGTGTGGATTATGTAACTGCAGATGCAACAGCGCTCTCGGCCAGTGATTATACAGCAGCGACTGCCACTCTGACCATCGCAGCAGGGGCTACCACAGGTACGATCACAGTGCTGGTAAATGCAGATACAGCGTTTGAACCTGATGAAACCTTAAGTCTGACGATCAGTAATGCAGTGAGAGTGATTATCACGGCCGCAGCAGTGCCGGTCACATCAGTTGCTGCAACAGGTACAATCACAAATGATGATGCTGGTGAAATTAATGATACGGGTGTCAGCCTTTGGAGTGATGCTGCGAACAATAACTTGCTTACCACACAGGCCGCCTTCCCCGTACAGGATGCTGATGTGGGGCGTGATGTTAATCCTGCAAAGAATAGTAATGCAGATGGTTATCTTGGTTTCTCATTCACCAAGCTGGATGCAGCAGGAGCAGCCTTGGCAGCAAGTGATCCCGCCTGGGAATGTGTGCAGGACAATGTCACTGGTCTGGTTTGGGAAGTGAAAACAACAGCGGCAGGTGGTGGTATTCATGATGCGAATAACACTTATTCATGGTTCAACTCGACTACGACGACGAACGGTGGAAATGCTGGTACGGCAGATGCCGGAGCTGGCGCAACATGTAATTCTGTGGGTAATTGCGATACAGAAAAATTTGTGGCTGAGGTGAATACTGCTGCTATGTGTGGTTTTGCCGACTGGCGTGTTCCTAATGTTCAAGAGCTACGCTCTATAGTCAATTATGGTGCCGGAACAGCTCCTTTGATAGATACGGCTTACTTCCCGAATACCGTAGCAAATGTATATTGGACTTCTTCTACGCTTCTGAATAATACGGCGAATATGTTTGATGTGAATTTTAACGATGGCGCATCATCATCTCGTCCAAAGACTGGGCCATATAGGCTGCGCCTTGTGCGTGGTGCACCATGATTTCTATGATAAATGATATGCAGAGCTGTTATTTATTTGGTGTTACTGAAAAGGAGGACGAGACATGAAAAAAATGATCATGATATTATGTAGTATTGTGATGTTCTCTGCTGTGGCAGATGCTGTCTGTTTAACTGCCTCGTTAGCAGCTACTGCACCTGCAACTGATTTTACCAATAATAATGACGGTACGATTACCCACAATAGAACTGGTCTGATGTGGAAGCAGTGCACAGAAGGTTTGAGCGGGGTGAACACGTGTGCAACAGGTACTGCTACTCAATACACTTGGCAGGCGGCTCTACAGGCTGCAGAAACATTGAATAATGGTGGTGGTTTTGCAGGCCTTACCGATTGGCGTATGCCAAATATCAAGGAGTTAGATCTGATTGTAGAGCATCAATGCTCTGTGCCTTCTATTGATGCCACCATCTTTCCAGCCACGGCGGTGGCTAATTCCTATTGGTCAACAACGTTATATAACCCTGTTCAGGGTAATATGATGGGCAAAAGCTTTAATGATGGACAAGATGCTGTTACCACTAAGGCAACCACTACACTTCACTTGCGGCTGGTGCGCGGCGGGCTCTGATTGTGCGCTGTTCTCCTTTTAGACCTGTCGTTGAGATGCTTGTTACATAATCAGAACCGTTAGCTATACTGGTTAAACAAAACGATAGGGGAGGAAGTTCTTATCGCAAAACATAAATCATATGGTGTCTATTGGTTCATCGCATTGCTGATTTTATTGCCGGCATGTTATGCTGTGTTTAATCCACCGTTGATTGTGCAGTTTCTGGAAAACAAAACCTATGACTTCCGTTTTCTTCTTCGTGGCGATAGAGAACCTGGCCCTGAAATTGTTATCGTCGGTATTGATGAGAAGAGTCTGAAGCAGATTGGCCGCTGGCCTTGGCCGCGTGCGACTTTAGCTGAACTGATGCAGCAGATGGCCGACCAGCAACCTGCGGTGATCGGTGTAGATGTGCTGTTCAGTGAAGCGGAACTATCTCCGGATGAGCGCTCTTTGCAGCAGATTCAAGATGTGTTGAAACAGAAAAACGTATTGGATGATGATCTGACAGCTATTTTTCAGCGCTTGCAGTCGCAAGTCTCTCCCGATCAGTTATTGGGTAAGGTGTTGTTAGATTACGGTCATGCTGTATTGGCCCTTGGTCTGCTCATGGATAATCAGAACGGTAAATCGCAAGAGTTACCAGCAGATGCACTGTATGATTTCTCCTTTATGATGGTAAAGAAAGAGGCTTATCAACGGCCATTTCTAGCACAGCGCTCGCTCTTACCTGTTGATGATGTGCTCGATGGTGTGGCCAGTCTGGGCCATGTGTTTACCAGTTATGATCGGGATGGCGTAATTCGCTGGGAACCCCTCTATGTTAAAATGGGGGAGAGTGAAGATGATGAGTTATATCTGCCCTCATTTGGATTGGAAATAGCACGCCATTATTTGGGCCTGGAGAGGCAGCGTATGCAGCTTTTGGCTGGAAGTGCTGTGGTGCTCGATGAGCGTGTAATGTCGACCGATGCGAATGGGCGTGTGCTGATAAACTTCATGGGCCATGCTCGTACCTTTAAAACAGTTTCAGCTTATGATGTGATGCAGGGCAATATTGATGCCAATGTGCTCAAAGATAAAATAGTCATGCTTGGTTTGACCGCACTGGGTACAACCGATATTCATGTGACACCCTATTCTCGTATTCCTGGTGTTGAGAAACAGGCTGCAGTGATTGAAAATATTTTGAACAGTAATTTTATGGTGCGCGAGGAGTTAACCAAGCTTCTCACTGTCGCGTTTATATTTATCTCGACGCTATTTTTGGTCATTATGTTACCAAGAACTCAGGCATGGGTGAGTGCAGTATGGCAGACTGTATTGATGGCTCTTTATCTGCTGGGCACGCAATACCTGTTTGTTTATCACCGCTTATGGGTTGACCTGCTGGTGCCGGTGGCAACGATGATACTCCTGTACACCACCATCACTGGTTACCGATTCTTCAGAGAGGAGATTAAATCCAGACAGATACGCCATATGTTCTCGTCCTATACAACCAAGAAGGTAGTGGATCAGTTACTTGAAAACCCTGAGCTGGCTTTACTGGGAGGTACGAATAGAGAGGTGACAGTACTGTTCTCCGATGTACGTAGCTTTACAACTTTTTGTGAGTCACGTACACCTGATCAGGTGATTGCATCACTGAATGAATTCCTTTCTGAAATGACCGATGTGATTTTTACATGGGATGGTACGCTGGATAAATTCGTTGGTGATGAGATCATGGCCTTTTGGGGCGCACCGGGTAAACAGAAGAATCATGCAGTACTCGCCTTCTGCTGCAGTATGGGCATGATGGATAAGATAACCGAAATGAAGGAGGACTGGGTCAGGCGTGGCCTGGAACCACTCGATATTGGCGTGGGTCTGAATTCAGGCAATGTGGTTGTGGGTAATATCGGCTGTGAAGGTAAGAAGATGGATTACACCATTATTGGCGATACGGTGAATCTGGGCGCGCGCGTAGAAGCGATTACGCGAAACTACAATGATCATCTTATTATTACGGAATTCACATTAGAGAGCATAAAACCGCATCTGGTTGAAGCTGAAGATGGCACCTACTCAATCACCATGCCACAAGGCAGTTTTGATGGCGTGCATGTCAGGCCCTTGGAACATGTGAAAGTGAAGGGTAAAGACAAATCGGTGATGATCTATGAGATTGCCAGAGATAGCTGGGGCAGACCGAAACCGAAGGTGTGACACAATCACAGATGCTACCCCAGAGTACCTTCTCTGCCGCAAGTAGCATTCACCTTGGCGCAGATAAACACGGATTGGACTGGAAATAATAAATTCGCCGCTAATCCAATACCTTTAATAGCTTTTGACTCTATCGGCGTTTATCTGCGTGCATCTGTGGCTAAATTTTTCTTTTCACTCTTCGAGATACATCGGTTTATGATCTTGCAAAGCCAACCACCCTTTGGCGATGCGATAAATGGTCCAGATGCCAACACCGATCAGAATAAAATAACCGACTCCCATGATCAGCGTGATAAAACCGAAACCTGTCCATAATAGTGCGAACCAGAATGTTCTGACCTGCCAGCGGAAATGGGAACTTAACCATGTCTCCGCCACATCATCTTTTTTCAAATAATTGACGATGAGTGCCGCAATAAATGTAATGGCCAAAAGAAATGATGCTGCTTGTAATACATAAACTAAACGGGTTACTTTTATAGCGCTTTCGGTCTGATCATCTGACATGAGACTGATTTACGACTCACTCATCTTCGATGTCGCCTTGATGGACTTCCAAAACCAGCTTGCCAACCACGGATCCCGATTCAATCATGCGATGTGCTTCTGCTGCTTGTTCCAGAGGTAGGCTATCCGAGACACACAGGGAGAGCTTCTGTTGATCAAAAAACTGCGTGCATTGGTCTAGAATGTCACCATGATGTTCGGCTGCTTCTTCCAGGCCCAAGAGCATGGGTGTGAGCATCAGTTCTTGAGAAATACGCAGATTACGCAGGCGAATGGTTTTCCAGTCGGCATCGCCGGGAACTTGCAAAATAGTAACGATGTCACCATAAATACGAGTGGCACTGACCAGTTGATTGAATGCATTACCACCTACGGTATCAAATGCGACATCAACTCCCAAATCATCTGTCCATTTCAAGAGTGCTTCACTGACATCCTCTTCTTTGTAGTTGATGACCAAATCAGCACCGAGTTGTTTTACCAGATCAGTTTTTTCACTGTTACTGACCGTGGTGGCAACTTCACAACCAGCCAGTTTGGCCAGCTGGATAGCGACATGGCCCACACCACCGGCACCTGCATGAATGAATATCTTCTGAGCGCTCTGAATGCGGGCCCGATCAAACAGGGCTTCCCAAGCTGTGATCAGTACCAATGGAGCTGCGGCAGCATCAATAAAATCAATGCAATCCGGCTTCATCGCCACATAGGCTTCGGGTACAGCAATGTGTTCGGCATAATTGCCCGCTTGTTGCCCCAGGCCACCATAACAGTAATAGACGGCATCTCCGACTTCAAAATGGGTCACATCAGCACCGATCTGTTCAACGATACCCGCACCATCACAGCCCAATATAGCCGGTAGGCCAGCTTTAATCATCGGGCCGTTATTGCGAACTTTGGTGTCTACAGGGTTAATACCTGCGGCCATGACTTGCACCAAAACTTCATTGTCAGCACAGCATGGTTTCTCCATATCTGCGAGTTTTAATATATCGCTGGAACCGGCTTCGGTCATCACTATTGCGCGCATTTGTTAGCCCCTTGATTACTGTTCTCAATCTCGGATTTCAGCACAATTTCAGGATGAATGAAACCTGTATCATTTTTCTTTGTCAGGGGTAAAATGCCGAGCTAATCATGAAGCCTAATTTTCCCTCCCAAATCGATATTCGCCGAACGCTGCCTGACAAGGTGGAATTATTTGATACTACGCTGCGCGATGGTGCTCAGACTGCTGGCATCAGCTTTTCAGTTGAAGATAAAAAACGTATTGCCAATCGTTTGGCAGAATTTGGCATAGAGTGGATTGAGGGTGGTTGGCCGGGAGCCAGTCCTAAAGATGATCTCTTTTTTGAGCTGATGAAAGCGCGCGACTGGAATCGCAGTAAGCTGGTGGCTTTTGGATGCACTGCACGTCCCGGCCAGGCTGTGCAGGATGATCGTGGTTTGAATCGATTGCTGGAAAGCGGCGCTGATGCTGTTTGTATCTTTGGTAAGAGTTGGGATATTCATGTCACCAAGGCACTGGGTATCTCGTTGCAGGAGAACCTCTCTCTGGTACGTGAGTCGGTTGCGTTTCTAAAACAGCATTTCGAGACCGTGTTTTTTGATGCTGAACATTTCTTTGATGGTTTTGCGGCCAATGAGACGTATGCCATGCAAGTGCTGGATGCAGCGACTGAAGGTGGGGCCGATGCGGTGGTGCTGTGTGATACCAATGGTGGTTCAATTCCATTTCAAGTCTTTGAAGTCGTCTCACAGGTCAAACAACATCTAACTGACCAGGTGATTGGCATGCATGCCCATAACGATTGCGAGATGAGTGTGGCCAACTCTGTGGCTGCTGTGCGGGCTGGTGCTAGCCATGTGCAGGGTACCATCAATGGTATAGGCGAGCGTTGTGGCAATGCGAACCTTGTATCGATTATCCCAGTGCTGCAGTTGAAAGTAGGGGTGGACTGTGGTGTATCAGCGGAAGATTTGACTCAGCTCTCCTCGCTGTCGCAGTTTGTCAATGAGATGGCCAATCGTTTGCCATGGCTGCATCAACCCTTTGTTGGCCAGAATGCATTTGCCCATAAAGGCGGTATCCATGTTTCCGCCATTCGCAAGCAGAGTAATCTGTATGAACATATGGATCCTCTGCTGGTCGGTAATGAACCACGTATTCTGGTCTCCGATCAGGCCGGTCGCAGTAATATTTTGAGTAAACTACAGGAGCTGGAGCCAGATTTTGTTTTGACTCCGGGTGATCCAGCTGTAGCCGAGGCCTTACAACGCATCAAAGCTTTGGAAGCCAGCGGTTACGCTTTTGAAGGTGCTGATGCCTCATTCCAACTGTTGTTACACCGTTCGATGCGACGCTTTAAACGCCATTTTGAGTTGGTACGCTTTCGTGTGTATGATGAAAAACGCGGCCATCATATGGATACCGAGTCAGAAGCAACTGTGCAGGTTCGTGTTGCCGGAAAGATGATACATGCAGCAGCACTGGGTAATGGGCCGGTCAATGCGATGGACAGAGCACTTCGCGCTGCTTTGGTCGATGCCTACCCGAGTTTGGAAACGATGTTTTTGACGGACTTTAAAGTACGTGTATTGACTACGAAAGAAGCCACCGAAGCTGCGGTACGTGTGCTGGTTGAATCTTCAGATGGACAGCATAAATGGAGTACGGTCGGTGTCTCTACTGATGTGTTGGAAGCGGCTTACCGCGCACTCAATGATGCGATTGAATACAAACTGGTAAGGGACAATGTGCCACCACCGGAAGCAGAGAATGCGGAAAGCAGCTGTCAGAAGTGAAGAGTAAGGAGTAAGAGTGTGCTAATGGGTCATATCTGAATTCATCACACCTGACACCTCACTGATTACAAACCCAGTTCGAAAAATCCAGGTTCTTTATTACTGTCCTGCTCTCCACTGTATTTGGTTTTGGAGGGGGACTCTTTGGTGGGAGCGGTATCTGCGCGGAATGCTTCAAGAAATATATCTTCGCTCTCAGGGCCGGGTAGCAGTCCTGTTTTTCTATCAATGGCAACCCATTCGACGCCTTCTGGTGGAATAAAATCATGTATCTTTTTGTGCTTGTGAAAGGATTGCATGGCATCTAACCAAGCCGGTAGTGCAGCCCTGGAGCCGGTTTCATAGCGCCCCATGGTTGTCGGGATATCTCGGCCTGTCCACACAGCAGTCAGCACTTGTGGTGTATAACCCATATACCAGGCATCAACCTGTTTGTTGGTGGTTCCTGTTTTGCCGGCAGAAGGGCGCTGTAGGGCGCGGGCACGTCGTCCTGTTCCATTTTCGACTACACCTTTCATGATATTAGTGATCAGGAATGCATCAATCGGATCGAGTATCTGTTGCGCTGGTCGCATGGATTCATTCACGCTCATGACAGGATCAACATGACATACCTGACAACGTTTACCAGCCACTGCACGGTGCAATGTTTTGCCAGTACGATCCTGTACCTGTTGTACTGCAATCGGTTTCCATTTACGACCTTGATCGGCCAGCAAAATATAAGATTCAGTTAAAGCTTCAGGCGTTATTTCTGTAGCGCCTAAAGCCAGGGCCAATTGAGACGGAAAGGTGCGGCCCAATGGATATCGCTCCAGATCTTCCAGAAAGCGCCTGATGCCGACATTCTGCAATATTTTAATCGAAGCAAGGTTACGTGAATGCTCCAGTGCATTGCGCAGCGGTACAGGCCCGGCAAATTTGTTTTTGTAATTTTCAGGGCGCCAGTAGTCATCACCCCGACGATTATCAAAGACCACAGGTGTATCCATCACGATCGTTGCCGCAGTAGAGCCAGTGGCCAGAGCTGAGGCGTAGAGCAGTGGCTTAAAAGCACTGCCCGGCTGACGCATGGCTTTTTCGATACGGTCAAATCCACTGGTCTTATAATTGTATCCACCAACACGTGCTAAGACGGTGCCGCGTTCAAGGTCGATAGCATACAGAGCTGACTCAACCGAAGGTTCCTGGGATAAACGGACTCCAGGTTTACGTAGACCCTGCAAACGAACTTCATCACCCGGAATCCATGTGCGAGGTCGTAGTTTTAGAGCAGCGATAGCCTCCTCACTTAAGCCGCCTTTTTCATATTTCTTGATCGATTTCCAACGCCATTTGGGCTTTTTTAATTGCCATAAGCGGTTGCCATCATTGACTGTGATATTGCCTTTTTCATCGACCGCCTCAACCAGAGCAGGAATTAAAGCATGGCTTGAAGGTGGGGGAGGATTTGCACCGGAAGTTTTGCGCCATTCAGCCAACAGTGCTGGCCAGGCACTCTCTGGGTGATGAACGGGATAACGGTAATCCTGACGGTGTTCTACATCCAGTACATTACGACGCACAGCTTTAACGGCAGCATCCTGTGCTTCTTTGTCATATGGGATAACAATCGTCAGTCCCTGGCGGCGCAGCGTGTTGACACCAAATCGACCTGAGAGTTCTCGATATACCTGATCAGCATAAGCATCGGAGAGTTTGGATGTCACTATTGGCTTGAGATTAAGGACTTCCCGTTTGGCGCGGGCCACTGCATTCAATGTCGCCATACCATTTCTCTGCATCAGATCGAGCACAGTATTACGCCGTTGTAAGGCTTTTTTAGGGTTGATATGGGGGGCATACCTGCCGGGTGACTTGGGCAAGCCAGCCAAGGTGGCGCATTCAGCCAGTGTTAACTCATCAAGGCTCTTATGGAAATAACGCCATGCGGCGGAGGCAACACCGTAGGAGCCACGTCCGAGATAAATATGGTTGAGGTAGAGATAAAGAATATCATCTTTAGAGAAAGCCTGTTCGATGCGGTAGGCTAGGATCGCTTCACGAATTTTTCGTGTGTACGATTTTTCAGATGTGAGTAAAAAGTTTTTAGCCACCTGTTGGGTGATTGTTGATCCCCCCTGAACAGTATGGCCAGCTTTCAGGTTAGCCAGTGCAGCAGAGGCTATGCGGGCCGGATTGATGCCAGGATGTTCGTAAAACTGTTGATCTTCAGCGGCCAGAAAGGCGTTTTTCAACTTTTTAGGTATATCTTTGAATGGCGCAAGAATACGGTGTTCATCGGCATATTCGGCCAGCAGTTCGCCATCAGTATTGTAGACTCGGGATACCAAAGGCGGCTGATATTCAGAAAGAGCACTCAATTTTGGTAGCTTGTTGGAGAAAAGCATATAACCTATGGTGACGGTCAAAGCCATGAGGACACTTAAGGAGATTATGATTTTGGCGATAAGGGATAAAATGCGCATTAAGCCGAATCTAAACGGAAGCAATCAAAGCAAGCAAGCTGGAGTTTTGCAGCGATCATCTTTATTGAATCGTCAGCAGGGTTTCTCGCTAATCGAAGTGTTCGTAGTGATGGCTATTATAGGCATTGTTTCGGCCATCGGTATTCCTGCTTTTGCCGATTGGCGAGAGAAACAGTCGGTGCGTAATGCTGCTCAGGCACTCTTGTCGCATATGAAACAGGCCAGAGTCATGGCTGTGGCGGAAAATCGCAGTGTGAGTATCACTTTCTCCTCTTCTGCCTATACCTTTGATGCGGATACTACGGCAGATAGCACATGTGGTCGGTGTAAGAATGAATCGATTGGTTTTAGTCAGTTTTCGAATAATCTTGCTGTTTCTCCGTCGACGATCCGTACGTTCACCAGCCGTGGAACATTTGAACAGGGTAATAGCAGTACGACACTGACTGTGGGGAGTTATACGAAAAAGATCACAGTCAATGTTATTGGCAGGGCGTATATAAAATGAACATGAGAAACAGAATGACAGGGTTTACGTTGATAGAAGTGCTGGTGGCGCTGGTCATTGTTTCGGTTGCAGTCTTGTCACTTGGCAGTTTTACGATCTCAACAGTTGGCAGTGGACAGGTTTCTCGCGAAAGGATCACAGCAGTACATTTGGCAGAGCAGGTGTTGGAGTTCTGGCAACATGATGCCAATGATTATGCGCCAGTGATTGCGGCGAACTGTAACTTAACGTCGAAAAATGGTGGTGCTCCTAATTATCCGCTTAGTGTGACCTGTACACCGACGACTGGTATCGGTATTGCCTATACGATTCAAACCTCCCAGGTGCAGGTGAATGGTCCACTGGCTGGTAATTTAGGAACATTCCAAAACTTCGTCAGTGCTGCTTATAATACTACGCCACAAACCAAGTTAGTGACGGTATCATGGACGAATAAAGGAAAATCACATTCGATCTATTTAACGCATTTGTCGGAGTTGAAATGATGAATGTGGTAAGGCTATGCATGGCGAATATCAGAACTCAAAGGCAACGAGCTGAGCAAGGGTTTACCTTGATTGAGATGCTCATCAGTATGTCGATGGGTTTGTTGATCATCGCAGGCATTACAATGATATTGATGTCCAATAGTAACATTTCTAGAGTGATCTCTTCACAGACCGAAGTAATGGGAGACCTCTATCTGGCTTCACATTTGATGCAGGCGGGTTTAAGAGGCTCTGTTGCAGCTACGACACCTGTGCCATCATTTCCCGTCGACTTAGGTGCAGGGGCTCGCAAGCCAGTCGGTGTATGTGATGCACCGAACGTTAAAACTGTAAGCCTGCCCGCTAATTACCCTGTTAGTTTTCCTTCTTATCCCTATTGGGATGCAACCAGTAAAACACTGACCTATCAGACGATTGATGGAAATACAGGTGTATTTCAGTATCAGCGCACTGCCAATGACCGGATTTATTGGCTTAAACCGGATCCTTGCGTATTTCAGTTTCAGGAGTTGATGCGTGATATGGATGTGGCCAATGGAATGAGTGTTACCATTTCAGCTGGTGAGGTTGACGTAACTTTGCAATCGACTTATAGCAACGAACAGAAGCAGAGTAAAACATTGTCGTTGTCGTTCAAAACATGGCCGAGGAATTAGAGATGGGTGAGTTATTTGAACATAAACAGGACCATGTATCGGATTCCGGCTTTGTACTGGTAACATCGTTGATCATGTTAAGTCTGCTGACGCTGATGTCAGTAGCGATGTATTACGCCAGTCGTTCAGGTACACAGATCAGTGCTGCGGCGCAGAGTTCTACAGAAGCCTATTATTACACAGAAACCGCGATTCATTATATGTTCTGGGCAAAAGCAAATGATGCGGAGTTTGATAATCACAGCTTTGCAGGTAGCTATGTGGCGGCTCCTTTTGGTGAGCCTGCTGTGCCTACAAATGCAAATGCAGTTGGAGATTTTACAGAACTAGATTATAAATGGGATCCGGGCCCTACCGGTGTGGCTGGTAGCAGTGCAGATGATACCAGCGCTGCATATATATCCGGTCAGGTGATGTATTTTGACAACTCGCCTATGGCTAACCGTTACCTCTGTATGGAAAGTTATCTTAATTTCTCCAATTGTCTGGATGTAAGTCTGTCGCCCGGTGATACAAACCGAAAGCAGCCATCGATGTTTAACATCAGCGCGAAATTACCGCGTTATATCAAATTGGATATTGCTTCAGATGGTGTGGTGACACCATCGATTCCACCGCTGCCACATGCTGATCCACCAGTAGTTGGAGAAGATATTCCACTCAATGGAGCAATTGTCTGGTTAACTGCTGTTGATGCGAACAATACAAATCGGGATATAGAAATTTATCCTCTGACTCCTGCTTTGGGTAGTTCGGTGCTAACGGATTGTAATGATGGAACTTTGCCCAATTGTCCATGTACAGCCCTTCCTATGGGTATAACTCCACAAGCTTGTGAGGCTAATACGCCCACATGGGTAAGTGATTATGGCATAGCGGCTTATGCGATTGGATATGTGAATGGGAAAGCATCGCATCTGATTCGCGCAGTACTTCCATGATAACTCAGATTTAGTCCGTTTCCTGTAATTTTACACCCGCTATAAGCTCTGTAGATAGGATCGTTTGTTTGCATAACGGCACTCATCGTCTATGCTAGCTAGGTCTATATCACTACTGGGGAAGGAGGGGGATAATGAAACGATTTATTATTCTATTTGTGATGTTGTTTGCATGGTTACAGGCGGCTCAGGCTGGCGGTTTTATGATTGGAGAGATGGCTACCCGCTCTTCAGGTATGGGCAGTGCTTTTACGGCTGTGGCCGATGATGCTTCAGCTGCCTGGCATAATCCAGCCGGTGTAGCATTTACCGATGGCACTCAGTTGATGCTAGGCAGTGATGCGCTGATTATTTATGGTAGTAAATTCACCTCGAATACGTCGACAAAAGGCGTCGGTGGCGCTCCGATTACCAATAATACAAAAGCCAAAGATAAAACGTTCTTTGTTCCGCATGCCTATTATACCTATATGTCAGAAGCTTCCGGTCTTGGGGCTTCTATCAGTGTAAATGCACCGTTCGGTTTGGAAACGAATTGGCCTACGACATCGCCATTCAGTACCAAGAATACCTTTTCAAGAATACAGATGGTGATGGTTAACCCAAGTGTGGCTTTTAAGTTTAATAATAACTTCTCCATGGCCGTGGGCGGGGATTATGCTTATGTGAGCAATGTTGATTTAAATAATACGCTTCAGGATTTGAATGGTAATGGTGATGGTTGGGGTGGCAATGCCTCACTGCTCTATAAAACAGATGCCTTTAGTTTCGGTGTGACCTATCGAAGTAGGGTGGCCATCCAGATTGATGGTGTTGCACGTGCTAAATCAACGCTGTTGGCCTTGGGTGGTACAACAAGCGCAGGCGCGACCAAATTAACCTTGCCTGATCAAGTGAATGTGGGACTGGCATTTAAAGCCAATGATGCATGGTTGCTCAGTGTCGATGTGGACTGGGTGAACTGGACGACTTATAAAAATGTTGATATTACCTATGCTAGTGCAGCGTATCGTGCTGCAGTTTCAACCTTGCAAGGGCTTGTCCTAGCAGATGTAACCGGCGCTACACATCTACCGCAAAACTGGAAAGCAACCACAGCCATTAGAGCTGGTGCAGAGTGGACCTATAGTCCAACAATGCGGGCCCGTTTGGGTTATGTTTTTGATCCAACACCGATCAAGGATGTGGATTTCAGTCCATCCGTTCCAGGTAACGACAGGCATATATTTTCATTAGGTTATAGTTATGACCTTAATACGAGTGCGACAATGGATCTTGCTTATGCTTATGTCTATTTTATGAAGCGTGATCAGACGGCTTCACCTGCTACACCTGCTGGTGCACCGAATACGGTGAAAAATGGTACGTATAGCACAAATGTTCATATTTTGGCGGCTTCACTCTCTTATAAATTCTAATGCGAGTGAGCATGGTTGTGTGATGAAAAGGGGGCTCTTAGGAGCTCTCTTTTTGTTTCTTCAGAGAGTGGTTTTGCGTGCGTTACGGTAAAGCTACAGTCCGCCACTAATTTTCCAGCCGTTGGTTGTTTTACTCAGGGTGATGCGTTCGCGCTGGTCCAGTTGCCGCCAGGTGTTGTCTGCTTTAACACGGAGTAAATAACTCTGTTCACATTCGGCATAGTTACTGTCGAAAATTCGAATGACACGGTTACTGGATTTCATCTCTATTTTTTCAAATTGAGCGAATAGTTTGTTCATTTTGCTGACAATATCAAATTCACTTTGTCCTGAATGATCCAGGTAGCCGGGAAGCAACAGTGCGTCATAATCTTTAATGTTATGCGTACTTACGGCGATATCGCGAGCATCGAGCACGGTATTGATTTCGCTTCTGTCCTGATTACTGCAGGCAGTTAAGCTTATAAGGATGATAACTACTAATTGATGAAGTAGGGCTGGTGAGAGTGAGCGCAACATCGATGAAAATCCTGCTAGAACGGGAGATAGTGTTATTAGATCGTGGGATCAGAGGTGCTCTTTGACCTTTGAACTCCATGAGCTATCTGGATGATTATGCCTGAGAAGTTTGGCGGTTTGCCGGGCATCTGCTTTGAGTCCCATTTTGGAATAGGATGCAGAGAGGTAATAAAGAGCCTCTTCGATGGATGGCGTGGTTTGATATAGTCGAACTACTTCCTGAAATCGATTGGTTGACGCAACAAAACGATTTCGGTCGAAATAATACTTACCAATCGTTAGCTCATGTTTGCCCAGTGCATTATGCAAAGACTGTAGGCGATCCTCACCTTTCTTGGCGTATGCGCTTTGCGGATGCTCTTTGAGTAGTCGTGTAAAAGCCACAATCGAGGATTTGAACATAGTGATATCTTTTTCAGCTGAAGAGCGTTGTTTGTAATAACTCATGGCCAACATGTATTTAGCATAATCAACATTGTCATGTTTGGGATGTCGGTCAATGAAGGTTGAGCTCAGGGTTTCGGATAAAACATACTCATTACCTTTATAGGCGGCATAAATACGCAACAACTCAGCCGGAACAGTAAGTTTACTATAGGGATAATTGGAGCTGAACTTTCCAAGTCTATCCGAGGCAACATTAAAATTATCGGTGTTTACAAGCCTTTTTGCCGCTTCATACTCTGTTTTAGCATTGTCGATAAACACATCGTCTTTATTGGAGGCGCAGCCACTGATCAGGGCAATGATGCACAGGGCAAGTAGTGTAGGTGTTAAATTCATTGGCGCAGTTTACGGTTTGGATGCGATGGCGACAACGGCAATGTGACGACCGGTTTGACCAGCATCGCGTCGAAAGGAGAAAAAACGCTTATTATCACATGCTGTGCAGGCATTGATGAGTTCAATATTTGTATCGGTTAGACCACATTGAAGCAGCTGTAAGCGGTTGATTTGGCGCAAGTCTGCGCAATTATCTACGAACTCTGAAGCTGATGGGGTGCAATTTTTCAGGGCTGTCGCTGCTTCTTCGCCAATCTGGAAACAGCATGGGCCGATGCATGGGCCAAGCGAGGCTAAAATATCTGCTTTTTTTGCACCACGCTCACACATGTTCTGTATCGCGTGTTCGGCTACGTTTGATGCTGTGCCTCGCCAGCCGGCATGGGCTGCAGCAGTGATGCCGGTGTTTGGGTCAGCCAGCAGAATAGGAAGGCAGTCAGCAGTGCGAACAGCCAGTGGTGTATCTGGCTGGTCACTCAATAAGATATCAGCTTCATTTGGGTGTGAGCTGCCGGAGCCATTGCACCATAGTGTGGAAGTTTGATGTATTTGAATAGCTTGATGGGGTGTACTGGGGAGTGCTGAAGCTCGAATGAATGTACGAAGGTTTTCGTTGATGTTGGCATCGGGGTCGCCAAGCCCTATGCCGAAGTTCTGGCTATCAAAAGGGGGCTGGCTGATGCCTCCGCGTCGTAATGTGAAAATAGCACGGATATGATGCTGGGCGAAAAGAGTAGATTCGATCCATTCTGGTTGAATAGGAGAAGCTTTAGCCATAGTTCTCTTTGAGGGAATTGGATAGTAGTTTCAAATCATCAGGCAATGGGGCTCGAAAGCTTAATGCTTCGCCGCTGATAGGGTGTTCGAATTCTAGTAACTCGGCGTGCAGGGCTTGCCGTTTGAGGGCTAAAATAGCGCCGTGACTAGGCTGAGGGATATTAGAGCCAGGGTTATAGCTGCGTGCATAGACTGGGTCCCCCAGGATAGGCAGATGTTCATGGGATAAATGCACACGAATTTGATGTGTGCGACCAGTATGCAGTGTTAAACGAAGCTGCGTGAACGGGCCAAGTAGTTGTTCAACTCGCGCATGTGTAATGGCTTCCTTGCCATTAGGATTAACGGCCATTTTCTGGCGATGTTGGGGATGTCTGGCAATGGGCAACTCAATAGACATTTGCTGCCAGCGCGGAGTGCCCCTACTCCATGCAATGTATTGACGCTTGAGGTTATGTTCTGCAAACATATCACTGAGTTGGCGATGAGCCATTTCACTTTTAGCCACAACCAGACTACCGGAAGTGTCTTTATCGAGTCGGTGAACAATGCCCGGACGTTGCATACCATTGATGCCCGAGAGTGAGTCGCAATGGTGTAGTAGTGCATGTACCAGTGTGCCGCGATCATGGCCATGGGCGGGATGTACGACCATGCCGGCTGCCTTGTTGACGATAATAATATGTTCATCTTCATATAAAATATCGAGTGGAATATCTTCAGGCTCGAGGTTCAGTGTTTCCAGTGGCGGGATATGCACTAGGTATGCATCGCCTTCGAAGACGCGCAGCGAGGCTTGCTTGGTAACTTTTCCAGATGTATTTCGCACTTGTCCACTTTTTAACAGTTGCTGAATATGGTTCCGGCTTAGTCCACTCAGTGAGGTCAGGGCAGCATCGATGCGTTTTCCATCCTGAGCTTCATCAATGCTGAAGCTCAGGATGTTATCCGTAGTTGGCTTGTTCACTCGCCGACTGTGGCCGATTTAGGGCTAGGTGTTGATGTCTGTGCAGTAGTAGCCGGTTTAGGACTCGGTGCTGATGCCTGTGCAGGAGCCGTAGCCGGTTTAGGGCTTGGGGCTTTTGCCTGTGCAGGAGCTACTGAAGCATTATCCGGCGATGCACTATTTTGTGTTGCTGCATTATCGCCATTACCCGTTGGGCGCCTGCGTCTACGTCTACGACGGCGTGGTTTTGTCGCAGTTGTTTCTGCTTCACCACTACTGTTTGGAACAGGAATCGCTTCTTTTGCTTTATCTTCACTCTTCTGTTGTGGTTTTTTTGCTTGTTTCTGTTTTTGTGGAGCCGCCGGTTGATTGTTGTTTGTCTTAGCTGCATTCGTTTGATCGGCTGCAGAGCGGTTACGATTGCGCCCACCACGACGCGGACGTTTGTTGGGCTGTTCGACTTTCGGCTGCTCTTCTTTCTCTTTTTCGACCGGTTTCGGTTGAGCTTTCTTTAAGCTTCCTGTGAACAGTTTAATCAATGATTGTAACGGGCCATCTTTCTTCGGTTCC
Organism: Mariprofundus sp.; assembly: GCA_021772775.1. Lineage (GTDB taxonomy): Bacteria > Pseudomonadota > Zetaproteobacteria > Mariprofundales > Mariprofundaceae > Mariprofundus. The sequence continues at coordinate 37,786 of JAJFLH010000030.1, read as the reverse complement.
TCGACAGCAACAGCTTCCGGCACAGGTGTAGGGATGCCTACGACAGGTTTAACGGGTTTAAGCTTATTATTGGCACGAGGTGGTTTGATGCGTTTGCCTGTATCTTCGAGCACTTCTATGCGTTGCTGGTTGTTTTCATTCCACTGCCGCTCAATGCGGTAGTGAGGGATATCCAGTTCAGGGCGAATCTGTAGTGTGATCTGAATATCATAGGCTTCTTCAATGCGTGCAATATTAGCCCGTTTGTTGTTCATCAGATATTCACCGGTATCGGATGGAACCTGCACAATAAGTGTCGGGCGTTTACCACGCTCAGACCAGTCTTCCATGCGAGTAAGCATTTGCAGAGCCATAGAGTCTACAGTTCGAATTGAACCACGGCCCTGACAGCGTGGGCAGCCTTCTGTAGTTGATTCGCGCACTGATGGGTGCAGGCGTTGACGTGACATTTCCAATAAGCCGAAGCGAGAGATGCGCGCAAACTGGATACGGGCTTTATCGCCTTTGCAAGCCTTGCGCAGTAGATCTTCAACTTGTTGGCCATGTTTGCGGTTGGCCATATCAATGAAATCGATAACAACCAGTCCACCGATGTCACGGATGCGTAGCTGGCGAGCTACTTCTTCAGCTGCTTCCAGATTAATGGCCAATGCAGTGTCATCAATATGTTTACCCTTGGTAGCTCGGGCTGAGTTGACATCGATAGCTGTCAGAGCCTCGGTTGGGTCGAGTACAATTGAGCCGCCGGAGGGTAAACGGATTTCGCGCTGGTGGGTCTCTTCACACTGCCCTTCAATGTTATGCAGACGAAACAGAGGCTTTTTACCACGGTATAGTTTAACTAACTTTTCTTTGCCCGGAATGACCGCGTGAACAAAGGCTTTGGTGCGTGTGTAAACTTCGTGATTATCTACCCAAATTTCCTGAATATCATCAGAGAAATGGTCGCGGATAGCGCGAGTAGCTAAATCACCATCGAGATAGATCAGGGCGGGTGAGGGGGTGGTTTCACTGGTGATACGAATTTCATCCCACAAACGACGCAAATACTGATAATCGCGTTGCAGAGCTTCCAATGTTTGATCTTTACCAGCGGTGCGAATAATCAGTCCCATATCATCTGGAACTTCCAGCTGCTTGAGTATCTCTTTCATCGAACGACGATCTTCATCAGAGAGTTTACGGGAGATGCCACCACGTACTGTGTTAGGGCTAAGTACCAGATAACGACCAGCCAGCGAGATGTTGGTAGTCAGTGCAGCACCCTTATTACCACGCTCCTCTTTAACGACCTGTACAAGAATTTCCTGTTTGGGCGAGAGGATATCCTGGATGGACAGATTGCGAGGGTTTGCCGATTTGTCGACGCCCTCTTTCCAGTAGTCAGGGTGGATTTCGTTCATGGATAAGAAACCCTGACGGGCGGAGCCGTATTCAACGAAAGCGGCTTGAAGGCTAGCTTCGACCTTGGTTACTTTGCCTCTGTAAATGTTGCTTTTGGTTAATGCCTTGTGGGCAGATTCAATATCGAGCTCATGAAGATAACCGTCTTCAATAATGGCCACACGACTTTCTTCTTCGTGTAAAGCATTGATGAGCATGAGTTTTTTTGCAGTCACGCCTATTCCTTGTGGCGCTTGAGTAACCCGTCGATATAACATCGACAACAAAACTATTCATAAGAATAGTGGCTTAGGCTTATGTATATCATCCTGATAAAATTGGATGTCCACGGCAGTAGTCGTGTCTTATACATCGCTAGTTGTTGACTCTTACCCCGAGCTGTCAGCATTTTGTTGAGGTATCAGTACAAGTTTTCAAACGCAGTTTTATTTATGCAGGCTCAACGTTAGGGACATCGACATAAACACTTCGCGTTGATGGTCTCGTTGAACCGATATCGGTTCAACGGCGCGGGATTAAAAAAGTCCCCTGTTATCTCTCGGTGTATCTTTCAATATACTGGAGGCTGGGATTCCCGGATACAAATCATTACCATTGCAACTGCGTTGAGGGTTTACTGCGATGCAGGGAAACACGGAGCTCACTACATATGCAGGTGAGTCTATCGGGTTAAGGTGGTTTGGCAAGAAAAATGCAAGAAAACAGTGTTTTAACGATAGATGATAATGAAGACTGTAGTCGTTTGGATCGAGTGCTAGTTCGACATTTGGGGAGCTCGAGACGCTCACTCATTTTGCGCCTGATTCGAAAAGGTAATGTGCGATTGAATAAAAAACGCTGTAAACCGGAGTCGCGGGTTGCAACTGGTGATGAGGTCTATTTGCCAGCCAGTCTGAGAGAGCCTGAACAGCAGGAGAGTGGTGTAATACCTGCTTCACTGCTGCGAAAAGTGAGTGAATTAGAAGTGTTGTTTGAAGATGAGTATTTGTTGGTGGTGAATAAGCCGGCGGGTCTCGTGGTTCACGGTGGTTCGGGTCACGATGCGGGTTTGATTGAAGCGTTGAAAGAGCAGCGTGGTTTGGCTGATCTGCGGCTGGCGCACAGGCTTGATCGAGATACTTCAGGTGTGTTATTGATGGCCAAAAATCTGGAGGCTCTACGTCGCCTGACAGAGCTGTTTCGCCGGCGGGATATGCAAAAGACTTATTTTGCGCTGGTTGCGGGGCATCCTTTTGCACATGCCGGGCGTATGACCTCTCACCTTGCTAAGGGTGTGGTTCGTGGTGGCGAGCGCATGGTGATTGATAGCGATGAAGGCAAAGAGTCGGTGACTGATTTTCAGGTGATGATGGAGCTTAATCGCAGTGGATTCGAATATGCGATGTTGGCTCTCTCGCCTCATAGTGGGCGTACCCATCAATTGCGTGTGCAGTTGCTCAATGAAGGCCATGCGATCCTGGGTGATACTAAATATGCAGAGAAAGAAGAGCTGGCTGCATACCGGGCGAGTGGAAGCAAAGGCCTTATGCTGCATGCATGGCGTTTGCGTTTTGAGCATCCCGTCACAGGTAAACCGATTGAATTGAAGGCGCTTTGGCCGGATAACTGGAGATTGTTAAAATAGCTTTACTGCTCTGATTCCATTATTCCGAACAATTGTTTTGTGATTTCTGGTCGTCAGCGAATAAATCAGCATAGACTTTAGAAGGAATAATTAAAACTTTCTCGATGATCTCTTGTGGTTATAGTTCAGCGCATAAGCTTTTAATGGCGAACAAGGAGACACGCATGTTTCATGGTACAATGACCGCTTTGGTCACCCCCTTTTCAAATGGTCTCATTGATGAAGAATCATTTCGGGCGCATCTGGAGCGACAGGTTGAAGCAGGTGTTGATGGTGTGGTGCCAGCCGGTACGACGGGTGAAGCTGCAACGCTTTCGTATGAAGAGCACAAGCAGATTATTGCCATTGCTGTGGATCAGGTGGCTGGTCGGGTACCAGTGATTGCCGGTACGGGTAGTAATAATACAGCTGAGTCGGTTGCGTTGACTGAGGCGGCTAAATCACTAGGGGCAGACGCAGCACTGTTGATTTCGCCCTATTACAACAAGCCAACTCAGGAAGGCATTTTCCAGCACTACAAAGCTGTTGCGGATGCAGTGCATCTGCCTCAAGTCATTTACAATGTGCCTGGACGTACCAATTCGAACATACTGCCTGAAACGGTGGGTCGTTTGTCTCATGTGTCGAATATTATTGCGATCAAAGATGCGACAGCGGATATGGAGCAGTTGATGCATACGCTGGCAGCATGTGATGGACGCATGGAGTTCTATTCGGGTGATGATGCCAGTGTCATGCCTTTTATGGCTCTGGGTGGACATGGTGTGATTTCAGTAGTTGCCAATATTGTACCAAAAACAATGAAAGCCTTGACCGAAGCGATGCGTGCTGGAGATCTGGATGCAGCGCGTCGGACTCAGTTTGCTATGCGATCACTGAATAGAATGCTGTTTGTGGAGTCAAATCCGATTCCCGTAAAAGCCGCTTGTCATCTGCTGGGTTGGTGTGAAAATGAACTGCGTCTTCCTCTGTTGCCACTGGAGGGGGATCTGTTACAGCAGTTGTCTCAGGTCATGCGAGATTTTGAAGCCGGTGCGGCGTTAGGTGGAGAGCGTTTGGAGCTGGCTAATTACTGATCCTGTTAGATCCTCATTGCGTCTGATCTTTAATTTCAGACGTCTGGTACATTCATTCGCCTATTTATCAGCCACTTTGGTGGCCATTGCTGTGTTTGTGCTGGTCTTGATGCTGGCAGAATCGGCCGTCTATGTTTTAAGTGGCCGACCGGTTTCTGTTTGGGCCATGGTGATTGCTGCTATTTCAGCTGCTTTTGGCTACGCCCCTTTGGTGCAGGCTATGCTGCGTGCGCTGGATCGTATCTTCTTTCGCCATCAACTTGATACTTTGGCAGCGATCAGACAATTGGGAGCCGGTGATTTGGCGCAATTGCCGATTCAAGATGTTGAAGCAGCTCTGTTGGAGCGTATTTGTAATGTTAGCCATCGTCGTTTTGCTGCACTCGATGAACGTCAATTGGCTGATGGTCGCTGGTTCTCTTATCCTGCCAATGCTCCCTTCATTGAAAAACAACACCATAGTGATACACACCCTGATTATGCTTTGTGTTTGAAATTGCCCGCAGCCAATGGTGAAAGCTGGTTGTGGTTAGGGCCCAGACAAGATGGCCGGCCAATGGATGCGGAAGAGCGTGATAGTTTGGAGTCATTGGCGAAGTTTTCAGCCATGAGTCTGGAGCATGCGCGTTTAACACATTTGCAATCAGAAGCGGCCCGGCTTGATTCGCTGTCGCGTGTCACACGGCAATTGCATTCACATGATTTGAAAAACCGCCTGCATGATCTCTCTTTTTTAGCGCATCATCTGGGTTCAGGTAAGTTGGATGATGACGATGTGCAGCGCATGCTGGTGGCTATTCGTAAGGTGACCGGGCGTATGCAGACCTTGATGCAGCGTATCTCTGATCCCAATGTGCCCATGAACCCAGCCATTGCACCGCTTGATTTGGTGTTTTTGTTGCAAGCCAGTGTGCGTGATCGTTTGTGGCCTGAATCCCTGCAGCTAAAACAGCAGCATGCTCTTGCTAGTGCTGTGGCAGGTGATGCCGATATGTTACAGGGGGTATTTGAGAACCTCTATGATAATGCTGTGCAAGCGATGCAGGGGCAGGGCGTTATTACGATTGAGACGCGATTAGTGGACGTGGTTCTAAATGATAGCGCAGCTGAATCATGGGCAGAGATTCGTGTGGGCGATCAAGGCTGCGGTATGAAGCAAGAGTTTATTCAGCAACGGCTATTTCGTCTTTTTGCCACCAGTAAAAGTAATGGGCTTGGTGTTGGTCTCTATTTGAGTCGCCGCATTGTTGAAGCTCATGGTGGAACCATTACGGCAGAAAGTGGAGGTGTGGGCAAAGGTTCCACCTTCATTGTGCGGCTACCTTTATGGCAGCATAAGCAGGAAGAGAAACCACTCAAGGAGCCTCAGTCATGAAACAAACCGTGTTGGTCGTGGATGATAATGATATCAATCGGCTGAATTTAAAGCTGCTGTTGAAAGAGTCGTATCAGATCCTGGAAGCTGGAGATCTGGATGGAGCCGATGATGCTCTGTCGGCTAACCGGGTTGATTTGGTAGTGTTGGACCTTGCCTTGCCACCTGAGCCGGATAATCCTGAAATCGGTATGGCTTATCTGAAAAAAATACGCGCAGAGAGTCCAGATACGCCGGTTGTTGTGATTACCGGGCACGATGAACGTGCATTGGCACAACGAGCGCAGTCCTTAGGAGCACTGGACTTTTTTGGTAAACCGTTTGATCCGGATGAGGTCAAAGGAACGATTGACCGAAGTATGCAGGCGCATTGGCAGGCAATACGAGAGCAGGAGATGCAGCGTGCACTCGATACGCGGGTTAACAGTGACCTATTGGGTGAATCGCCAGCCATGCAGGCACTGCGTGCATTGGTTTCACAAGTGGCGTCGGCACCATCGACCGTGTTGATTCGTGGTGAAACAGGGACCGGTAAGGAGCTGGTGGCGCGGCAATTGCATGCTGCCAGTCAGCGCGCAAAACAGCCTTTCATTGCGATCAATTGTGCGGCGATGTCAGCTGAGTTGCTGGAATCTGAACTGTTTGGTTATGAGAAGGGGGCATTTGCTGGTGCGGTGAAACGTAAACTTGGTTGGTTTGAGCGTGCCAGCGGAGGTACTCTGTTTCTTGATGAGGTGGCTGGTTTACCATTATCGGTGCAGGGCAAGTTACTTCGAGCTTTGGAGTTGGGAGAATTTTCTCGTCTGGGCGGGGAAGCTATTATCCAGTCGGATGTGCGTTTGATATGTTCAAGTCGGGAAAATTTGGAACAAAAAGTTCAGGAAGGTGCGTTGCGCGATGATTTTTATTATCGCATTCAAGTGGTGGAAGTCAGGGTGCCAGCAATGCGTGACCATATCGAAGATCTGCCATTATTGTCGGATGCAATTTTATTGCGCAAAGCGGCGATGTGCGGAAAACGCATGCAGCCTTTGTCTGATCATGTGTTGGAGCAGTTGGAGCGTTATAGCTGGCCGGGCAATGTGCGCGAGCTGGAGAATGTAATTGAGCGAGCAATCGTATTGGCAACTGGAGATAAGGTAGAGTCTATTCCTTCGCTGATGGGGCCTCAGCTGGTCAATGAAGATGCTGATCCACTGGAGCAGTGGCTGCAGCAGTTGCCTGATTCCGGCATCAGAGCCGAAAAAGCGGTGGCTGCTTTTGAAATGAAATTGGTGGAAGTGGCGTTGGAACGGAATCAGCATATCAAAGCGAGAGCCGGTCGCTGGCTTGGTTTTGGTGATCGGGCCAAGGATAAAATGCGTTATCTGTGTGATAAATATGATATTGAGGCACATGAAAGTCCATGAGTATTAAAGTTCGATTCATCAGGCCGAAGTTGCCTCTTCTGTTATTGGTTATTTTATCGTCGGTTTTTACAGGCGTCTCCTCGCTGCAGGCGGTTGAGTTTGATGAAGAGTATCTCTATTACCGTGATGCCAATGTGCCTCCGTTTCAAAAATCGCGCGAGTTCTTTGATATGCCGGACAGGAAAGGTTATTTTGAGGTCACAATGATTTCAGATGCAGTTGGACCACTGACATTTCGCATTGTCCGGGTTAAGGGCGATGTGGAAGCAACACAGGTGCAACAGCGAAGTTATCGTGTTGGTGGCCATGAGTTTCAAACGCGTTTTGATAATATATCAGGCCAGGATGATTTGATTGTTGAAGTGTCGAATTCTAATCCGGTTGCAGTGGCCAAGGTCTCAGTTTTTGTGGTGGAACTTCCGGCTCGTTAAGATAAGCTCTAGCCATGAAGTGGCTGATTAGTATCTGTTTTTTGTCTGTTGTCTGGGTATCAGTAGTGGCACCCTCTCAGGCTGCGGATGTTGATCAGGATGATGTTGTCCGTCTTCAATTGAAATGGAAACATCAGTTTCAGTTCGCGGGTTATTACGCCGCACTTGAAAAAGGTTATTATGCAGATGAAGGGCTTCATGTTGAGCTGATTGAGGGTGGACCGGAGCAAAGCCCTTTGCAGAAAATGTTGGCTGGTGATGTGCAATATGCGGTGGGTGATGTGGGTGTTTTGTTATCACGCGCAGAAGCCAAACCAGTGGTGGTTTTGGCAAGCATCTTTCAGCACTCCCCCCAAGTCATATATACACGCCCCGATATCAAAGACCTGGATGATCTGCGCGCTAAACGTGTGATGATGCGAGCGGGTTTTTTGGCCATAGAAGTGCAGGCGATGCTGAGTCAGATGGGACTGACTAAGGCTGATTATGAACGCCTTCCTATTGGTCGTATTGAAGATCTGCTTGAAGGTCGTTCAGATGCTTTTTCGGGTTACAGTTGCAGTGACTTCTTTTTACTCAAGCAGCAAGGGATTGCGTTTAAAATGTTTTTCCCCAGAGATTATGGTATTGATTTCTATGGTGATACACTGCTGACAACAGAAGCTGAGATACAATCCAATCCGGAGCGGGCAGCAGCTTTTCGTCGTGCTTCGATCAAAGGTTGGGAATATGCACTTGCTCATCAGCAAGAGATTATTGCTTTGATCAAAGAGAAGTACGATAGCCAGCATAAATCTGTCGCCCATTTAAGTAACGAAGCCAAAGCGATAGCTGATTTGATGATCTCGAAAGTTGTACCTATCGGCTACTCTAATTTGAAACGCTGGCAATATATTGCCACGATGTTTGAAAGTTTAGGTCATACTTATGCAGTGATAGATTGGGATGGTTTTATCTATCAACCGGAATCACCTATTCGGGAAAGGCTTTGGCAATATCGCTATTGGATTGCTTTAGCATCATTGGCTGTGTTGGTGCTATTTCTCTATCTTTATAGTTTACAACTGCGGCAAGGCATCCGCAAACGAACACAGGCGTTGGATCAAATTACACATGAGTATAAAGATATTCTCGATCATATGCAGGATGCGTATTATCGCGCCAATATCGAAGGGAAAGTGATTTGGGTATCTCTGGCTTGTGAGCGTCAATTGGGCTACAAACGTGATGAGTTGATCGGTAAGCCTTTAAACTTTTTGTATTATGAGAAAAGTGGTCGTGATCTGTTTCTTCAGGCTTTGCAGGCTAGCGGTGGCGACCTGCAGCATTTTGAGATCTGTTTAAAGCATAAAGATGGCTCGCGATTATGGGCTGAAGTCAATTCACAATATTTCCGTGATAAGCAGGATAAAGTAGAGGGTATTGAAGGCAATGTCCGCAATATTACAGAGCGTAAAAAAGCTGAGATGGAGAGCCAGGAGCTGACTGGTCAACTGCAACAGGCTCAGAAAATGGAAAGCATTGGTGTGTTGGCAGGGGGGATTGCACACGATTTCAACAATATGCTGGTTGGGGTGATGGGCAATGCTGAGTTGGCGATGCTTGAATCATCGGCTCAGGGTGAAATGCGCCAATATCTGGACAAGATATTTATATCGGCACGACGTGGTGCTGATCTGGTGAAACAGATGTTAGCCTATTCTGGTCAGGGGCGTTTGACTATGGGGCACCAGAATTTCAATGTGCTGATTCAAGAAGTCTCTGAGTTGCTGAGTACGGTGATTGGTAAAAAGATCACATTGACCCTCGACTTGATGGAGGCGTTACCTGATGTATATGGTGATCGTAATCAGTTAACGCAGCTGGTGATGAATTTGATGACGAATGCCTCTGAATCAATGCATGGCAATGCAGGCAGTGTCTATCTGCACACCGGGGTGTGTAATCTTGCCGAATTGGATTTTTCCAGCATGTATATGGCCAATGATTTACAAGAAGGTATGTATGTCTATGTCGAGGTGAAGGATTCAGGTTGTGGTATGGATGAAGATACGCAGTTGCGTATTTTTGATCCTTTTTTCACCACCAAGGAGACAGGTACAGGACTAGGTTTGGCTGCTTTGTTGGGTATTGTGCGCAGTCACGGTGGTACACTGGCACTCCACAGTGAGCTGGATAAGGGCTCTAAATTCACCGTTTACCTGCCTCTGTTTGTAGCGGAAAAACCACAGCCGAAACGACCTGTTTTGGATGTGAGAGTAGAGCCGGATATGCAGGGTGCAGTGCTGCTGGTCGATGATGAAGATGCAGTGCGAGATGTTGCCAGGCGTCTGCTTGAGAGAGAAGGTGTTCGGGTGATAACAGCAAATAATGGAGAACAGGCTTTGCAGATATTTCGTCAATATGCGGATGAGATTAGTCTGGTGTTGATGGATTTGACGATGCCGGAAATGGATGGAGAACAGGCATTTCATGCTATTCGCGCCATTAATCCTGATGCAAACATCGTTTTAAGTAGTGGTTTTTTAGATACTGAAGCGGTTGAACGCCTTAAACGTCATGGGCTAGCTGGTTTTGTGAAAAAACCATATTCGAGAAGTACACTCTTATCTGAGGTATCACGCCTGGGTGTTGCAGGGCTCAATGTGAATGGTGAACCTGACTTGAACTCCTGAGCTTTCACCCCCATATAGTAAGCTATGGAGCGTTGATATGGATTTGAGCCGAATGACCCAAAAATTGAATGAAGCCTTGGCTGCGAGTCAGACATTGGCAGCGCGGTTGTCGCATCAACAGGTTGATGGTGAGCATTTGCTGGTAGAGTTGTTGGTTCAAAATGATGGTCTTGCGCCGCGTCTGCTTGAACAGGCAGGTAAAGATCTCAATCTATTCAAAACTAAAATTCAACAATCGTTAGCTAAACGTCCGAAGGTAAGCGGCCAAAGTTTTGAAATCGATAAGGTCTATATTACACAGCGTTTGCAAAGTTTGTTGGCGCGAGCTGGTGATGAAGCTGAGCAGATGCATGATGACTTCATCTCAGTTGAACATGTCCTGTTGGGTTTTATCGATGAGGCTGATGGCAGTGATGCGGGTAAGTTGTTTAAAGCGCAGGGAATCACGCGCGACTCATTTCTTGAAACTGTAAACATAGTACGTGGAAATCAAAGGGTGACAACGGATTCGCCCGAATCCCAATATGAAGCCCTGAAAAAATATGGCTGTGATCTGGTGGAGCTGGCACGAGCAGGCAAGCTTGACCCGGTGATTGGGCGAGATACGGAGATTCGTTCAGTGATTCGTATTCTGTCTCGCAAAACCAAGAACAATCCTGTGCTGATTGGTGAACCGGGTGTGGGTAAGACAGCTATTGCTGAAGGTTTGGCGCAGCGCATTGTTTCTGGTGATGTGCCGGAAGGATTGAAAAATCGGACTCTGTTTTCATTGGATATGACATCGCTTATGGCAGGCGCGAAATACCGTGGTGAATTTGAGGAGCGTCTTAAAGCGGTATTGCAGGAGATCAAAGCCTCTGAAGGGCGTACACTGCTATTTATTGATGAGTTACATAGCATTGTCGGAGCCGGGAAGACTGAAGGCAGTAGTGATGCGGGCAATATGCTCAAGCCGATGCTGGCGCGTGGTGAACTGCACTGTATTGGTGCAACAACATTGAATGAGCACCGTTTGTATATTGAAAAGGATGCGGCTTTAGAGCGCCGTTTTCAGCCTGTGCTTGTCGATGCCCCCGATGTTGCCGATACGATTTCGATTCTAAGAGGAATCCGCGAACGTTTTGAGCTGCATCATGGTGTTCGCATCTCAGATGCGGCGCTGGTGGCGGCGGCAACGCTGTCGGATCGTTATATTTCTGATCGTTTTTTGCCTGACAAAGCCATCGACCTGGTGGATGAAGCGTGTGCCTCCATTCGTACCGAAATGGATTCGATGCCTGCTGAGCTTGATGCACTGTCCCGTAAAACTATGCGCCTAGAAATTGAAGAGACAGCGCTGAAGAAGGAAAAAGATGAAGCGAGTCAAAAGCGCTTGTCTGCCTTGCGTAAGGAGTTGGTTGATCTGCAAGAACAGCGTGATGTGATGCGGGCGCGTTGGGAGCAAGAAAAGGGCGCGATGGGACAAGTACAGACGTTGCGGGAGAAGATCGAGCAAACAAAACTCGACATTGAATCGGCCGAGCGTCGCTATGATCTGGAGAAAACGGCCACGCTGCGTTATGGCAGGCTACCTGAGTTGGAGAAGCAGCTTGCACAACTTGAGCTGGTGGTTAAAGAGCGCGAAGGTTTGATTAGTGAAGAGGTGAGTGAAGAGGAGATTGCTGAGGTGGTGGCGCGCTGGACAGGCATTCAGATGACCCGCCTATTGGAGGGGGAGCGCCAAAAATTGCTGCGGCTGGAGTCTGTGTTGCAGCAGCGGGTGATTGGTCAGAATGAAGCGGTCAAAGCGGTGGCTGATGCGGTGCTACGGGCGCGTGCGGGTATTCGTGATCAACAGAAGCCGATTGGATCATTTCTGTTTTTAGGACCCACTGGCGTAGGTAAAACCGAGCTGGCGCGCACAGTGGCACGTACTCTGTTTGATAGTGAAGAGAATATGGTGCGTATTGATATGTCCGAATATATGGAGAAACATGCCGTATCACGTCTGCTCGGTGCACCTCCGGGTTATGTAGGTTTTGAGCAGGGGGGGCAGTTGACTGAGGCGGTGCGTCGTAAGCCCTATTGTGTGTTGCTGTTGGATGAGGTTGAGAAAGCACATCCGGATGTGTTCAATGTGCTGTTGCAACTGCTGGATGATGGTCGTCTGACCGATAGTCATGGTCGTACAGTAAATTTCCAGAATACAATTATTATCATGACCAGTAATATCGGTTCTGAATATATGCTCGACGGTATCGACGATGAAGGAGAGGTGGATGATGCAGTCAGTGCCCATGTGATTTCGGCGCTCAGGGAGCATTTCAGACCTGAATTCCTTAATCGCTTAGATGATACAGTGCTGTTTAAGCCGCTTACACAAGCTGTTGTGGCTAATATTGTGAAGCTGTTTCTGGCTGAGTTGATTCAGCGTTTGTCTGAGCAGCAGGTGTTACTTGAGATCTCGGATGCGGCGGTGCAGTGGCTGGGGCAGAAAGGTTATGATCCGGTATTTGGAGCAAGACCTTTGAAACGCTTTATACAGGAGCAATTGGAGACTCCAATTGCGCGTTTATTGATCGCAGATCAAGCTGGTGATTCTATTCATGTTGAAATGAATCATGATCTGCTGACGGTTCAGGGTAGTACTTAATCAAGGTGGGGAATAGAGAGGGGGGGATGGTTTCCCCCATGGGGGATTTATTTCCTCTGTGTTTCTATGCTGGCTGGAAATAGAGTTGACACCGTAAGCTGGCGTGCGTAGCAAGTCGCTTCCATATTTCGAGAGGAGGAATTAAATGAAAAAATTATTGATGGTTGTTGCTTCTGCAGCATTTGTTATGGGTACTATGGCTCTGGCTCCAATGGCTGCACAGGCTGCTGCTTGGGGTAAGTGTAAAGCTTGTCATAACTTCAGTGATAAGAAAAAAGTTGGTCCTGGTCTGCAGACTGTTATGGGACGTAAAGCTGGTGTCATGCCTAAGATGAAATACTCTAAAGCTTTGGCTACACAGGCTTGGACTTGGGATGAAAACAATATGCGCGATTGGATCTGTGACTCCAAGAAAGCTGTAAAAGTACTTACTGGTGATCCTAAAGCTAAAACCAAAATGCCACCACAGAAAATCTGTGACCCAGCTAAGCAGGACGAAGTTATTGCTAAGTTGAAATCTCTGTAATTCATTTTACAAAGTTAGTTTTTAAAAGGCGGCCTTCGGGTCGCCTTTTTTATTGATTATTTTTGCGAATAAAAGGGGTTTGGTTCACAGCTGTCCCATTTAAGTTGTTTTGTCATGCCCTGCTTGATTGGGTCTCCATAGAGATGTTGAAAAGGGCGCTTTGCGCCTCTCCCTACGGACGCTTTCATCCGTCCAAACGGCTCCGCCTTATTGTCCCGCCTTCGCGAGAATGACGCGAAGGGATCAAGTACTGTCATGTCGAATGCGCCACGAAATAGCGGAATCTCTTGTTTGGTAATGTTTTTCAAGGCTGTGTTGAATATTTTATGGGACAGCAGGGGGCATAAGGCAGGGCGATTGCATAAAATAGTTCAAAAGCATTTACCGCAAAGGAAGCAGAGTTACCCCAGGGCACTCTCTCTGACGCAAGCGTCATTTACCTTAGCGCAAAGAAATCAATACAATGATAAAAAAAAGTCCTAACCGTAGTGCCAGAGATGAGGATTACACCTGTTGTTATTTTCACCTTGCGGTGAAAATACTGAATTATGGTTCAGTTATGAGCTCTTTTTTTATTCGTACAGGCTTGAGATTGAACGCGCATCATAGATGCGGGTTATCGCTTCACCCATCAAGCTGGAGATAGAGAGAATGCGTACTTTACCTGTTGCGAGAACTTCTTCGGGCTGCAAAATACTGTCAGTGATCACTAGCTCATGCAGCTTAGATGATGCCAGTCGCTCAGCGGCAGGGCCGGAGAGTACACCGTGAGAAGCGTAGGCGCTGACTTTGGTGGCACCCTGTTCAAGCAGGGCCTCAGCTGCGCCACAGAGGGTGCCAGCTGTATCCACCATATCATCAACCAGAATACAGTGTTTACCACTCACATCACCAATAATATTCATGACTTTGGCAACATTTGGGGCGGGGCGGCGTTTATCCACAATAGCCATATCGACATGCAGGCGATTGGCCAAAGCACGAGCGCGTACTACGCCACCAACATCAGGTGATACAATCATGATATCATCAAGTTCAGCCTTTTTTTCAATATCCTTGCTGAACAGTGGAATAGCAAAGATATTATCTACAGGAATGTCAAAGAAACCTTGAATCTGAGCGGCATGCAGATCTAATGTCAGCACACGAGTTGCACCGGCACGAGAAATCAGATCGGCTACCAGTTTGGCGGAGATTGGTGTACGTCCTGCACTCTTGCGATCCTGACGGGCATAACCGAAGTAGGGAATCACAGCACAGATGTTGCGGGCTGAGGCACGTTTGGCGGCATCAATGAAGATGAGCAGCTCCATGAGGTTAGCGTTAGCTGGTTTGCTGGTGCTTTGAATGAAGAAGGCATCCTGCCCACGGATGGTTTCCTGTACCTGTATGAAAATCTCACCATCTGAAAAGCGTTGAAAGTGAAGATCGCCTAATGGTTGCCCGATATGCTCACAGATAGCTTCTGAAAGCGGTGGATTGGAGGTGCCTGAAAAAAGCCGAAGTTTTTCATGGAACATGTGACGCTCCTGTTGATGACGGTGTTACCCACCTGTCATCATAAATTGGCTGGGACGGCAGGATTCGAACCTACGCATGACGGGATCAAAACCCGTTGCCTTACCGCTTGGCCACGTCCCAGTGACTATTAAACTATGTAACTTTATCAGACACCATCGGATGAATATCGCGGATATTACCTATATGTGTCCAACTTGCCAGACCTTCTGTTTGCAGTGCCTCTGACATCTTTAATGCCTGTTGATGCGTGTCGAACAGGGCTACACATGTAGAACCGCTGCCACTCATCCATGCTCTATCCGATTTCTTGCGCAACTCAACAAGCAATTGCGCCACCGTCGGATTCAGCTTACAAGCGCTAGCTTCGAGATCATTTTCCCCAATGCTAGGTGAATCGCGGCGCATAGTATCCAGCCGAAAGGGGGTGGTCAACGTGCTATCAAAATGACGGAACACATCGGCAGTAGATAAGCCACTATCCGGGCGTGCAAGTAGTAAAAATTGAGAGGGTAGAGTGTGTGGGTAGGCTTTCAGTGTAGCGCCGATTCCAGTCGCTAAACTGGCTTTACCATATAGAAAACAGCCGATATCAGCTCCGAAAGGGGTGGCAAATTCAATGAGTTTTTCGGTGCTGGCATTGAGGTGCCAGAGTTTGTTGGCAGCCATAAGTGCGGTTGCAGCATCCGATGAGCCTCCGCCAAGACCTGCTTGTTCGGGAATGTGTTTGTCGATATGTACTTTTAATCCCTGTGTGATGCCGTGTTTGTCTCTGAATGCCTGCAGCAGTTGATGGACAAGGTTCTTCTTGCCGCTCAGGTGGGCTTTTGAGCAACTGACTTGCAGTTGATCATGAGTTTCAAAGCTGAGCAGATCGCAGGCCTCAGTATAGGCAAAGGCAGTATCGAGTTCATGCATACCATGTTTATCAATGGCTGTAATATGCAGATAGAGGTTTATTTTCGCAGGTGCAGTAAGTGTGAGCATATTTATTGAATGATTAACTTGGCGATTCGACCATGTTTCATATCGCTGATAGTGAGTTTGCGTGACTCTGACTGCCAGTGTAATCGGATCAGGTAGCCGGCATTCATGCTTTCCCAAGTGTTCTGTTTTTTTTGATGAAAATGAGATGGGATATCACCGAGCAGAATGCTGGCCAGCTGGGTTGGGGGAAGCATGATGCCGTGCTCAGTTAATTCCTGCTGTTCAATATGGCGCCAATAGGGGAACTTGCTGTCTCTGATCTCCATGTATGAGTCTGTCCAGCGGAAATCAACAACGGTGCTGCTGAATGCGTGGCTGAGGCGCAGTTTTCCTGAAGCCGCTTGCTTTGCTTGCCAGTCGACTGAGACCTGCCAGCGTCGTGATGGATCAATGACAATAAGGCGTCCAGAAAAATTGGGGTAGGGGCCAATTGCATTACTTTGTGGTTTACTCACCGTCTGTTGTGGTGCGGGCATATTCCATGAGCAGGCACTGAGCAGTAATAGCAGTGCCAAGCCGATGCTTTGGCCTGTTTTTGAGTGGTGAAGTCTGCTCATTGAGAGGGCGTGAGTCCGTTAGCGATTTTGTTTTTTAAGAATCGTTTGTGTGCACTGTTTAATTCAATTGCCTTTTGCCAGGCTTGGCGCGCTGCTTCTTTATCACCATGCTGCCATAGCATATCACCATAATGCTCTCTCATGACAGAGTCTTCTGGAACCTGTTCAAGTGCTTTTAATTGTGTATCAATAGCTTTGCTGAAATTACCATTTTTGTAATAGACCCAGGCTAATGAATCGAGGTAGTAACCATTATCGGGCTTGAGCAGTAGGGCTCGGTGGATCAGAGCTTCAGCTTTACCCAGTTTAATGCCTTGAACCGCGTAGGTGTAGCCCAGAAAGTTCATCGCTTCAGCATGACTTGGGGTTGTTTGAATTAGGCGGCTAAGCATAACTTCAACCTGTTCGTATTGTTTAAGGGTTTCAAATGCAACGGCGCGATTAAACAGCAGCTGTGGCGGTAGTTTGGGCATGGCTAAGACCGCATCGGTCTCTTCGATGAGTTGTTCAAGTTTGTTTTGACTAAGTCGGATAGTCGATAACATCATCAGAGCATCCAAATGCATGGCGTTACTGCTCAATATGCTTTTTAAGCGTTTAACAGCCAGTGGGATATTATCGTTCATGACGTTTATGGCTGCCAGGCGTAGCTGGGCTTCTGCTGCAAGAGATGCTGCAGGATCAATTTTTTGATAAATCAGACTGGCTTCAGGTATTCGTTCTAGCGCTTCGAGGCTGGCCGCAAGATGAAAAAGGCTTATATCATCAGGTTTCAGATCAACCAGTTGGCGGAAAACCGTTTCGGCCTCAGTGTAGTTTTGGTGGCGAAAATAGAGCATGCCTAACGCGCGCAGAATGTCAGGGTTATTAGCAGAGTGGGCTACTGCATCACGATATACTAATATGGCTTCTACAGAGCGTTTTTCTTTAACCAACAGTTGTGCCAAAGCTTGTGAAATACGGGATGCATCCGGATGCTGCTTCAGGAAGTCTCGAAGCATAGATTCTGCATCATCAATTTTCTTTTCTTTTACGGCGATGGAGCTCAGGACGAGTACAGGAGTATCGAGATGAGGCGATAATTTGCGCATCGCTGTGAGAGCAGTTTTTGCTGCGCTGAAACGTTTCAGTTTGATGAGCAGTTGCGCCTGTAAAAGGCGAAATCCGGCGAGGTCTTCGGCTTTTATGGCGCTATCGAGTGCTGTCAGTGCTTCATCGTCGCGGCCCTGGCTGGAGAGTAACTTGATTTGCATGTTTCGGGCTGCGAGGTGAGCAGGATGGGTTTTGAGAAAGCTCTCAAGCTTCAGTAGTGCGGTGTCGCTTTGTTGCTGGAAGATATCAAGTCGAATCGTAGCCAATTCCAGGTGTTCACGCTGTTGATCGGACAGGGACTGATGTTGTGATAATGTTGTGATAATCTGAATGGCTTGATCGTATTGTTCTGAATCAATGAGTAACTCAAGCAGCTGGAAGCGTGGATGAATGGCATGAGGGTCTTTTTGTACTAAGGCTGTAAGCAGTTGAATCGCCAAGGCGCGTTGTCCATCCTCAATGGCATCCTGAGCTGCAAGAAAGAGAAAGTCGGGTTGCATGCTGCGAATATTGAACTGATGTTTTACTGCGGGTTTAGCGACGTGTAGCTGGGGGGCTTGTCTGTTGTTTCCACATGCAGTGAGTATAAAACTCGCGCACAATAATAGCGGAATGATACGGATAATCATGATGCTATTTCCTTAATCTCAATGTTTTGAAAAGCAGCAGCTGAGTCATTGACGGACCAGCAGCAGATATCCACGGCTTTGCCATCGCAAACACTGATGATGGGGTATGCAAAACCTTCCCAGGCGCTCTCCAGATCGGTGGGGGAGGGTTTGGCCGGGCAGTCTGGATGAGAGTGGTAAACACCGATGATCTCCACACCTGTGCCGCGCAGTTCACGGTCGATAGCTTGATATCCAGCGGGATCAAGTTGGAAGCGGTCTGCAGCACGCTCTTCATTAAGGTTGGCGACTGGACGGATATCATGGATGACCCATCCGGCATCGTTTAAGCTGCCTACAAGCAGACCACAAATCTCCAATGGATAACCTGCTTCAGCAGATTTACGCATTATTTCCAGTTTGTCGCTAGCTATATTGAATACAGCATCAGCTGCTTTATCATCAAGTACCGCCAGATATTCGGGGCTACGGAAGCGATCAGGTTCATACATTGGTGTGCTCAAGTTGGAATCTCCAGTGTTTCAATAGCAGTCGGGCGGTAAGCCTATCGCTTACTGACAGCTTGCCAACCATGTGGATTAGAGCTGCCGATGACGTTGAACAAGAGTCTTTTCTTTGTCGCTTAATTTACTGCTATAGAGTCAGCTTGGTAAAGCTTGGGTATGGCGAGCTGGAGTGATCGGTGTGCAGTATAATGTATTGATCAAGCGGATAGAGATTTTCAATCTTGCTATCTGCTTGATTGCTGCAGTGGATGTGAATGTTTTAAGCTTTACCGGGTGAACATTAAGCTGAAGGAGACTGGAACAGCAGTGCTAATTGAGGGAAGTTTGGCGATGTTGCGCAGGGCATCAATGCCCTGTGATAGATTGAAATCTGAAGCTTTAAGGATAAAGGGTGATGTGGATGTAACTAGAATGCTGTGATCTGTTAGCTTTACGAGTTGAACGTCAACCTGAATTAGTTTTGTGACGCCATGTAGTTTAACAGTGAAGTCCACTTTGGATTGGCGTATGTCTCCACTCTTCATGTTGGTGAGTTGTTCTTCTATGATTTTGGAAGAGATCGATGCTGTGGAAAAGTTAGCAACATTAAACAACATGCTTTTCATGCGATCATTACGAATGGCAATGTTTGTTTCGACGCTACTTAAGTCAATATCAACGGTGGCCGTGTCGTTTTTAATAACGCCTGATATTTTCTTAAAGGTATGGACTTCACCAATGCTGGATTTTTTTATGGAGATAAAGTTAATGAATGAGTTGTTGTCGCTTAAGTTCCATTGTGCATAGGCGCTGAATGGCACAAATATTAATAGAGTTAATGCAAGTAATTTTTTCATTGAGATATCTCCTGTTGATGTTTTATCATAGATAGACATGGATGAATCAATCTGTTTTTACGGCGTAGTTTGCGTTCGCATAATCAGCTTGTCATCTACTTCATATCAGATGACATGATTTCATGAAATAGATACTGAACTACTATGCATGTTTGAACGGAGCAAAAAAAAGGGAAGGCATAGTGCCTTCCCTTTTCGTGTGGGTGTTGAAACCCGATATTTTGATCTTAACGTTTGGAGAACTGTGGAGCGCGACGAGCCTTTTTAAGACCAGCCTTCTTACGTTCAACTTTACGTGAGTCACGAGTCAGGAAACCAGCTTCTTTCAGTGCTGGACGTAGGCCTGCATCATATTCCAATAGGGCACGAGCCAAGCCGTGGCGAATAGCGCCTGCCTGACCGGAAATGCCACCACCAGATACATTGACGCGTACATCAATGCGGCCAGATAACTGAGCTTCACTCAGTGGTAAGATTGCCTGCTGACGAATGATTTCAACTGGGAAGTAGTTATCCAATTCACGACCATTAACCATGATGCGACCTGCACCGGCATTGATCATCACTCGAGCTATACTACGTTTGCGGCGACCTGTGCCGCGATAAACTGTTTCTGCCATGGTATCAGTCCTTTAATTCAATTTCATTGCTTCAGGCTGTTGTGCTGTGTGTGGATGTTCACCACCAGCATAAACCTTAAGCTTTTTCAGCATGGAACGGCCCAGAGGGCCTTTTGGCATCATGCCTTTTACAGCCAATTCAATGATGCGTTCCGGATGTTTCTCACGTTGCTTCTCTAGCGTGATGCTTTTTAGGCCGCCAGCAAAACGAGTGTGATGATAATAAACTTTGGCACTTTCTTTGTTGCCGGTCACACGAATTTTTTCAGCATTGATGACAATCACGTGGTCGCCACAATCTGCATGCGGTGAATACTCCGGGCGATGTTTGCCGCGCAGTACAGTAGCTAGCTCTGTAGCTAAACGACCAAGTATAAGATCAGTGGCATCGACAACAAGCCATTTGCGTTCAATATCGCCGGGGCGAACAGTCCAGGTAGACATAAATCTCTCCGTATTTGCAATGGTTCTGACATCTATCCCAATTATTTCAATCGGTGCTTATGCCCTGCAAAGGCGGTGCATTATAAGAGGCACAGGAGGGATGTCAATTGCCATCATGGATCTATTTTGATTTGAGAGGTAAATAAAAAAAGGCGAACCCGAAGGTCCGCCTTTTTTGCGAAGATAGTGTTCAGATCTTCAGTTTATTTATAGAAACCAATCATCTCTTCCAAAGATTTAACTTTGATTGAAGAGGCCTGACCAGCTGAACCAAATGCTTCAAAACGAGCGATACAGATATCTTTCATTGCATCTTTAGCTGCTTTGTAGAATTTGCGTGGATCGAAGTTAGATGGGTTTTCTTTCAGGTGACGACGAACTGCACCAGTAGAAGCCATACGAAGGTCTGTATCGATGTTTACTTTAGTTACACCATTTTTGATGCCTTCAACGATCTCTTCAACAGGCACACCATAAGTTTCGCCCATTTCGCCACCATATTCATTGATGATTGCCAACCAGTCCTGAGGAACTGAAGAAGAACCGTGCATTACCAAGTGAGTGTTTGGCAGTGCAGCGTGGATTTCAGCAATACGGTCAATACGCAGTACTTCGCCTGTAGGTGGCTTGGTGAACTTGTAAGCGCCGTGAGAAGTACCAATGGCGATAGCCAAAGCATCAACGTTGGTTGCTTTAACGAAATCAACCGCTTCATCAACACCTGTCAGCAACTGTTCCATGTCCAGTTTGCCTTCAGCGCCATGGCCGTCTTCTTCACCCATTTCGCCAGTTTCCAATGAACCCAGGCAACCGAGTTCGCCTTCAACAGAAACACCACCAGCGTGAGCCATGTCTACGACATTTTTGGTGACGTTTACATTGTATTCAAAAGAAGCAGGTGTTTTGCAATCAGCTTCCAGAGAGCCATCCATCATTACTGATGAGAAGCCAGACTGGATTGAGCGCAAGCATACAGCTGGCTCAGAACCGTGATCCTGATGCATTACAACTGGGATATGTGGGTACTGTTCAATAGCAGCATCAATCATGTGGCGCAGGAAAGGCTCGCCAGCATAACCACGTGCACCAGCAGAACCCTGCATGATGACTGGTGAGTCTACTTCGTTAGCAGCTTCCATGATTGCATGAACCTGCTCCATGTTGTTTACATTGAATGCTGGCATGCCGTAGCTGTTTTCAGCTGCGTGATCCAGTAATTGACGTAATGAAATTAAAGCCATTTCTTTCTCCTTGTGTTTTAGCGGGCAACTATGCCCAAAAATCTGGTTCGTATGAACCGAAAAGTTTGTCTGTTTTAAGCGTCTTTAAACACTTCACCTACACGCACGATTTTCATCGTGTTGGTGCCGCCGGCTTCACCCATTGGTGTGCCCAGTGTCATGATGACCAGGTCGTCTTTGGTGACCAGTTTATCATAAAGCATCATGCTCATGACATCGCGAGTCGCTTGTGGTGCATCTTTTTCGCCATAATCACCTGATACCGGTTTTGGAATAACGTTACGGAACAGGGTCACACGGCCAGCGGTTTCAGCTGACGGTGTTAAAGCGAAAATAGGTGACTTGGTCAGATGACGTGACATGTACAGCACAGTGTTGCCACTCTGTGTAAATGACGCGATAGCACTGATAGGCATCATGTGCGATGTTTCCATGGCCTGACGTGCAATACATTCATCGACCGAATGTGGAGGGAAACGTGGGTCACGTGTTGACGAAGAAGGCAGTACACTCTGTTTCTCAGTTTCGAGACAGGTGCGATGCATCGCAAGTACAGCTTCTAATGGATACTTACCTGCTGCAGATTCACCGGATAGCATCACTGCATCGGTGCCATCAAGTACTGCATTGGCACAGTCATTAACTTCTGCACGGGTTGGGATCGGGTTTTCACACATCGACTCCATCATCTGTGTAGCTACGATAACGGCGGTGTTGTGTTTAGGTGCTTCGCGCAAAATACGCTTTTGAACCGGTGGTACAGCAGCATCACCAATTTCTACACCGAGATCACCACGAGCAACCATGACCACATCAGATGCTTCCAGGATAGAGCTCAGGTTTTCCGGTAAAACAGCTTCAGCACGTTCAACTTTGGCAACCATGCCAGCATTACTGCCTTCAGCGCGAACCAAAGAGCGAGCATACTCCATATCAGCACCATGACGTGGGAAAGAGATAGCGATATAGTCAACACCAATTGCACAAGCAGTCTTGATGTCTATTTTATCTTTTTCCGTTAATGCGGATGCAGAAAGACCACCACCAGCACGATTGATGCCTTTGTTGTTAGAGAGTACACCACCAATAACAACAGTGCAGTGGATTGCCTGTCCGATAACGTCATCAACATCCATGACAAGCAAGCCGTCATTGAGCAGTAGACGTGCGCCCGGTACAACATCACCGACCAACTCTTTATAGGTCAGGCCAACACGTTCATCATCACCATCATCAAGGCCAAGATCAGCATCAAGAATAAACTTCTGACCAGGCGTGAGCATGGTTTTGCCGGTTTTAAATTTACCGCAGCGAATTTTTGGACCCTGCATGTCTGCCAGGATACCAACGCATACGCCATTGTCTTTGGCTGCAGCACGTACATTTGTTGCACGCATTTGGTGTTCAGCTGCTGTGCCGTGTGAAAAGTTCAGACGTACAACATTCACGCCGGCTTTAATTAACTTGCCCAGCATCTCCGGAGATTCGGAGGCTGGACCAAGTGTTGCTACAATTTTTGTTCTACGGAATTCAGTCACTTAAGCGGCACGTCCTTCTAGCATAGTTACGGCTGGTAGATCTTTACCTTCCAAAAATTCAAGGAAAGCTCCGCCGCCTGTGGAGATATAAGATACTTTGTCTGCAATGCCATATTTATCAACAGCAGCCAATGTGTCACCACCTCCAGCAATTGAGAATGCATCAGATTCAGCGATAGCCAGAGAGATAGCCTTGGTGCCTTCACCAAATTGATCGAATTCAAATACGCCAACAGGACCATTCCAAACGATGGTGCCGGCATTCTTGATGATTTCAGCCAGTTCTGCAGCAGAATCTGGGCCGATATCAAAAATCATGTCGTCATCTGTAGCTTCTGAAGCGCCTTTCAGCGTTGCTTCTGCATCAGGTGCGAATTTTTTAGCGCAAACAATATCAGTAGGAACTGGGATGCTGCCGCCGTTTGCTACTGCATCAGCAGTCAGTTTTTTACAGGTGTCAATCAAATCGGCTTCATAGAGAGACTTACCAACGGGCAGGCCTGCAGCAGCGATGAATGTATTGGCGATACCACCACCAACAACCAGCTGATCTACTTTGGTAGAAAGAGATTCAAGTACGGTTAGCTTGGTAGAGACTTTAGAGCCACCAACGATAGCAACCATTGGGCGGGCTGGATTATCCAGTGCTTTACCAAGTGCTTCCAATTCACCAGCCAATAGTGGGCCAGCACATGCTACTGGTGCGTAAGTACCTGCGCCGTGAGTAGAGGCCTGTGCGCGGTGAGCTGTGCCGAATGCGTCCATGACATAGATGTCGCAAAGTGCAGCATATTTTTTAGACAGTGTTTCGTCATTTTTCTTTTCGCCAGCATTGAAGCGTACATTTTCCAGTAGTACAACTTCACCATCAGCAACATCAAAGCCACCATCAAGGTAGTCACGGATCAGACGAACAGGTTTACCTAGAAGACCAGAGATATGATCGGCAACAGGCTGTAGAGAATTCTCTTCGCTAAATTCACCTTCGGTCGGGCGACCAACGTGAGACATCAGCATGACTTTACCGCCAGCGTTAGCAGCATGTGTAATAGTCGGCATGGATGCGCGGATACGGGCATCGGAAGTTACCTTACCATCTTTAATTGGCACATTCAGGTCTTCGCGGATTAATACACGTTTGCCGGCCAGCTCAAGGTCGGTCATTTTAATTACAGACATTCTCTACTCCTTTGGTATGAATCATAACCTTAGTCGATAAGATGACATGGCTATGATAGTGATTTATCAACAACGTTTGGACGTTTGTCGTTGCCAGCTTACATCGGTGTTGCATGCAAACGGGCAATGACAAACGTGGGAGCTAAAAGCTCCCACGTTATGTTTCATTATTTAGCTACGTGACGAACCAGGTTCATCATGTTGCAGGTGTAACCATATTCATTGTCATACCATGCAACCAATTTAACGAATGTGCCGTCAAGGGCGATACCAGCACCAGCATCAAAGATTGAAGAGTTCTTACAACCACGGAAGTCAGTAGAAACTACTTTCTCATCAGTATAGCCAAGTGTGTCGCTCATTGGGCCATCAGAAGAAGCAGCTTTCATTGCAGCGCAGATATCTTCGTAAGAAGCATCTTTTTCCAGTTCACAAGTCAGATCAACAACAGAAACGTCAGATGTAGGTACGCGGAACGCCATACCAGTCAGTTTACCGTTCAATTCAGGAAGAACGATACCTACCGCTTTAGCAGCACCGGTAGATGATGGGATGATGTTTTCAAGAATACCACGACCACCGCGCCAATCTTTATTGGAAGGGCCATCAACAGTTTTCTGTGTAGCAGTTGCAGCATGAACAGTAGTCATCAAACCACGTTTGATACCGAAGTTGTCGTTGATCACTTTAGCCATTGGAGCTAGGCAGTTGGTGGTGCAAGAAGCTGCAGAAACGATAGCCTGACCTGCATACTCGTCATGGTTAACACCATATACGAACATTGGAGTTTCGCTGTCTTTTGCAGGTGCAGACTGAACAACTTTCTTCGCGCCTGCATCGATGTGAGCCTGGCAGCTTTCAGTAGTCAGGAAGAAACCTGTGCAGTCGATTACGATGTCTGCGCCAACTTCATCCCATTTAAGATCAGCAGGGTTACGTTCTGCAGTCAGACGAATGTTTTTGCCATCGACAACCAGGTTGTTGCCGTCAACAGCAACATCACCGTCGAAACGGCCATGTACTGAATCATACTTGAGCATATATTCAAGGTAATTTGGATCCAGCAGATCATTGATGCCTACAACTTCCATATCTTTAAAGTCTTTAGCAATTGCGCGGAATACCATGCGGCCAATGCGGCCAAAACCATTAATACCAATTTTAGTAGTCATTATTATTTCCCTCTCCTATTCAATTTTTAATTAAGCTACTTCGTTCACTGCAGCGATAACCGCTTCAGTGGTAATGCCAAACATTTTGAACAATTCACCAGCTGGTGCTGATTCGCCAAATGTATCGATACCGACTACTTTACCGTTCAAGCCTGTGTATTTCGCCCAGAAACCAGTTACACCAGCTTCAACAGCTACACGTGCAGATACAGATGCTGGCAATACAGACTCTCTGTAGTCTGCATCCTGTTGATCAAATGCGTTTGTAGAAGGCATAGAAACAACACGAACTTTCTTATCGGTGATGGCAGTAGCTGCTTCCATAGCTAAAGATACTTCAGAACCAGTAGCGATAATGATTGCATCAGGTGTTCCTTCACAATCTTTCAGGATATAGCCACCGCGTTCAATCAGTTTGATCTGTTCAGCGTTACGATCCTGATGAGGCAGATTCTGACGTGAGAAGATCAAAGATGATGGGCCAGTAGTGTTTTTGATTGCTACTTTCCATGATACAGCAGATTCAACTGCATCACATGGGCGCCATACGTCCATATTAGGGATCATGCGCAAAGTTGCAGTCTGTTCAACAGGCTGATGCGTAGGGCCATCTTCACCAAGACCAATGGAGTCATGTGTATAAACTTCAATGTTCTGAACTTTCATCAATGCAGCCATACGCAGTGCATTACGCGCATATTCAGAGAACATCAGGAAGGTTGCGCCATAAGCAACAAAGCCACCATGCAGAGAGATACCGTTGATCATTGCAGTCATGCCGAATTCACGAACACCGTAGTTGACGTAGTTGCCGTCATCGTTTTCGCAAACTGGTTTAGCACCAGACCATAGCGTCAGGTTAGAGCCAGCCAGGTCGGCAGAACCACCCAAGAATTCAGGTGTGATTTTTGCCAGAGCTTCGATGGCATTCTGAGAAGCTTTACGAGATGCGATGGTTGCACCTTCAGCTGCAACTTCAGCAATAAATGCATCAGCACCAGCATCCCAGTCAGCAGATAGTTCACTGTTGATGCGGCGTTTGTATTCAGCAGCTTCAGCAGGGAATGCAGCAGCATATGCGTCGAAACGGTCGTTCCAATCGCTTTCAGCAGCAGCGCCACTCTCTTTAGCGTCCCAGCCAGCATATACGTCAGCAGGAATTTCGAATGGAGCAGAGTCCCAACCCAATTCTTTACGAACCAGAGCGATCTCTTCATCACCAAGTGCAGCACCATGACAATCATGTGAGCCAGCTTTGTTTGGAGAGCCAAAACCGATGATAGTTTTACAGCAGATCATGGTTGGTTTACCAGTTTCTGCTTTAGCAGTTTCGATAGCCTGTTTAATTTCATCAGCATCGTGGCCATCAACACCACGAATAACCTGCCAGCCATATGATTCGAAACGGCCTGCAGTATCGTCTGTGAACCAGCCTTCAACTTCACCATCAATAGAGATGCCGTTGTCATCCCAGAATGCAACAAGTTTGCCCAGACCCAAAGTGCCAGCCAAAGAACATGCTTCATGTGAGATGCCTTCCATCAGACAGCCATCGCCAAGGAAGACATATGTGTTGTGGTCAACGATTTCGTGACCTGGTTTGTTGAACTGTGCAGCAAGAGTCTTTTCAGCCAGAGCCATGCCGACACCGTTGGTGATACCCTGACCCAATGGGCCAGTAGTTGTTTCAACGCCAGGAGCATAACCATACTCTGGATGACCAGGTGTGCGAGAGTGTAGCTGACGGAACTGTTTCAGATCGTCGATGCCCAGATCATAACCGGTCAGGTGAAGAAGGGAGTAAATCAGCATAGAGCCATGACCATTGGAGAGGATGAAGCGATCGCGATCAGCCCAGTTTGTATTGGTTGGGTTGTGCTTCATGTAATCATTCCATAGGACTTCAGCGATGTCCGCCATGCCCATTGGTGCGCCCGGATGTCCGGAATTTGCTTTTTGTACGCCATCCATTGCTAGTGCGCGTACGGCGTTGGCCAAATGTCTACGATTGCTCATGTGATTTAAATCCCCTTATAGGTTTTGTGAGTACGGAGGCAGCACTATATAAATATATTAGCGATTGCCAAATCATTACTTATTACTTTTTCCATAAGAATGCCTTATGGGTGTTGCGTTTTTCTAAAACTTATTGTGATACTTAAATGTGTAAAGTAGTTTGAACTCGGCGGATATTACCCACTGAGCCAGAAAGAATCACAGTATCTGTTACCATGTATTTGCCATCTACATCATTGCCAACTTTTACATGGTCAACATATTCGCCGCTGGTCAGGCCAGTAGCTATGAACATGCAGTCATCAGAAGTGATTAACTCGTCACGAGTCAGATACGTTTCTGTATCGATACCCTCTTTTTTGCACAGTTCAATTTCAAAATCCTTCTGTGGAGCCATACGGCCAAACATCTCAGCGCCCATGGCACGTGCAGCACATGCTGTTACGATACCTTCTGGTGTGCCGCCAATGCCAAACAGAGCATCAGAGCCCATGTTAAGAACAGCCTGAATCGCACCGTTTACATCGCCATCTGTTGCCAGGCGAACTTTAGCGCCACAAGCATAGATCTCTTTTAGCATCTGCTGATGACGTGGTTTGTCCAAAACAAATACAGTGATTTCTGTGATATCTTTTTGCAGTGCTTCTGCCAGCTGGGTCAAACGAACTTCAACAGATGCTGTTGGGTCGATTTTGCCGCGTGCAGCTTTTGGATAAACCTGTTTTTCCATGTAGAAGCAAGAGCCAGGGCGGTACATAGAGCCTTCTGGGGCTGCCGCTAGTGTTACAATAGAGCCAGATGCGTCTTTGGCGAATAGGTTAGTGCCTTCAATAGGGTCAACAGCGATATCGACACCGATACCTTCACCTGTGCCAACTGGTTCATCATCATATAGTGCAGGAGCTTCATCTTTGGCGCCTTCACCAATGACAACAACACCTTTCATTTTTACTTCGTTAATGCGCTTACGCATAGCATCAACAGCAAGGCCATCACCTTCATCTTTTTGGCCGGAGCCAACAAATGGTGCGCAGGCGCGGGCAGCAGCCTCACATACTTCTACCAATTCAATTTTTAGATCGCAAACAGTGTTCATGCGCGTTCCCCCTCAGGTTTTGATGCTAGCTTGTTTTTTTCGCAGCCGCACACTAGCGGATTTGTCGATAGAATGCGACCCTGAGAGCGGTTTGGTGCAAAATAGTATTTATTTTATAGCTTTATCGCATTCAGCTTAGGCTGGATTTTTGCTTGAATTTCGCTGTTACAGGCGGCGAGAATTGGTGAGGATAGCTTCTGACAGGGGAATAGAGAGCCACCCTGAAAATCGCCAGCTATGCCGCCGGCTTCCTGCACAATCAGGCTGCCTGCCGCAAAATCCCAAATCTTTTCACCACCATGTATAATCAGGTGCCCACGTCCAGCTGCCAGCCATGCCCACTCCAGCGCACAGCTGCCAATATTGCGTTGGCTACGGTAGATACGATCGCATGCAAGCGGGATGGCGGTGTTGCGATCCAGCCGTTTGAAGTCGATATAACCTACTGCTTCGCTAAGATTGTTCTGGGATGAGCACTGCATGGTTTGTCCATTGAGTGATGCGCCAAGATGGCGAGCTGCACTGAACATCTCCTCTCTTACAGGATCATAAATGCAAGCCAGCTTTGGCACACCGGATTCGATCAGTGCGAGTGAGATAGCAAAGCCGGGAAACGAGGCTACGAAGTTGGTCGTACCATCGAGAGGGTCCAGACACCAATAACGTCCCTGACTGCTTCGCAGACACTCCAACTGTTCAGCTTCGCTCATCTCTTCACCCAGAAAAGCGATGCTGCTATCGAGTTTGATTAATTCATCTTCAATAAAACGCTGACATGCCAGATCGGTTTCGGTGACAATGGAGCCATCAGCCTTTTTCAATGTCTGAATAGAGCTATGATAAGCCGGTAGAATGATCTCTCTACCGGCTCGTTCTAGTATTGAAGTCAGTGATGCTAAGGTAACTGTAGGCTGATGCTCTGTCATAGTGTTCTCTTCTCTTATGTTAAAGATATCAGCGGAACTGTATCTGACTCTGATGCATGTGCATATTGATCAAAGTAATCGACCTGTCTCTGCCGTTGATGATCATCACTTACGATGATCTTTTGCCGCTATCTATTTATCAGGCTTAACCGTTTTTTACAGCGATTCATCTCCATTCATCAGATTGGGGTCGATTTTCACGCCCGATCAACAAATAAATATTCACTTTAAACAAAATAAATGCATTTTATCATCAATATTGATGATGAAATGATGTATGCATGCTGTAGCATGGTGCGCTTCGATGGAAGTGGACTAAGTAAACTATCAACAAGTTTTCATGATTGAACTACACGGATGTACGGAATCACAAGCCAACAGGAGCAAACAGCGGCATTCCCGCTGTGCGATAGGCTTTAATGCATTGTTTGCCCGAACGGGCGAGGTAGATGGATGATCGAATCACAAATCTACAGGATAGTAGGTTTGGACGTGCCGCAGGCATGCCCGTAAGGGCGAGGTACACGGACGTACCGAGTCACTATTGATGATGAATGGTCTATCCGTGCTGTAGAATGGTGCGCTTCGATGAGCAGAGGAGGGGCAAATGACAAATATAAACATTGCCTGGTGGAATCTGGAGAACTTGTTCGATGCTGAAACAGCTGCGCGAGATGCCAAGCTCAAATCAACCCTGCACAGAGAACTCAGAGGCTGGAATGAAAATGTTCGAGATAGAAAAATCGCTCAGTTAGCGCGGGTGATCGAGTTGATGTTTGACGGTGATGGCCCCGCACTGCTGGGCGTCTGCGAAGTCGAGAATGAAGCTGTCATGACGCTGCTTGCCCAAGCCATCCATATTCCAGGCCGGAATTACCGGGTTGTGGCGCATGAGTCGCATGATGCGCGTGGCATCGACACCTCTTTTATCGTTGATGCCAATATATTAACTGTTGTAGAGGCAGATCATCAGGTGGTCATTAAACGATCAGCAACCCGCGATATCTTCTGGAGCAGGTTGAAGGTGAATGCCACAGGCGCTGAGTTTGTTGCGGTAGCCAACCACTGGCCCGCCCGCAGTGCCGGTCAGTATGCATCCGAGCCATTCAGAATGCTGGCCGGAGAAACACATGCCTACATCATCTCCAGCTTACTGGATCAGAAGCAGGGCGGCGATAAAAACCTGCCGGTGATTTCGATGGGCGATTTCAATGATGAACCGTTTAACCGCTCCATGCAGGAGTATCTACTCGGCACAAGAGATCCGGGCAGGGTGCGTTACTCCAAGTCCGGCCACATGCTCAATCTGATGTGGCCGCTGATGCAGGGCCATGATCCCGGTTCCTATCTCTATGGCAGTGACTGGAATATGCTCGATCAGTTTCTGGTCAGCTACGGCATGCTGAAGACCGCCAGTGATCTGCGCGTGGTCAAAGAGAGTGTACAGATATTCAAGCCAGAGATCATGAAAGCCTCAAGCGGCAAACCACGTAAATTCAGTCGCCCCTCTACTAAGAAAGGCGAAGATCGGGACGGTTATTCGGATCACTATCCGATTACTGTGGAGTTAGTTACATAATGCGTGAAATGAGAGCTGCCCCAAATGTTGTTTATAGAGATGTTGAACTCAGTTGTAGAACCGTTGAAGTTGAAAGGGCAATGATTTGAGTGGGGATGGCCTGATTCCCATGCAGAGAATTCAACGCTCCATCCTTCTTATGCGAAAGGAGAGGGTGATGCTGGATGCCGATCTGGCAGAACTCTATGGCGTGGAAACCAAGGTGCTGATACAGGCAGTGAAACGTAATATTAATCGATTCCCGGAAGATTTCATGTTTCAGCTGAGTAGTGATGAATTCAAACGTTTGAGGTCACAATTTGTGACCTCAAAGGGAAGGGGCGGACGCAGAACGCCTCCCTATGCCTTCACTGAACAGGGCGTGGCAATGCTTTCCAGTGTTCTCAGAAGTAAACAGGCGGTACAGGTAAATATTGAGATCATGCGCACCTTTGTGGAGCTACGGCAGATGACCGCCGATCACAAAGCTTTGGCGCGCAGGCTTCAAAAAATTGAACTGAAATACGACAAACAGTTTGCAGTTGTTTTTGATGCCATTCGAGAATTAATGGAGCCGCCAGAGACCAAGAAACGGCCCATCGGTTTTGTGCATGGTGCAAAAGAAGGAGAGGGGGGGGGATGGATGATGTGAATGGTGAGTTAAATAATATGTCCCCGGAACTCAATCACAGTGGAGCTGGGTGTTTGATGCGCGAAACGAGAGCTGATCCCAAATGTTGTGGGTGTCGAATAAAAAAG
The DNA here is from genome assembly GCA_021772775.1 of Mariprofundus sp. GTDB lineage: Bacteria > Pseudomonadota > Zetaproteobacteria > Mariprofundales > Mariprofundaceae > Mariprofundus. The sequence continues at coordinate 5,960 of JAJFLH010000030.1, read as the reverse complement.
CCCCCGTTTCCGGGGGCGATAGGTTACTCGAGAAGATGTGAATCAAAACGAGCATTGCCTGCGATTTCTCTTGTTATGAAAAGACTTCGAGGCATCCGTTAGATACAATGGAAGAACTATATTTCAAAAGTAGTGAAAATAGCAATGATTAGTTTGGAGGGGTAGATGGCAAAAATTCTTGGGTTGGACTTAGGCAGCAACTCTATTGGCTGGGCGCTATTGGAATCGAAAACGGAAACAGGAAACGATTTTACTGATATAATTGATGCAGGTGTCCGTATATTTCAGGAAGGAGTTGATCGCTCAACTACGGGGGCTGAACTGTCAAAGAATGCTCAACGCAGGGCTGCTCGCGGCGCACGCAAGCTTCACAAGAGACGTAATCAGCGACGCTATATTTTAAGAAATCTGCTTGAACAGACTGGATTGTTCCCCAAATCGCCTGAAGCAGCAGAGACAGTTATGAAGCTCAATCCGTATGATTTACGTGCCAGGGGATTAGACGAGAAATTATCTTTACATGAACTGGGGCGAGTATTTTATCACATCAATCAACGGCGAGGCTTTAAGAGTAACCGAAAGGCTGGAGAGAGCGATGGTAAAGTTGCAACGGCTCTTTCTGAACTGCAACAGCAGATAGATGACAGTGAATGTCGCACCCTTGGTGAATATCTGGCATCAATTGATCCGCGCGAACAGCGCATTAGATGCAGGTATACCAAACGCTCGATGTATGAAAATGAGTTTGAACTGCTCTGGAGCAGGCAGGCCACATTTTACCCAGACGTTCTTACCGATGAACTAAAGAAAAGTATTCATAATATCTCCTTCTATCAACGCCCCTTGAAAGTGCAGAAATTCCTTATTGGTTTGTGTGAATTTGAGAAGCGACAAGTGATAGGAAGAGAAGGGGAGTTGGTCTGGTCAGGTAAGAAGCGCAGTTCGAAAGGCTCATGGTATGCCCAGCAATTTCGTATGTTATCGGAAATCAATAACCTGAAGGTGATTGATGGAGATAACGAGTGGCAGCTTTCGGAAGACTTGGATTTGCGTGATAAGTTAATTAATGCACTACAGCGAAAGAAAACAATGAACTTCAGCGCTATCCGCAAACTTCTTTTTAGCAAAGGTGACGATCCGTGGGAACATATCCGTTTCAATATAGAGGAAGGAGGACGGGATAAACTCAAGGGTAATGCCACGGAATACTCATTACGCAGTGTGTTGAAAAAGAAGTATGACATATTGTCGCTGGAGCAGCGTGATGCTCTTATCCATGACCTGTTGTTCATTGAAGAGGACGCCATCATTCATCGTCACTGCAAATTATTAGGTTTGGATGATGAGAGCACAGCGAAAGTCATGGCTATCAAACTAGAAGACAGTTATTTTCACCTTTCTCAAAAAGCGATAAAGAAGCTCTTGCCATATTTGGAACAGGGTTTGAAATATTCAGATGCTGTTGAAGCCGCCGGGTATCAGCGGCGTGACCAGATGGATGATACAATTGTGTCGCAACTTGGTGAGCCGCCGCAGCTGCGCAATCCGATTGTGCAAAAAGCATTGTATGAAGTGCGTAAGGTGGTCAATGCGATTGTTCGGGAATATGGGAAACCTGCAAGAATCCGTATTGAAATGGCGCGTGATTTAAAGACTTCAGCCAAACAGCGCAAAGAAGCAAGTTTCCAGAATAAAAAGAACCGTAAACGGAATGAAGAAATCCGCACTCGTCTGGAAAAGGAGTATGGCATTGCCCATCCATCTCGTGATGACGTGATAAAGTATCGTTTATGGGAAGAGTGCAACCACACTTGTCCTTATACCAATCAAACGATTTCAGCAGCCATGCTGTTTTCATCTGAAATTGAGATTGAGCATATTCTACCCTATTCGCGCACTTTGGATGATTCATATATCAATAAAACCTTGTGTTTCAGCTCAGAAAATAAAATCAAAGGTAATCAGACACCATATGAGGCTTATCATGCCGATAAAGATCGGTTTCATACCATGCTAGCGCGGGTACGTAAGTTTTCAGGCCAGTTTGGTTATAAGAAATTCAATAAGTTCCGGCAGAAAAGCATTGATCTGAATTCATTTATTGAACGCCAGCTTAATGATACCCGTTATATCAGTCGTGAAGTTTCAGCCTATCTGGAACAGTTGGTAGGCAAATACCATGTGCAGGTAGGGAAAGGGCAGATGACTTCAACTTTGCGGCATTTATGGGGGTTAAATAAAATATTGCATGATTCGGGGGAAAAGACCCGCGAAGACCATCGCCACCATGCCGTTGATGCTGTAGTTACAGCGCTTTCGACTCCAAAAGCTTTGAAGGCGATGAGTGCTGCCAGTAAATATGGTCGATTAGACAAATTGAGCATTGAGCAGTTTCCCGTGCCTTGGGATAGCTTCCGACATGATGTTGAAGAAGAGATTCAATCAATCGTTATTTCACACAGGGTGATGCGCAAAATCCGTGGCGCACTTCACGAAGAAACAGCCTATGGTGCATTGAAGTTCACAGATAAGAAACAACAAAAGATGTATGCTGTTAGGAAGCCTGTATCAACACTTTCGCACAAAGAGATCACACAAATTGGTGATGAAAGGATTCGAGCCGCTATTTGTTCGTATGTATTGAGTAAAGGGTTTGATCCTAAAGATTCGGCAGATGTGAAGAAGGCCCTCAAAGAGGCTGAAGCCAATCCGCCTCTTATGGCAACGGGTCAACCGATCAAGCGGGTTCGTTTACATAAACCGTTTTCCAAAATGCGCATGTTGAAGAATAGGCAGAAACATCCTTATCGAGGTGTTCAAGAGGGCAGTAATCATCACATGGTTATCTATGAATATGAGGATAAAAAAGGTAATCAAAAACGCGGTGGCGTAGTGGTTTCAATGTTTGAAGCGGCACAGCGGGCAAGGCGTGGTGAGTCTGTGATTCAGCGGAAACTGGAAGAAGGTCAACGTTTTGTAATGTCTCTTTCAATCAATGAACTGGTGAAAGTCCCAGCAGGTGAAGATGCATTTGAAGTGTACAGGGTGCAGAAGATGAATGCGGCAACTCAAATTTTTTTACGTAAACATACTGCTGCGAATATCAGTGATAAATCTACCCTTTTATCGGCGTACCCAAATACATTTAAAGGGCAAAAAATTGTTGTTGATCCGTTAGGGCGCATCTACCCTTCCAATGATTAAGCGCATTATCGAAATATCCACTGCACCTGTATATCTCTCAGTGAAAAATAAGCAGCTGATATTAAAACGTGAAGGTGAAGTGGTTGGCTCAGTTCCCATTGAGGATATGGGGGTGCTTATTGTCGATCATCCTGGTTGTACCTACAGTCATGCGGCACTGAATGAATTGTTGGCAAACAATGTGGCTGTGGTGATCTGTGGTAAGAATCATCATCCCAATGGTCTGCTATTGCCATTAGATACTAACTCACTGCAGTCCGAACGGTTTCGCGTGCAGGTGGCAGCTAAAGTGCCGACAAAGAAAAGACTCTGGAAACAGGTTGTACAGGCCAAGATAAGGAATCAGGCATGGTGTCTGGATCAGTGTGAAAAAGAGGGTGGTGAGGGGCTTCGCTTTCTGGCTGAGAAGGTGAAGTCGGGTGATACGGAAAACCACGAGGCACAGGCTGCTGCCCGCTACTGGAAATCGCTGTTTGGCCCAGACTTCCGGCGCAGGCGCGATGGTTTGCCTCCCAATGGTATGCTTAACTATGGTTATACGGTGCTCAGGGCCGCTGTTGCCCGCGCTTTATGTGGAGGAGGGATGCACCCATCCTTCGGGTTACATCACCATAACCGCTACAACGCATATCCGCTTGCTGATGATGTGATGGAGCCATTTCGGCCGTTAATTGACTGGGAAGTTTGTAAGCATTGGCAAGCGGGAGAAAACAGCATGACGCCTGAGATTAAACAGGCATTGCTGGGTGTACTGTCTCAGGATGTGTTTTTGTCAGGGGAAAGTCGTCCATTGATGAATGCATTGCATCTCTTATCGGCCAATCTACTGCGATCATTGGCAGGGGAAGATCCATGTCTGCTGATTCCAGCATTTGATTCTTGACCATTACGGTTTTTGGAGGATTCCGTTCGGTGTGGATTGTCGCGATGTTTGATCTACCCACCGATACCAAGGCTGCACGTAAGCATTATACACAGTTTCGCAAAATGCTTTTAAAGGATGGTTTTGGTATGATGCAATATTCTGTCTACATTCGACATTGTGCCAGTGAAGAGAATGCAGTTGTGCATTTTGAACGTGTGAAAAAATCATTGCCTCCAGATGGTGAAGTACGGTTGATCCAGATTACAGATAAACAATTTGGAAGAATGGAGGTGTTTTATGGCAAACGACGTAAAAAAACAGAGCAGGGGCCTGCGCAAATTGAGATGTTTTAGCCTTATTTTCAGAACAAGAAAGGTTGGATTTCTCCAACCTTTCAACTGTTTATGTATGAACTATTGTATCTAACGGATGCCTGAAGCCAAGTCACAACACAATTAAAGAGTCAAACAACATCTCGGATATTGTATCTAACGGATGCCTGAAGCCAAGTCACAACGGGCTATGACGTCACCATTATGAATGCTGCATTGTATCTAACGGATGCCTGAAGCCAAGTCACAACAAAATGGCTTCCATTGAGTGGGGTAATACGATTGTATCTAACGGATGCCTGAAGCCAAGTCACAACTCACTGGTGAAAAGTTCGAGATTGACAACATTGTATCTAACGGATGCCTGAAGCCAAGTCACAACATCGCAGCCGGTGAAGCTGATCACCAGCTAATTGTATCTAACGGATGCCTGAAGCCAAGTCACAACCTGTCGTATTGTTTTGGAAACGATGAGGGAATTGTATCTAACGGATGCCTGAAGCCAAGTCACAACCTATGTGGTTATGTCTTGATATGGGCGGTGATTGTATCTAACGGATGCCTGAAGCCAAGTCACAACGCGATGACGTGAATGAATTTCTTGATATGTATTGGGTGATTACGGTGACGGTTTACTAAATGCACTCACTTTAACCATGCCGACAGCCATCAAACCCGCAACAGCCTTTCCATTAGAAATGAGACCATATCCCGGCGGCTATCCACGATGGCGACCACATGAACGGTGTTGCCAAGGATGCGATAAAGAATTCTCCATGGCCGTTCAGTCAACTGGCGATATTGCAGCACGCCGATGTCGAGTAGTTCGGGAACGATCACCCCGCGCTTTGGCATGCTGACCAGTTTTGAAGCTTTGCGCTCCAGACGTAAGACAACCTCTAATGCGATTTCAATGCCATCCTCCTCAGCAATAAAGTTGGCGATATCATCCAGGTCTGCGCGGGCGACATCCGCCCATAGAACGTTATATTCAATCATGTTGTTTTTCGGCGTTCAGGCGTTTTTTAAGCGTATCAAAAACCTCCGACTGCGGTGTTAATCGGCCATGTTGAATATCATCTTCACCTTGAACCATCAGGCGTAACAGAGCGAGGGACTTTTGTTGGCGCTGGTACTGCGCATAATCTTCTACCACGGCAGTAGCCCGACCATTCTGGGTCAGAATCAGCGGGTCAGAATGCTCTTTCAATGCTTTGATCTGCTGGCTGGCTCCTGATTTGAACTCGGTAAGACTGATAATTGATTCATGCATGATCGACTCCTTATTCAGGCTGTATTCGGATATATTAGCGGCATTCTATCGATAGTTCCATCCAAGCCTGATCAGACTAACTCGAGTTCCGACAAGTTCCGCAAGTTTCGGGGACATAATATATAATTACTTCACCTGTGGAGTCGGGTCAGACCAAGCTAAGCTGTTAATTCATTTGAATTAGTGCTGAAATATCTACTGTCTTTCGGGCTTAGAAGGCCCTTTTTAGGGGGGGAATGGAAGCTGTAAGGCGTGATACGGAAACGATTTGTAACTCAAACACACT